>NZ_JBDVLG010000055.1:0-17407 GCF_039970775.1 Roseobacter sp.
CGTTCTTCAAAACGATCAAGGCCGAACTGATCTGGCGACGGTCATGGGAAACACGCCGGCAAGCTGAGATGGCCATCTTCGAATACATCAACGGCTTCTACAATCCCAGACGGCGGCACAAAAGCGCGACAGGTCCAAAATACTATCAAAAGAGCGGCATCAAAACCCGATAGGTCCAATGCGAAGCAGGAGTCTAGGAAACAAAGGGTACCTCAAAGCTCTACAAAAATCTTGATGTATCAACTCAGAAACTTGAGAGAATAAGGGAGGCGATGCTGGCACCAGAGGTGGTTGCCCCCGTCGAGCTGGTAGTAGAAACCAGATAAGCGTCCCTCAGATCGTTTAACGTATCAGGATCCAAGAAGTCGGCCACTTCTGAGGTTCCAAAAAACGATTCTGCTCTATCTTTCATCACTCCGAGCTGTTGGTCTATGTCGATGCTACCAAAGCTGTCAGGAAGCCTAAACGCTCCCTCAAATGCAAGCCTCAACGACGACGACGCCATAATTGAAAACCAATGTCCGTCATTGCTCGAACTACTTTCGACAACATCAGTTAACTCACGCTCAAGGGAAAGGGCCACACGCATACTTGTATCGCTGTTACCAATTTCGATCTCAAATTGGCGATCAAGATAGTTTTGTGTGACTTGTTCCACAAAACCTGATGGATAGGTTCTCGTCGTTACTGGCTCTTCAAATTTAAAAAGGTTAAATAAGGCTGTGTACGGTTCGGAAGTGAGAGAGTTTACCAGCGAGTTTGGGCTATCTGGATCCGAATTCAGAACACGCTCAATGCGTTCTTTTGAAGCAAAAGTATCTTCGAGGCTCAGAAGATCTATAGTTGCATCCAGTAAATCTTCCGCATCCATGAAATCCGCAGGTGTAGCCAACGATCTGATGTTGGACGCCGCGGCCTCAACGAATGCTTCTAGCTTCCCGGTTTGAAAAACCGTATTTCCGTCGTCATCAACAACAGCATTTCCGTCCTCATCCAACGCGGGCGTGTTGAAGTTAAACGCACCTGCAAGTAGCAGAAATTTCTCATCCTCCAATGAATTTGCAAAGGAATTTTCATCGTTAAGGTCTGAGTCCAATACGTCAGTTAGAAAACTCGTAGTGTAAACATCGTCTATCTCGAAAACATCCATGGCCTGAGAGAGAAACGCATCATTTGCAAGCAGCTCTGCAGAGCTTGAAATATCATCGAAATTCCCTGAGAATACATCAACGATGTCGTCTAGTTTACTGCGTTGTTGCTCTTTCTCGAAAAAATTAAAGGTTCCAGCCAATTCCGTGAGACGAGGGTCAGACATGCGGTTCGCAAATGAATTTTCGTCCGACAAATCGGATTCCAAAACCTGCTGTAGGAAGTACGTATTTGATTCATTTCCTCCGAGGTCAAATTTTTCCAATGTTGCCCGGAGCAACGATGGGTCAGACAAAAGATCGTCGGAGGTCTGCAAGGATTCAAGTTGAAGGGTCAGATCGTCGACTGTGCGCGTCTCTGGGAGCTGTGCACCAGTAGATCCCGCGAAATTGAATGTTTGGGCAAACGCGAGGTACCGCGTATCGGCCAGACGGTTGGCCAGCGAGGTGCTATCATCCAGATCAGAATCGAGGATTTGCTTGATGAATGCTCTGTTGTCCAGATCTTCCTCAAGACCGAAAGCCCCGAGCGCAACTCCGAGCAACGTTCGATCTTCGATCAACTCGTCCGAGGTTTGAACGCTTTCAATACGCTCTGCGAACTGTGTGGTTTCGCGAACCAACAGTGTATTCTGTTCAAAAAGCTCCTGCTGTGCCGCACGCGTAGTTTGTAGGAGCGAGTACCCAGCAAGGCCGGAACCAAAAACCGTGGGAACAAAATTCATTTCACACCTCCAAACAATCGTAAACACAAAAAACACGAACGCATGGCCGTTTCAGACCCTGATAAACGATGGGCTATCGAAAATTCGTAAACATATCTCTAAAACCGGTCCTCAAATGTTACACGTCGGGCACACTAGAGCAAATGGAACTCCCAGAATTGCTCCGCCAATGATACCGCCCGGGTTAGCATTGAGGGTAGGCAAAGAAAGCGGGACCTTTGCGTGCGGCTGTCCATTGGCTGGCTGGATCGGCATGAGCAGTGAACTTGGGCTTGGTTGTCGTAGCCGCACCAAAGGCCTCATCGTCCAAGGTGCCGAGATATTCCCGTACAGCACGTGGTGCATCATCTGGGTCGGTCATACGGGCTGCCCAGTCATCAGGGTTGCTGGAGTTCTGTTTCTGGACATCCGCGCTGATCAAACTGGCATCCATGTGCCAGCTCTCTGTGCCTCACGAACGATCTGATCTGACTTCTTGGCATGATGGGCTTTTGTCGGAAAATCTCGATATTTGAATTTCGGAGTTTTTCAACACAATCGGCTCGTTCCGGCTATTCGCCGCGATCTGCACGAAGGTCAGCTTTGCCGATTTCCTTAATTTTGGGCCAGTTGTTGACGTAAAGGTCAAATTCGCCTGACGTTCCACAAGAGGGGGATATGCCTTGTTGGTTGGGAGGGCTTGCACCACAATGAGTACCACTGACGTAGTCCCTCGCGTGCTCCTTGTCGCGACCGTGAAAATTGATGCGCAGATTTTTTGCAACAAGTGACAGGCCGATAATCCCCATGCGCAATCGCGGCAAAGGATAGAGGGCGCCGAGTGAAACAATCATTATCTTACTACGACAGGTGCGCGCTGGCATTGGATGTCGGTGCACACCTGTACAACCCCTTAATTACGCGACTTTCTTCTTGCTACAAAAGCAAGAGGCGTGAATGTTGTCAGACCGAGACAGCGCATAATCTAGCTGCGGTTGGATCATCCGCGCCTCTTTTTCTTTCCCCAAACGGGTGTAACATTCTGACAGACCAAGCAGCGCCCAAACGTTGTGCGGATGCCGGTTTGACCGCAGCACTGTGTGATCCATACCCAGATCGGCCTCGTAGGCTGACATCGCTTCTTCGACGTGCCCTTGCTCCAGCAAAAGCGCACCCAAAGCGTGACGACTTGGCATCATCCAGCCCCACGGCTCGTCGTATGGCAGCGCATCTTCGAGCGCGACTGCGTTGCGCAGATGGGCAAAGGCAGCATCATAGTTGCCTTTGTGATAGTTCACCTCACCCGCCAGCATTTCGCGCGCCACACCAAGGATCGCCTGACAGGTCACAACGTGGATCATGCGTTCGTCTATCACCGTCGCTGCGGCTTTCTCAAAGTTCTCTTGCGCCTCAAGCGCCGCCGCGTGATCGCCAAGTGCCGCATGCGCAATGCCTTTGCCGTAGTAATTCAGCGCGGTCGTCATCGTATAGAGCGACTGGTTTTCAGGCAGTGGCAGATCAATCAACTCTTGCCACTTACCGAACCGGATCAACGCATGAGTTTCCACAGACATATAGCCTTCAAGGAAGTTCGCCATTGGCTCGATCAATTCATGTGGGATGGTTCTTTGCAGACCACGCACCGCATCCATGGCCAGATCATATCGGCCAAGGAACATCGCGCCATACAGCTTAAAGTGATAGTTATGGGTGCGGTACATAGAATAGAAGTTCATCGCACCTTCTGCTTCCCAGTACTTTTCATCTGCCGCGATACCACTGGAATTCCCCACGACAACATCTTGGTAATTGCCACACAGCACGTCGATATGCGTGGCCATATGTTCAAGATGCCCCGCATCGGGCACCAACCCGCGAATTTCGTCAGCGACGCGCAACGCGGCCTCGGGTTCTGGCGACATTTCCATCAAGTGGATATACAGATGCCACAGACCCGGATGCGGACGGGCACCAGATGCGCGGACCTCATCGATCCCTTTTTCGAGCATCGCGCGTGTGTCCAGTGTACGTGCCACGGGATTTGGGGCACCACTACGCGGGTCCCACATCTGCCAAGGCGTCAAATTCATCTGCGCTTCGACCGTCAGGGTCGCGACGTCTTGATCACCGGGGAATTGCCGGTACACGTCCATCATCGCGTCAGCGTAGGCGTGGCTCCAGACATAAAGATCAGGGACCGGGTTGGTCGATTGATACCGCATGTGCAACGCCTTGATCAGCGCCTGTTCAACGGCCGTTGCACCTTTGCCGAACTCATCCGCCTTGGCCAACGCGTCGGCGGTGGCGTTCAGCACGCTTTGCACTTCGTCGCCGTCAAATAGCTCCCACGGTTTGTTATAGTTCGGTCCGACAATGTACGCCAAACCCCAATAGGCCATAGCACATTTCGGGTCCGCCTTCAGCGCGTGAGTAAAGCAAACCCCCGCCTCTTCGTGGTGATACCCGTAAATCCAATTCAGCCCACGATCAAACCACACCTGCGCTTCTGGCGAAGACGTCGTGATTTTGCGGCTATAGGTACCCAGATCATATGCGTAATCCAGCATTTCGTTGCTCCCCAAATGTGATTTATGACCGGACCGTCCCGAAGTTCTGTATAATAGAATTACATTCCATAATGTGGATAATTGGAGATCCTGCCTGCAAAAGCAAGTGTTTTCGAATGCTTCTATGGGCCTTGCCAAATTGTTTTCCTTGGATTGGCCATAGGGATATGATTTTGTGAGATTTAAATTACTTCGTTCAGATTTTCGTAGTTAGATACGCGCCCTGCAATAATAGTGTGCGGACGGGTTTGATGTCGGGGCGTAGTTTGCTCAATATGACGACCTGCGGCTTTCCAAATGGGGCACAATCCTCCCGCACCTTCGATGCCTGCCAAAGCAGCTGCCGTCGAATTCAACGTTTTAAAGGCTTGCATCGGGCGGGTCATATTCTCTTCGATCTAACGAGGTTAAACGGGACGCCTTACGTAAAATGCACAGCGCACAGGATATTCCTGACGACACCTTTAGGAGTGTAAACGATTTGGCACATCACTGGCCAAAATCACACCATGCCGCAAAGGCCGCACAATGCGCTGTACAGCACTGGTATGATTTCGTTAGTGTCCGCTTGTCGATGCTATTGGGATATGGATTTGTCGCGCTTACGGTACATTATTTGCGCAGTGTTAGCCCTGACCGTTTTGGTCAGCGTCATAACACGTCCGCCCGGCGCGATGTTGACCCTGCAGGGCGACACGCTCACCTATACGCTGTGCACGGGCACCACGACCACGACCCTTACCGTCGACCTGGACGACAGCGATAACCGCGACATTGACCTGAGCTGCGATGCATTTACTGTTCAGCATGCAATGCTACCCACCACGTTGGGTGGGTTCGGCGCGGCGTCCGTCCAATGGGTGGCCCTATCGCAAATCATTCCCGACGATCACCCCCATACCACGCCTATCTGGTCGCCCTATACATCGCGCGCACCCCCCTTGCTGAGCTGACGTCTTTTTACCAAAACGTACACTCAACAGGATCTACCAATGACCCCGACCTTCTCTTCGGCGCGCCTTCTGGCCGCCTGCGCTGTCTGCTTGCCACTGGGCTTTGCGCCCGCAATCGCGGATACCTCGCTGACCGTCGCCGTAAAACAAGACCGCTATTCTATCGACGAACAGAAATTTACCTTCACCACCCGCCGGCCCGCCGCGCAAATCGTCGAAACGGCCGTAAAACCCGACGAAAACTTCCTGCCCAGCCCGCTGTTGTTCCAAGACTGGGCCTACGCAGACGGCACATACACCGTGACCCTGCGCGACGATGTCACGTTTTCTGACGGTACAAAATTGGACGCCGACAGCACTATTGCCGCGCTAAAGCTCTACGATCAGGGCAAGTCGGATTTCTTGCAAATTGACCAAATCAGCTTTGAAAAACTGGGCGATTACCAAATTAGCTTTCGATCCGAAACGGGGTCCGCGCTGGTGATCGAAAACATGACCCACCGCGGCACGTCACTGTTTGGTCCGTCGGACAACCGCGCCGAAACGCCCAACGGCACGGGGCCATATGTGTTGGACAGCTACCTGCCCAATCAACAGATCACCGTGGTGCGCAACGAAACCTATTGGGGGGACGCGCCCGAAATTGACAAACTGACATTCCGGTTTATCGCCGATGACAACGCGCGTCTGTTGGCCCTGCAAAACAGCGAAATCGACGTGATTGGCGAGGTGACACCACAGATGCTGCTGTCGATGCCGCAGGACGGGTCAGTGGTGCTGCACCAAAGCCGCCCCATCCGGTATGTCGCCTTGTTGACCAACATCCACGGCGCGGCCCCCTTTGACATCATGCAAGACCGCCAGGTCCGCGAGGCGCTGGCATGGGCCATCGACCGCGACACCATTGCCAGCGTGCTTTATGCAGGGCGCGGTGAACCCGCCAAGGGTATTTTGCCCGGTTGGATGTTCAGTCTGGGCGATGACCATACAGATGGGTTTGGCTATGACGCGGCCAAAGCGGGCGCGCTGCTGGATGCCGCCGGTTGGACCCTGGGCCCTGACGGTATCCGTGAAAAGGACGGGCGCAAACTGTCGCTGCGGCTTGTGGCGGCCTACCCCAATGTGTCGACCGTGAAACCCATGCCCGAGATGTTAGAGCAGATGTTTGCCGCCGTCGGGGTGCAGATTGATCTCGTCGAGGTGGACGACAGTGGCGTCTACGGGTCGACCTATCTGGATACCGGCGCGGCGGATCTGTATCTTGAATTCGCGTCGAACAATAACACCGACCCTACGTATTTGCTCAACAACCTGTTCACGACAACCACGCCATGGGGCGGCTATACCTTTGTGGCGCCCGGCCCACATGTGGACGCGTTGCTGGGTGATGCCCGCAAGGCCCAAACCCGCGACGACGTGATCGCAAAGGTCCGGGCCGCGCACCGCGCCATCGTACAAGACGATCTGGTGGCGATCCCTATCCTAATGGTGCCGAACTTTGCCTTGTCGCGCCCCGGTCTGGATGTGCCCATGTCCGAATACGCCGATTGGATCGATTACGGGAACGTGCTGCGGGTCAGCCAGTAACCGCACCGGCAGAGCCCGCCCCTAGGGCTCTGCCCACAAGGAACCGCTGATGTTTCGATTTATTCTTGTGCGGATCGCCGTCGCCCTGCCCACGTTGTTGGGCATGTCGTTTGCGGCCTTCACAATCGTGGCGATTGCGCCGGGCGATCCGGTGATGATGGAACTGCGCGCCTTGGGCATCGTGCCCACGCCCGCAGATATCGATGCGTTGCGCGCTGAATTTGGTCTCGATCAGCCGTTTTTGGTGCGGTATCTGGATTGGCTCGGCCGCGCGGTCCGGCTTGATTTTGGGACATCCATCGCAACGGGCCGGACTGTGGCCGCCGAAATTACGCTGCGCCTGCCTGCCACGCTGACCTTGGCCACCACTGCGCTTGTCGGAGCGATCGCGGTGTCTTTGACGTTTGGCATCCTCGCGCTCAGCGCGCACCCTTGGGTGGCCGCCGTCATCCGGGGGCTGACAATCGTGTTGGTGTCTATCCCGTCTTTCTGGCTGGCACTCGTGTTTATCTACGTCTTTGTCCTCGGGTTGGGGTGGGGCCGGTTGGTGGGGAATGGGAGTACGGCTGACCTCATCTTGCCCGCGCTCACCCTTAGCCTTGGCGCAGGGGCGTCTCTGGGCCGGGTCGTATTTGAACGGATCCAATCCGACATGGCCGAAGACCACATCCGCCTTGCCATCGCCAAGGGCCTGCACCCGGCGCGCATTTTGATAGGCCACATTGCACCGCGCGTCGTGGGGCCTCTTGTGACGGCTTGGGCCAACACATTCGGCGCGCTGTTGGGAGGTGTTGTGATCATCGAAAGCATCTTTGGCTGGCCCGGCCTTGGGCAGCTAATCTTGCAGGCCATCGGCCAGCGCGATTTTCCAGTGATCCAAGCCTACCTCGTGTTCATGGGGTTGATCTTTTTCACCACCAGTATCTTTGCCGATATCGTCGTGATTTTCACCGACCCACAATTGCGCCGGGCGGTCACAGATGACTGACCACACCCTATTCCCGCCCCTGCCCTTTGGGCGCATCGGCCTTGCGGCGGGGGCGCTGTTGCTGGCGGGGTTTGCACTGCTTGGGCTATGGCCGCATCTGTTCGACGTACCAGCCCCCGAAAAGATGGACCTATTGGCCCGGCTGACAGGCCCATCGCAGACGCACCCGTTGGGCACAGACCACCTAGGCCGCGATGTCCTATCACGCTTGATGCACGCGGTGCCTGTTTCGCTGGGGGCTGCATGCGCCACCATGGCCGCTATCTTGGTCATTGCCCTGCCATGGGGGGTCGCTGCCGCGATTGCAGGCGGGGCCGTCGACCTGGTGATGATGCGGGTGGCAGATATCATCATGGCTTTTCCGACGCTGGTTCTGGCATTGGCCGTTATCGGGTTCATGGGCGCCTCGCTTGAGGCGTCCGTCATCGGGATCGCGGCGGCGTGGTGGCCTTCCACAGCGCGTATGGTGCGGACCTTGGTGCTGTCCGCCAATCAACGGGACTTTGTGCGCGCCGCCTATATGTGTGGCGCATCCCGGTGGCGCATCGTGTTTCGTCATATTTTGCCGCAGGTCGTGCCCCCGCTGGCGGTTATTGTCTCACTTGAAACCGCGTCTGTGTTGTTGGCCCTGTCGGCGCTTAGTTTTCTGGGCATTGGCGCGCAGCCGCCCACCCCTGAATGGGGCGCGATGCTCAACGAAGCACGGCCCTTTTTTGCCCAAGCGCCACATATGTTGTTGGTGCCCGGTTTGGCCGTCACTATGGCGGTGTTGGCGTTGAACCTGATCGGCGAAGGTCTGCGCACGTTTCTCGACACCCGCGCGCCGTACACATGGTAGCCGCCCTTCGCCTACGTGACCTGAGCGTCGCGGCCCCCTCTGCCCCACCATTGCTGGACCAGATCAGCTTTGATCTGGCACAGGGCGAACGTATCGGATTGGTCGGCGCCAGCGGGTGCGGCAAATCCCTGACGGCTGCGGCGATATGCGGGTTGCTGCGGTCGCCACTTGTGGTGTCCGGCGGGGGCATCGACATGAACGGGGCACCCATGATCGGCGCATCTGCAAAGACATGGCGCAAGGCTCGTGGGCGGGTGGTTTTTCAAATATTCCAAAGCCCCGGCACCGCGCTCACACCTGCCCGCCGGGTTGGTGTGCAGCTCAACGAAGCCGCACGCACGGCAGGCGCCGTGGCCAAAACCGCCGTGCCCCGCGCGCTAGATGCGGTGAAGCTGGCGCGCGATGTGCCCGATCTCTTTCCCTATCAATTATCGGGCGGCATGAAACAGCGCGTCCTGATCGCCATGGCCCTTTTGTTGCGACCACGCATCTTGATCGCGGATGAACCCACCACCGGGCTGGATGTGTTGACAGAACAAGATATCCTCGCAGCACTGAAAACCGCAGCCGACGAAACCGGGGCCTCGGTGGTTTTTATCAGCCACGATTTGCGCGCCGTTGCCGCCATTGCCCAGCGTAGTTTGGTGATGGACCAAGGGCGCATCGTCGAAGACGCCAACATCGCAGATTTGGCCTTGTCAGCCGCGCCTGCTGCCCGCGCATTGGCCCAAGCAGCGGCGGCGTTGCAATCATCATGCTGACCGTGCAAAATCTGACAAAGCGGTTCCAAGGGCGGGTCGTGCTCAACGATGTGTCGATGTCAATTGACGCAGGCGAGATCGTCGGCCTGATCGGGCGATCGGGCGCCGGGAAATCAACGCTCGCCCGGTGTCTGACCGGGCTCGAGACAATCGACCATGGGCGAATGATCCTGAATGGCGCGCAGATTACGCCCGGTCAGGGTGCGGCGCGTCAACATCTCCAATATTTGTGGCAAGATCCGGTGCAATCGCTCAGCCCGTATCTGACGGCGCACACCACGGTGCTGGAAACGCTGAACGGTTTCAACGTCGGCCCAAGGCAGCAGCGCGCCGCACAAGCGCGCGACATGTTGGCGGCGTTTTCGTTGCCCGAAGACATGTTGCATCGCCGCATGCATGCGCTGTCTGGTGGGCAATGCCAACGCGTCGCACTGGCCCGCGCATTGGCCGCGCAACCACAAGTTTTGATCCTGGATGAGCCATTGTCGTCGCTGGATTTGCCCACCCAAATCAGCACGATCAACGTGCTACAAAAGCTGCATGCAGACCATGGCACGTCGATGTTGATCGTCAGTCATGATCTCGCGCCGTTGCGGCATCTTGCGCATCGCATTCTTGTTCTGGATGACGCGCAGATTGTCGAAAACCTACCAATGGCGCGCTTTGGCCACGATGCGGTATCGCCTTTGGCGCGCGCCTATGCCCAAACCCTGACGCACGACCGCTAAACACATCATACGGACCGGCGACCCAGCAACCAGACAAAGAACATGCCGCCGACAAGGCCCGTGACGATCCCGATTGGCATGTCTTCGGGCGCCATGATCGTGCGCGCAGCGATGTCAGCCCACAACAGGAAAATCGCACCAATCAGCGCCGATGCAGGCAGCACGCGCGCATAGTCACCGCCCACAAGCATCCGCGCGATATGTGGCACCATCAGGCCGACAAACCCGATAATCCCCGAAAAGGCCACCATGACCCCGGTGATCAGAGCGCCAATGACAAAAACCACCAGCCGGAAGCGTGCAACCGGGATGCCCAACGTCGCCGCGGTTTCGTCTCCGACCGTCATCGCATTGAGTTGCCGCGTCTGACACATAAGCCACGCACCACACCCCACAAGGATCACCAGCGGATAGCCCAACTGATCCCATTGCGCGAGGCCGAGCCCCCCGAGCATCCAAAACACCACCGTGTGCGACGCACGCGGATCCCCGAGAAAAATCAACCCGTTGGCGGCGGCCATAATGATAAAGGACACCGCGACGCCGGCCAACACCAACCGGTCCGCGCTGGATGCGTCTGTCAGCCGGGACACCCCAAGCACAATAAGCGTCGCCAGTAATGCGCCCGCGAATGCCATAATAGGGACCGTCAACAACCCCAAAAACAGCCCCGAATGCAACAGCGCAAAGATCGCGCCAAAGGCACCGCCCGATGAAATACCCAAAAGATGCGGATCCGACAGTGGGTTGCGGGTGACGGCCTGCAAGCTGGCGCCAACCACCGCAAGCCCTGCCCCCACCATCACCGCCAAAAGCGCGCGCGGAAATCTGATGTTCCAAACGATGGCCTCGCGGCCTTGGCTCCAGGTTTGGTCGACGACATCGGGCCGCACTTTGTTGGCCAAGACGCCCCAAACCGTGCCCGTCGGCACCGCAACGGCCCCCACGGATACGGCCACTGACAACGACACAAACAACGCTGCCACACCGCACAGGGCAAGGATAGACCGTCGCCCAAGTCTAAAACGGCGGGGCTGGGTTGCGGTGTCAGTCATGCGTTACTGCGCCCAAAACCCATTGGCCAAGGTCTTGATGGCTTGGATGTTGCGCGGGCCCGGCGTGGCTTCGACATATTCAAGCGTGACAAAGCGGTCGTTTTTCACCGCGTCAATGTCTGCAAAGGCGGGATTGGACATTATAAATTCGCGTTTTTGGGCTGCTGTGACGTCACCGTAGTTAATGATCACAATGACCTGCGGGTTTTGGTCTACGACCTCTTCCCAGGTCACAGTACCCCAGCTTTTCTCGAACCCGTTCATGACGTTCGTGCCGCCTGCTGCCTCAATCAACGCGGTTGGCATCGCGTAAAGCCCCGCCGTGAAAGGGGCATCTTCGCCGCTATCGTAGATAAAGACCCGCACCGGATCGCCGGTTTCGAGGTCGTCGGTGAAGGCGGCCAGATCTGCCCGGTAGCCGTCTATCAGCGTTGCGGCTTTGTCTTCGGCGTCGAAAATCGCGCCTAGGTTCATGAGATCGGCATACATGTCTTCGATGCTGGCTTTGGATTTGTCCATGATGTGGGTGCACGATTCAGTCAGTTCATAGACCTGAATGCCAAAGGGCTCCAATGTCTCTGGCGTGACTTCGCCACCGACCTTCATGCCGTAATTCCAACCGGCAAACAGAAAATCGGCATCGGCCCCAACAAGGACCTCTTTGGTGGGATATTTGGCCGACAGTTCAGGCAGTTCTGCGATGCCTGCGCGCATCTCTTCATCCAGCGTTTTCCAGCCCGAGATCCCGGTATAGCCAACCATGCGATCCGCAAGTCCAAGGACCAGCATCATTTCGGTCAAGTTCACATCGTTCGAAATCGCCCGTTCGGGGGGCGCGTCAAAGGTCACACTGCGGTTGCAGCTTTGCACGGTTGTTTCAGCGCCCGCCGACCCTGCGATCAGGCCAAGCGCGACGGCGCCAAATGCGACGTTTCTCATCTCGAATTTCCTTTGTTTTATAGGTGGAATGTCATGTGTTTTGTATCGCTTGGCGCAAGCAGCTCTTGCTGGGCGGTGACCCCAAAGGCGTCTGAAACGGCCCGTTCCGAAAACACAGTTTCGGGCGGGCCAAACCCCAATGGATGGCCATTCTGCAGCAACAAGACGCTATCGCACACCTGCGCGGCCATGTTCAGATCGTGCAGCGATGTCACGATCGTCAGGGGCAGATCTTTGATCAACGCCAGCACTTCGAGCTGATGGCGGATATCGAGGTGGTTGGTCGGTTCATCAAGGATCAGCAGCCGCGGTTCTTGGGACAATGCGCGCGCCACCATGACCCGCTGGCGTTCACCGCCTGAAAGCGTGCCCATCTGGCGATCTGCGAATCTGCTCAGGTCCAGACGGTCCAGCGCGGCGGCAACAATAGCCGCGTCGCGCCCCCCCGACAGCCCCGCAAACCCCGTGCGATGTGGGGTGCGCCCAAGACTTACGATTTCGCGCACGGTCAGGGCGAAATCGGTTGGATGTTCCTGAAGGACTGCCGCGACTTTGCGCGCAACGTCGCGGGCAGACATCGACCAGATATCTGTACCGTCGATCTTGATGGCCCCTGTGACCGGGCGTTGATACCGATAAAGCAGCCTAAGAAGCGTGGATTTGCCCGCGCCATTGGGCCCCACAACGCCCAACACACGCCCCGGCGCGAGATCAAAGCTCACCGGGTGCAGGATTGTTTTCCCACCTCGGGGCGCGCGCCAACTTGCCGTCTGAACCGCGAGGCGGGCAGCGGTTGTGTCGCCGTGTGGGGTGTGCGCGGGCGCGAGATCCGCCGCAAAATCTTTCATGACTCGACCATTTCTATACTGGAAATCAGCTGCGATCTGCTGTCAAGCGGTGGCAAACGCCCAAGGATATTCGCCTGCAGGGCTTTGGGGCGATCTTTGCGTTCCAAAAAGCCTTCGGCCGCCTGCCTGTAGCTTGAAACAAGGTCAAAAAGCGCATCGACATGGCCGCCATTTTCGGGATCTAGGTCACCGAAAATATATGTAAATTGTGCGTGAGCGCTCAGCGAAACGATGCAGGACCGTTTGCATTGGCTCATGCATTGCACACCGCGAATGTGCATCTGGGGTGTCGCCTGATTTGCCATGCACGCCGACACACGGTGGGCCAAACGCGTGCCGCCGCGGGTGCCCTTTTGGTCTTCGCGGCCATCGCGACAGGTCATGCAGATCGACAATACTGGCAATTGGTCGTCCAAAATTCACCCAACTCGTCTTGTTATGTTGTAACGTTTCATTAAGTAACTTGTCTTGTTACATTGCGTCAAGCGCAATCGCCGTCAGGGGGCGAATTGTGCCGGCGCCGTTAAATTATATCTCTCACAGAGGTCAATGTTTCAACCACCTCGAACCGCGCGGCCATGTCGTATATTTCTACCATAGACACAAAGGTATTTGCGCCCGCCAAACCCGGCAGCAAGGGCGCGCGTTGTGCCGTCAGGCGGGGGCAAAAAGCCGGGATGATTTACGGGATGTCGTCTTTGATTCCATCGGCCGCACCCAAACAATTTTGGTAAATGGCTGGTTTCACACCCAGAATATAATCGCCTTATTTGGCTTCCCGAAACGAAAATTTCCCGCTATGGTCGTCGTCGGGATGTGGTGTCACTTATAAGGAATGGTAATGCCAGACCAATCTATCGATGCGACCACCCGGACCGACATCCAAGCCCCGCAACTCCCCCTCAATGACACCCAGCCCAGCGTCGATTTGTTCGGCGAGCACCTGTCTACTTGTGGCTGTGCAGCCTGCATGTCGACTGACAAATTCAAGGATGACGTGGAACGCGCGCAAGACCTGACTGACAGCACTGTCACATCAGCGGCCGCAACCGCATCCCTGCAAGACATGTCAGATTTCCTCGAAACCGGGTATTGGAACTCCTCCACGGGGTTTCGGCACAACCTAGGCTCCACCGGCTTTGACCCGAACAACGGTGTGTTGCATTACAATGTTAGCGGTTTTGATGCGCTGCCCTTTGGCGGGGGCAGCGATATCGACGGTGTGTCTGCGGCACGCGCAGAGCTGATCCGCGACGCCTTTGATGTGTACGGCGCCGTTTTGGGCATCGAGTTTGTCGAGACCACCAGCACCGACGACAACATCGTTGATTTCTTCTTTTCCGACAATTCAGCCGGCGCCTATGCAGGATCTACCCGCTATGGCGATGGATCGATTTATTATTCTTACGTCAATCTCGCCACCAGCTGGTCTGGCGGCACGTCAAACTACGACGATTACACGCTCCAGACAATTTTCCACGAAATCGGGCACGCATTGGGCTTGGGGCATCAGGGGGCGTATAACGGCAGTGCAAATTATGCATCGGATGCCGATTTCGAATTGGACAGCTGGCAAGCTTCGATGATGTCGTATTTCTCACAGAGTGAAAATTCGGCGATATCCGCAAGCTATGAGTTTTTGCAAACGCCGATGGCTGTGGATTGGCTGGCGCTCGACAGCATTTATGGGCAGTTCGGATACGGTGTTTCGAACGCCTTTATTGATGACACAACCTACGGATTTAACACCACAATCACCGCCGACCAAAGCAAGATATGGAACCAGTTTTCGGACTATGCGGATCGCACCGCATCAACCATTGTTGACGCAGACGGGATCGATACGCTGGATGTCAGCGGGTATAACGCCAACCAGAAAATTGATCTGACCATTCAAACGGCGGACCAAACCTACCAAAACACATCCAACATCGGTGGCCGGATAGGGAACCTTACCTTGGCGGTGGGCACGGTCGTCGAAAACGCGGTTAGCGGTGCGGGCAATGATGAGTTGATCGGCAACGCGGCCGATAACGTGTTGGATGGCGGCACGGGCGATGACACGTTCTTGGGGCTGGGCGGCAACGACACGTTCATCGGCGGTGCCGGGTTCGATACGGTCCTGTTTGGTTCGGCATTCGGGGGCTACACGTTTTCGCTGCTAGAAAACGCGATCGAGGTCATTGGCGAAGGGATCGATGTTGTGTTTGACACCATCGAGAGCTTTCAGTTTTCGGATGTCGCCTATAGTTTTTCCTACATAAGTGATTTGTTCGGCAATGCCGCTCCGGTTGCCAACGATGACATTGCGGTGGTCGAAGAGGCAGCCGCGCTTGATCTGGATGTTCTGTCCAATGACACCGATGGAGACGCGGATAGCTTGGACATTACCGCGATCAACGACGAAACGATCGCGGTGAATGGATCGGTCAGCCTGGCATCAGGTGCGCAGGTCACATTAAAAGCGGACGGCATGCTCGCCTATATCCAAAACGGCGCGTTTGAGGCCCTTGCTGCGGGTGAAACGGCGGTTGAGACCTTCCAATATACCGTATCAGACGGAAATGGCGGCACGGACGTTGGTGCCGTTACCATTACCATCGAGGGTACGGACCCCGACGTACAAACCCCCATCGGCCAAAGCGGTGTGGTGAGCGTTGAGCAAGACAATGCGTCGCAATGGCACAGCGTCAGTTTCGACGCCGTGATTGAAAACGCGATCGTGGTGATGGGGCCAATGACGTTCAATGGCGGCCAGCCGGGCACCACCCGTGTGCGCGATATCACCGATACCGGGTTTCAGTTCCAGATTGACGAATGGCAGTATCTGGATGGCTATCACGTCACAGAAGACATTGGATGGCTCGCCGTTTCGGAAGGGTCGCATACGCTGGCGGGGGGGCAGACCATTGTTGCTGGGTCGCAAAACGTTGGCATAGATCTGACGCAGGTGGATTTTGGCGAAGCCTTGGGAGAGGCCGTCGTGTTTGCCGAGGTGTCTTCTGTGAATGAGGCCGACGCGGTCACGACGCGCATCGCGAATGTTGACGCGGATGGGTTTCAGGTGCGCCTACAAGAAGAAGAGGCGCGGGGCGCGCATGTGTCTGAGACAGTAACGTGGATTGCCGTCGAAACCGGCGTATCAGAGGGAATTGATGCGTTTGTTACTGGCGATCAGGTGACTGAAACCCCAGATACCTTTGTGTTCAACACAGATTTTGACACAGGGCCGGTTGTTCTGGCCGACATGCAAACCCTCAATGGCCGAGATCCTGCAACACTCCGAATGAATGGTTGGGATGCAGATAGTGTTTCGCTCTTTGTCGAAGAGGAAAAATCGCGAGACACCGAACTTGACCACATCACTGAAGTCGCGGGATATTTCGCCCTCGACGAAGGCCTGATATACGCTGAATTGTGAACCAATCCCCCCGCAATTGTGCGGGGGTTTCGCATGCGTTGAGTCTGGGTGCCTATCGTTTTTTCCGCGCCGCCTGCCCTACCGCTAAGGCACATACTGTGGGGCCTGTTCTCACTTTGCAAAAAGATGGTGAGCCTACTAGGGTATGGCGCGGCCTTGCGACTATTTTAACCCAGCACAAAGACATACAGATTAAATGAACATGAGCGACCTCACCCTAAGCCCCTTATTTGCAACGGTTATTTTCTTTTTCTCATGTGTTTCCGGCTATAAATACCGTCAGGTTTGGAAGGTTGGCGGCCCGACCTACCAATATTGGGTTTTCGGGATAATCGCGGCGACAGGGTTGATTGTGCTGGGTTTCGTACCGCTGAGCACTCCAAATTAACGGCTAATACCGCCGCAGTGAGATTGCCACTGTTGAAGTTCATTTAGGACTGTCCCAGTATTGCTACCGATATTTGACCCGCCTTTATTGTTTGTTGGCAGTTAGGGTTTGGTCAATGTTGGTGCCTCCTTTGTTGTTTTCGTTGGGGCCTCTGAGCTTTCCTTGAAGCGATAGCTGTCGTTGTCGGTCTCTAAGCTGTGGATCTGTCCCGTTTTAGTGCGGCCCCAAGTGCTCGTTTAAGCCACTTTCCGTTCGAAAGCGACGGGGCTTTTCCAGCCCAATGCTGAGTGTCGGCGACGTGGATTATAAAACCCGTTGATGTATTCGAAGATCGCCATCTCAGCCTGTCTTTATGAGAACTGACCTGCGCCCCTAAAACTCCTCCAGATTTGTGTAGAGTCCGCTCAACAAAAGGAGGGACAAATGAAGGCACGATTCACAGACGAACAGATCATTTCGATGATCAAAGAACAGGAAGCTGG
>NZ_JBDVLG010000056.1:0-64780 GCF_039970775.1 Roseobacter sp.
GGTATGTTCTTGATCACAAACAAAGGACGCCCGGGATGCTCTTCGCTGCTCGTACATTCGTAGATTTCCGGCCCGCACCGCCCAAAATGGCGTGGCGCACGTGCTGATCACGACATTCACGCCCTTTTATTTAGGACAAAATTGGCGCAGCTTACGCAAGTTTCAGCACACCGCCTGTTTCGGCAAGACCAGATAAAAACATCTCCGTCGCTTGTGCATCCATCGGACGAGCCAAGCCAAACCCCTGCAAATAGCAACACCCCAGTTCTTGCAGAATCGGAACATGTGCGGCCGTTTCCACACCTTCCGCTACCACTCGAATATCAAGCATACGGCCAATGCCAATAATGATTTTCACCAAATCTCTTTGGCGCTGATGATCAACGATCGGCGCAACCAATGACCGGTCAATCTTCAGACGTTTTGGCGCGATTTCGAGAAGGCTCGCAATAGAGGCATGACCACTGCCAAAATCATCGATCTCAATATCGATGCCCATTTCACCTATTATCTTTAGGTTCCGCTCGATCACGTCATTGCGCGCATCAAGAAAAGCAGATTCCAAGAGCTCGAATGTTATCTTACGCGAAGGTAAATTTAACCGCGAAAGATGGGCGCCAAGTTCCGGGTCATTGAGACGGTTCGCCGAAACATTTACAGAAACACGCGGCACCACCAGCCCGGCTTTTTCCCAGACCCCCACATCATAAAGAGACCGACGCAGCACCAGATCGTCAAATTGCGCAATCAACCCCATATCCCCGGCCGTTTGCAAAAACTCATCCGGCATCATCAGCCCGTATTTCGCACTTTCCCAACGCACCAGCGCTTCCAAGCCGGTCACCTCCAGTGTGGTTGCATCAAACTGAGGTTGATAATAGCACGTGATTTCACCTTGATCAAAACCCGCAAGTAAGGCGTCTGACGAATTTTTACGACGCCTCGCGTCTTCGCTCATTGTGGTGTCATAAAACCGATGCCGCCCACGCCCCGCCTTTTTTGCTTCGTACAAAGCAAGGTCTGCGTTGATAAACAAATTGGTCCCTGCGGTCGGCAAACCGTCAACAACTGAGATACCGATACTCGTCCCGATGTTGCACTCCTGCGGGCCATAATAAAACGGGCGCGACACCTCGCGGATGATATGCGCGGCCATCTCGTCCAAAAGAGCATCTTCCGGCGCATTAAAAAGCAGCGCAACAAACTCATCCCCACCAACGCGCGATACAAGCGCCGAGTCGGGTGTGTTTTTCTGCAAAATAGTCGCGACATGGCGCAATGTCGCATCGCCCGCATCATGCCCCATCGTATCATTGATTTGTTTGAACAGATCGACATCAAAATGCAGCACGGCAAGCCGCCCTGATTTTTCGGACATTATTTCAATATGTTCCGTGTAGACCTCATCCAAACGCCTGCGATTTGCCAAACCGGTTAGCGCATCATGGCGGCTCTCATGTTCCAAACCGGCCCGCGCGATTTCCAGCTCTTGCGCGCGCAATTTATCCTCTGTGATATCAAAATTCACGCCGTAGTAACGCGGCCCGGTTTCTTCATCTTCGACGTATTTCCCCCGGCTGCGCACATGAATCACCGCCCCGTCAGCGGTCACCATTCGGTAATCGCGCGCCACATCTTTACCCTGCTCTAGACATTCCTCACTATGAGCCACGACGCCCGCGCGGTCATCAGGGTGAATGAAACTGGCCCACGCGTCACCGGCCCTATGGTTTTCCCCATCTGTGATGCCCAACATCGCCAGCAATCGGTCATCCCAAAACGCCTGGTTTTCGTTCAGGCTATATTCCCATCGCGCCATTCCGCCGGCGCCCATGACAACATCCAAACGTTCCGCCATGCGCCTGCTTTCAATCTCAACGGTTTTGATATCGGTGATGTCTGTATCTATCCCGATGATCCGCACGGGCCTGCCCTGAGCGTTGCGGCGGATCACCCGCCCCCGCGTCAGGATCCAGACCCAATGACCCTCTTTGTGGCGCTGACGAAACTTGTAGTTAATTATATCCGTCTCACCCAGATCGAGCCGCCGCCGGTAGTCGCGCAGATATCCTACATCTTGTGGATGCACTGTTGCCAACCAGGTGTCGCCCGTCTCAGGCACCACATCGTTTGGGCTATACCCTCTCAATTGCCGCCAGGTACGTGATAAAAAATGGCGTCCTCGTTCAAAATCATGGTCCCAAATACCCTGATAGGCACGCAGCACCGTTGTCCTCAAAAGCTCTTCATTTTCGGCGAAAATCGTACGGCCAACGGGTGTTTCCATCTCATCCGTGACGTCTGTCTCTGAAATGGTGATTTCCAGCGGGGTGCCATCGCTGGCACGCAGGCTAACGTGACCCTCCCCGAGCAGCGTCATATCCCCGCCTGTCGTTGTCACCCGGTAGGGCAAACACAGCCGGTCCTCCACCATCGATATCATTGCGGAAATCGCGTTTTGCACCATGCCAAGATCTTGTGAATGAACGGTTTTTAAATACTCCGCCACCCATAGATGCGGTAGTTCGGGAAGGCCTGCCTGTCCCTCTTCCGGCACGCTGCACGCCCCGCCCTCGACCGCAAACACCCAACGCCGCGCGGGCGATCCAACGGGCAACACCTCGGCCATGTCGTCGCGACGTACAATAATGTCAACGTATTGCCCCAGAAATCCGGTTACTACGCCATCACTATCGGCCATGGGTTTTATCGAAAAAAGATGAACCTGATCACCCAGCTTAAGCGGCACCAGAGCCACATCCAACGCCGCGTGATTATGCCGCATAGCCTCCAGATGGTTGCTGGCCGCCTGCGATTGTGGATGAGGTAAAAATGCGCGTAAATCCGCACCACTCTGCAAATCATTCGTGCCCTGCACCTGCAAGGACCGGCACAGCGCATTGCATCTGTGTATTTTCAGATCGACAGACACGACGAATGCAGGCCCCGCCAGCGCCTCCACCAGCGGGTCAAACAAAGAAAATCCGTCGGCATTGCCCCCACGGCTCATAAGGCCCTCGCGCTTAAACCCAGCCTTGGTCATAGCAGGTTGAGCTTTAAGGGCGCGTTATCAAATAAAAAATTAGTCGATTTGTACCGATTTCACCCCGTTCCTGCGGGTACGAAACGGTAGGGACACGCCCCGCCATGCTATCGGCATGCGCCAACATCCGTCCGCGCCGATAGACCGACAGGGGCATCCTCTGGCGCTCACCAGAGGCGCTATGCCGCCACCTTCAACGGCCGCGCCAACGCAGCGGCCCCGAAACACCGGGGCCGCCAATGTCTGAGACTTGGGGGTTAAACGATCGTCGCGGCCGTTGCGGCGCGCAGCGCGTCCTCGGTCACACCATCTGCCGTCTCAACGATCCGCAAACCGCCCTCGACCACATCCAGAACACCAAGGTTGGTGATGATCCGGTCCACCACCCCCTGCCCCGTCAACGGCAGCGTACAGGCCGGCAGCAATTTACTATCGCCATGTTTATTGGTGTGGTCCATCACCACAATCACACGCCCAACACCGGCGACCAAATCCATCGCGCCCCCCATGCCTTTGACCAACTTCCCGGGGATCATCCAATTCGCAAGATCACCGTTTTCGGCCACTTCCATAGCGCCCAAAATCGCCGCTGCAATCTTGCCACCACGGATCATGCCAAAGCTGGTCGCACTGTCAAAATAGGCAGTCCGGTCCAATTCGGTGATGGTCTGCTTGCCCGCGTTGATCAGATCCGCGTCCTCCTCACCCTCGACAGGAAAGGGGCCCATGCCCAACATGCCGTTCTCGGATTGCAACGTAATATCTTTGTCGCCCACGTAATTCGCGACCAACGTCGGAATGCCGATGCCAAGGTTCACATACATGCCATCTTCGAGCTCTTGTGCCGCACGTGCGGCCATTTGGTTGCGATCCCAAGACATTATGTCGTCTCCTTCTGGCGGACTGTCCGTTGTTCGATACGTTTTTCGTGTGTTCCCTGAATCACGCGGTTTACATAGATGCCGGGCAAATGGATGCCATCGGGGTCAAGACTGCCCATGGGCACAATTTCTTCGACCTCAGCGACGCAGATGCGCCCACACATGGCGGCCGGCGGGTTGAAATTACGCGCGGTTTTGCGGAACACAAGGTTGCCCGACGGATCCGCCTTCCATGCTTTGACGATGGACAGATCTGCAAAGATCCCTTCTTCCAGGATATAGGTCTCGCCGCCAAAATCTTTGTGCTCTTTGCCCTCAGCAATCACCGTCCCGACACCCGTTTTGGTGTAGAATCCCGGAATACCGCAGCCCCCCGCACGCATGCGCTCGGCCAACGTGCCTTGTGGGTTGAACTCCAGCTCCAGTTCTCCTGATAGGTACTGCCGCATGAATTCCGCGTTTTCCCCAACATAGGAAGAGATCATTTTCTTGACCTGTTTGGATTGCAACAAGATGCCGATGCCGAAATCATCCACACCCGCGTTGTTTGACGCAAAGGTCAGGTCGTTGGTGCCCGCGTCTTTGATCGCCTGCAACAGCAGCTCTGGGATGCCACACAGGCCAAATCCACCCGCCGCAATCAACATGCCGTCTTGCAAAACGTCCTCTAGCGCCAATGCCGCCGTGTCATAGATTTTATTCATGAAACCCCCATGTAAATGTCAGGCGCGCTGTTGGGCCGGGACCCGCGCCTGGTGATGCCGAATCCTAAGGCGAACTGTTTCGCGACCGGGCTCCATGTGCAACCATATTCCCACGCGCCAGCATCAAACCCCGGTGTCTCCCGTCAGGTGCGCGCCATCCAGCTTAGGGTTTCGTCTGTGGGTGCGGTGGGCTTGTATTCCGCCCCCAAAGGCCCGCGAAACCCCAATTTATCCACCAACCGAAAGATATGTGCATAGTTGATTTCGCCGGTATCCGGGGGCCCACGGTCAGGGACACTGGCAAATTGAATATGCCCGATCAACGGCAGCAAACGTTCAAGGCGGCGGCTCAGATCGCCCTCCATCAGTTGAACGTGGTAACAATCAAACATCAGCTTAAGGTTCGGCGCGCCGATCTCTTCGATAATCTGCTGGGCTTGCGCCGTTGTCGTCAGGAAATATCCCGGCGCGTCATAATGGTTTAACGGCTCAATCAATATTGAAATGCCATGGTGGCCCGCGGCTTCACAGGCGTATCGCAGCGCGCTGACAAAACACGCATGGGCCGCAGCGCCTTGGGCAAAACCGGCCATCACATGTATGTTTGCGGCCCCGATCTGGGCCGCATAGTGCACCGCCTCGTCGATCGCGGCGCGGGCCTCATATGTGCGCCCAACCAACGCCGACAGGCCATTGTCGCCCGCCGCCACGTCCCCGCGCCGGGTGTTCAACCCCAACATCGGCAACCCCGTTTCGGCCAGCGCCGCCACGACATCCTGCACAGGCACCTCGTATGGCCAATGACATTCCACCGCGTCAAACCCCGCAGCCTTGGCCGCACGAATGGCATCGGGCAGGGGGCGGTCCGTCCAGAGAAACCCCAAATTCGCTGAAAACTGCGTCATGCGTCCCATTCCACGTCAAAATGCGTCACGATATCGGTGACCTGTTGGGGGCTCAGCATCCGCGCGTCATAGCCCCGCATCAACATCGCCAATCGCGCCGTATCTTCTAATTCTTCGATGGCATTGCAGGCGGCGTGCACGTCCTTGCCCGCGACAACCGGCCCGTGATTGGCCAACATCACCGCGCTGCGTTTGCCCGCCAGCCCCCGCACCGCATCGCCCATGGCAGGGTCGCCCGGCCGGAAAAACGGCAACAGCTTGACCTTGCCCAGTTTCATAATCGCGTAAGGGGTAAGTGGGGGCAGAAAATTATCGGGATCCACGTCTGGCATCATCGACCACGCGACCGAATGACATGCATGCAAATGCACCACCGCACCCGCGTTGCTGCGGGTGTCGTAAAACGCGGTGTGCAGGGGCATTTCTTTGGTGGGCGGGTCGCCGTCAATCAACCGCCCCTGCCCGTCAAACCGGCTCAGGCGTGCGGGGTCGAGCCGGCCAAAACTGGTGCCTGTGGGCGACACCAACAACCCGCCATCCGGTGTGCGCGCCGAAATATTCCCCGTGCTGCCCCCCGTGAGGCCACGGTCAAACATCGATTTGGCCAGCAGGCAGATATCTTCGCGCAGGGTCACGTCGGCGGTCATGTCAGATCCAGTTTTGAAAGGGCTTGGGCAAAGAACCCTTCGGCGCCAAAATTCCCCGATTTAAGCGCCAAGGCAATCATATGCCCCGCGCTGTGGCAATACGTCCAAGGAACACCGGGCGCGATTTCGGCGCCGACGTCAAGGCGCGACACGCCCAACGCCTGCGTCACTGCGCCCGACGTTTCGCCCCCCGCCACCACAAAACGGCGTGCGCCGCAGTCTCGGGCGACCAGCGCCAGACTGGCAAGCGCACGTTCCACCAATGCCCCCGCCGCACCCGCGCCCAATTCTGACTGGGCGGCGCGCACCGCATCGGGTTCGGCCGTTGCATAGACAAGCGGCGCCGCGGCAAGGTCTTGGTCGCGCAGCCAGTCTTCGGCGGCGGTGCTACCGGTATGAAAGAGCGTCAGAGGGTCCAGCCGGTAACTGGGGGCCACCTTGGCGTAGGCCGCCACCTGCGCCCGTGTCATCGCAGAACAACTGCCCGACAAGACGACCCCACCCCCCCCCGCAGTGGGCGGCGCAGATTTAGCGGTATCGCCCGTTAACATCCCATCCGCCATGTATAACGCGGGCAAGGGCGCAGCGACCGCACTGCCCCCTGTTAGCAAGGGCATATCCCGGCAGGCAGACGCGATCAGATCCAGATCGGCGTTGGCGACCGCATCCACCACCACATGCCCGACACCGTCTAAGGCCAACTGCCCCAGCGCCGCCCGGATCGCATCTGCGCCCTGCGCCACGGTCAGCCGGTCCACCAGACCGGTTTGCCCCGTGACTTGCGGCGCCAGCAACCGCATCAGGCTGCTGTCACGCATCGGCGTCAGCGGGTGATCTTTCATCGGGCTTTCGGCCAAGGGCTGCTGCCCCACAAACAGGTGACCCATAAAGATCGACCGCCCGTTTTCGGGGAACGCGGGGCAATAGATCGTTTGTGCCACCCCCAAATCGGCCATCAGGGCCTCGGCCACCGGGCCGATATTGCCGTCAGGCGTGCTGTCGAAGGTAGAGCAATACTTCCAGAAAAATCGCTTGGCCCCTGCGGCCTGCAACCACGCCAAAGCCGCGCGGCATTCGGCCACGGCGTCGGCCACAGGGCTGGTGCGGCATTTCAGGGCAATCACCTCAAAGGCCGCCGCGTCGGTGGGCGGGGCGTCGGGCACCCCGATCCGCAGCGAAACCTTGACCCCGCTGCGCGCCAACAGCCCGGCAAGATCCGTTGCCCCGGTGAAATCATCGGCGATACAGCCCAACACGGTGGTCATACCCCAGCCACCGTCTGCACGCGGCACCGGGTCATGCATCCCCCGGCAGGACAAGCCCTGCATTGCGCGCATAAACCTTGGCCACCGCCGCATCATCTTCTGCACCCAGACCTTGGCCCGCAGCCGCCACAAATTGCTGCAACGCTGCGGCGGTCAATGGCGCGCTAAACTTGTCTGCCTTGGCGATGTCGAGCACGATCCCGAGATCTTTTAGCCAAATATCAACCGCGCTATGGGGGGTATAATCCCCCGCAACAATATGCGGCGCACGGTTTTCCAACATCCAACTGGTGCCCGCGCATTTGCTGATCACATCGACAAAGGTTTCGGGTTTCACACCTTGCGTCATGCCAAAGGTCAGCGCTTCGGCCATGGTCGCGATATGCACGCCAGCCAACAGCTGATTGACCGCCTTCATCGCGGACCCCGCCCCCACATCGCCCAGCTGAAACACCGTCTCGGCACAGGCATCAAGGACCGCTGCCGCGGCTGCAAAGGCGTCTTTTGACCCCGCTGCCATCACCGACAGCTGCCCTGACGCGGCCTTAACCGCACCGCCTGAAATCGGTGCATCAAGATAGTGCACCCCATATTCGGCCGACCGCGCGCCCAGATCACGCGCGACATCGGGCGGGACCGTCGCACACGACACAACCACAGCGCCGGGTTTCAGCAAGGGCACCACGCCGTCCGCCCCAAACAACACCGTTTGGGTTTGCTGGGCGTTCAGGACCACCACAACAACCGTGTCCAGATCTGCGGCGACGTCGGGCAATGCCCCCTCAGCGCCCCCTTCGGCGATGAATTTGGCACATAGATCCGGGTCTAAGTCGACCCCGAACGTCGCATGCCCTTCGCGTAAAACGGACTGCGCGATGCCATATCCCATCGAGCCCAAACCAATCACGGCTGTCTTTTGCACCATACCTGCGTCCTCCCAGACCCTTGCACCATATGGCGCATCAGCATTCATAGGCACTATGTGCTATATTCCGTTAGATTCAAAAGACTTTCCCCAAGGACGTGACGTCGCATGCCCTGCCCGAAACCCGCACGGAACATGACGCAATCGCACGCGCCTTTGGCGACGAGCCACCGGGGGTTCGCACCCCGCCCTATGGGCCCTCGGCAACACGCGCGGCCAGCGATATCTTTTGGCCAGATGCCGCAGATCTGTAAATCGCATCCTTGATCCGAATGACGGTCAGATAATCATGCGCTTGGTTTTCAACCGCGTGCCCGTGCAACACCGCCTGCACCACGTGGTTTTGTAGATGATACACACAATCGCCGCCGAAACCGCCCCACGTGTCAGGCGGCGATACCATCACATGGGCCTGATCGCCCTGCGCCCGAAACTGCACCGCGCCGTCCCCTGTCAGGGTCAAAACCCCCTTGGATCCTTCAAACAACGCCTCGCCCATGGTGCGGCGGTGGTTATCGGCGGGGTGGTCGCAATGGCGGTTGCCATCCAGCACCGTGCGCACGCCATGCGGGTGGTCAAAGATCACAAAACCCGCGTCTTCGCCTGCAATCGCTGGGTTAATCTGGCGCAAATCCGCATAGACGGCGCTTGGGTTGCCAAACAGGAACCGGAAGGTATCGACCCAATGCACCCCGGTTTCGTGGATCAAAAACCGAGGCATCTGCTGGAAATAGGGCTGGCGGTCCAGATAGGCGTTTGGCCCCTGCCCGTCACCGGGCCGCACCCTGAAACACGCCTGAAGCGGGGTGCCAATGCGGCCTGCATCCAGTTGCGATTTGATGCACCGGTACCACGGCATAAACCTGAAATTCTCGTGTATGATCAGCGTTGCGCCCGCGGTTTCGGCCAGGTCTGCCAGAGCGGTGGCCGTGTCGATATCTAGGCAAAACGGTTTTTGGCAGATGATGGTTTTCACACCGGCGGCCACAGCGGCCCGGATTGTGTCGCGATGGCCTTCGGGAGGCAGAATGATATCAAGGATATCAGGCACCACCTGCGTCAACATGGCGTGCACATCCTCAAAGGCGGGCAGCCCCGTGGCCTGCGCCAGTTCGATATTGCGATCTGCGGCCCCCACGCAAGTAACCTGCGCAATGCGCGCCCATGCGTCATAATGAAACTGGCTGAAATACCCCGCACCAACGCAGGCAACGCGCAGCGCACCGTCTGACATCACACAGCCCTTAAGGCAGCGCGCACCGCATCTGCCGCCTGATCCGTCGTAGCCGCACCGCCAAGGTCGCGCGTCAAAGCGCCGCCTTGGGCAATCGCGGCTTCGGTCGCGGCCCGCAGGCGCACGCCATCAGCGCCCAGCGCGGCATTGTCGTACCGTGTCCCTAGCCAGTCCAACATCATCGCCCCCGACAAGATCATCGCAAAGGGGTTCGCCACCCCCTGCCCCGCGATATCGGGCGCGGACCCGTGGCAGGGTTGAAACACCGCATGATCCAGCCCGATGTCCGCCGATGGTGCAACGCCCAAGCCCCCCATCAGCCCAGCGCCCAGATCAGACAGGATATCGCCAAACATATTCTCCGTCACCAACACGTCAAAATCCCATGGTTTTTGCACAAACCAAAGCGCTGTCGCGTCCACATAGGCGTGATCGCTGGTCAGGTCGGGGTGCTGCGTCGCCTCTTTATCGAAAATCTCGCGGAAGAATGCAAAGGCGCGAAAGACGTTCGCCTTGTCGACGCAGGTCACGTGCCCCGGCCCGCGCCCGGTGTCTTTTCGGGTGCGCGCCATATCAAAGGCGAACTTGAACAACAGTTCAGACGTTTTGCGCGTGATCAACAGCGTCTCGCGCGCTTCGTTTTCGGTGACCTCGCCGCAGCCTTGGGTGTGAAACAACCCTTCGGTGCTTTCGCGGATCAACACGAAATCTACGGGTTTGTCATCCGGCAGGTTCAACGGGGTCTTTTGGCCCGGAAAAATCCGCACAGGCCGCACACCAGCAAAGAGGTTTAGCGCCTTGCGCAGATCAATTTGCGGCGAGATTTCCGTCCCATCGGGATAGCGCACCGATGGTAACCCCATGGCAGATAACAAAATCGCATCCGCTCCGCGCGCGATCTGCATAGACGTGTCTGGCAAAGAGTGCCCCGTGTTCGCATAATGCGCAGCCCCCGCGGCACAACCGATAAAATTTAGGCCATAGCCCCCCTGAACCGCCAGATCCGCCAAAATATCCAGCGTCGGACGGATGATTTCGGGGCCGATCCCGTCGCCTTCGAACACCGCAACATCAAACGTGTTTTTCATCACTTATCGTGCCTCTTTGTATTTCAGCAGCAGTGCCCTAAGATCACTCAAGATTATCAGTAGCAGCGCATCACAAATTAATGCATACATTAATGCATGCGTAAATGAGCCCCAAGGCAGTTACAAGGATCCATATGTTTGCCGTCACGGTTACCCTGCACATCACACCCGCCCATTGGGATACCTTTGTGCCCCTTATGGCCCAGAACGCTGCACGGTCGCTGGCAGATGAAACGGGGTGCCACCAATTTGACGTCGCCACAGACCCGGCACACCCGCATGAGATGTTTTTATACGAACTTTACACCGATGCCGCCGCCTTTGACGTGCATCTGAACACCGCGCATTTCAAAACCTTTGACACCAGCACGGCCCATATGATCGCCGATAAAACCGTGCGGACCTACGCACAGGTGGTCCAATGACCGACTGGGAGGTCTTTGCAGTCAAATACGCCGACCGCAATGCCCGCACGCGCGGTGACAGTTTTGTATTTGATGACACCCCTGACGTGCCCCATCCGATGGATTATTTCATGTGGGTGCTGCGGCGCGGGGCCGAAACCATTTTGGTCGACACCGGTTATGACATGCACGAAGCCACCCGCCGCGACCGCCCCATTCGTCAGGACCCGGTTGTGTCGCTTGCGCCATTGGGCGTGCGCCCCGAGGCAATCACATCGGTGATTGTGACTCACCTACACTATGATCACGCGGGCGGGCTGCATTTGTTCCCCAACGCCAAACTACACATGCAGACGGCGGAAATGGCCTATGCCACGGGCCCCTGCATGTGCCATGACACGCTAAACATGCCCTACACAGCGGGTCACATCTGCGAGGCGGTTAAACGTCTATTTTCGGGGCAGGTCGTGTTTCACGATGGCGATGCGCAGATCGCGGATGGCGTCACGGTGCATTGCATTGGCGGGCACAGCCGTGGTTTGCAGGCCGTGCGGGTGCGCACCGCTGCGGGTTGGTTGGTTCTGGCCTCTGATGCGACGCATTTTTACGAAAACATCTTTGCGCGCAAACCGTTCCCCATTGTCGTCGATCTGCAAAATATGCTCGATGGGTTTAACCGGCTGGAAACGCTGGCCTCGCATAAATCGCTGATCGTGCCGGGGCACGACCCGCTGGTGACGCGCGCCTACCCAAAAGCCATGGCCGATCACATCTGGCGTCTGGATCACGGGCCCACCGCGCCCGAGCTGTTTTTACCCGCCTGACGGGTGGGGCACCGCCCAAAACTGCCCAAAATGCAGGCGCCTTGCGCCTCGCGCGCTTTGGGGAAATCTCTGCTCTGGTCAAATGCGAGGCCACATGTGACATTAGCGTCCGAAATGAGGCTGGTAAGGACCAAAAAGACGTGCTGATGCGACCTGCAACATTGCTGGATCAGCCACGTGCGATCGGGTCTGCGATGGTGTCCAGCAAAGCGCGCGCCGGGCAGCCCTGTCTGGATGGGTTGTATCAGGCCGGGGCGCTCAAGGTCGTCTTTCCGCGCAACCACCACACCGTCGAGAGCATTTTGGTCAACACCGCCGGTGGCATCACCGGGGGGGATCGGTTTGACATCACAGCCACCGCCGGCGCGGGATCGCATCTGACGCTGGCCACCCAAGCCGCCGAACGCGCCTATCGCGCACAGGACGGCCAAACCGGCCAACTGCACACACAGCTGACCGTCGAAGACGACGCGCAATTGCACTGGCTGCCGCAAGAAACCATCCTATTCGAAGGGTCCGCGCTATCACGCACGCTGAACGTCGACATCGCCCCCACGGGTCGGTTTTTGATGGTCGAACCGGTGCTGTTTGGCCGCCGCGCCATGGGTGAAGATCTGCACAGCGCCAGCTTTCGCGACAGGGTCGATATCCGCATGGACGGTGCGCTGGTGTACCGCGATGGTGTGGCCCTCGACGGGGATATCGCCGCCGCATTGGACCGCCCCGCGATTGGGGCAGGCGCGCGCGCGATGGCCAATGTGGTGTGGGTCGCCCCCGAAGCCGAAGGGGCCCTGCCCATCGTGCGTGACCTCATTGGCCCCATCGGTGGTGCAAGCCTACTGCAGCCAAATTTATTGGCCGCACGGCTGTTGGCCGCAGACGGGTTTGACCTGCGCCAACGGCTTGTGCCGTTGCTCGACCACCTGACAAAAAACACCTTACCGATAAGCTGGAGACTGTAACCCATGCAGCTGACACCCCGCGAAAAAGACAAACTACTGGTGGCGATGGCCGCCCAAGTCGCGCGCACCAGATTGGCGCGCGGCGTCAAGCTCAACCACCCCGAGGCCATCGCGTTGATCACCGATGCGGTCGTCGAAGGTGCGCGCGATGGTCGGTCCGTCGCGGACATGATGCAGGCGGGCGCCCAAGTGATCACCCGTGATCAATGCATGGAAGGCGTGCCCGAAATGATCCACGACGTGCAGGTCGAGGCAACGTTTCCCGATGGCACCAAACTGGTCACAGTCCACAACCCGATCCGCTAGGACTGACCTATTTTCAAGAGGATAATGCTATGATCCCAGGCGAAATCATACCCCAAGACGGCGAGATCATCCTGAACGCCGACGCCGTGGCCGTCACTGTGATGGTCGCCAACACCGGCGACCGCCCGGTACAGGTCGGCAGCCACTATCACTTTGCCGAAAGCAACCCCGCGTTGGACTTTGACCGCGATATCGCACGCGGTTGCCGGTTGGACATCGCCGCAGGCACCGCCGTACGGTTTGAACCCGGCCAGCGCCGCGAAGTGCAGTTGATCCCGCTGTCCGGCGCGCGCCGGGTCTTTGGGTTCAACCAACAGGTGATGGGCGATCTATAAACGCCCCCCTCCACAGACATGTTATTTTGATATCGCCTGACCGCGACCCGAAACCAGAAAGGTACATCATGCCAGCACCCATTTCGCGCGCGAATTACGCCGCCATGTTCGGCCCCACCACCGGCGACAAGGTTCGTCTGGCCGATACCGACCTGATCATTGAGGTAGAACGCGACTTCACCACCTACGGCGAAGAGGTCAAATTTGGCGGCGGCAAGGTGATCCGCGATGGCATGGGGCAAAGCCAAGTCACACGCGCAGGTGGGGCTGTCGATACGGTCATCACCAACGCGCTGATCGTGGACCATAGCGGGATCTACAAGGCAGACGTGGGCCTGAAAAACGGGCGTATCCACAAGATCGGCAAGGCGGGCAACCCCGACACACAACCCGGTGTGGATATCATCGTTGGCCCTGGCACCGAGGCGATCGCGGGGGAAGGCCGGATTTTGACGGCAGGTGGTTTTGACAGCCACATCCACTTTATCTGCCCACAGCAGATCGACGATGCGCTGCATTCCGGCGTGACCACCATGTTGGGCGGCGGCACCGGCCCCGCACATGGCACGCTGGCCACCACCTGCACGCCCGGGCCTTGGCACATCGGACGGATGCTACAGGCCGTTGACGGGTTTGCCATGAACATCGGCGTATCAGGCAAAGGCAACGCCAGCCAACCCGCCGCATTGGTCGAGATGGTCGAGGGCGGTGCCTGCGCCATGAAGTTGCACGAAGACTGGGGCACCACGCCTGCCGCCATCGATTGCTGCCTGTCGGTGGCCGATGACATGGACGTGCAGGTGATGATCCACACCGATACGCTCAATGAATCCGGGTTCGTGGAAAACACGGTTGCCGCCCTAAAAGGCCGCACGATCCACGCGTTTCACACCGAAGGCGCGGGCGGCGGCCATGCCCCGGATATCATCAAGATCTGCGGCGACGCGAATGTTTTACCATCGTCCACCAACCCGACGCGGCCCTTTACCGTTAATACCTTAGAAGAACATCTGGATATGTTGATGGTGTGCCACCATCTGGACAAATCGATCCCCGAAGATGTCGCCTTTGCCGAAAGCCGGATCCGCCGCGAAACCATCGCCGCCGAAGATATCCTGCATGATATGGGTGCGTTTTCGATCATCGCCTCTGACAGCCAAGCGATGGGCCGCGTGGGCGAGGTGTTGATCCGCACATGGCAAACCGCCGACAAGATGAAGAAACAGCGTGGGCGACTGGCGGATGAAACCGGCGAAAACGACAACCTGCGTGTGCGTCGGTACATCGCGAAATACACGATTAACCCGGCGATTGCACATGGGGTGTCCCATGAAATCGGCAGCATCGAGGAAGGCAAGCGCGCCGATCTGGTGTTGTGGAACCCTGCGTTTTTCGGCGTGAAGCCCGAGATGGTCCTGATGGCGGGCACGATTGTCTGCGCGCAAATGGGCGACCCCAATGCGTCGATCCCCACACCCCAGCCCGTTTATAGCCGGCCCATGTTCGGTAGCTTTGGGCGGTCGGTCGAACACTCTGCCATCACCTTTGTCAGCGCCGCCGCCGAGGCCGCTGGTCTGCGCGACACGTTGGGCCTGCGCAAACAGGTGGTCGCCGTGAAAAACACCCGTGGCATTGGCAAAAAAGACCTGATCCTAAATGACGCCCTACCCCATATCGAGGTCAACCCCGAGACCTACGAGGTGCGTGCCGATGGTGAACTACTCACCTGCCAACCCGCCGAAGTGCTGCCCATGGCGCAGCGGTATTTCATGTTTTGAGGTCCGAGTAGGAACCAACGGTGTCTTTGCCACGCGCAAAAGGAACAAGTTGCGCCCTATATTTCTGGCCCTCGATACAGCGCCTTTTGTCCGTCTTAACCGCGAGTGAACATGCTGACCGCCCAAAAAATCACCCACACTCATGACGCCGATGATCACGTCACGCTCGACTACGACGCGCGGTTTTTGCGGCGCAAAGTGCTGATGACCGACAAAGGCGATCATGTGCTGGTCGACCTGCCCAAAACGACGTCCCTGAATGCGGGCGATGCCTTCGAGGCCACAAACGGCACCCTCATCGGCATTGTCGCGGCCCCTGAGCCCCTGCTGGAAATCACCGGACAGGACCTGCACCGCATCGCGTGGCACATCGGCAACCGGCACACCCCCTGCCAGATCGAAACAGACCGTCTGTTGATCCAACAAGACCACGTAATGGCCAGTATGTTGGCGCAACTGGGTGCGCATGTGCTTGATGTTGTGGAACCTTTCACCCCCGAAGGCGGTGCTTACGGGCACGGGCGCACCCATGGGCACGACCATTCTGCGCAACACGGGCCAGATCATATGCATGACCACGGGCATAGTCATGGGCACAGCGATGACGACTGATGCGATCCTGACGTTGACGCAATGGCTGTCGCCTGGGTTTCCTGTGGGGGCGTTTGCCTATTCGCATGGGTTGGAAACTGCGATTGCGACGATGCAATTGAAAACAATCGGAGATCTGGGCGATTGGCTCGAAGATCTGGTCGCCTTTGGCGGGGGGCACGCCGATCTGGTGATTTTGGCGGCGGCCTACCGCGCCCGTCCACCTGAAGTGGCGCAGATCGACGCCACCGCGCGCGCCTTTGCCGCCAGCGCCGACCGGCTGCTTGAAACCGACCAGCAAGGGGCCGCCTTTGCCCGCACGGTCGATGCCGTTTGGGGCACAGATCTGGGGCCCCTGACATATCCGGTTGCGGTGGCTCGCGCCGCGCGGTCGCAAGACATCGCGCTGGATGTAACCGCCCGCATGTATTTGCACGCCTTTGCCGCCAATTTGATTTCTGCATCGGTGCGGCTGGTGCCTTTGGGCCAGACAGACGGGCAGCGTCTTTTGGCCACGCTGGCGCCCCTGATCACCGCCACAACCGAACGTGCTTTGGCCACCGCGCTTGATGATCTTGCCGCGCCGTGTTTTGCGGCCGACATTGCGGCGATGCAGCATGAAATACTCTATTCAAAGGTCTTTCGTACATGAACTTGAACGGTCCACTTCGTATTGGCATCGGGGGCCCCGTTGGCGCCGGAAAGACCACCTTGACGGCCTGTCTGGCCCGCGCATTGGGCCCGGATCATTCCATCGGCGTGATCACCAATGACATCTACACCCAAGAAGACGCGGACGCCTTGATGCGGATGCAGGTGCTGCCACACGACCGCATTATCGGGGTCGAAACCGGCGGCTGCCCGCACACGGCGATCCGCGAAGATGCGTCGATCAATCTGGCCGCCGTGGCCGAAATGCAAACCCGCCACCCCGAGGTTGAGGCGATCTTGATTGAAAGCGGCGGTGACAATCTCAGCGCGACGTTTTCGCCGGAACTGGCGGATGTCACGCTATATGTGATCGATGTGGCCGCGGGCGAAGAGATCCCCCGCAAGGGCGGCCCCGCGATCACCCGCTCGGATATTTTGATCATCAACAAAACAGACCTTGCGCCACATGTCGGGGCCAGTCTGGATGTGATGCGCCAAGACGCTGACCGCATGCGCGCCGGACGGCCATTTTTCTTTACGGCGCTTCGACATGGAGATGGGTTAGACGCGGTGATTGACGCCCTGCGTCAGGTGTCTGGACTAGGCCTCGTCGAGGCGTAGCAACGTTTACCTTGGTTTGACTGTCTGTGCGTGCCGTTTGGTATCATCAAGCGCCGCGTCACCCTGAACACTGGGCGCAACCGCTGTTAGAATTCCAATCCAATGGGCGAAGGTATCCCCAGAAAACATGGCCAAGCTTGACAGAAACACCCATTCTAAAACGTTTTTCCACGTCGCCCGGCCACGCCGCACCACCTAAGGTGCTGCCAAAGACCCCCGAGCGATAAACTCTGTCGGCAGCTCAACCGACACCGCATCCGCGCCACCGTTCAGCTTGGCCAACAAAGCACGCGCCGCAGCTCGGCCCATTTCGGTCTGTGGAACTCGAACCGTTGCAAGAGGCGGCGTGACAACAGAGGCCAACCCAATATCGTCGAACCCGACCAACGACAGCTGCCCCGGCACATCAACGCCCATGTCTCGTGCCCGCATCAAAGCCCCCGTCGCCAAAACGTCGTTCCCACAAATCACGACGGTGGGCCGCGCATCTGATGTCATGATGCGTTCAAACGCTTCGGCACCGTATTCCAACCGATATTTCGCCTCTTCTGAGTGCACCAAAACGGCGCCCTGATCATGCGCCGCAATAGCGTCGATCACCCCCTGATACCGATCCGATGCACGGTCATTCCCCGCGTGCGGGCCAGAGATCATTGCGATCCGCCGGTGTCCCAGCCCCAAAACACGACGGGTCGCGTCAAAAGCCGCCTTGTGGTTGTCAAAACCGATGCAAAGCTGGTCAATATCGGGGCGAAAATACCATGAAATAACATGCGGCACCCGTCGCTTGGCCAAGAAATCTCGGGTCGCTTGGGGACGGGCCTGACCAATCAACATCAGCCCATCAGCGCCATGGGCAATCAAAGCCTTGATCTGCCGGAATTCCTGATCCGGATCGTCTGCAGTCGTGGCCAAAAGCAAGTTCACACCTGCCTCGGACAACGCCTCCTGGAAGGCTTGGACCCCCGTTGCAAACATCGCATTTGCCATGCTGGGAATGATCGCGCCAACTGTATTGGTCCGGTTTGAGGCCAGCGCGCGCCCGCCAAAATTTGGCGTATACCCCAAGGTTTCGATCGCACGTTCGATCTTGACACGCGTTGGTTTGGCAACCTTATCGGGGTCATTAAGAGCCCGCGATATACTGGCGGTGGACACGCCCGCCATGCGGGCGACGTCTTCTAAAGTGGGCGCGGTAATTTTGGTCATAATCAATTTATAGCGTGCTTTGTGCCGGATGGCTTCCGTTTTCGGAAAAATACACAACATATTGAATTAAAACAATAAACTTATATCTTGCGCGAATCTATGTAAGCGCTTACAAAAATAGTTAACGCGAGACACTTAACTTCGTTTCACGGCGACACCCCCGCATAAAAGGCGTCGGCCATTTGACCGGCCCTCGTGGATGGCGCCGGTTACACCCACGACCCCGATGATCAGATAGGACCCTTTCATGGCGCGCGCATATCTTAAGAAAGCTCAGAAAACTGCGATGACGGATGCGGGCGATGTGCGCGCGACCGTTCAGGACATTCTGGATGATATCGAGGCTGGCGGCGACGCGACGGCCCTGAAATACGCGCAGAAATTCGACAATTATCAGGGCCGCACCGTGCTGGGCGAGGAAGAGATCGCAGCGGCATCTGTCCTTGTGTCGCAAAAGCTGAAAGATGACATCGCGTTTGCGCATGACAACGTGCGCCGCTTTGCGGAGGTCCAGAAATCCACGATGACCGACGTGGAACTAGAAGTCGTGCCGGGGCTGATCGCGGGTCAAAAGGCCATCCCCTGCCGAGCGGCAGGTTGCTATGTTCCTGGTGGGCGGTACAGCCACATCGCCAGCGCCATCATGACGGTAACAACCGCCAAAGTGGCCGGTTGCCAAAACATCACAGCCTGTTCGCCCCCCCGCGCTGGCGAAGGCATCGCGCCCGCGATCATCTATGCGGCCAATCTGTGCGGCGCCGACAAGATCCTGTCCATGGGCGGCGTGCAAGGCGTTGCCGCGATGACCTTTGGCCTGTTTGGCCTTCCCAAGGCGGATATTTTGGTCGGGCCCGGCAACCAGTTTGTAGCCGAAGCCAAACGCATTCTTTTTGGCCGCGTCGGCATCGACATGATCGCAGGGCCTACCGACAGCCTGATTTTGGCGGATCACAGCGCCGACCCCTTCATTGTGGCAACAGATCTGGTTGGACAAGCCGAACATGGGTATAACTCGCCAGTTTGGTTGGTGACAGACAACCGCGCGCTGGCCGAAAAGGTGATGGAAATTGTTCCAAACCTGATCGCCGACCTACCAGAACTGAACCGCACCAATGCAGAAGCCGCCTGGCGCGACTATGCAGAAGTCATCATCTGCGACACCCCCGAAGAAATGGCAGCCTGTTCTGATGATTACGCCCCCGAACACCTGACCGTGCAGGCGGAAAACCTGCCCTGGTGGTTAGACCGGTTGCAATGCTACGGATCGTTGTTTTTGGGCGAAGAAACCACCGTGGCCTTTGGCGACAAGGCCTCTGGCACCAACCATGTTTTGCCCACGTCGCAATCAGCGAAATATACCGGCGGCCTGTCGGTGCACAAATACATGAAAATCGTCACTTGGCAGCGATCTACACGGGACGGCGCGCGCCCCATCGCCGAGGCCACGGCGCGCATTTCGCGGTTGGAAGGCATGGAAGGGCACGCGCGGTCGGCGGATGCGCGGTTGCACAAATACTTCCCGGATGAAAATTTCGACCTGTCAGCGCGGGATTGAACCCAGATGACCGCGCTCTTTGATGTGTCTGGCAAAACAGCCTGCGTGACCGGGGCCAGCAGCGGCCTTGGCCGTCAGGCGGCGCGGCGGTTGGCCGAAGCCGGGTGCCGGGTCGTCGGGGTGGCACGGCGCGGCGATCAGTTGGCTGAATGGCAATCCCAAACCAACGGGGATACCGCCGCAGTGACCGCGGATTTGTCGGACCGATCTGCTTTGGGTGACGTTGCTTCGGCTGTGTCAGCACCCTTTGGGACAATCGACATTCTGGTGAATGCAGCAGGTATCAACACCCGCCAACACGCCGATGACGTCACCGACAATGGTTGGGATCTAACGCTCGATCTAAACCTCGCGGCGCCCTTCTTTTTGGCCCAAAAACTGGTGCCCGGCATGAAAACGCGCGGATGGGGGCGGATCATCAATTTTGCGTCGCTGCAATCGCAACGCGCCTTTGCAAACGGCATCAGCTATGGCGCGTCAAAGGGTGCGGTCGAACAAATGACCCGCGCCATGGCCGAAGCATGGTCTGGCAACGGGATCACCGCAAACGCGTTGGCCCCCGGATTTTTCCGCACCGAATTGACCGGCCCCGTCTTTGCCGACCCAGTTCTGGCGCAACGCAACGCCGATCAAACATGCATCGGGCGCAACGGCGAACCAGCAGACCTAGACGGCCCGCTTATGTTCTTTTGTTCTGACGCCTCTGCTTATGTGACCGGCCAAACATTGTTCGTCGACGGGGGGTTCACCGCAAAATGAAAGCGCTTGTTTATACCGGTGTCAAAGAGCTGTCATATATGGACCGCCCCATGCCCCAACCGCAAGACGATGAGGTGTTGGTTCGGGTCATGGCATCTGGCATCTGCGGGTCGGATATGCACGCGTACCTGGGGCATGACGCCCGCCGCCCCGCGCCGCTGACCTTGGGCCACGAAGCCGCAGGTGTGGTGGTGGGCGGCCCGGACGATGGCCGCCGCGTGACGATCAACCCGCTGGTGGCGTGCCAAGCCTGCGGGTTGTGCGACACCGGTCGCGAAAACCTATGCGCCAGACGCCAGATTATCTCGATGCCACCGCGTCAGGGCGCCTTTGCCGACTATGTCACCATGCCGCCGCGCAACCTGATCACTGTGCCAGACCACACGCCCCTGACACATGCAGCGCTGGCTGAACCCATCGCCTGCGGCTGGCACGGGGTGCGGCTTGGGCGCGGTGTTCTGACCTGCGATCTGTCTTCGGCACGGACTGTGGTGATCGGCGGCGGCGCGATTGGCGTTGGCGCGGCATTGTCGCTGGCCGCACAAGGGGTGGGTGATATCACCTTGATCGAACCAAACGAGACGCGGCGTGCGCATCTGGCTGATATCGCAGGGTTTGAGGTTTGCGGCCCAGACGAGCCCGCGATGCCTGCCGAAGGGTCAGCGGATATTGTGATTGATGGCGTTGGTTTTGCCACCACGCGGGCATCGGCCAGTACGATTGCGCGCGCCGGTGGGGTGATCGTGCACATCGGGCTTGGCGAGGCCACCGGGGGCCTCGATATACGGCGGATGACCTTGCAAGAAATCACGTTCATCGGCACCTACACCTACACCGCTCGGGATTTTGCAGAAACAGCAGCCGCTATATTTGACGGCCGTTTGGGCAAACTCGACTGGATCGAAACGCGCCCCTTGTCAAAGGGGCACAGGGCCTTCAAAGACATCCGCGCAGGCCATGTCCCCGCCCCAAAAGTCATTTTGACCCCCGAACACGACGCGTGACAACGGGCATACTAACTAGCAGATGCGCGCCAGAAAGACCATTGATATGCACATGGACCCGGTGATCCTGCCACCACCATACCAAAGACGCGGTTGCTTTTTAGGGCACGCAGGGTGGCGCGTTCTGGGCTGTGCGCCCCGACCTTTCCCTTTCATACGTTAACAGCGCTGCTGCATCAGCGCCTCACCACAAGGAGTACTTAGGTGTCCATCAGTAGTAAGATTGTGGATGACTTCGTTGCCAGCGGCATCGATTTTGTCACCACTGTACCATGCAAACAATTGGCCGGCGTGATCGAAGACATTGAGGCCCGCAAAGAGATCTTCCATATTCCGTCCAACAAAGAAGACGAAGGCATGGGCCTGTGCGCCGGCGCCTATATGGGCGGCAAGCGCCCTGCGATCATCATGCAAAACACCGCCATCGGTGTGACCATCAACACATTGGTCACCCTGACGCAGTTCTACCGGATGCCCCTGCCGATGTTGATTTCCTATCGCGGTGAACTGCGCGAGCCGGTCGCCTGTCAGGTGGAAATGGCCGTGCACACCAAAGCGCTGCTGAACCAATTGCTGATCCCGACGTATCATTTTCACAAGGAATCCGACGCAGAAGAACTGCCCGAGATCCTGAAATACTCTTTCATGTGCAATAAACCTGTGGCGATCCTGACGGATGCGTCCTTCTGGGGAGGCTACGGCGACCAATGATCCGTTCTGAAATCCTGAAAGACATCGCCCCGATCCTGCGCGACCAACTGGTGATCTGTAACATCGGCATCCCCAGCCAAGAGCTGCACGCCATCGATGATCAGCCCACAAATTTCTACATGCTGGGTACGATGGGCTTGGCCTCGTCGATTGGTCTTGGTGTGGCGCTGGCACAATCCAAACCCGTGATCGCGATCGATGGGGATGGGTCGATTTTGACCAACATGGGCACCTTGCCAACCATCGCCAACAACGTCGCAAATAACTTCATCCTGATGATCATCGACAATGGATCTTATGGATCCACCGGCGATCAACCCACCTATGCCGGTAAGAAAACATCACTGGCCAAAGTGGCCGAAGCCTGCGGATGCGAGCGGGTGATTGAATGCAAAGACGTCGATACCGGGCGCGTCCTGCAAGAGGCGTTGGACAGCGGCGAGATGACGGTCATGGTCGTGAAATGCGACAGTGGCAACGCCAAGATGCCGGTGATCACCATGGACCCTGTCGTGATCCGCGACCGGTTTATGACGTCGGTTAAGGCCTAAGCACGTGCGCCGTGCGGATGCCATCCACAGCTATACAGACGCCCGCCGCCTGGCGCGCCGACGTTTGCCGTGGATGGTATTCGACTACATTGATGGAGCGGCGGGAGAAGGTGTGGCCGAGGCCCGCAATCTTGCCGCTCTGCGCGACATTCAGTTGCAGCCGCGCGTTTTGGTCAACGTCAAGGACCGCGATTTGAGCGCACCTGTCTTTGACCATGCAGGTCACGCGCCCTTTGGGATCAGCCCGATGGGGATGTGCAACCTTTCAGCGCCGGGCGCCGACCTGATGTTGGCGCGCATGGCCGCAAAACACCACGTACCGGTTGGAGCATCTACCGTGGCGTCAACCAGTCTTGAGAAAATCATCGACGAAGCCAACGGTCACGCCTGGTTTCAGCTGTATTTTAGCGGCGATGGCAGCGGGACACAAAAGCTTGTTGAACGTGCCAAAGTGGCCGGATATCGCACGTTGGTCGTGACGCTAGACGTCCCCGAAGTTGGCCGCCGCCCGCGCGAACTGCGGCGTGGTTTCAAGATGCCCTTCCGCATTGGCCCGATGCAATTTATTGACTTTGCGCTGCATCCGTTTTGGTCAATCCCAACGGTACGGGCAGGAACACCGGTGCTGGCCAATTTCACCCAAGATGGATTTTCCTTTGATCGCACCGAAAGCCGGGCCGCCGCTGACTGGGGGTTTTTGAAACGGCTGCGCGATCAATGGGACGGGCAGCTGGTTGCCAAAGGTGTCACCCATGTGGGCGATGCCTTGCGCTTAAAAGAAGAAGGCGTCGACGCGATCCAAGTTTCGAGCCACGGAGGGCGTCAGTTGGATGCCGGACCGCCCCCGATTTTGGCATTGCGCGCCATTCGCGACGTCGTTGGGGACACATATCCGTTGTTTTATGATAGCGGCCTGCGGTCTGGTGAAGACGTCGTTAAGGCGTATCAAATGGGCGCGAGTTTCGTTTTCTTTGGGCGCGCGATGCAATTCGCGATTGCCGCAGGCGGTGAGCCCGGATTGCACCGCCTTTGGGATTTATTGACACAAGAGGTGGGGCTGACGTTGGCCCAAATGGGCCTGTCACGCCTGCCCCGCTCTGATTGTTAACCGTTGATCACATCCACAATCCGGCGCGCGATTGCATCGCTGCCCTTTTTGGACGGGTGAATGCGATCGCCCCCGTGGAATGACCTGTCTCCATGCGGGACCAACCCCTGCAACGAGACAAAATGCACACCGCTGTCGGCTTGCGCCATGCGGCCAATGCGGCGCTCCAGCTCGTTTCCTTCGCTGCGGCAATGTTCGATGATCGACCCCACACCAGGGCTGCGCAGATACCCGACGTAAATAACCCGCGCGCCGGACTGACGAATGTTCTGCACCATAGCCGCGATCTTGCCAGATTGACCATCGGCGCTGATCATCCGGTTGATCTTGCCGTCGCACCGGATGCAACCACATCCCAGCCACAAATCATTGCCGCCGCCGTTCACGATCACCCAATCCCATTGTCCGGGTACATATTGCTTTGAGATGTTCAGGCCCATCGCACCCGTGATCGGCAAGTGGTACAAAACACGTGCACCAACCACCGAACGGTCAATGACCTGCTGCTGCAGCATTTGCTCAACACCGTCAGCGATGCCTTCATCGCTCCCCGCGTGCCAGGCCATCATGGAATCACCCATCGCGAGGATCCGGGGCGATTCGCCACGTGTGACTGCCTCGCCGCAGGCACTCAACAGCACCGCCAACGCGCAGAATTGAATCAATAGAAATTTCAATGTTACACCCACCATTTTTCGACACGATATATCCGCATCTCCCGGTTTTATTCATAACAATCGGGTTCTGAAATTCGGTTAATCGCCACCGGATGAGGCCCTTCAAAACCTATAACATTTAATAAAATACGCCGTATTAACCTATTTTCAGTCGCTTTAGATAAACGTTAATCTGTTTCACGCCTCAACCATACGCATATGTATTGTAAATTCCCGCGGCGTTACGTGCAAATTACACACCGCGTCAGCACCCTCATTTGCGCCCTCAAAAAACAGGTTCAAAACGGGCAGTTGTCACAAGACTGTCGTCTATGCCGCGTAGGGGACGCCCGTGCACAGGTGCGGACTCAATCCCGTTGAAGCCGATTGATATCACGGCTATCGTGATCGAACATCGCCTGCTGTCGCACATAAAATACTGCGCCGCGCAGGCGGGTCGCAGGACACTGAAATGCCTTGCGTAACCGACAAGGGTTTGGAGAAAAACATGAAACTAATCAAAATTGCTGCAACGACAGCATTTGGCCTGACGGCCAGTGCCAGTTTGGCAGAAACCGAAATCACCATGTGGCACGCGATGGGGGGACAGTTGGGGGAGACAGTCAACCAAATCGCAGAAAATTTCAACGCGAGCCAAGGCGACTACACGATCACGCCCGTGTTCAAAGGGACCTACGAAGAGACCCTGACCGCAGGTATCGCGGCCTTCCGTGCCGGCGAACAGCCCAACATCATGCAGGTGTTTGACGCCGGTGCCGCCACCGTAATTGGTGCCGCAGGCGCGGTCATCCCGGTTCAGGATCTGTTTGAGCAAAATAAAATCGATTTCGACATCGATGACTACATTGCTGGCGTACGTTATTTCTACGCGGATTCAGATGGCAAGATGATCGGCATGCCGTTCAACTCGTCCACTCCGATCCTGTATTATAACGAAGACGCCCTGACTGCCGCTGGCGTAACAGCGCCCAAAACATGGGAAGAATTCGCCGAAACCACAGCGCCTGCATTGAAAGACGCCGGATACATCCCGTTGTCCCAATCGCACCTGCCATGGATCTTTACCGAAAACTTCTTTTCGCGCCATGACATCCAATTTGCCAACAACGGCAACGGCTATGACGAACCGGCGACAGAAATCCTGGTGAACCACCCGGCGATCAAAGCACATTTCCAAGCGCTCGCAGACTGGAAAGAAGCAGGTCTGTTCGAATGGTACGGCACCGGTTGGGGTGACAACTCCAAGCCCTTCGAAGACGGCAAAGTCGCAATGTGGCTGGGGTCTTCCGGGTCTTTTGGCGGGTTGACGCAAAAAGTCGAATTCCCTTTCTCGGCGACCATGTTACCCTATTGGAACGGCGTGACCGAAGAACCCAAGCAGACCTTTATTGGTGGTGCGGCCCTCTTTGCGATGTCCGGCCAGTCGGCTGAAGAAAACGAAGCAACTGCGAAGTTCTTTGAATTCATGGCGTCCTCCGAAGTGCAGGTCATGTGGCACAAAGAAACCGGCTATGTGCCAATCACAGAAGCCGCCTACGATCTGGCCAAAACCGAAGGCTACTACGCAGAAAAACCAGCCGCCGAAGTTGGCATTCAACAGCTGTCCTTGCCAGCTGGCGATTGGACCCGTGGGTACCGTATGGGCTTTTACGTGCAGATCCGTGACGTGATGAACCGTGAATACGGCCGCATCCTGACCGGCGAAACAAGCGTCGAAGATGCCTTTGCCACCATCGAAGAAGAAGCCAACGCTTTGCTTGCACGTTTTGCAAAGACCCAAGGCTAACCATCCATAATACGATCAGGCGGCCCACGCAGGCCGCCTGACATTTTTAACGACCCTGGGGGGACAACAGGTGAAACGCGCTGGGTTTACACATCCTTGGCTGCCACTCTTATTGCTGGTGCCACAACTGGCCATTATTATGGTCTTCTTTTATTGGCCGGCGGGTTACGCTATCCAATCATCCTTTTATCTTCAGGACCCGTTTGGGTTTGGCTCGACCTACGTCGGGACGGACAACTACACCGACATCCTGAAATCCTCCGAATACAAACGCGTGGCGTGGTTCACGCTTTGGTATACCGCTCTGGTCACGTTTTTGTCGCTGGGCATTGCCTTGCTACTGGCCGTGAAGGCCGACAAGGTCATCCGCGGTGCCAAGACATACCGCACCTTATTGATGTGGGTGTACGCCGTCGCCCCCCCCGTAGCCGGGTTGACGGGTGTGATGTTGTTCAACCAAGGCAACGGCCCCATAACCGAGCTCTACGCGTTCTTTGGATACGAATTCCGTCTGGGCGTGAACTACAGCGACACCGCGACTGCGATGGTCGTTGTCGCCGTGTGGAAACAGATCCCGGTGAATTTCATCTTCTTCCTGTCGGGCCTGCAATCGATCCCCCGCGCGGTGCGCGAAGCGGCCCTGATCGACAATGCGTCCGGCACCCGCCGCTTTTGGGATATCACCTTCCCGCTGCTGGCACCGACCGCGTTTTTCTTGCTGATCATCAACATCACATATGCGCTCTTTGACACCTTCGGTATCATCGACACACTGGTGAAAAGTGAACCGGGCAACAACCCAATGACCCTTGTCTATAAGGTCTTCGTCGACGGGTTCCGTGGCAATGATCTGGGTGGGTCTTCGGCGCAATCGGTGATCTTGATGGTGCTGGTTCTGGCGTTGACGATCTTCCAGTTCCGGTTCCTCGAACGCCGCATCCACTATACGTGAGGGAGCATAAACATGGCTGATATTACACAAGACCTCACCGACGTCGCACCCGACACGGCGCGCAAACGCATCAAATGGGAAGCGGTTGGCGACCACGCTGTGCTGATCACGGGGGCATTGTTGATGCTGCTGCCGATCTATCTGGTGTTCGCCTCTTCGAGCCACGACCCGCTGACGATCCACCGTCACGGAATGCAATGGGGGTTCGGCAGCGATCTAGCAGCGAACTTCCATCAGGCGATGTTTGAAAAAGGCGGCTTCACCGATGAAGTCGACGGTTTCAAAATGCTGATGAACTCGCTTATCCTCGGGATAGGGTTTGCCTTTGGTAAAATCCTGATCGGCATGATGGCGGCCTACGGCATCGTCTATTTCCGCCTGCGGTTTGCGACATTCGCCTTTTGGATCATCTTCACCACGCTGCTGTTGCCGCTCGAAGTGCGCATCTTGCCCTCTTACGAGGTCATCCAAAGCATGGGGCTGGCCAACACCTATACGGGCCTGATCGTTCCGCTGATCGCGTCGGCAACGGCCACGTTCTTCTTCCGGCAGTTCTTTCGGTCGGTCCCTGAGGAACTCGTCGAAGCCGCACGCATTGATGGCGCCGGTCCGGTGAAATTTTTCATCGACATTTTGGTGCCGCTGAGCCGCACAATGATTGCGGCGATGTTCATCATTATGTTCGTCTTTGGCTGGAACCAATATCTATGGCCCACGCTGATCACCACCGATGAAAACCTCTTCACCCTGGTGCGGGGCATCCGGCAGATCATTCAGGTCTATAGCGATGGCAACTCGATCCCGGAATACGGGCAAGCCATGGCGCTGTCGCTGATTGCGATGCTGCCGCCTGTGGCGATCGTGGTGTTCTTTCAAAACTGGTTCGTCAAGGGCCTCACAGAATCCGATAAGTAAGGAGCCATCAACATGGCAAATGTTAAACTCGACGGGGTCCGTAAGGTATACCCAAACGGTGTCGAAGCGGTGGAACCCTGCAGCATCGACATCCCCCACGGTGAATTGATCGTGCTGGTCGGGCCATCAGGGTGCGGCAAATCCACACTGCTACGTATGGTTGCGGGCCTCGAAGACATCACCGGCGGCACATTGCACATCGGTGATCAGGTCATGAACGACACCGACCCAGCGCACCGGAATATCGCGATGGTGTTCCAGAACTACGCGCTCTATCCGCATATGACTGTGGCCAAAAACATGGGCTACGGGCTGAAAAACCGCGGGCTGCCCAAATCAGAGATCGAAGCTAAAGTCATTGACGCGGCAAAGATGCTGAACCTGACCGAATACCTAGACCGCCGGCCCAGCCAGCTGTCTGGTGGGCAACGTCAACGTGTTGCGATGGGCCGCGCTATTGTACGATCGCCTGATCTGTTTTTGTTCGACGAACCGCTGTCGAACCTGGACGCAAAGCTGCGCAACCAAATGCGTATCGAGATCCGTGCGCTGCAACAACGGTTGGACGTCACGGCGATGTACGTCACCCACGATCAGGTCGAAGCGATGACATTGGCTGACCGCATTATCGTGCTGAACGCCGGTAAAATCGAACAGGTCGGCACGCCCGCAGAGATCTATAGCAAGCCCGCCTCTACCTTTGTGGCAAGCTTTATGGGTGCGCCGCCGATGAACATTTTTGAGGGCACAAGCGACGGTCAACAGGCGACATTGGACGGTGGTTTGTCACTGAACGGCGCCGGTGCTCCTACGGCAACCGGTAAGATCCGCATTGGGATCCGCCCCGAAGACGTGACCCTTGATGATGCGGGCGCCCTGCCCTTTGAGGTCGATATTATCGAAGAACTGGGCGCACATCGGTTGCTGCACGGCAGCCTTAGCGGGCAGCCTTTCTCGGTGAGTGTGGCCAAAGATCAAGCCGCGCAAACAGGGCCCACACGGATCACATTGAAACCCGACGCGGTGCACTTCTTTGACGCCGACGCGGGCCGTCGCCTGTAACACCGCGATTGCTGGCGCTGGGGGTAACCTTGGCGCCAGAGACCACCCCAAAGAGGCCCACCCCGCAAGAGGCAGGCCCGGTTTGAGACACGCGTCAGTAAAACCAAACACCCCCCATTTAGCACAGCCTCAAAAACAAAGAGCCCAACGGCAACCGCTGGGCTCTTTCGTCGTGGTTCACACTAAAACCGCAAAGGGTTAGTTCAACGCTTTGTCCGTGATCGCCGTGGTGAACGCACCTTCTGGTACTTTTGAAATCACCGGGTCAGACCCACCTGCCAGCAGGGTTTCAACCGTACGGTTGAAATCAGCCTCATCCAACGCACCGTCAGACCCGGCCGTCAGCTTGGCGATCTCTTGCATCATACGCAGCTGCGCTTCTTCAGATTGAGCACCTGTGTCGTCGTTTTCGATGATGATGCTAGCGGCTTCGGCTGGATGTGCCTCGGCGTACTTCCAACCCTTCATCGACGCGCGCACAAACCGCACCATTTTGTCGACAAAAACCGGATCCTCGAGGTTTTCTTCTAACGCGTAGATCCCGTCTTCGAGGGTGGCGACCCCTTGGTCTTCGTACTTAAAGGTCACCAGTTCATCAGGCGACACACCTGCATCCAAAACCTGACCGTATTCATTATACGTCATCGTTGAAATACAATCGGCCTGCCGTTGCAGCAATGGATCAACGTTAAACCCTTGCTTCAGAACCGTGACGCCATCTTCGCCACCATCCGTGCCGATGCCTTCTTGGGACATCCAGCTTAGGAAGGGGTATTCATTGCCAAAAAACCACACACCGATGGTTTTGCCTTTGAAGTCATCAACCGATGTGATCCCAGAGTCTTTCCAGCACGTCAGCATCAGACCAGAGGTCTTGAACGGTTGCGCGATGTTCACCACCGGCAGACCTTTTTCGCGGGCAGCCAACGCAGATGGCATCCAGTTCAGCATCACGTCCGCGCCACCGCCGGCCAACACTTGTGGGGGGGCAATGTCGGGGCCACCGGGCAGAATGGTCACGTCCAGCTCTTCTTCGGCGTAGAACCCTTTGTCGAGGGCCACATAGTACCCGGCAAACTGGGATTGCGTCACCCATTGCAATTGCAGATTGACGGTATTGGCATGGCCATCCGCCTGTGCCGTTGTGGCGCCGAGTGATGCTGCAAGCGCAGCCGCAAGTGCGAGTTCTTTCATAGTAATCTCCTTGTTGAATACATGTTATCGCGGTTTGTCACCGTCTGATTATCGTTGCGATGGATGCCAAAAGGTCACCCGTTGTTCTATCACTGCCATCACACCATAAAGCGCGGACCCTGCGATCGCGGCTATGATAATTTCTGCCCAGACCATGTCCATGGCCAACTGACCGACGGACGTCGAAATGCGGAACCCCATCCCCACTGTCGGAGAGCCAAAGAATTCGGCCACAATCGCCCCGATCAGGGCCAAGGTTGTCGCCAGCTTCAGCCCGTTGAAAATAAAGGGCATTGCCGCTGGCAGGCGCAGTTTGAAAAGGGTCGGCCAATAGCCCGCGCCATAGGTGCGCATCAGATCGCGCTGCATCACGCTGGTGTCTTTGAGACCCGCAACCGTGTTTACAAGGATCGGGAAAAACACCATCACCCCGACCACGGCCGCCTTTGACTGCCAATCACTGCCCAGCCATTTAACGAAAATCGGCGCTGTGCCAACAATGGGCAATGCCGCCATGAACGCCCCCACCGGCAAGATACCTTTGGTCAAAAACGGCGACCGATCCGCGAGGATCGCCACCACAAAGGCTGCGATCATACCCACGACGTACCCCGTGAGCGCACCTTTCAGGATGGTCTGTTCAAAGTCCGCCCACAGCAGATGTAACGACCCAGCAAAGCGCACAATAATCGCCGATGGCGGCGGCAATATCACCGCACTAACGTCCAGCATTTGCACCAAGATTTCCCACATCGCGATGATAGTCACACCAAAGATCAGCGGGATCAGAAACCGGATAGAGCGCGTATCAGACGCCGCCGAGTGAGACAGCCGCGCATTCAACCACCATCCGGCCGCCCAGATCGCACCGGCGTATATCCATGCCATGATCATGCTGCCTGCATCCCCATTTGCTTGAGCGTCTGCCGTTCGATCAGGCTGAGTAGTGCCACCAAAGCGGCGGCTGTCAGGGCGGCTGCAAACAACGCAGCCCACGTCACGAGCGGCTGGCCATATTGGTCGCCCACCAACATCCGTGCGCCGAACCCCGCCCGTGCGCCTGTTGGCAATTCGCCCACAATCGCACCGACCAAGGCCGCAGAAATACCTATCTTGAGGGACGCAAACAGATAGGGTGTAGAGGCCGGCAACCGCAGTTTCCAAAAGGCTTGGTTCGCGTTGGCATTATATGTACGCAGCAGGTCCAACTGCATCGTATCGGGGCTGCGCAGACCTTTGACCATGCCGACAACCACCGGAAAGAAACTAAGGTAAGCCGAAATAATCGATTTGGGCAAAAGCCCCTGAATGCCAATAGCGCCCAACATCACAATGATCATCGGCGCCAAGGCCAAGATCGGGATGGTCTGAGATGTGATCGCCCACGGCATCACTGATTTGTCCATCGTGCGATTGTACACAATGCCAACCGCCAGCACGATCCCCAGCGTTGTGCCCATCGCAAACCCCAGCAAGGTCGCGGATAAAGTCACCCAACCATGAAACACCAACGACCGTTTTGAGGTTATCTTTTTGGCAAATACTGTGTCGTATAGCTCACCCACGACCTGATGCGGTGACGGCAAGCGGGGCCGTTTTTGCACAAAGGTCTGCGAGATGATCGCCGGGTTCATCACGGCCAGTGCCACACCGGTTAGTTCTTGACGTGCGGCAGGCGTTTCGGGGGTAACAATGACACCGTCGCGTGCCGCCTGATCTGCGGTCAAATGTGCGTTCATCGGGATAACGCAGGCCGTCCAGAAGGCGACGATCACAAGGATCACGGTCAAAACGGGCAAGATGCGGGTCATCTGTAACGCCCCCCTGCGGTTTTAGTGGTATCACCCGCCCGTTTGGTGCGTACCGATGCACGGACTGCGGCGTGTGTTGTGCGCAGGTTACGCATCCGTGTGCCCCGCGCGCAGCCCATCCCGGACCCGGTGGGAAATTTCGATAAATTCCGGGCTGTCGCGAATATCGAGCGGGCGTTCACGCGGCAGCGGGCTTTCGATCACGTCAGAGATCCGACCGGGGCGCGGGCTCATCACAACGATCTTTGTGGACAAATACACCGCTTCAGGGATCGAATGGGTCACAAAGCCGATGGTTTTTTCTGTTCGGGCCCAAAGGCCTAGCAGCTGTTCGTTCAGATGGTCGCGCACGATCTCATCCAATGCGCCAAAAGGTTCGTCCATCAGCAAAATATCGGCATCAAACGCCAAAGCCCGCGCAATAGAGGCACGCTGCTGCATCCCGCCCGAAAGCTGCCACGGGAATTTCTTTTCAAATCCAGCCAGATCGACCAGATCCAACACCCGCGTCACCCGTTCCGCCTGATCGGATTTGGAAAACCCCATGATCTCAAGCGGCAGTCGGATGTTGCCGCCGATGGTCCGCCACGGGTACAACCCTGCGGCCTGAAACACATAGCCATACGCCCGCGCACGGCGTGCTTCGTCGGGGGTCATCCCGTTGACACTGATCTCGCCAGAGGTCGGCGTTTCCAACCCCGCAATACACCGCAAAAACGTGGTTTTACCGCACCCAGATGGGCCAATAAACGAAACGAAATCGCCCTTTTCGATGGTCAGGCTAACCCCTTTGAGGGCATGAACCGGGCCATCGTTTGTCTCAAACGTCAGATCCAGATCTCGAGCTTGGATAAGTGTCACACCGCGGTCCTTATTGTCACAAACAGACGCCCCAGGCAGGACGTCCGCGCACCGTTACCACTAATCGAAACCATCAGACACCCGTTTCCGGGATGCCTGTCCGCGTAACGGGACGCGGCGCAGTCAGCTCTTTCCACGATGACAGCGCCTTGTTGACGGTGCCGTTGCCCGCGCGTTTGACGAATTGGCCGTGCCCTTCTTGGGTGCGGATCTCGCCGTCATGAACCGCCACATGCCCACGTGTCAGGGTGAACCGTGGCAGCCCCTTGACCTTCTGCCCCTCGAACACGTTGTAATCAATCGCAGATTGCTGGCTGCTGGCCTGAATGGTCTTTTCTTTTTCCGGGTCCCACACAACCAGATCGGCGTCAGCCCCCACCAACACAGCCCCCTTTCGCGGATAGCAATTGAGGATCTTGGCAATATTCGTCGACGTCACGGCGACAAATTCATTCGGCGTCAGGCGGCCCGTTGCAACACCGTGGGTCCACAGCATTGGCATCCGGTCTTCCAGCCCCCCCGTGCCGTTAGGAATTTTCGTGAAATCCCCCACACCCGTGCGCTTTTGTTCGGTGGTAAAGGCGCAGTGATCGGTGGCCACCACGCTTAGGCTGCCCGCTTGCAACCCGGCCCACAGGCTGTCTTGGTGCTGCTTGTTGCGAAAGGGCGGTGACATGACGCGGCGCGCGGCGTGGTCCCAATCGGCGTTGAAATATTCGCTTTCGTCCAACGTGAGGTGCTGGATCAACGGCTCGCCCCAGACACGTTTGCCCTGTTGACGCGCCCGGCGAATGGCCTCGTGGCTTTCCTCGCAAGAGGTATGCACCACATAAAGCGGCACCCCGGCCATATCGGCGATCATAATCGCGCGGTTGGTTGCTTCGCCTTCCACTTGCGGCGGGCGGGAATAGGCATGCGCCTCTGGCCCGGTGTTGCCCTGCGCCAGTAGTTTCGCGGACAGTTCTGCGATCACATCGCCGTTTTCGGCGTGCACCATTGCAATGCCGCCCAATTCAGACAAGCGGTTGAAAGACGCGTATAGTTCATCGTCATTCACCATCAACGCTCCTTTATAGGCCAAGAAGTGCTTGAACGTGTTGATCCCACGATCCTTGATCACGCTTTCCATTTCGTTGAAGACCTGCTCGCCCCACCATGTCACGGCCATATGGAACGAATAGTCGCAATTGGCGCGGGTTGATTTGTTGTCCCACATCTTGAGCGCGTCATGCAGGCCCTGCCCCGGTGACGGCAGCGCAAAATCGATGACCATCGTTGTGCCACCGGCCAATGCCGCGCGGGTGCCGCTCTCGAAATCATCCGACGAATAGGTGCCCATAAACGGCATCTCGAGATGGGTATGCGGGTCAATCCCACCCGGCATGACATAGCACCCCGTCGCATCCAGCGAGACATCACCTTGCAGGTTTGGGCCAATTTCAACGATCTTGCCGTCTTCGATCAAGACATCGGCCTTGTACGTCAGGTCATGGGTGACGATGGTGCCGTTTTTGATGACTTTACTCATGCTGGGTCTCCGTTCGTATTCTGTGCGTTGTGGTTCGAGCCGCGGCTTATCCGACCACTTGCGCTGTTTCCAAAACCGCGTGCAGCAACACATCCGCACCCGCGGCCGCCCATTGCGGCGATATTTCTTCGGCCTCGTTGTGGCTTAGACCATCCACGCAGGGGCACATAACCATCGCAGTTGGCGCCACGCGGTTGACCCAACACGCGTCATGACCCGCCCCAGAGATCAGGTTCATATGGCTATAGCCCAGGCTTTCAGCCGCGTTGCGAACGGCTGCCACGCAGGTCTCGTCAAAGCTGACGGGGTCAAACCCACCGACCTTTTCAAAGGCGATTTCCATGCCCATATCATCCGCAATTTTGGTGGCCTCCGCGCGCAGGCGGGTTTCCATATCCAAAATCACGTCCAAGCTTGGCGACCGGAAATCAACGGTAAAAACCACCTTACCGGGGATCACATTGCGCGAATTGGGGTACACATCGATGTGGCCCGCGGCACCTACCGCATGCGGCGCGTGGCTCCATGCGATTTCGTCGACTTTTTCAAGAATGCGCGACATCGCCAGCCCTGCGTTTTTGCGCATGGGCATCGGCGTTGACCCGGTGTGGCTGTCTTTGCCGATCACTGTGATCTGCGTCCAACTTAGGCCCTGACCATGGGTCACGACACCGATCTCTTTGTTTTCCGCCTCCAGTATGGGGCCTTGTTCAATGTGAAGCTCAAAGAAGGCGTGCATTTTACGCGCACCCGTTTCTTCGTCGCCGCGCCACCCGATACGTTTGAGCTCGTCTCCAAACGTCTTTCCTTCGGCATCGGTGCGGGCATAGGCCCAATCTTGGGTGTGCAGCCCCGCGAAAACGCCCGACGACAACATCGCAGGCGCAAACCGCGTGCCTTCTTCATTGGTGAAATTTGTCACCACGATGGGGTGTTTGGTTTTGATATCCAGATCATTCAACGTGCGAATAAGCTCGAGCCCACCGAGAACGCCCAAAATGCCATCGTATTTCCCGCCGGTCGGCTGGGTATCAAGGTGGCTGCCAACATAGACAGGCAATGCGGTTGCGTCGGTCCCCGGCCGGGTCGCGAACATATTGCCCATCTGGTCAAGACCCATGGTGCAGCCCGCCGCCTCGCACCACTTTTGAAACAACGCGCGCCCTTCGGCGTCTTCGTCTGTGACGGTCTGGCGATTGTTGCCACCTGCCACACCGGGACCGATAGCAGCCATATCCATCAGGCTATCCCACAAGCGTTCGCCGTTGATTCTAAGGTTCTTTCCAGCAATACTCATTCGGTGCTCCATTGGTCCCTGAGCCGGTAGATTTATTTTGACCAACCGGTAAAAAAGAACGCTAACAGAGGACTGGAGTGTGTCAAGTATTTTGCCTAAACCCACGCAATCCCCGTGGTAATTGCCAAAAGTTAATGCACTTAATGAGGCCCGCGCCCCCAGGAGCAAACAAAACGCATGTCAAAGACGCAGACCCGCATACAGCTTAAAAATAACGCAGCAATATTGGCGGCGGGCTTGAACGTATTTTCGCAATTTGGCTTCAGGGGGTCGACCCTGGATCAGATCGCCAAAGAGGCCGGGCTGTCCAAGCCGAACCTCATCTATTATTTCGCGTCCAAAGATGCGATCTACCGCGCGCTTTTAGACCAACTGCTCGAAGATTGGCTGGAGCCGATTTACACCATCGACGAAGACGGCGACCCGGTTGCGGAAATCACCGCCTATGCGAAACGCAAATTGGCCATGAGCCAACATTACCCCCGCGAAAGTCGCCTGTTTGCCAATGAGGTTATTCAGGGCGCGCCGCAGATTGGCGACACATTACGCGGGGAACTGCGCCGCGTGGTCGGGCGCCTTGTCGGCGCCATCGAGCGGTGGATCCAAGAGGGTAAAATACGCCCCGTAGAGCCGCATCATCTGATTTTCTCGATTTGGTCAATCACGCAGCACTACGCCGATTTCGACGTGCAAGTGCGTGCAATCCTGAAAGACACAGACCCTTTTCCGGGGGCTGAAACGCATCTGGAAGAAATGCTGCACCGGATGCTCTCAATCGATACAGGCTAACGTTGCAGCACGTACAGGCAGTGTCACACCCGCATCTCACAGCGGCACCAACGGTCCAAGCGACGTTGATGATCTCGCGGTCATCAATGGCCAACATATTTGAACAGGCGCGTGGCCCTCAGGGTGGTATGGCCGCCCATATTTGAGCGACCATAAATCGGCTTAGCCGAAGATATAGAAGGCAAGTTTGTTGCCGTCTAGGTCGCGCACGTAGGCGCCATAAAAGACGTCGTCGATACGTTGGCCGGGTGCGCCTTCATCTGTTGCACCAAGCGAAAGTGCCTTGGCATGCAGCGCGTTCACTTCGTCTTTGGACGACGCGGAAAACGCGATCATGGCGCCGTTGCCGCACGATGGCGCTTCACCGTTGAAGGGTTCGCAAACCGCAATCATTGGTGCGTCCATTGTCTTGCCGATCATCGCCAAGCGGCCGATGTCCACGTGTACGGTGGCGTCGAACAGATCGCAGTAGAATTTTTTTGCCACATCGATGTCTTTTACACCAATCGTTGAATAACCAATCATGAGAATCTCCATTTGTGTTGACTGTGATCAACCTACTAGAAGGTTGACGCGCATACTGCAAGAGCAAGTCGCACCCTCACCAGATTGTCATCCACCGATTTCGGGCGCTCCGGCTGCAACCACAGGTTAAAAATCAGGTAAAATGAAATTCAATTTATGCCTTCAAGTCAAAGGCCATTCCCACAAGGGTGCCTTCATTTTTCATTCACCATCTTGCCACTTTTTAAGGCGGTATATCGCCTCAATTCAACGATTTTAAATAGTATTGAATTAGCCCCATTGTCGCACTAAGCGGCGAGGGAAAATTCATGGCGAATAAAATTGCCACTGAAGAAACATGTTTGTTTTGGCGTTACACGCGGCGATACTTATTCGCCATGGCGTTGGTAAGTGGCGCGATTCTCGTGGGCGCTTATCACGTCAATCAGGTGCTTGAACTCAACAGGCGTGCAGGTGCCGTCATCAGCACCGCGGCCGCACAACACACGTTGGCCCAACGGCTTGTGCTAATCCCTGATCGCATCGCATCGCAAACCAATAACTACACAAAAAGCCAGATGTTGCGTGCCGCCCGCGACGTGGTTCAAGAAATGCGTGCAGGTCATGCGTTTTTAATGACCGGCGACAATTCGATAGCCCCCCCCGCCCGCGCCTCCGAGACGCTTGAACAACTCTACCTCGCTGGTGGTCAACGACTGGAACGCACGGTGGGTCGGTTTCTGGATACTTACGAGAAATACCTCGAAGATCCTGATGCCAATTGGGCTATTATCAATGTGGAACGGGTCAATGTCGAAAACTTCCTTATGGTTACGCTCGAACGTGCCGCAGATTTACACGCCGAAGTGGCCGAAGGGAAAATGGACAGGGCAATTGAATTGCACCGCATCTGGATCGCTGTCGCGCTCGCGCTGGTTGGTTTTGTGGTTCTATTCGTGTTTCGCCCCCTCGCGCGCGACGCCGCACGGGCCGTCGGAACAATAAGCGCCGAACTTGACGACCGGGCAGTTTTACTTTCGCGGTCTTTTACAATCGCGAAGCTTGGTCACTGGCGAATAGCAGATCAAACATCCAGTGAGGTATGGTTATCGAAAGAGGTTATCGACCTTCTTGAACTGGATCTAGAAGAGGGCGCGCATCCCCTTTTTGTACTTCAATTCGACACTCAAAATGGGGCCCGCGATACAGCAACCGCCGCTTTGCAAGACGTTTGGGAAACGGGCCATCGCTCCATCGCACGCTCAACGTACGAAAAACTCAATGGCGATCATCTGGAATTGGTTATCCACATGGATGCCGAAATCGATACATCGGGCAATGTAGTAGCCGTTGTGGGGGTGATAACGGACCGCACATCAGAAACGGCAGCCGATCAGGCATTGATCGACAGTTACGAAGTGATCGAACGAAAATCGCATGATTTGGTCGAAGCCCAACGTTTGGGCAAGCTAGGGACATGGCGGCACGTGATCGGAACACATAGATTGGAGTGGGACGAGAGCGCATTCGAATTGTTGGGCATGGATCCCACCCGTTTTGAGACATCTATAGATAACGTAAATCGTTTATTCCTTGAGGGCGATCTCGGGCGCGTGACCCAACTTACGGAACGTGCAATCACCACGGGGCAGTCCCAATCAGATACGGTTCAGGCGTATCGCGGCGATGGCTCAGTTGTCGATTTGCACATCCGTTTCAAGCTTGAATGTGATGAACATGAAAAACCCCTTGCGGTATTCGGGACCTTGCAAGACGTTTCCAAACAACGTGCCGCCGCGCGAGAATTAGAGCAATTGGCCTATTTTGATGGGTTGACCGGATTGGCAAACCGCACACTTTTTTCCCGCGAGTTGAACCGTGTCAGTAAAGCTTGCGCAGAAATCAAGCATCAGGCTGCGTTACTTCTCATCGATTTGGATCATTTCAAAGAGGTCAACGACACGTTAGGCCATCAAGCTGGCGACGAACTCCTCGGGGTGGTCGGGCACCGGCTGGCCAAAGTTTTTTCAGACATTGGGTTTGTCGCGAGACTGGGCGGAGACGAATTCGCCGTGATCGTCGAGCATGATATTTCCACCGCAAAGATCGACAGCCTATGCCAAGACATCATAACGAACATCAGCTTGCCGGTCTCGCTGTCCTTGGGCAAGGTGCAAACCAACGCAAGCATCGGGGTTGCGCTTGCACCGCTTCATTCTGTCGAACCAGACGAATTGCTCAGCTTCGCAGACCTCGCACTTTACTCATCCAAAGAGCAAGGTCGCGGCAGAGCTTGCTACTATACAGAAAACTTCAGCACGGCACTTGAGACCAGAATATCGCTTGGCAATAAGATACGTCGCGCCATCGACAAAAAACGGTTCGAAGTCCACTATCAACCGTTGGTAGACATCCGCACGCAAACCGTCTGCAGTTTTGAGGCCTTACTCAGACTACCGAATGGCGATGGCGGATACATCCCCCCATCAGAATTCATCGCGGTTGCCGAAAGCTCGCACCTGATCGCGGATCTTGGCACTTTCGTTTTACATAAAGCCTGTGAGGATGCGCAATCTTGGGTGGCGTCGGGCCAACCTCGGCGCACGGTATCCGTCAACGTTTCGCCCGCGCAAATCTGGCATGGTGATCTGGAACAAGTCATCGACAGCGCGTTGAACGCCTCAGGCCTCAGCCCTGATTTATTATGTCTTGAGCTGACGGAAAGTGTTTTTGTGGCAGACAGTATTGAAAGACTGAACGGCATCCTTTGCCGGCTGCATCAAAGAGGTATCCGCCTTGCGCTTGATGATTTCGGGACAGGCTATTCGTCTTTAGGGTATCTGACCCGCCTGCCCTTTGACATCTTAAAAATCGATCGCATGTTTGTATCCAAAGCGCATGCAAGCGCCGAAAAAAGAAAAATGCTGCGCGGGGTGGTAAGCTTGGCAAAGGGGCTCGACTTGAAAGTCACGGCAGAAGGTGTCGAAACGGCAGAAGAATTGAATTTGGTACGCGATCTGGGCTGCGATACCATTCAAGGGTGGTATTTTAGCAAAGCGCTCCCCAACGCTCAGGCCTTGGTCAACGCAGAACGTATTGACACGCAACGGTCGATGACCATCCCCGATACGCCCAAGAACCTGTACAAAGGCGGCTCACTCAGCTGAACCAATCTGCACAACCCCCCGCGCTGCCTGCAAAATCAACCCGGGTCAACGATACGTTGGAAAGTCGCGCGCAACCAATGCGAACCACCGTCTAGATCACCGGGCCCAGACGGCGCGCGCATCTTATTCCAACCCCATGCAACTGGCGTAATAGCTGACAGTCGCGGGCCAATCCGAGAAGATACCCGCGACCTCAACGTCTTGTGCAAGCACGTCAATCACCTGATACATCGCGCCATCCGATGTGATCGCATCGCTGATTGATTGGTAATACCAGCCTCCACCGCTTTGCAAAGGCCCAGACCGTTCCATCGTCCAAGCGATGAGTTCCAACCCAGCCTCGCGCGCTTGCACCGCGTAGGTCGAGGGGACAATTTTGCCCTCCTCCAACGTCAACAACATCCAGATTGGCGGGGCCAGATAATTCACGCCCATCTCCTTGAGCGCATCCAACTGATGCACCCAAGTGGCGGGCTTTTCTGAATCCCATCCAGCCTGACGATAGCTGTCATCCAGATAAACCGCCTGCGCGCCAAATTCCGGCTCGTTGTTGATCCAATAAAGCACATCTTCCAAGTTGAATGACTGCGGCCAGACATCTGCCGCCGGGACACCCGCATCTTTGTAGGCATCGATCAGCTTTTGCGCATAGTCTGCTTGGCTGAAGCCATCGTAAGGCATGTCGACAACCGGGCTTTTAAGTTCGGGGGTGAACTTCACGCCAAGCGATTTGAACAACGCGATCGATTCTGCATGGCTGATCAGCACGCCCCCATCGGCGGCATAAAGATCGGTGCGCCAATTGGCGGTTCCATCCATGTAGGCGTCGACCGTCTGCGCGGTTGTGTCCGCCGCGTCCATTTTGCCCGTGAGGGTGCGAAAATCGGCCAACGTAATATCGGACGTTCGACATTCAGCGGTGGCTGCGGTATCGCCGTTGGCCGGGGTGAAACCCGCCGTGCATTTCGCCGCCAAATCGGTGGCCAAGATATTGGTTGTGGTGTGCAGATCGTCCTGCGCATGGCGGCACACCAGATGTTTGTCCGACGTAAACGTCACATCGCACTCCAAAATCCCTGCCCCCATACGCGCCGCGGCCACATGGCTTTCGACCGTGTGTTCAGGAAACTGCATGGGCGCACCGCGATGCCCGATGGAAAAATTCGTGCGCGCCACCGGGTCACCGGCGCATGACAGCAATTTATCCTTCAGCGCCCCCGGTTCCATCTGGTCAACCAAATAAAGCGGCCGTGGCCCGGTGGTAATCGGGTCAGCCAACGCGGGCGTCGCAACCGCAATCGAAAGTAGGAGAGATCTGAGCATATTTGGACCTTTCAAGACAGTTTGAGGGGGATGATACCGCAATGTGGGTGTATGGTGTCGGGTCTATGGCGCGCGGCGCAGGTCATTATGGACCGCACAGCCAAACCACATGCGGTTCGCGGATGCGCAAGCCTTCCTGCGCATCCGCGGGGTGTCATTTGATTTCGAAATCCATCGCAGCCCCGATTGTGCCGTTCCAGACGGTGGTACAGTCGTCGCCGCACCGGTCTTTATATGCGGGCAAAACGGCGTTTGTCGCGGCATCCGCCATCAACGCGATATCGGCGGGTGTGGCGGCCACCAATGTCATATCGGCCGCCGTGCCGTAATCGCACGCCCCGCCCCTGTTGCACGCCAAACCATCGGCAGTTTCCGTCGACGCCAGCGCAAACATGTCCTCTTCGAGCGCCATCAACCCGTTTTCGAGCGCCGCCTGCGCAGCAGCGTCGACGTCGTTCCACCAGTCCATATTCGCGATATGCGCAATAACGCCGTGGTTAATCGGCACCGCCGAAATATAGTCGGCCGGTTCATGCCATTTCGCAAGGAACCCCGACAATGCACCCGTGATCGCACAGTCGATGGTGCCGTTAGCCATGGCTGTGGGCACTTCGCCAAACGCCATCCCGATGGGCGATGCGCCGATATATTCTAGAAACACCTGCTGCGATGCGCCAGACGCGCGCACCTTGCGCCCTGCCAGATCGGACAGCGTGGTGAACGCGTCGCGACAGTACACGACCTGACTTTGATAGGTGCCATAGCCCAGCAATTTGATGTTGTGATTGGTTGCGAGGTAATCGGCGTGGGTCGCACGAAACGCTTTGGCGGCGGTGTGCACGGCCTCAACATCGGCCACGACACCCACCAGATCTGTTGCCTCGTTCATCGGCACGGACCCGGATGTATAGGCCAAAACCTGATGCGCCATCTGCACCGTCCCGTTGGAGACCAACGAAAACAGCTCGCCACCCTTGAAGCCGAGTTCATTGAAAGGTTTGACATTTGCAGTGATCGCACCGCCACTGTTTGCAACGATGGTGTCTGTCCAAAACGGCAATTCCATGTCTTTGTACATTGACAGGATCCCGATGGACCCAACGACATTCAGCTGTGTTTTCGGGATGTCTTGGGCATTGGCGTGAGCCGTCGTCAGACCCAGCGCAAGCGCGCCAAACAATGTGAAATTCAGTTTCATAATAACCCCTCTATTGCGTTGCGCAGGAACACCCTGCCTTATTTTGGATTGATAGCTTCGGGCAGCCAAAGCGCGAGCCCCGGCATGATAATCAGCAACGTCACCATGATCAGCATGGCGATCAAAAAAGGGATCGACCCCACAAACAGGTCAGAAATAGACCCCGCCTTGCGCACCGCCTGAACGATATACAGGTTCAACCCCACCGGCGGTGTGATCAACGCCGCCTCGATCAAAATCACAAATACGATGCCCCACCAAACGGGGTCGTACCCCAGCCCAACAATGACCGGCACGATGATCGGGGTGGTGGCGATCATCATGGAAATCGTCTCCATGAAACACCCCAAGACGAGGTAAAAAGCGATGATCGCCAACAGCATACCCAACGGCGGCCACCCCAACCCCAACAGCGATGTGGTGATCGCATCCACCAGGCCAATCGACACCATCACAAGGTTCAGGAAAAACGCGGCCAGAACGATCAGCATGATCATGCAGGTGGTGCGCACCGTCCCCTCAAACGCGCTGAGCAAGACGGGCACCGTCAATTTGCCGTTGATCGCGACCAAACCCAGGGTGGCCATCAACCCAAGGGCGGCGGCCTCTGTGGGCGTGGCCAGCCCCACATAGATCGACCCGACGACGACAAAAAACAGCCCCAACGGCGGCAGTAAATGCGGCAACCCTGCGATGCGCGCAGGCCAAAGTGACCCTCGCGCCTGCGGTGCGCCCGCGACAAGCGATGGTTTTATCAGCACCGCCACCAATACGATCCCGGAAAACAACATCGCCAACATCAAACCCGGAATGAACCCCGCGGCATAAAGATCGGTGACCGATGTTTGCGACAATACCGAATAGACGATCATGTTGATGGACGGCGGGATCAAAATGCCCAACGTCCCGCCCGCGGCGATGGAGCCCAGAAACAAGGGGCGATTGTAGCCGCCCTTGTCCATATTGGGGACAGCGACGGTGCCTATTGTGGCCGCCGTTGCCAGCGACGACCCCGACGTCGCCGCAAAAACAGCGCTGGAGGCGATATTGGTATGGATCAATTGCCCCGGCACGCGGGCGAACCACGGTGCAAGCGCGTCAAACAGGCGTTCTGAGACGCCTGACCGGTGCATCAATTCGCCCATCATGATGAACATCGGCGCCGCGATCAGGATGAAGTCGTTCGAGTGGCTCCAGAAAATTGGGCCGGATGCGCGGGTAAGCGGGATAAACGCGTAGTTTTCCGACAAAAAGAACGCCGTCAGCGCCAGCACTGCCGCAACCGGCAGGCTCAGGGCCAGACCAACCAACAACAAGAAAATCGACGCCTTGATCATGGTTTGGGGGCCTCTAGGTCAATGCCGATCTCGGCCATCTCGTCTTTGAGATCAGGGTTGGACATCACGGTCTCGACCCCGTTCAGGTCCCGTGCGACCCATCGCGACAACGCAAAAACAGGCGTCAAACAAGCGACCGTCGCGAACCAGACAAAGCCCAGCCACCAGATACCCTGCGGCAACAGCAAGGGCACCTGCAGCGTGGATTGCGACCGCGCGCCCAGTTTCCAGCTTTGCGCCAAGACATCAAACGAATACCACGCCAATGCGACCGCCGTCACCGCCAAGGCAATGGCCGCCGTCATATCGAACGCCAACCGAAGCGGCCGGGGCAGTTGCGCCGATAAGATATCCACGCGGATGTTGGCTTTGCTGGTGACGGTAAAGCCCATGCCCAAACCAATGCATGCCGCGAATGCGTAACTAGAGATCTCAAAACTCTCCAGAACGGTGCGCCCAACAACCGCACGCGACACGACATCGATGCTGATCGGGAGCGCGCATCCAAAGAGGATAACGGCCCCGGCAAGCCAAGCCATCCACCGGCTTAGCCGTGTCACAACATCATGCATATGCAGCACCGATGATCCCCCTGTTCACCACCGTCCTGCGGGAGGTTCCTCTATTTCTTCATATTCATCAATAGTATATCGCCGCGTTGCAGGTTTGGGGTCGTTGTTTTCAACGCAACTGCCAGAAATTGCCACCCTTACCCGGCATAGCCCGGCAGATCGAACGCATCGGCATAACCAAACAACCCAGCACTCCCCCCGGTATGCAGAACCACGACGTTGTTCATCCCGTCGAAGTACCCCTTGGCGATTTGATCAATCAAACCGTCCAACCCCTTGCCCGAATACACCGGATCAAACAGCAGCCCTTCGGTTTGCGCCAAAAGCCGCACAGCTTTGCGCATACCTTCCGTCGGCACCCCATACCCCGGCCCGACATAGTCGCAATTTGCCCGCACCTGATTGCGCTGGATGGCCACGCCCGTGCCCAGATGGTCGGCGGTTTTGGTGGCCAAATCATACACCATCTGTTCTTGTTTTTCTCGCGGCGCGCGCACCCCGATGCCAAGCAGATGAATATCGCTTTGAAGGGCGGCAAGGCCCGTCACCAGACCTGCCTGCGTTCCCGAACTGCCGGTGGCATGAACCAATGCGTCCACCGCGAGCCCAATTTCCATTGATTGTTCGACCAATTCACGTGCGCAATTCACATACCCCAACGCGCCAATTGGGTTCGACCCGCCCCCCGGTATGATGTAGGGTACATCGCCCGCGTCGCGCAGATGCGCGGCCAATGTTTCCATTTCGGCATTCATATCGGCCCCATTAGGCCGTTTGGACACGCGCGCGCCATGCAGGCGGTCCAATAGCACGTTGCCATTCAGAATATAGTTTGGGTCATTTGACCCCGTCCGGTCTTCCAGCAAAACATCGCACCCCAGCCCCAGCTTTGCTGCCGCTGCCGCCGTTTGACGCGCATGATTCGACTGGGTCGCCCCTTGGGTGATGATGGTCGTGGCACCCTTTTCGCGGGCATCCGCCATCAAATATTCCAGTTTTCGGGTCTTGTTCCCCCCGGATGACAACCCGGTGCAATCGTCACGTTTGACCCACAGACGCGGCCCGCCCAACATCTCGCTCAGCCGGTCCATCGGTTCCAACGGCGTCGGCCAATGCCCCAACTTCACCCGTGGAAATGCCCCAAGAGCGCGTTCCAGCGCCTTGCACGCGTCATGCATAGGATCGGTGAATGCTTCGGTTGTGGTCACAAGATGCGTCCCCCATTGCGCTGTTTCCCAAAGCGTTGCACGTGGTGGGCTTGTCTGGATACTGCCGATTTCCTAGGGTGCTCATACCAAAAGTATTGGCAAATGAAGGAATGGCCATGGATCTCCGGTGGCTTGATGATGCGTTGGTGTTGCTCGAAGAACGGAACTTGACCCGCGCAGCAGCACGCAGAAACATAACGCAACCAGCCTTTTCACGGCGCATTCGCAGTTTCGAAGACTGGCTGGGCACACCCGTCTTGGACCGTGGCAGCAACAGCATAGGCCTAAGCCCCGCTTTGGCTGCGAACGAACGAGAGATACGCGCCCTGTCCGAACGCATCTACGCATTGCGCGGTCGTATCGCCAATTTTGAACCCGCCCGGTCAACCATCACCATCGCCGCGCAACATGCTCCGATCCACTCGACGTTCCCCGACATGGCCGTTTGGGCAAAACATCTGTACCCCACGGTGAGTTTTCGGATGCAGGCAGGGGATCACCGCGACTGCGTGTCGATGTTTTTGCGCCGCGATACCGATATCCTTTTGTGTTACGAAGCGGAAGGTGACCCCCCGCTGCCTTTTGGCGATGCCATCAAACGGGCAGTATGGGGCACCGATTATCTCGTGCCCGTCCTTGGCGGCGACCTGCGCAATATGGTCGCGGCTGACGGATCGATCCCAGATGACCTGCCCGCCATTGTTTACCCCACCACCAGTTATTTCGGTGAGATCCTGGGCAAACGGGCCAAACCCTTCGGCACCAGCCCCCAGTCGCGCAACGTGGCCTGCGAGACCGCATTTTCCAACGGCATCAAAGAGTTGGCGTTGAAAGGGATCGGGGTCGGGTGGGTCCCGCTAAGCATGTCGCAGAGCGAACTTGAAAGCGGGGACCTCGTCTCTGTGGCGCCTCAATTGGGCGAATTACCGGTGCAAAACACACTGTATGCCTATGCGGCAGACGAGGTTCCCACCGCGCTGTTAAACGCGTGGGACAAAAAAGGCGGCGTCGAGGCCCCCGTGCAGCCGACACCCCCAAGCACAGGTTAACCAAACGCGGTTCTTCACGCGCGCGTTAACATTTGGTCAATACCCTCTTGGTACCGTTCAGTAGGAGGAACGGTGACATGGCAGTCTTATCCACGCTGATCGGCGGTCTGTTGGGCTTTTTCACCTTCTTGATTGCATTGATATTTTTCGACACCAGCTTTTTGTATGCGCTGGTCTTGTATGTTGGGGTCGGGGTCGGGTTTGCGCTCATGGCTTTGCTGACCACATACATCTGGTACACCATGGCAAACCGGTCGCCGCCGCGGCGCCTCATCGCGACCTGCCAAACCCGGTTGAGCCCAAATAGCCCGGCACAAAAACACCTCGGCTAAGCACCCAAAATTTATAGCTTTGCACAGCACAGTTTCGCCTACGTTGTAATCGTTTCTCTTGCCAGATCGCGACAACTCTGTCATACGCGCCCGTGCAAACGTTATTCTTTTTCGACCTGATGTCTCCCTTCAAAGGTGGTCAGTCTTCGATCCAGACCGACCACGCCGGGCCATCGCACTCATGCGGATGGCGCAAATCAAGGAGACCACGGATATGGCCACTGGCACCGTAAAATGGTTCAACACCACAAAAGGCTTCGGCTTCATCGCACCAGACGGCGGCAGCAAAGACGTGTTTGTACACATCTCAGCTGTTGAGCGCGCAGGTTTGACTGGCTTGGCCGACAACCAAAAAGTGACGTTCGACATTGAGGCAGGCCGTGACGGCCGCGAAAGTGCATCGAACATCGCACTCGCATAAGCGACGCGACATTCATCGAGAAAACCGGCGTTCTGCGCCGGTTTTTTTGTGCGATCATGGTAGATGATCACCCCAGTTTCGGCAAAACCGTGGTATTTTAAGGCCCAATGCTGCTGCGGCCCGCGTGCAATCGCCAATCAGCCGGTGATCCGCGCGAGACACCCGCGACTGAAACAACCACGTAACCGCCCCAAACCCACCTGACAATCACGCATGAGTTTGGCGTCCTCGCCGAGATCAAGGCATCTACCGGCCTGTGGATGACCCATGCCATGAACGGCAATAGCCCCGCCCGTTTACACTCGGGAAATAATCAGCCTTGCATGCGATACGTCTAAAAAACGTAAGCCATTGATATAAAATAATATTACACCAAAATTCAGACATGCCTGCATTTATAAATCACGCCAGCGCTCAGAAATATTCACCAGTGTGACCCCGGTCACAGACCCGTAGGCCCGTTTACCTTTAGGTTAAGGTGTGAGCTGAGGAGATGTGACTTTCTCAGAAGTGGAGTAGTGATTGTGACCACAGTACCAACATTTCATGACGACCGCCGGATTATTGTTCCGGATCTTACCCCAATTCCGCGCACCTCTTCCTGGCGCGCAACGGGGTGCAGCCCAGTCAGCCGTCGTCCTGGCCCGACATGCCCTTCTGCTTGGCATTTCACCGACTGGGCTGATCTCTAACCAACCGGGAGCACAGTTTTTCTCCCCCTGTGTTTCTCTCGTCTTTGACGGGTCGGTGTTTGCGCTGGCCCGTCTTTTTCGCCCCCAAAGCCCCCCAGTCACAGCGCCCTCTGTCCGCGAATCGTGGCTGGTCAAATACATCGAATGCTGCCACCACTCTCCCAACACAGTGCAAAGGGGATCGTGTGACAGCAGTATTACTCAGCGGCCTTGTGATGGGCACGCTCGCAACCGTGATGATGGATATCTGGGCGCAAATTCTGACACGTACGGCGGGGGTGCCTGCACCAAACTGGGCCATGGTCGGGCGTTGGGTGGGGCATATGCCGCGCGGGCAGTTTACCCACACCAACATGGCAGATGCGAATCAGGTACCGGGAGAACGCCCCATCGGCTGGGTTTTCCATTACGCGGTCGGCCTCGTTTACGGCATCGCCCTTGCGACCCTCATGGGCCCCGACTGGCTGGCCGCACCGACATTTGCGCCCGCGTGGATCTTTGCAATTCTGACGATCGGCTTTGGGTGGCTCGTGATGCAGCCCGGCATGGGCCTTGGGTTGGCCGCATCACAAACACCCGCCCCATGGCGTGCACGGGCGTTGGGTTTGCTGGCCCATACCGTCTTTGGAATAGGGCTATGGTTGGGCGCACTGGTCCACATGCACTAACTTTGCGGGCTCGATGCGCCAACCCAATGCGGTTCATCCGCTGATAGGTGTGGAGACCCCATCAAGCCAACAGGAATGGCGGCCATATTAGCCGCCACTCGATTTCAAAGGGATCTCAGCGCGCGAACTTCTTATGCTTCAAGCGTTTCGGCTCTAGGGCATCGGCGCCAAGACGGCGTTTTTTGTCGTCTTCGTAGTCCTCAAAGTTGCCTTCGAACCATTCCACGTGGGCTTCGCCTTCGAATGCCAGAATGTGGGTGCAAATCCGATCCAAAAAGAACCGGTCGTGCGAAATAACCACCGCGCAGCCGGCGAAATCGACCAACGCATCCTCTAGGGCGCGCAACGTTTCGACATCCAAATCGTTGGTCGGCTCATCGAGCAACAGCACGTTCCCGCCCTCTTTCAACAGCCGCGCCATGTGCACGCGGTTGCGTTCCCCGCCCGACAACAGCCCGACTTTCTTTTGCTGATCGCCGCCCTTGAAGTTAAAGGACGAACAATAAGCCCGAGAGTTCACCTCGGCATCACCCAGTTGGATCAACTCGGCCCCGCCCGAAATCGCCTGCCAGACGTTTTCGTCTGCGGCCAGATCATCGCGGCTTTGATCCACGTAAGACAAATCAACCGTATCGCCATATTCAATGGTGCCCGCGTCCGGCTCCAATTGCCCCGTCAGCATCTTGAACAACGTGGATTTACCCGCGCCGTTGGGCCCGATCACACCAACAATCCCCCCCGGTGGCAGCGAAAAGTCCAGCCCCTCGACCAGCTGTTTGTCACCCATATGTTTGGCCAGCCCAGTGACCTCGATCACCTTGTTGCCCAGACGCGGCCCATTGGGGATAACGATCTGCGCCCGCGAGAGTTTTTCGCGCTCTGATACGTCGGCCATTTCATTGTAGGCGTTGATCCGCGCCTTGGATTTCGCTTGCCGTGCTTTGGCGCCTTGGCGCATCCAGTCCAGCTCGCGCTCCAGTGTTTTCTGACGGGATTTATCCTCGCGGGCCTCTTGGCTCAGACGTTTGGCTTTCTGTTCCAGCCAGTCAGAATAGTTGCCCTCGTTCGGGATGCCCTTGCCCCGGTCCAGCTCCAGGATCCAGGTGGTGATATCATCCAGGAAATACCGGTCGTGTGTGACGATCAGAATGGTGCCCTTGTAGGCGATCAGGTGGTTTTGCAGCCACGCGATGGTTTCGGCATCAAGGTGGTTGGTCGGTTCATCGAGCAACAGCATATCAGGCGCTTCGAGCAACAGTTTGCACAGGGCAACGCGGCGCGCTTCCCCACCCGACAGGTTGGCGATCTCGGCGTCATCTGGGGGGCAGCGCAGCGCTTCTAGGCTGACGTCGATCTGGCTGTCCAGATCCCACAGGTTTTCCGCATCGATCTGGTCTTGCAACTGGGCCATTTCGTCGGCGGTTTCATCCGAATAATTCATCGCCAATTCGTTGTACCGATCAAGGATCGCCTTTTTATCGGCTACCGCCAGCATCACGTTTTCACGCACTGACAGACTTTCATCCAGCTTGGGCTCTTGTGGCAGGTACCCCACGGTTGCGCCTTCGGCGTGCCATGCCTCGCCCTGAAAGTCTTTATCAATCCCTGCCATGATCTTCATCAGCGTGGATTTACCCGCGCCGTTCACCCCAACGACGCCGATTTTAACACCGGGGAGAAAATTCAAGTGGATGTTTTCAAAACATTTCTTGCCACCGGGGTAGGTCTTGGAAACACCAGACATATGATAGACGTATTGATAGGCGGCCATGGGATGCTCCTGTCGCGTGGGATGAGGTTTGCCCCCTGATACCGGGCCACGCGCGGGGGCACAATGCGTGATCCGGGCCGCAGGCGGACACCGCACGCATGACCCGCCCATTGACAAGCGCCGCGCGGGGATCTTGAAGAGAACAGCAATAGCCAAAGGGCGATCAGATATGCGGCAAGGTTTTCCCATCGCGCGCACCGGCGAGGTTATCGGCCTTTTGGGCGGGTCCTTTGACCCCGCGCACGTCGGCCACGCCCATATCACGCGCGAAGCCCTTAAACGGTTCGGGCTGACACGGGTGTGGTGGTTGGTCAGTCCCGGCAACCCCTTGAAATCACACGGTCCGGCACCGTTGGGCGCGCGTTTGGCACAGGCGCGCTGGGTCATCGACCACCCCCGCGTTAACATCACTGACATTGAGGCAAAATTGGGCACACGGTATACGGCGCAGACGTTGGTGCGGTTGCGCGCATACTATCCCGGTGTGCGGTTTGTCTGGTTGATGGGGGCCGATAATCTGGCGCAGCTGCATCATTGGCGCAATTGGCGGCAGATCATGCGGTCCGTACCGGTTGGCGTTTTGGCCCGCCCCGGCGACCGGATGGCCGCCCGGACGAGCCCCGCCGCCCGGCTTTTTGCCCCGTCGCGGTTGGCGGGTCGCGCGTCGCAGCTGTTGGGCCATGCGCAGGCCCCTGCGTGGTGTTTTGTGAACGTTCCAATGGTCGCGCAATCGTCTACGGCAATCCGCGCAACGGGCGGCTGGACGGGCCAAGACACGCCACCTCACGGAATTTTAAACACTGTAGGGTAGGCAATCGGTTGTCTCAGGCCCCCCGCTAAGGTTTAGTTGCACCATGAACATCCGATCCCTACCCCGACGCGCGTTTTTGTCAGGCGCACTCGCCTGCACGGCCCTGCCCGCAGTGGCGCAGGCCCCGACGGTATCTTTACGGCCCCGTTTGCGGGATCTACGCCGTGCCAATTCATCCGGCCTTGATGCGTTGTTAAGCAAATCAGGGGTCACCGGTCAGGTCGTGTTTGCCGTCGCAGACGCAGACACCGGCGATGTGCTCGAAGGGCGGCTAACGCAGGTCGGGCTAGCCCCTGCCAGCGTCGCCAAAGCCATAACAGCCGTCTATGCCCAAGACACTTTGGGCGCAGAGCACCGGTTTTCGACAACGGTGACCGCCGCCGGCACCATATCAAATGGCATCCTAGACGGAGATCTTATTCTGGTGGGCGGCTGTGATCCAACGCTTGATACCCGTGGGCTGGCCGATTTGGCCACACAGCTCAAAGCGTCCGGCCTGCGCGAAGTTCGTGGCCGATTTATCGTGTATGAAAACGCCCTGCGCCCGTTGCCGTCTATCGACCCCGGACAACCCGACCACGTAGGCTATAACCCTGCGGTGTCGGGCATTGCCCTCAACTACAACCGCGTACATTTTGAATGGCGGCGCAATGCCGGGAAATACGCGCTCACGATGGACGCGCGCACTGCGGGGTACCGCCCCGATGTGACCATGGCGCAGATGGAAGTCGTGGACCGATCCGTGCCAATTTTCACCTACGAAGACATCGCAGGCCATGATCAATGGACCGTCGCCAAAGGTGCTTTGGGCAAAGAAGGCGCGCGCTGGCTGCCTGTGCGGCGGCCCGGGCTTTACGCCGGGGATGTGTTCGCGACCTTAGCGCGGTCCCACGGGATCGTGCTGGCCCGTCCCGAATTGACAGCCACGGTGCCCCAGACAGGCCTGACCACATTGGCCCACATACAAAGCCCGCCTTTGCGCGACATCCTGCGCGGCATGTTAAAGTTCTCCAACAACCTAACCGCCGAAATGGTTGGGCTGGCAGCCACGCGCGCCCGCACCGGGCGGGCACATACATTGGCAGGGTCCGCGCGGCAGATGAACCTGTGGGCGATAGAAAAATTAGGGATGCAAAAGCCCGCTTTTGTTGATCATTCGGGTCTGGGGGCGGCCAGCCGCATCACCCCGCAAGACATGGTGCGCGGGCTCGCAGCGGCACGGCGCAATGCAACGTTGCGCCCGATTTTAAAACCCGTCACCTTGCGCGATGCCAAAGGGCGGCCGCTCAAAAACCACCCCATCAAGGTCGATGCCAAGACAGGGACCCTAAATTTTGTATCGGGTTTGGCGGGGTACATTACCGCCCCCAACGGCCGCGAGATGGTCTTTGCAATCTTTTGCGCCAACGAAGACATCCGCGCCACGATCACCCGCGCCAACCGTGAACGCCCCAAAGGCGCACGACCTTGGGCCAACCGCGCGCGGCGTTTACAGCGCGACTTGCTCGAGCGATGGGGCAATCAGTTCTCAGCCTAACGGCATGCAGCGCCCATTAAAAAAAGCGCCGCATGTCGCGGCCCGTTATTTTGACCGGCTCAGTCGGGGTGCCGCCATTTACCCAATGCGCGATGGTCCCGCCCGAAACCGACAGTTCCACACCGCGATCAGGTCAAATGCCGCGCGCGTGCGCCACGTTCGATGGCGGCGGCATGCAACCGATCCAGATCAAGCTCATACCGAATCTCTTCGAGCAACCGAAGCTCTGCTTCGTCCAGCGTACCATCCGCCGCGGCGACATCGCACGCCAACGCATACCCGGTTTCAAACAACCGCTCTGGTAGACCTTCGCGGATAAGACCAAACAAGGCATCCAACCCGTCTTCTTGTTCGAACAAATCAAATACGGTTTGGCTGACAATCTTCATACGGTCTTGATCGTATTCAGAAAAAATCGGCAGCAACTGTACGGCCGTCTGGATTTTCACCAGTTCGGCCGTGCGAATGTCTTCATCCGACGCAGAAACCGCCATCATCAGGGCCACGAGGCAGTCTTGGGGCGAAAAGGAATGGGGCGCGTCATCTTGCACGGGGCAGGCTCTTTCATATTTGGTCTGGGCGTCCAGATTATTGACGCCAATGCTGCAACGCAATAGGGACAGGCGCAACCGGCGTATGGGCGCCAGGATTATATTTAGGTGAGTTATGTCTCAGATACGCGACGCCGCAATGACAAGCAAAGCATGGCCCTTTGAAGAGGCGCGCCGTATCCTCAAACGCTACGCCAAAACACCGCCCGAAAAGGGGTATGTGTTGTTCGAAACCGGCTATGGCCCCAGCGGCCTGCCCCATATCGGCACCTTCGGTGAGGTCTTGCGCACCACGATGGTGCGGCGTGCGTTCGAACAAATCTCGGATATTCCAACACGTTTGGTGTGTTTTTCGGATGATCTGGACGGGATGCGCAAGATTCCGGGCAATGTGCCGCAGCAAGACATGCTGGCCGAACATATGCACAAACCACTGACAAGCGTGCCTGACCCCTTCGGCACCCATGACAGCTTTGGCGACCATAACAACGCGATGCTGCGACGGTTCCTCGATACCTTTGGGTTCGACTATGATTTTTATTCGGCCCGCGAATTTTACAAATCCGGCCAGTTCGATGACGTGCTGCGCCGCGCTGCGGAACGCTATGACCAAGTGATGAAAGTCATGTTAAAAAGTCTGCGCGAAGAGCGTCAGCAGACCTATTCGATTTTTTTGCCGATCCACCCTGAAACCGGGCGTGTTTTATACGTGCCCATGAAACATGTGGATGGGGTTAACCACACGGTGACGTTTGACGACCCCGACGGCCGCGAATGGACATTGCCGGTGACGGGCGGCAACGTGAAACTACAGTGGAAGCCCGATTTTGGCGCCCGCTGGGCTGCGTTGGACGTCGATTTTGAGATGTACGGCAAAGAGCATGCCACCAACACCGCGATTTACGACCGTATCTGCGAGATTTTGGGGGGCAAAAAGCCCGAACATTTCAGCTATGAGCTGTTTCTTGACGAAAGTGGGCAAAAAATCTCCAAGTCCTCGGGGAACGGGATTTCGATTGACCAATGGCTCAGCTACGCGAGCACGGAAAGTCTGTCGTATTTCATGTATCAAAAGCCCAAAACGGCCAAGCGGATGCATTTTGACGTGATCCCCAAGGCGGTGGACGAATACCACCAACAACTGCGCGCCTATGCGACGCAGGATGTGGTTCAACGGTTAAACAATCCGGTGTGGCACATTCATTCGGGCGATGTTCCGACGTCAAACATGGTCGTTCCTTTCTCAATGTTGCTGAACTTGGCAAGTGTGTCTACCGCCGAAGACAAATCGCATTTGTGGGGGTTCATCCAGCGCTATGCCCCTGAAACATCAGCAGAAAACAACCCCGATATGGATGCGGCAGCTGGGTTTGCCGTGCGATATTACAATGACTTTGTGAAACCCCACAAAGTCTATCGCGCGGCCAGTGATCTGGAACGCGAGGCCCTGACAGACCTGCGCACGCAGCTGGCCGCCTATGATGGCCCCGTGGACGACGAAGCCTTGCAGTCCATTGTTTACGCCTGTGGTCGCGAACGGTTTGACCCGTTGCGCGCATGGTTCACAGCGCTTTACGAGGTCCTTTTAGGTGCCAGCCAAGGGCCACGGTTTGGCGGGTTTATCGCGCTTTACGGCGTGACCGAAACGGTGGCGTTGATTGATCAGGCGCTGGCTGGCGCGTTGACCTGCGAAGGCTAGTGCCTTGCCTTAGGCCCGGCGCGCCTTACCCTTTTGCTAGGTGGCAACAAGGGGGTGGCGCTATGCGTAAGGTATTCATCGGGCTAATTCTGGCGCTGGGGCTGGCGACAGCCCTGCCCGCCCAACAGGCGGATATTCAGGCGACAATCACGCGCCAGTTCGACGCGTTTCGGGCTGATGATTTTGACACCGCGTTTGAATTCGCCAGCCCCAACATTCAACGATTAATGCGAGACCCGCAAACCTTCGAGCGGATGGTGACGCAGGGCTACCCTATGGTCTGGCGCTCCGGCCAGATCCACTTTCTGGGCCTGCGCCAACAGGGCGAAACCTATACACAACGGGTGCAGATTACCGACCAGACAGGCCAGGTACACCTGTTAGACTATCACATGATCTCCACGGATGCGGGCTGGCGTATCAACGGGGTCCAGATCCTTGAAAGCGGGCCCTTAGGGGTCTGACCCGTCCGGCACCGTCACGGTGGTCAAGGGCTGCATTAACCCTTGCGCAGTACATCTGCCATTCCCGCGATTGGCGCGGCAAAGGGTAGAGAATGAACAAGGCGATCACCGATGGGGCAGCGCTCATGCCTCCTGCGTTTCACGAGGCGTTCGGGGCGTATTTTGTGGAGACCGGCGTGGGCACCCCCACAACCATCGACACATTGGGCACGTTGATCGCGGATGACCCCGATTTTGGCACATGTCTGGAATTGCACAGCCCCGAGCGCAACCTGCGCCTGCGCTATCAGGGTGAAACACCGCTACTGCCGGGGTGTTATTTGCGGATCTCGGCGCGGGTCAAGGCCACCGGCGGGCCGCTTACGTCGGTGCGCATTGCCGGATTCGCCGGCGGCGCCGGGGGCGTGGCGGTGAACCCCGCCCAATCGACAGGGCCCGCGGTGCGTCTAACTGCGTTGGATCAGGTCACCGAGGTTCATGCCATCGTCGGGCCCGGCACGCGGTTGGGCGTCGATATGGCGTGGGGCCCCGCCGCGTTATATGGGCAGTTCGGGTTGGACATCACGGGCCCAAAAGGCACCATTCTGCGCGTTGATCAGATCACCATCGAAGACGTCACCAACGTGTTTGCATCGCAGATGATATCGCAAATTGATGTGCGCGATTTTGGGGCCATCGGCGACGGTGAAACCGATGACAGCGCCGCCTTTGAAGCGGCCAATATTGCCGCAGGTGGGCGCATTATTTCGGTCCCACGCGGGCAGTATTATCTGGGCCGCGATATCGTTTTAACATCGCCTGCGCGGTTCGAAGGCCAGATCTGTATGCCCGAGGAGGCTGTGCTTTTACTAAGCCGTAACTTTGATCTTCCCAGTTATCACGATGCCTTTGGCACCCCGTCGCTTGCCCTGCGCAAGGGGCTGCAGGCGCTCATGTTACCGGCAGCCCCCAATCGTCTGGACATGAAGGGGCAGACCGTCATGCTCAGTGCTCCGTTGGTGGTCGCGCCGCCACAAGGTGTGCAGGCCGCCAAGGTGCGCAAGACCCTTTGCAACGGTCGGATCACGGCCTTGGTCAGCCCCGATTGGATGTTCGAAGAACATACCCTGCAGGCCCATTGGAGCCCGGAAAACCCCAACCTCTTGACCGCGGCGGGCACCGCAGCACAGATCCCTGTGGGTGCTCGTGTCACCGGGGCTGGCGTGCGCACCGAAACCTATGTTTGTGCCAAAGACCCCAAGGCACAGACCTTGACCCTCAACGGGCCGTTGGGCGGCGGCACGGGCTCTCGGGCATTAACCTGCACGCGGTTCCGATATCTGTTGGATTTCAGCGCCTTCGCAGACCTCAATGACGTCTGCCTGTCGAACATCGAGCTGTGCGGAGAGGGCGTGGCCAGCGGGGTCATGCTTGCGCCGCGCGGGTCCGGTTTTCGCATGAATGATTGCACAATCCGCGACATGCGCGACCGGGGGTTAACGTCCTGCGGCACCGGTTGTCACGCATTGGTTTTAGACCGCAGCAGCTTTTTCAGCCGTCGCCGGACATCCCTGCCGTATTTGGGGTTCAACGCCAACGCGGGCGGCCTGCAGATTGTGAACTGCCGATCAGACGGCGCCCATGCATTTGGACATTTCGCGGGGGAAAGCATGTTGATGACCGGGTCTCGGGTCAATAACACCACCGGCGAGCCCCACCCCGGTCTGATCCTCGAGCATAGCACCGGCTTTTTGCTCACGGGCAATTGTTTTGACGCATGCAGTGTCGTCGCGGGCCCCGATCAGGAGGTCATAGAACCCGATGGGAACTTGTTTTCATTGCGCACCGCCCGCGCCGCGCCCCATTAACGGTCAAAAATCGCGCCAAAGCCCGAGTTTGAACTGCGTTTCGCCACCCCCCATAATCGGGAATTCCACGCCCAATTGCGCCGTGTAGGGCCCCTTGCCCGGTACCACCAACACCGAAGGCGCGAATTTTGCGAAGACCTCTCCGCCTTGGTGGGTCATGAAGACCTGCGCCATACCCTTGAAATGCTTAGTGAAACCCAAACCGACCGTTCCATCCAATTTGATGCGGGTGTCCAACGAGCTACCGGGGATATTCAGGCTGCTGTCGATCACCGCCCAGCCATAGCGTTCGCCGATTTGGATGCCGCGCCCCCAAGACACCCCCGCCTCGACCGCAGGTGCGAAAACCATGTTCTGCGACCGCGCACCCACCCCAAAATGCCACGCCCATTTGTGCGTGGCCTCTGGTGCGCTGATCGGGAACCGCAAGAAAACGATCGCCGACCCTGATTGTTGTAGCGTGCGGTCGATGCCATAAAAAACATCCGCACCCAGCGTGATGTTATCGCGCAGCCCGTATTCGAAATACCCCGAGCCCGACACGTCTTTTTCCGCCGTGATACTGCCAGAGGTCGCCACGAAGGCCTTGCCCTTTTCGCGCAGCCACGGCCCCGCCTGTGCGGCCTGAGCACATGCCAAAACGATACTCATGGCCAGTGTATGCACCCGCATGACAAAACTCTCCCGCGCCAGAATATGGTTAACGGGCCTTAATAAATCGTAAACCCACTCCGAATGGCGCGCCTGTGCTACCGCCCCTTTTTGCGTTTGACGCCACCGCGCATACCGCCCCGCCCCATGGTGCTGCGGCCCGACGCCTTTTGCGCGTCATCCACCGCCTTTTCCACCGCGTATTGGCGCGCCATCGGATCATCCGCGATGGCCAAATCGACCGCCTCCAGCCGCTTGACCTCATCGCGCAGTCGGGCGGCCTCTTCGAATTCGAGGTTCTCGGCAGCTTTGCGCATATCCGTGCGCAACCCATCCAGCACGGCTTGCATGTTGCCGCCCGCCATCTGTTTATCGATCTTAGCCGTGACGCGCGACTGGTCGGTGTCACCTTGATAAAGCCCCGAAAGAATATCCTCGACGTTTTTCTTGACCGTGGCGGGTGTGATCCCGTGTTCTTTATTGTAGGCGATCTGCTTGGCGCGGCGACGGTCGGTTTCGGCAAGCGCACGTTCCATCGATCCGGTGATGCGATCTGCGTACATAATCACGCGGCCTTCGGCGTTGCGCGCGGCCCGGCCAATAGTCTGCACCAATGACGTTTCTGACCGCAAAAACCCTTCTTTGTCCGCATCCAAAATCGCCACCAACCCACATTCAGGAATATCGAGCCCCTCGCGCAACAGGTTGATCCCGATCAGCACGTCAAACGCCCCCAACCGTAGATCCCGCAGGATCTCGATCCGTTCGATCGTGTCGATATCCGAATGCATGTACCGCACACGGATGCCCTGTTCGTGCATATATTCCGTCAGGTCTTCGGCCATGCGTTTGGTCAGCGTGGTGCACAGCGTGCGGTAGCCGTCGGCGGCAACCTTGCGCACCTCGTCGAGCAAATCATCAACCTGCATATCGACGGGTCGGATCTCAATCATAGGGTCCAAAAGGCCCGTCGGGCGGATCACCTGTTCGGTGAACACGCCGCCTGTTTGTTCGATCTCCCAGTTTGCGGGGGTGGCCGATACAAACACCGATTGCGGGCGCATCGCGTCCCATTCCTCGAATTTGAGCGGGCGGTTGTCCATGCATGATGGCAACCGAAACCCATGTTCGGCCAACGTAAATTTACGCCGGTAGTCGCCCTTGTACATGCCGCCGATCTGCGGAACAGACACGTGGCTTTCATCGGCAAAAACGATGGCGTTGTCGGGGATAAATTCGAACAACGTGGGGGGTGGCTCGCCCGGCGCACGGCCTGTCAAGTACCGCGAATAGTTCTCGATGCCGTTGCAAACGCCCGTCGCCTCTAGCATTTCCAAATCGAAATTGGTGCGTTGTTCAAGCCGCTGCGCCTCGAGCAACTTGCCATCAGCCACCAATTGGTCGAGCCGGATTTTGAGCTCCTTTTTGATCCCAATCACGGCCTGCTGCATCGTGGGTTTGGGCGTGACATAGTGGCTGTTGGCATAAACGCGAATTTGGTCGAAATTGTCGGTTTTTTCACCGGTCAGCGGGTCAAATTCGGTGATAGATTCCAGGTCTTCGCCGAAAAAAGACAAGCGCCACGCGCGATCTTCGAGGTGTGCGGGGAAGATTTCAAGGCTATCCCCGCGTACTCGGAACGACCCGCGCTGAAACGCCTGATCATTGCGCCGGTACTGTTGCGCCACCAAATCTGCCATGACTTGGCGCTGGTCGTAGACCGACCCAACCTTCAAATCCTGGGTCATCGCGCCGTATGTTTCCACCGACCCGATGCCATAGATGCACGACACCGACGCCACGATGATCACATCGTCACGTTCCAACAGCGCCCGCGTCGCCGAGTGGCGCATACGGTCGATCTGCTCGTTGATCTGGCTCTCTTTTTCGATGTAGGTATCCGACCGCGCGACATAGGCTTCGGGTTGGTAGTAGTCGTAATAGCTGACGAAATATTCGACCGCGTTGTCGGGAAAGAACCCTTTGAATTCACCGTAAAGCTGCGCCGCCAGTGTCTTGTTTGGCGCCAGAATAATCGCCGGGCGTTGGGTCTGTTCAATCACCTTGGCCATGGTGAAGGTCTTACCTGTCCCCGTCGCGCCCAGCAAAACCTGATCTTGGTCGCCATTCAGAACCCCCGCGCTGATCTCTTTGATCGCGGTGGGTTGGTCGCCTGCGGGTTCGAATTCGGTGACCAATTCAAATGCTTTGCCACCCTCCAGTTTCGGCCGCGCCCGCACATCGGGTGCAGGGTTGGCCATAACGGCAGGGACTTGCGAAGAATCAGTTTGGGCGTACGGCATGATGGCTCCTTGGCGTCCCCACCAAAGTGTCATGAATACGTCTGGGTTCAAGGGGGCGCAGGGGCATGTTGCCAGAAACTGTCCGGGTTTCCGGGCCAAGACGCGCCATTCAACACGGTGAGGCTGCTAAAGCAGCCCCAGAGTTTTGAACGACGTTTCTTCTTTTTTGCCAATGATCACGTGGTCATGCACCCGCACATCAATCGCCCCGCAGGCCACCACGATATTATCTGTCATCAAGATATCAGAATCGCTTGGCGAAGGGTCACCAGAGGGGTGGTTGTGCACCAGAATCAGCGCCGAGGCGTTCAATTCCAGCGCGCGTTTGACAACTTCGCGAGGGTAGACAGGCACGTGGTTGACCGTGCCGCGCGCTTGTTCCTCATCTGCGATGACTGTATTGCGATTGTCCAGAAATAGGATGCGAAACTGTTCGGTGTCACGATGCGCCATGGTCGTGCGGCAGTAGACAATCAGATCATCCCAACCCGAAAGCGCGCATCGTTCCAACACCTTAGCCTGCGCCATGCGGTGGGCAAAGGCCTCTACCAGACGCAGCTGCAGAAAGACCTTTTTAGTCGTGCCCCGCACTTGCAACAGCCGGTGTTCAGAGGCCGCTACCACACCATTCAGGTCACCGAATGTCTCGAGCAACTTTTTAGCCAGCGGTTTTGTGTCGATCCGGTCGATCGCGTTAAACAGCAACAATTCCAGCAATTCATATTCGGGCATGGCCGCGTGACCACCCGTCAAAAACCGATCCCGTAAGCGGCCCCGGTGGCCAACATAATGCGGCGATGGGCCACCGCCCCTTGACGCAAATTCGCCCGGTTTTAGCGCGCGCGTCTCGGCCCAGGCGGGGATGCGCCTGTCCAAGTCATCTAACCCACGCATGGCCTCTTCCGAGAACCCGTTATCATTACTTGCCACGACCATTGCGCCTTTCCCGATTCCCAATCGTGATGGCAGGGTGGAAGGTCTTGGTTAGTGAAAGGTTAACCTCAGCCGCCTGTATGTTGAATATTCCGCCCAAACAGAGGTTTCGCATCATGTGTGTTTCAAATACCGCGCATTGGAGCCTTGCCACACTGCGGTAAATCAAAGATATAATAAGGCACGTCATTTTCAGGAGCCAACAGATGCGCGCACGCATTTACCAGCCCGCCAAGACAGCGATGCAATCCGGCACAGCCAAGACCCACGGCTGGGTTCTTGAATTTGCGCCGGCGTCTGCACGCGAGGTTGATCCGTTGATGGGTTGGACCTCGTCCACTGACACGCAAAGTCAGGTGCGCCTGCGGTTCAAAACCAAAGACGCAGCGGTAGATTACGCCCACGAAAACGACATCGACGCCGACGTGCAAGAGCCCAAAAAACGCCGTGCCAACATCCGGCCCGGCGGTTATGGCGAAAATTTTGCAACCGGACGACGCGGCGCCTGGACCCACTAATGCGGCGTTAGACCTAGGCAATTCGCCTGCTCATTTATGGCGTTACGCGCAGCACATTTGTAGTGCGTGCAGCCCCTGCAAAAACAGATACCCCATCAATTCAAAGGGCGGCCTATTTGGTCGCTCAAACGACGTACAACACGGCTGGAGCCTGCCCTCATGAGCATCACACATCTCGTCACACATTCCGGCGGTTTCCACGCGGATGAACTGCTGTCGTCGGTCATTTTAACGCGTCTGTTTCCCCAGGCCGAACTGCTCCGCAGCCGAGATAAGGCATGGATCACACCGCGCGCGGACCGGATCATCTATGACGTCGGCGGCAATTTTGATGCGGCGGCACAGATTTTCGACCACCATCAACGGCCCAATCCGCTGCGCGAAGATGGCCAACCCTATAGCTCCTTCGGTTTGATTTGGGCACAATATGGTCGTGACTATCTGGCCGCGATGGATGTTCCAGAAAAAGACGCGGATGCTATCCACGCGTCCTTTGACAAGGGGTTTGTTCTGCCCGTCGATTTGGTCGACAATGGTGCGGTGAACACGTCAGAGGCCGGGCCGCTGTTTTCCGGCATGACGTTACCGGTGTTGCTGGAAAGCCTGAAAACCGTGTTTGACGACCGCGAAGACGGTGCAGATGATCGCGCCTTCATGGCCGCACTTCCCGTGGCCCGCGCGTTTATCGAAGCTCAGATCAAACGCAAAGCCGCCAAATTCCGGGCCGAAGACATGGTCTTGTCGGCCATCCGCGCCGCAGGTGCGGGCCGCGTTCTGGAGCTGCCAATGGGCATGCCTTTCCGCGCGGCGGTAGAAAAGGCAGGCGCCGAACATTTGTTGTTTGTCGTCCATCCGCGCGGCGCTGACTGGACGCTGACCACGATCCGCGTGGGCGATGACACCTTCGAGAACCGCGCGGATTTACCCGCCGCTTGGGCGGGGTTGACCGATGGCGCGCTTGAAACCGCAAGCGGCGTCACGGGCGCGAAATTCTGTCACAATGGGCGGTTCATCGCAGTGGCGAACGCCCGCGACGCAATCTTGCAAATGGCGGATATCGCGGTAACCGAGGCCACCAAAGAATAGCGCAAGTATGGTACATTCCTATTCTAAAGCAACGGGTTACGGTGTGCAGGCCTTGTTATATCATCTGCGATGAACGTGTTTTGACCACCTTGGCACCTATTCCGAAACGGTGCAAAATGCGCCAGTGTCACCACAGTGATAGCCCCGCAACGTCAATTTTGGATGGGTTTTAAATGGCCTTTATAATCGCGGCGACAGACCCAAACACCCCCGATGTCGCCGCCTTGCTGACGCGGCATTTAGAGTTGATGCAAGATCAATCGCCACCTGAAAGCTGCCATGCACTGCCGTTAGACGCGTTCTCAGACCCTGACGTTACGGTGTTTACCCTGCGCGAAGCGGACACCCTGCTGGCTGTCGGGGCCCTGCGGATGGATGCAGGCTGGGGCGAGCTCAAATCGATGCATACCGCGCAATCGGCACGCGGTCGTGGCGCCGCGCGCGCCTTGCTGGACGTGTTGATCAACGTAGCGCGCGATGCCAACCTGACCCGGCTGTACCTTGAAACCGGATCAGGGCCAGAACACATGGCGGCGCGGCGGTTATATGCGTCGGCTGGGTTCAGCGCGTGCGCACCGTTCGGGGATTATCTGCCTGACCCGCTCAGCTATTTCATGACACGGGCCATCTGAGACTTGCACACCGCCCGCCACTACGGCAAAAGTCATGCAAGGGGCCCTTAGCTCAGCTGGATAGAGCAGCCGACTTCTAATCGGCAGGTCGAGGGTTCGAATCCTTCAGGGCTCGCCATCTCCCCTTTTGTGAAGCGTCAGATAGTTTGTCCTTTTTGGACAAGGTCTTTCCATTTACGACACATAATTTTGCCATTGGTATGACTGCAGTTGTGATGCCATCTAGTGCTTCCCCTTTTTTGAACTGGTTTTGAGCAAAGCGCTTTAGCGCCCGGCCTCTAAAACCTGCTCCCGCGAGGGTTGGGGGTAACAACTGCAATACAATTCGACGAGGTTGGTGCGGCCCGCAGGCGCAGCTGAGGACACGGCCTTGCTTAATTGTGTTGCAGGCGCGTGGGGACTACGTCCCCTAGCTTCTTGGAAAGGTGCGGAAAGCATGCGTAATTGGGCTGACCCTGCACTTTGGTCGAGCTCCCGATAGGATCACAGCATAGCTGTGAACAAGGGAGACAGTAAATGGAATGTTACGCTGGGTTAGACATATCGCTTCGGTCGTGCGCGTTGTGCATCGTC
>NZ_JBDVLG010000057.1:0-23627 GCF_039970775.1 Roseobacter sp.
CTGCGCAAGGGGCCGGTGATCGCGGCATTGTACCCGGTGGTGATGTTGTTGGCGCAACTGGCAGCGGCTGTGGCGGTCGGCGCGGGGGTGGGGGCATTGGCCTGCGCTGTGGTCTGGCCGATGGCGCCGGGGTGGGTCGGTCTTTCTGTCGCAGGAGCCTGTGCGATCGGCGTGGCGGTTTGGGTGCTGCGCTGGTGCCGCGACCGGGATGGACGGATCTTTGCCCACTACCTGATGCATGACTTCGCCCATAGCGCATCGGCGCGGGGGGGGTATCCGCCGGATCTGCGCGCACGGATGGATAGCTTTGCAGACCGGGTGGGCACAGCCCTGCAAAGCGATGTGGAAGAGGTGTTGGTCGTGGGCCATTCGTCAGGGGCGCATCTGGCGGTCAGCGTGTTGGCAGACGTGGTCCGGCGCGGGCAGGCAAACGACACGCACGCGGCCCTTGGGTTTTTGTCGCTGGGGCAGGTGGTGCCGATGGTCGCCTTTTTACCCAACGCCCAAGACCTGCGCCGCGATCTGCGCGACCTGTCGACCTGCGCGCAAATCACATGGGTGGATGTTACGGCCCCCGGCGATGGGTGCACCTTTGCGCTGTGCGATCCGGTTTCCATTTGCGGGCAGGGCACGCCTGAAAAACGCTGGCCTCTGGTCATTTCTGCGGCCTTCACCCAAACGCTAAGCCCACAGCGTTGGCGGGCGTTGCGCTGGCGGTTCTTTCGGCTGCATTTCCAATATCTCTGTGCCTTTGACCAACCCCGCGACTATGATTATTTCCAGATCACAGCAGGCCCGCGCACGCTCGGCGCGCGCTATGCAGGCCGCAGGCCGTCGGGGTCGCGCATCGAAACCGTTGTCAGCCGGTATACGGATGTAGGCGCATGACCCACCCGCCCAAACCGTCCAGCCGCGCAGATAAAGCCAGCCTGTGGCAACGCCTGCGTCTCTTTCGGCGTGATATTTTGTCGTCACAACCTGAACGGCTGTATCGGGCGTGGATGGCCGAATTTCGGACGTTGTTTTTCCGTAGTTATATGGTCAACGATCCCAGCGTCATTCGCACTGTGCTCAACGACAGACCGCTGGATTTTCCCAAATCGGGGCGCGTTGGGTCGGGGTTACAACCGCTGTTGGGCAATTCGGTGTTTTTGACCAACGGCGCCACGTGGCAACGGCAGCGGCGCATCATTGACCCCGCGTTCGAAGGCGGCCGCCTGCGCGAAACGCATCCGTCGATCTGTGCCGCAGCGCAGGCCGCTGCCGACCGGTTTGCGCAGCACGCAGGCCAGCAGATCGACATCGAACCCGAAACCAGCCACGCAGCCGCTGATGTGATCTTTCGCACGCTGTTTTCGATCCCGATAGAAGATAAGGTGGCGCGCGATGTGTTCGATGCCTTCCAAAGCTATCAACGCAGCCAGCCGATCTTGAATCTGGCGGCCTTTGTGCCGATGCCCGATTGGGTGCCGCGCGGGTACCGGCGGGCCACGCGCCAAAATGCGGCCCGGATCCGGGCGCTGATCACGCAGCTTACCACCGCGCGGCAACGCTCGATTGATGATGGCACAGCACCCGATGATCTGGCCACCAAAATCATGACCACAGCAGATCCGCAGACGGGGCAACGGTTTGATGTGCCGGAAATGGTGGATCAGGTCGCGATCTTCTTTCTGGCAGGGCATGAAACCAGCGCATCGGCGTTGGCGTGGGCGCTGTATTTGCTGGCGCTCTATCCAGACTGGCAGGACAAAGTCGCCGCCGAAGCACGTGCCGCCGACTTGTCGGAGTTTTCGCAGATGTCGCGGCTGCGGATCACCCGCGATGTGTTCCGCGAGACACTGCGGTTGTATCCGCCGGTGCCGATGATGGTGCGCCAGACAACCACGCCAGAGGTGTTTCGCAAACGCGATGTTGATCCGGGCGCGCAGGTGGTGATCAGCCAATGGCATCTGCATCGGCAAAATCGTCTGTGGGACAACCCTGACGGGTTTGACCCCGCGCGCTGGCATACGGAAAATGGCGCCAAATGCGCCCGCGATGCCTATCTGCCCTTTAGTAGTGGCCCCCGCGTGTGCCCTGGTGCAGGGTTTGCAATGATCGAGGGGGTGGTCATGTTGGCCACTATTTTGCGCGACCTTAAAGTTGTGATTGACCCTGCCGAAACACCCATTCCGGTCGCCCATTTGACCGTCAGATCGCAAAATGGAATTCGTTTGGGCATTGTCCGACGCTAACATGTACCATCCTGTGATCGACTGTTCTATGGAAAGGGCAAGGGGCCGACTAAGAAGGAACACCACAATGTCAAATCAACAAGCCATGCGTGAGCAAATGAAAACAGGTGCGGGCTTTATTGCTGCGCTGGACCAATCGGGTGGATCGACGCCAAAAGCGTTGAGCCTTTACGGGGTCGAACCTGCGGATTATTCTGGTGACGACGAAATGTTCCGCGCCATGCACGACATGCGCGCCCGGATCATTCTGGCGGATGAGTTCACCAGCGAAAAGGTGATCGGTGCGATTTTGTTTGAACGCACGATGCACGACAGCATCAACGGAACGTCGGTGGCCAAGCTGCTGTGGCGCGACCGTGGTGTGGTGCCGTTTTTGAAGATCGACAAGGGTCTCGAAGATCAAACCGACGGTGTGCAGCTGCTGAAACCAATGCCCGATTTGGAGCAAACACTGGCGGTCGCAAAGTCCAAGGGGATTTTCGGCACCAAGGAACGGTCCGTTATTCACGAGGCCGACCAAAAGGGCATCGCGGCGATTGTCGCGCAACAGTTCGAGGTGGCGCGCACGGTGATTGCGGCGGGCCTCGTGCCGATCCTTGAGCCAGAAGTGAATATCCATTCTGCCACCAAGGCCCAAGCCGAAACTCTGCTCGAGGCTGAAATATCCAAACATCTTGATATGTTAGACGACAGCGTGGATGTAATGCTAAAGCTGACCTTGCCTGACCAGGCTGGTGTTTACGACGATCTGGCAGCCCATCCACGGGTGTTGCGGGTTGTGGCTTTGTCGGGGGGATATTCCACCGATGACGCCTGCGCCAAGCTGGGTGAAAACCCGCAGATCATCGCCAGCTTTAGCCGCGCGTTGACCGAAGGGCTGAGCGTAAAAATGTCTGATCTGGAATTCAATGCGGCTCTGGGCAGCAGCATCGACAAGATCTACCGCGCGTCGGTCTGACCTGCGGCGCCGTCCTGCAGGTGCGCCAGTCGCGCCTGCAGGTCGCGCAATACAAACACACGGATCGCCGAGGCCAACCCCATTTCGGCGCCGCGATCTACATCAATTTCGGCGACCAACACATTGATTGGCTTGGATTGTTCCGCCGCGATCAGGCGCAACGCTTGCCAAAATTCATCTTCCAGTGAAATCGACGTGCGGTGCCCCTTGAGCGTCACCGAATGTTTGACAGGCCGGCTGCTCATGGGTCTCGCTTGTGCGCATCCAGGTCGCGGGCGATCTTGTCACGGTGAGCCTTTGCGGCTTCTTTTTCGGCTTTGGTTTGGCCAAAGCGCACCGCATTTTTCTCTGCCGTGGCGGTTTTAGCCGCCTTGGCACGGGCCTTACGGGCCTTGTTGAGATTAATGGGTGCGCTCATGGCTTATTTTGGTCCGATCATATTTTCCGGGCGCACGACCTCGTTGAACCGTTCTTTGGTCACAAAGCCCAAAGCAACAGCTTCTTCGATCAAGGTGGTACCGTTTTTATGCGCGGTCTTGGCGACCTTGGTGGCGTTGTCATAGCCGATCTCGGGGGCCAGTGCGGTCACCAACATCAGGCTTTCGCGCATCAGTTTTTCGATACGGTCTGCATCGGCCTTGAGATCCACAACTAGGTTGTCGGTAAAGGTTGACGCCGCATCACCCAAAAGTTGCATGGATTGCAGGACGTTATAGGCCATCATGGGTTTGTAGACGTTCAGCTCAAAATGCCCCTGCGATCCGGCAAAGCCGACGGCGGCATCGTTGCCAAAGACATGGGCGCACACCTGTGTCAGGGCTTCGCATTGGGTGGGGTTGACCTTGCCCGGCATGATCGACGAGCCCGGTTCGTTTTCTGGCAAGATCAATTCACCCAACCCGCAGCGCGGGCCCGACCCCAGCAATCGGATGTCATTGGCGATCTTGAACAGCGATGCCGCGACAGTTTTCAGCGCACCCGAAATTTCGACCATCGCGTCATGGGCGGCCAAAGCTTCGAATTTATTGGGGGCGGTCACAAACGGCAGGTCGGTGATGGCGGCCATATTCGCGGCCACGGTCACATCCCAGCCCTTGGGTGTGTTCAGCCCGGTGCCCACCGCGGTGCCACCCTGTGCCAGCTCGTAGATGCGGCCCAACGCATCACGCACGCGTTGGATGCCCATCGCCACCTGATGCGTATAGCCGGAAAATTCCTGCGACAGGGTCAGCGGTGTGGCGTCTTGGGTGTGGGTGCGGCCGATCTTGATGATGCCCTCAAAGGCGTCGACTTTGTCTTGTAGTGCGCCGTGCAGTTTTTCTAGGCCGGGCAGCAACACATCACGCGCCATCATTGCAGTGGCGATGTGCATGGCGGTGGGGAAGGTGTCGTTGGACGACTGACCCATGTTGCAATGGTCGTTGGGGTGCACGGGGTCTTTCGACCCGATCTCGCCGCCCATGATTTCGATCGCGCGGTTGGCGATGACCTCGTTGGCGTTCATGTTGGATTGGGTGCCAGAGCCCGTCTGCCAGACCACCAGCGGGAAGTTGTCGTCAAATTTACCGGCAACCACCTCGCTTGCGGCTTGTATGATCGCATCGCCGCGATCTGCGTCCAGCTTGCCCAATGCGATGTTGGCCTGCGCACAGGCTTGCTTGATCACGCCAAGCGCGCGCACTACGGCGATGGGTTGTTTTTCCCAGCCGATGGGGAAGTTCATGATAGACCGTTGCGTCTGGGCACCCCAATATTTATCAGAGGGAACCTCCAAAGGGCCAAAGCTATCGGTTTCTGTGCGGGTCTGCGCCATGATCATTTCCCTGAAATTACGGTATGGGCGGTGTACCCTTGCAGGGCGCGCGGTGCAACTGGCAGATGAGACCGCTTTGCGGGCGAGGCTGCGCTATGCCCGTTGAATAGGCGCGCGGCCGTGTTATCTAATAGACAGACCATCTTTCGCCCGGTCTGCTGTACTTTGACGAAAGGGACCCCTGTTATGACACGGACCGGCCTAATGTTTCCCCGGATGATGCGCATAGCGATGGTGTTGGCCGCGACGATGCTGGCACAGGTGGCAGGGGCCGATGTGATGCGGTTTGTCGGTGCATTTGAGGGGTCCGCGACGGTGGTGTCGGCTGATGGCAGCGCCCACAAACGTGATATGAGCGTTGAGATCGCCCAAACCCTGACTGGGTTTTCGGTCGCGTGGAGCACAAACACCTACCGCGCCGACGGATCGACCAAAGAGAAATCCTATCTGGTGGAATTTGTAGGGTCTGACCGGGCGGATGTGTATTCATCAGCCATGAAGCGTAATGTGTTTGGGCACGACGTGCAGCTGGACCCAATGAGAGGCGAGCCTTACGTCTGGAGCCGCATCAACGGTGACACACTTAGCGTGTATTCGCTGTTTGTGGCGCCCGACGGTGGATATGAGATCCAGCAGTTTGACAGAACATTGGCCGACGGCGGGCTGACCCTAGACTACAAAAGCGTCCGTAATGGCGAAGTCCAGCGCACTGTTTCGACTTTTCTGGAACGCCAGTAATTATTTGCGGAAACTGTCGAGCGAGACGACATCTGCGTCTTTCTCTTTCTTATCGTCTGTATCGGCCGGTGTTTCGGCAGGCTGTGGGTCTTTTGGGGCGGCCACGGGCAGGGGTGTGGCTCCGGTGTCGGCGGTGGCGTCATCGCCTTCGTCTTGGGTTTCAAACCGCAGCCCAAATTCCACCGACGGATCAACGAACGTTTTGATCGCGTCATAGGGAATATACAAGGGTTCGGGCGCATCGCCGAAATTCAACGTGATCGAAAACCCAAGATCCCCGACCTCAAGCCCATCGTACCAATGCTGCATCACCACCGTCATTTCGCCGGGGTATCTGTCAGACAGCCAATCGGCCAGTTCGGCGTCAGGGTGGCTGGTGTCAAAGGTGATAAAGAAATGATGCGCGCCCGGCAGCCCATGTGCGGCCACATCATCCAGCACCTTGCGGATCAGACCGCGCATGGCGTCATGCATCAGGTTGCCATAATCAATGCTGTTGCTCATGGTGTTCCTTAACATGCTGCAAAAAGGTCCTCTCAACCATAGCCGATTCCTGCGCAGAGGAAAGAGGGCGCATGCCAAATTCGGCCCCTGCGCGGTTGTGTGGTCGGTGGCGGGGTGGGTACTGCGATTTGGAGGGCAGGATGGCCCAGGTCAGGGTCATCGCAGTGTGGGGTGTTTTGTGGGGATGAAAGTGCAGGCTTCTGTTGCCAGGTGCCTGCGGACCCCGCCTTACACCGCTAAGCGCAAGGAGTTAGGTTTCAGTATCTCAGGTCGCTTACGCGGCCATTGCTACTGGAGCACGATTGTCATTTGCAATTGTACAAGTTTCGCCGATAACGGTGGCAGACAGCCGAAACAAAGCAAACCCCTTTAGACGTTCGTCGATCCTGTTTCGACCCCATGATCCCCAAATGAAGGATATTTTGGTGGAGTCGCCGGGTACCGCCCCCGGGTCCGATCCGCTTATTACGAGCGCGTTTATGTTCATAGTCCCAAGGGACGGTTCAGATATAGGCGGGTTGGCGGGTAATCTCAAGAGGCAAGCGTGGGGGATATGAAGATGAGATGTGATCGTTTGATTGGTTAACAATCATTTAATATCAATTTTTAACACGGTGTTGTTAAAGTGGGTTGCCGATTTTCCCGCACTTGTGCCTGCAACAGTTTTGTTGCGGCGGGTGGGTCAGATTGGGTTTGACCACAGCAACCCCGCAGCCAGCGCGACCTCGATCCCCGCAAAGACCAGCAGTTTACGCAGCGGTGGTTTGTCAAAAACCAGTGACACCGCGCGCCCCAGCGCAGCCCCAATAAATGCGACCCCGATCATGGCATAGGCCAACGGCTGATCCAGCCAAAGGGCGGCCCCCCCTGCGGCCACAAACAGTCCCCCCACAGAGGCCCGCATTTCGCTGAGCCCCATGGTGCTGTGGGTCGGTTCCAGATCCAGCGCGGCGGCCGTATAGCGGGGCGCCAAAAACCCAAACAACCCAAACGCAATGGTCAGTACGCAGCATGTGATCGTGATGATATCAGTCATGACGCTCACTTAGCTGCGCAAGCTGCGGCGGCAAGGGCCGTGCGCAAAACAGCGGCTGTCACGGGCCGCCGACTGTTGGTTGCCACGTGCCTTCTAAATGCGAGGCCTCGTGATCCCCCGGCCACGGGGGCATGGTGATGCAGATGAACGTCAGCGGCGCGTGCCCGACGTTGCGGTATTGAAAAGCCGTGCCGACGGGGATGTCGATCGACACACCGGGCAGCAGGCGGGTAACTTTTTCATCGGCCCCATCGCGGCGCCAAATCTCGCCCTCACCACCAAGGACGTACCAGAATTCGCTGACCGTCTCGTGGATCGTTGCGCGGTTGATCTGCCCGGCGGGCACTGTGCTGTGGATCATGTTTCCGGTTGTGCCATCCATGATAAACCGGATGTCGGCCCCCGCAGGCGAGGTCGCATCTGGGGTGAGTGGCAGGGTTGTTTCTTTCATGAACAGTGCTCCTCAAATAAGCGCACCGCAATGCGCGGCGCAGGTTTTGACCAGACGGATGTGCCTATGGCGCGACGCGCGCGCGGGCGGCAAAGACGTTTAGGGCGAGAGTTTGTGTTTCGTGTTCTAACGCCGTCAGGGCGGTCATGGCCGAGGGGCCGTCCTGGGCCTCGACGGCATTTGCGATCCCCTCATGTAGGGTGATAATGCGCGCACGGTCGCGGGCGGTGAACGTGATCATGTTCATCAAAGGTTGCATGGCTTCGACAGCGCCGGCAAGCTGATACGACAACACCGGGTTGCCCGCGCCATCCACCAAGGCCCGGTGAAAGGCCACGTCGGACGCGCAAAACGCTTCGTCCGTCAGGCCCGGCTGCGACTGGCGGTGGATTTCGGCACGCATGGTGGCCAGATGGTCGGGTGTGCGCCGGGCCGCCGACAACGGCGCGCAGGCGCGTTCTAGCGCATACCGCGCCTCGCAGGCGGTCTCAAAGCTGACGGCGTTCATGCTGAGCAATAGCGTCGATGTGGTGATCTGCTGCGGCTGCGCGGCCTCAAAGCTAAGCCGGTTCACAAACGCCCCCCCCGTTGCCCCGCGTTGGGTGCGGATCAACGATTGCGCCGCCAGCCGTTTCAGGGCCTCGCGCACAGTGGGGCGGGACACTTCGAATTCTTCGGCCAGCTCGGCCTCGGAGGGCAGGCGTTCATCGACAATCAACGTGCCGTTCACAATCGCATCGCGGATCGCTTGGGCGATTTGCGCTGACAGATCGGCGGGGCTGGACGGGTCAATTTTCATATGTCAGACATTTAATGTTTGCTCGGGTTCTCAATGTCTGGCATTTCAATCGCAAGGAGACAATACGACTCATGCACGGCACCCTGCGCACCACTCTCTGGTTGGGCTTTTTCGCGGCGATATTGGCGTCGTGGTGGGTGATGTATGCCATGAGCGTCGATATGGATCTCGACCTGCTGGGCCGGCCGGGGCCGCAGGGCCAGATGATGGCGGCGATGGACCCGCGCATGCCGATGTATATGCCGATGGCCAACTTCGGACCGCTGTTTTGGATGTGGGCGATCATGATGGCGGCGATGATGTTGCCCACGCTGGTGCCCACCTTGCGCGCCTACGAAGACCTGATGATCAGCGCCAATGGCACCCGCGCGGGGTGGCTGGGGGTGCTGCTGGGGTATGTCATCATCTGGGTGGTGTTTGCGGCCTTGATCACGGGGGCGCAACTGGCGCTGCTGTTTGGCGGTGTGGTTGATATGCTGGGTATTGCGCATAGCGCGTGGGTGGCCGGTGGGCTGCTGATCGTGGTGGGGCTGTTTCAATTCACCCGCGCCAAAGAAATCTGCCACGGGGTGTGCCATGCGCCGGGCATGTATTACCTCGGCCACTGGCGCACGGGCTTTGCTGGCGGGGTGCGCATGGGGCTGGGGCTGGGTGCGTTTTGCGTAGGCTGCTGTTGGGGCTTTATGAGCCTTGGGTTTGTGGGCGGCGTGATGAACTTGGCGTGGATGGGTCTGGCGACCTTGTTCATGGTGATCGAAAAGCTGCCCCAAGTCGGGCATATCGTGACAAAACCGATGGGCGTGCTGCTGTGTGGCGCGGGCCTTGTGGTGATAGCGGGAGGATAAGACTATGGCCAACAACAGACGCGCGGATGCAGATCGCTTGCCGATCAGTCAGCGCATTGATCAACGGATGCCCAACCCCAAACGGCGCCAATCCAGCCCGACCGAATGGGCGATCAAGGGCGAATTGTTCCTCAACTGTTCGTGCACGGTGTTTTGCCCCTGTGTGGTCAGTCTGGGCGCGCACCCACCCACCGAAGGGCACTGCCACGCGTGGATGGCGATTGCCATCGACGAGGGTCACTACGAGGGCGAAGACCTGTCGGGCCTGAACATCGGTTTGTTGGTCGATATCCCCGGCCGTATGGGCGAAGGCAACTGGAAGGTCGCGGCCTACGTAGACGAACGTGCGACCGGCAAGGCCTATAACGGCATCTTGCAGATCTTCTCGGGGGCGGCGGGCGGCACCACGGGGCTGTTTACAATGCTGGTGTCTGAAATCATCGGCGCCGAACGTGCGCCTGTGCAAATCACCCGCGAGGGCAACCGCAGATCAATCGCCATTGGCCGCAAGATCCAAGGCGAAATAGAGATGTTGGCGGGCAAAAGCCCCGACCACCCGGTGATGGTCAGCAATTCCAAATACTGGATGGGCCCGGATATCATTGCGGCCACGGGGCTCAAAAGCCGGGTGCGCGACTATGGCCGTGTCTGGGATTTTGGCGGCAAATCCGCCGAGATCTGCCCGATTGACTGGAAGGGCCCAAAACCGTGATTGAGCCGTCCTATGTACAGATGATGGCGCGCTACAACCGGTGGCAAAACGAACAATTGATGCCGGTGTTACAGGCGATGCCCGCAGAGGAGCTGTCCAAGGATCGCGGTGCGTTCTTTGGGTCGCTGCTGGGCACCGCCAACCATTTACTGTGGGGCGATACCATATGGATGAGCCGCTTTGACCCATCAGTTGCGCCGCCCGCCGTCGCGGCCGCTGATAACACGAAGCTGCACCCAACGATCCAATCTTGGGCAACCGACAGGGTGCGGATGGATGGGCACATCACCCTTTGGGCTGAGGGTCTGCGTGCCGCGGACCTGCTCGGCGATCTGGATTGGACGTCGGGGCTGTTAAAGACCGACATGCGCGCGCCTATGGCCACGGCTGTCACACATTTTTTCAACCACCAAACCCACCACCGCGGGCAAATCCATATGATGTTGACGGCAGCGGGCCAGACGGCCCCCGTGACCGATCTGATCTTCTTACCCGAGGATACCTGAGATGGCGCTGATCTCCCCGTCACGGCGGCTGCGGCGCACGCCGTTTTCCGCAGGGGTCGAGGCGGCAGGCGTCAAGGCCTACACCATCTACAACCACATGCTGTTGCCGACGGTCTTTGACAGCGTCGAGGCCGACTACCACCATCTGAAAAATCACGTGCAGGTCTGGGATGTTTCGGCGGAACGGCAGGTGGAATTGCGCGGCCCGGATGCGGCCCGGTTGATGCAAATGCTGACCCCGCGCGATTTGCGCGGCATGCTGCCGGGGCGGTGTTTTTATGTGCCCATCGTGGATGAAACGGGGGGGATGCTCAACGACCCCGTGGCGGTGAAGTTGGCCGAAGACCAATGGTGGATATCCATCGCTGACAGTGATCTGTTGTTGTGGGTCAAGGGCATCGCCAATGGCTGGCGGCTGGATGTGTTGATCGACGAGCCCGACGTAAGCCCGTTGGCCGTGCAGGGCCCCAAAGCAGAAGAACTGATGGTGCGGGTCTTTGGAGATGCCATCCGCGACGTGCGGTTTTTCCGGTTTGGGTGGTTTGAATTCGAAGGCCGTGATCTGGTAGTGGCGCGGTCGGGGTATTCGAAACAGGGCGGTTTTGAGATTTACGTGCGGGGGGCGGATATCGCGATGCCCCTGTGGCATGCGCTGTTTGCGGCGGGCCAAGACCTGAATGTGCGTGCGGGCTGCCCCAATGCGATTGAACGGATCGAGGGCGGGTTGCTGAGCTATGGCAATGACATGACCGACGACAACACCCCGCATGAATGTGGCTTGGGCCGGTTTTGTGACACGCAGACCGCGATTGGTTGTATTGGGCGTGATGCGTTGTTGCGCGTGGCCAAGGAAGGCCCGGTACAGCAGGTGCAGGCCATCGCGATTGACGGCCCCCCCGTGGCGGGGTGTGATAGGGTCTGGCCGCTTTATGGCGCGGGGCGGCGTGTGGGGCAGATTACCTCTGCCGCATGGAGCCCGGATTTCGAGACAAACGTGGCCATTGGCATGGTGCGCATGACCCATTGGGACAGCGGCACCGCACTAGAGGTCGAAACACCTGACGGGATGCGCAAGGGCGTGGTGCAACCGGGGTTTTGGGCCTGATGGCAGGGTTTGGCGGATGGGCTGGTAAAACGGCGCCCGCATCATTTGGAACAACATAGCAGGGGCAATCCCCGGGGAATGGAGAGCAAGATGTTTAACGCATTGGTGGTCAACAAAGACAAAGAGAGCGGCAAGATACAGGCTGCGGTAGAACAGCTTAATGCGGACCAATTGCCCGCGGGTGATGTGACGGTCGCGGTCGAATATTCCACGGTGAACTACAAGGATGGTTTGTGCATTGGTCCGGGGGGCGGATTGGTGCGCACCTATCCGCATGTGCCGGGGGTTGATTTTGCGGGCACGGTCGAGGCGTCGGATGACGCGCGTTATGCGCCCGGTGACAAGGTGGTGTTAACCGGCTGGCGCGTGGGCGAGGCCCACTGGGGCGGGTATGCCCAAAAGGCGCGGGTCAAGGCCGATTGGTTGGTGCCATTGCCCGCGGGGCTGGACACGCGTCAGGCGATGGCTGTGGGCACGGCGGGGTTCACGGCGATGTTGGCGGTAATGGCGTTGGAAGATCACGGATTGACCGCGGGGCAGGGCCCTGTGTTGGTGACGGGGGCTGCGGGCGGCGTCGGGTCCGTCGCGACGGCGATTTTGGCGCATTTGGGGCACGAGGTCGCGGCCGTTACCGGGCGGCCAGAGACGGCAGACTATCTTACTGGCCTTGGTGCCAGCCGCATTGTTGCGCGCGAAGACATCAACGAGACGGTCAAACGCCCCCTAGAGGCAGAGACCTGGGCCGGGTGCATTGATGCCGTGGGGGGAGCAATGCTGGCCCGTGTCTTGGGGCAAATGCAATACGGCGCATCGGTGTCGGCGGTGGGTCTTGCAGGGGGCGCTGGGCTGCCTGCGACGGTGATTCCGTTTTTGTTGCGCGGTGTGAACCTGTTGGGCATCGACAGTGTGATGCAACCCTATGACAACCGCGTGCGGGGCTGGCAACGGGTCGCCTCTGATCTGCCGATGGACAAGCTAGAGGCGATGGTACACCCGGCGACATTGTCAGACCTGCCGCAATTGGGTGCGGATATCCTAAAGGGTCAGGTCAAAGGGCGCGTTGTTGTCGACGTCAATGCCTAACGCGCCACTGAGTGTGGCGTGACCCAAAGAGAGACCTCCGCGCGGCATGCGCGGGGGGCTGACATGACGTAGGTGGTGCCACACCAACGGTCAAAGGCGCGCCTTGATGTGCGGGGGTGCATTGCACGGTTGACCTCATGCGCTGCACAGGGGACGGTGCACCCATGACACTTGATATCGACTTTGTGCGCCGCCAATTCCCCGCCTTTTCCAGCCCCGCGTTGACGGGGCAGGCATTTTTCGAAAACGCTGGTGGGTCTTATACCTGCGCGGCTGTGATTGACCGGCTGACCCGGTTCTACACAGAACGCAAGGTGCAGCCCTACGCACCCTACGAGGCAAGCCGCCTCGGGGGCGCAGAAATGGACGAGGCTCGCGCCCGTCTGGCCGCCATCATGGGGATAGAGACAGACGAGCTTAGCTTTGGCCCCTCAACCACACAAAACACCTATGTATTGGCGCAGGCCTTTGCGGACATGATGCAACCGGGTGAGGCGATTGTTGTCACCAATCAAGACCACGAGGCCAATTCTGGCCCTTGGCGGCGTCTGGTCGACCGTGGCATCGAGATCCGGGAATGGCAGATCAACCCCGACACCGGGCATCTAGACCCCAATGATCTCGAAGACCTGTTGGATGACCACGTCCGGCTGGTGTGCTTTCCCCATTGCTCCAACGTCGTGGGCGAGATTAACCCCGTCACGACCATCACCGCTACGGCCCACGCGGCGGGTGCGTTTACCTGCGTCGATGGGGTGTCATATGCGCCCCACGGTTTGCCCGATGTCGGCGCGCTGGGCCCCGACATCTACCTGTTTTCGGCGTATAAAACCTACGGGCCCCATCAGGGGCTTATGGTGATCCGCCGTGCGCTGGGCGCGCTATTGCCCAATCAGGGGCACGGCTTTAACGGCGATACGCTGTATAAACGGTTCACCCCTGCCGGGCCGGATCATGCGCAGGTGGCGGCCTGTGCGGGCATGGCTGACTATATCGATACGCTGTATGCCCATCACGTCGGCGCTGACGCACCCGCCATTGAAAGAGGCCGTGTGGTGCACGACCTGATGCGCGCCCGGGAGATCGCATTGCTAGACCCTCTGCTAGACGCGCTGTCCGGGCGCAATTCGGTGCGGGTAATCGGCCCCGGTGATGCGATCCAAAGAGCCCCGACCATCGCGTTGGCGCTGGACCGACCCGGCGCAGACATCGCCGCCGCACTGGCGCCCCTTGGCATCATGGCAGCGGGTGGTGATTTCTATGCAGGCCGGGCGCTGAAGGCCTTGGGCGTGGACCCTGAAAAGGGCGTCTTGCGTCTAAGTTTCACCCATTACACGCACAGCGATGACATAAACCGCCTTATTGCCGCGTTAGATCAAGTTTTGTGATCCTCCTGAGTGATCCAAACTGCGCCGCGTTCCGTAGCTTTTACAACTAATTGTAAAAGGTTCCCGTGTGAGCACATCTCCTATTATCGTCTGGTTCCGTCGGGACTTCCGGCTCAGCGACCATGCAGCCCTGCGCGCGGCCTGTCAGACCGGGCGGCCCGTTATCCCCATGGTCATCCACGACGGCACGGTTGCGGCATTGGGGGCGGCGCCAAAGTGGCGCATGGGGTTGGCGATCGAAACCTTTGACGCCGCGTTACGCGGGTTGGGTAGTCGGTTGGTTTTGCGGCGTGGCCCTGCTTTGGAAACGCTAGACGCAGTGATCGCCGAAACAGGGGCCGACGCTGTCTATTGGTCGCGGCTTTATGATCCGCAATCCGTGGCGCGGGACACCGCCGTGAAATCCGCGCTCAAAGCACGGGGTGTTGCGGCCAAATCCTTTGGCGGCCACCTGATGTTTGAACCCTGGAGCGTTGAGACCAAAACCGGCGGATACTACAAGGTCTACACCCCGTTCTGGAACACGGTGAAAACCCGCAACGTCGAAGCCCCCATGGCCGCACCTGCCGCCATTCCCGCGCCGCAAAACTGGCCCGCCAGCGATGATCTCTCTGATTGGCAGCTTGATGCGGCAATGAACCGGGGCGCGCAGATCGTACGACCACATGTGCGGCTGGGCGAACAGGCGGCGCGATCGCGGCTGGGCGATTTTATCGCGCAGATCGTGGCGGGGTATGACACCACGCGCGATCTGCCGGGGGTGGATGGCACATCGGGTCTGTCGGAAAATCTTGCCTTGGGCGAGATCAGCCCGCATCACTGTTGGCACGCAGGCCTGCGTGCCCGGCAAGAGGGCAAACCGGGGGCCGAGACCTTCTTAAAAGAACTGGTCTGGCGCGAATTTGCCTACCACCTGATGCACCACACGCCGCATTTGCTAACGGGCAACTGGAAACCAAACTGGGATAGTTTCCCTTGGAACACCGACGAAACCCACCCTGCGGTTCAGCGTTGGAAACAAGGCCGCACAGGGATCCAGTTTGTCGATGCGGCCCTGCGCGAAATGTACGTGACCGGCCGGATGCACAACCGAGGCCGGATGATTGTCGCGAGCTATCTGACCAAACATTTGTTGTGCCATTGGAAAATCGGGCTGGATTGGTTTGAGGACTGCCTGATTGACTGGGATCCCGCCAGCAACGCGATGGGGTGGCAATGGTCGGCAGGGTCGGGGCCCGATGCCACGCCCTATTTTCGTGTGTTCAACCCGGTGACGCAGCTCGATAAATTCGACAAATCGGGCGATTATGTCCGCCGTTGGATCGCCGAAGACCGCGCCGCACCCACCGACACGGCTATGGCTTACTTCGATGCGGTGCCGCGCCGGTGGGGCCTGTCGGCGCAAACGCCGTACCCAGACCCGGTGGTGCCTGTGGACGTCGGGCGCACACGCGCATTGGAGGCCTATGCGAACCGTGGTTTTTGATACGCCGGGGCGCCCGAAGACGCCCGTGGGTGTCTACCGCAGCGTGCAAAATGGGCGGGCAGTCGCGCACAAGCCTGCGTAACACGCTGCACAGGCGGATAAAATCAACAACTGACGCTCAAAACGACGTCGGAAACTTGCCAATAAAAATATGTCAGCCTAGCCTGACACAAATGCGAAATGGGGAACGCAGATGATATTGACGACAACTGAGGGGCAGGTGGGGTTGCCGCGCTATTTTTCGCATGTTTTTGCGATGGCGGGGGGGCTTCAAAACGGCCGGGTTGATTTTGTTTTGCCCGATGGGCGCCGGTTTCGTGCCGAAGGGCCCAACCCCGGACCGGTGGCCGAACTGCACATTCACAACGATGATCTGTTCGCCCGGTTGATCCGAGAGGGCGATCTGGGGTTTTGCGACGCCTATCTGGATGCTTGGTGGTCAACACCCGATTTGCAGGCGTTCATGGATCTGGTGCATGAGGTCGAAAACGAACATATCTATGATGGTTTTCCGGGCATGATCGTGGTGCGTAGCTTTGAAAAACTGCGGTTCTGGATGCAACGCAATCACAAGGCGCAGGCCCGCAAAAACATTAGTTTTCACTATGATTTGGGCAATGAATTTTACCGGCTTTGGCTGGATGACACGATGACCTATTCGTCGGCCATTTTCGACAGTGGCCAAGAAAGCACCGAAAAGGCGCAGATCGCCAAATACAAATCCATGGTGGATGAAATGGGCGCGCAGCCGGGTGACCATATTTTAGAAATCGGATGTGGTTGGGGCGGGTTCGCCGAATACGCCGCCAAAGAGCGCGGTTTGAAGGTGACCGGGTTGACCATATCAGAAGAGCAGATCAAATACGCGCGACAGCGTATTGATAATGCAGGACTGTCCAGTCTTGTTGATTTTAAGCTGCAAGACTACCGCGACGAAACCGGCACCTATGATGGCATCGCCAGCATTGAGATGTTTGAGGCCGTCGGCGAACGGTATTGGCCTGCGTATTTCAACGTTGTGCGTGACCGGCTGAAACCGGGTAAGGCGGCGACGTTGCAAATTATCACCGTCGCTGACAGACGTTGGAAGGTGTACAAACGTGGGGTTGATTTCATTCAGAAATACATCTTTCCCGGAGGTATGTTGCCCAGCCCCAGCGTGCTGCGCGACCAGATCGCACGGGCGGGGCTGGCGGTGGAACAGTCGGTGGAATTTGGGCACAGCTATTCTGTGACGCTGCGGCGGTGGCATGAAACGTTCAACGACAAGTGGGATCAGGTCAGCACGCTCGGGTTTGACGACAGATTTCGCCGGCTTTGGAACTTTTATTTAACCTCTTGCGCGGCAAGCTTCGACAGTTCGAATTGCGATGTCACCCAGATCACGGTCAAACGGCCGGGCTAGGGGTGCGCGCGCAAAACCGCACACATAAGGACCCGCGCAATGCCCGACGCCGCCCGCCTAATTGCTGCGCTTTGTATGTCGGGGCTTGGGTGTGTTGTGTCTTTACTGCTGATGCCGCTGATGCCGAAGCCCACTGATTTTGGGTATTTCGTGTATATCAATGGCGCTATTGGTCTGTGGGCCGGGTGGGCCGTGATGGGCAAACGGGTCGGGCAGGGCCTGACGTCTGCGATCAATACGGGCGTGGGCGGTGGTCTTGCGCTGGTGTTTTGGGGGCTATTCGTGCATGCCGGTATTGAGATGTTCGACCGGGCGATGGCAAACCGATACCACGATGTGTTTGATGCGCTACAGGCTGTTGCGTTTTTGATGGGCGAATTTGGATTGCTGCTGATTAACCCGTTGGTGATCTCTACCCTGATAACGGGGAGCATCCTTGCCGGGCTTTTGACCGAACTGGCCGGGCGCAAGTGGCGATAACGCAAGGCGGGCAGTTTTGGACGCGGTATTTTTCTTTGGCACGTTGCGGCACACACCCCTGTTAGAGGTGGTGTTGGGCGATATCACACATGTGCAAATACGACGGATGGACCTAGACGGCCACCGGGTCGAGCGTGCGGGCGATGGGTCGTTTCCGGTTATATCAGCCGCCGCTGGGTCGGTTGCGACGGGGATACTGGTAGAGGGGCTGCGTGCGCAGGACATTGCGCGGCTTGAATACTACGAAAAGACGTTTGATTGCCGGTTGGGGCAGTTGGCGTCGCGCGATGGCCCCTCTGTGCAGGCCTATCTGCCAGACGCAGGGTGCGGCCCCGTTGGCGGTGCGTGGTCCCTTGAGGACTGGGAGCGTGATTGGGCGGCGCTCAACGTGCGTGCCGCGCAAGAGGTTATGGGCTATTTCGGCCAGCGGTCGCCAACGTTGGTGGCGCAGATGTATCCGATGATCTGCGCGCGTGCGTGGTCACAGGTCAATGCCCGCCATAGCCGCCACGGTGCGGGCACCTCCGAAGGCACGATCACCGTGGCCGAACGGCGGCGCCCTTATGCGAATTTCTTTGCGTTGGATGAATTTGATCTCACCCACAGCCGTTTTGATGGCCGCAAAAGCGAAATCGCAACGCGGGCGGTGTTTATGGCGGCAGATGCCGCGTTGGTGTTGCCCTATGATCCGGTGCGTGACCGGGTGATGCTGGTGGAACAGATGCGGATGGGGCCGTTGGCCCGCGGCGATGTCACCTGCTGGCAGCTGGAACCCATTGCCGGGCGGATCGATCCGGGCGAAACGCCCGAGCAAACCGCGCGCCGTGAAGCGATGGAAGAGGCGGGGCTTGAACTGGGCGCATTGCACACCGTCAGTGAGGCCTACGCCTCGCCGGGCACTTCTACGGAATTTTATTATACCTACGTGGCGATTGCTGATTTGCCAGATGCGGCGGCCGGGCTTGGCGGGCTAGAGGCCGAACAAGAAGACATTCGGTCACATTTAATGTCCTTTGACGCCCTGATGGAGCTGTGCGACAGCCAACAGGCGGCCAATGTCCCGTTGGTGATTAGCGCCTATTGGTTGGCCCGCCACCGCGACCGATTGCGCAGCCCCTCTTGAGATCACGCGGGCGGGCCGCTAGGTGTGACGGACGTCATTCAAAGGAACCGACCCGATGCATGTTGCAAGCGATCTGGCTGCGGCCGTTGGAAACACACCGCTGATCCGTCTCAAACAGGCCAGTGAGGCCACAGGGTGTGAGATCCTCGGCAAGGCCGAATTCATGAACCCGGGCCAGTCGGTCAAAGACCGCGCGGCGCTGTTCATCATTCAAGATGCTATAAAAAAGGGGCTGTTGCGCCCCGGCGGTACGATTGTCGAAGGCACCGCAGGCAATACCGGCATCGGGCTTGCGTTGGTTGGCGCGTCTATGGGGTTCAAAACGGTGATCGTGATCCCCGAGACGCAGAGCCAGGAAAAGAAAGACATGTTGCGTCTGGCCGGTGCCGAACTGGTGCAGGTGCCTGCCGCGCCTTACCGCAACCCCAATAATTTCGTGCGCTACTCCGAACGGCTTGCGCAGCAACTGGCCCGCACCACCAACGAAGGTGTGATTTGGGCCAATCAGTTTGACAATGTGGCCAATCGTCAGGCCCATATTGACACCACCGCCCCAGAGATTTGGGACCAGACCGACGGTAAAGTAGATGGCTTCATCTGCGCGGTGGGGTCTGGTGGTACGTTGGCGGGGGTGTCGGCGGTGTTGCAACCCAAGGGCGTGAAGATCGGCTTGGCCGACCCTGACGGCGCATCGTTGCACAATTTCTACACCAAGGGCGTGTTGGAAATGTCCGAGGGGTCGTCGATCAACGAAGGTATCGGGCAGATCCGCATCACCAAGAACCTCGAAGGGTTCACGCCGGACTTTAGCTATAACATCCATGACGCCGAGGCGCTGCCTGTGGTGTTTGATTTACTGCAGCACGAAGGCCTGTGTTTGGGCGGGTCGTCGGGGGTGAATATCGCGGGCGCCATACGCATGGCGCGCGACATGGGGCCGGGGCACACCATCGTGACCATCCTGTGTGATTACGGGACGCGCTACCAATCCAAGCTGTTCAACCCTGAGTTCCTGAAAGACAAAGGCTTGCCTGTTCCAGGGTGGTTAGACCGTGCGCCTGCCAGCATTCCGGGCGTTTTTGAAGACGTATGAGCCGGGTGCTCCATCTTGTGCAGGCATGTGTTGTTGCGTGCCTGCTGTTGGTGGGGTCGCAGGCCTTTGCCCAAGACGGGGCAGGGGTTAACCCGCAGGCTTGGGAAAGTGTGGCCCGACTGGCCGAAGATGCGATTGACCGCGATACGGCCAGCAACGAACGATTCGAACGGCTGCGCGCGGAAATCGCGGATTACCGCACCAGTTTCACCGCAGGCAGTCAGGCCAACGCTGACCGGATCGCGACGCTGCGCAGCCAGATAGAGGCGCTGGGGCCGGTGCCTGAAAATGGCCAAGAGGCCGCGGATATCGCCGCGCGCCGCGGGACGTTGGAAGATCAACTTGATACGCTTTTGGCCCCGGTGCGGGTGTCCGAAGAAGCCTTTCGCCGTGCCGATGGTTTGATCCGTGAGATTGATGCCATCATCCGAGAACGGCAAACCCGGCGCCTGCTAGCGCTGGGGCCGTCGCCGCTGAACCCTGTAAATTGGCCCGGCGCGTTTGAGGACACCGGCACGATCATGGGGGGGTTAGCGCAAGAGCTTGAGACCCTAAAAGACCCCGCGCGGCGCCAGCAAATGGCAGATAACCTGCCGGTGGTGGTTGTGTTGTTGGCGGTGGCCTTTGCGCTGATCATCCGGGGGCGGCATTGGGCTGGCATTGGGCTGACGCATTTGCGCGCATGGGGCGGGCGCGGGTCTGGGGTGTGGCGGTTTTTGGTGTCGCTGCTGCGGATTTTGCTGCCGTTGATGGGGTTGCTTGTGCTGACCCGAGCGTTGCGGATGACGGGGCTGGCGGGCACGCGGGTGGATCAACTGCTCGAGGCGCTGCCGCTATTTGGGCTTGTGTTACTGGGGTTTCGCTGGCTGGCTGAACGGCTGTTTGCGCGCATCGCCGAAGACGCGCTGATCGCGCTGCCCGATGCCAGGCGTGCGGCTGTGCGGTTTTACATGCTGGTGCTGTCGATCTTGTTTGTGTCGCGCGGGTTGGTGGATCTGTTGGTCGGTTTCGAACAGGTTAACCCGGCAACAGATGCGGTGCTGGCGTTTCCGATTGTGGTGCTGATTGCGCTGATGATGGTCCCCATCGGGGTGATTCTACGCAGCTATAGCATCGATGACCCGTCCAAAGGTACGGGTCTGGCGCGGGCGATCCGTCTCAGCGGGACAGCGCTGATTGTGGTGTCCGTTGTGTCGACGATCATGGCCGCGGTTGGTTACGCCGAAGCCGGCAACGCAGTGCTCTATCCGACGTTGGTGAGCCTGCTGATCTTGGGGTTTGTGCTGACGCTGCAACGGTTTTCGGCAGACTTATATGGGCTCGTGACCGGGCAGGGCGAGGCCGCGCGTGATGCCCTTGTGCCGGTGTTGGTGGGCTTTGGCTTGGTGATCGGCGCGCTGCCTGTTTTGGCGCTGGCATGGGGCGCGCGGGTGGCGGATCTGACAGAGATCTGGGCGATGTTAGGCCGCGGTTTTAAGATCGGCGACACGCGCATTTCCCCCGGTGATTTTGTCACCTTCGCGGTGATCTTTTGTGTGGGTTATTCGCTGACAGGCTTGTTGCAAAGCACGATGCGGACGAATGTTTTGCCCAAGACCCGCATGGACATTGGTGGGCAAAATGCCGTCGTGTCGGGGCTGGGGTATCTGGGGGTTTTTCTGTCGGCGGTGTTGGCGATCACCGGGGCGGGGATCGATTTGTCGTCGCTTGCGATTGTCGCAGGGGCGCTGTCTGTCGGGATCGGGTTTGGCCTGCAAACCATTGTTCAGAACTTTGTGTCGGGGATCATCTTGTTGATTGAACGCCCTATTTCCGAAGGCGACTGGATAGAGGTCGGCGGGCAAATGGGGTACGTCAAGGACATCTCGGTCCGCGCCACTCGGATCGAAACCTTCGACCGCACCGACGTGATTGTCCCCAACGCCGATCTGGTCTCCGGCACGGTCACGAACTACACGCGCGGCAACAAAGTGGGGCGTCTGATTGTGCCGATTGGCGTGGCGTATGGCACTGATACGCGCCGGGTTGAGGGGATCCTCAAACAGATCGCCGAAGATCAACCTATGGTGCTGCGAAACCCTGCGCCTATGATTTTGTTCAACAATTTTGGTGCGGATGCGCTGGAATTTGAGATCCGGGTGATCTTGCGTGATGTGAACTGGATGATGACCGTCAAGAACGACATCAACCATGCTATTGCCGAACGGTTCGCCCAAGAAGAGATCGAAGTGCCATTTGCGCAGCGTGATGTGTGGTTGCGCAATCCTGAGACCTTGAAAGGCGGCATCGCCCCTTCAGGCTCCGACGCCGAGACGGCGTAAGCACGGTCTTTCGGCGCTGCATTTTGGACATTCAGATTTTGGACGCAACAAGGGCGCATTTGGCGCTTGCAAAGGGCGGTGTTGCCGCGTTAAACCCCGCCCAACGGAGCGGTGGCCGAGTGGTCGAAGGCGCACGCCTGGAAAGTGTGTAGGCGGGAGACCGTCTCCAGGGTTCGAATCCCTGTCGCTCCGCCACTACCACATTTTGTTGGGTTTGAATGGGTCGCTTTGGGCGGCCTTTTTCGTTTTACCGTTGGCTTTAGGGCAATGCGTGCTTTACTTTGAGTTTTTTCGATGGTGCCTATATTCTTTCCATGAGTGGTATGGATTGTGGTATTTTTGAAATGGCCTTAACTGGCAAGCTGACCAAGAAACTTGTCGAAAACCTTGGCCCTGGGCGTCATGGCGACGGGGGCGGGTTGTATCTGGTCGTTGATTCATCCGGTGCGCGGCGCTGGATTGTGCGCGTGGTGGTCAAGGGGCAGAAGAACAAGAAGGGCGCGCCGCTGCGGACGGATTTCGGATTGGGCGGTGCGGATATTGTCACGATCAATCAGGCCCGCGAACGGGCGCTGGAATATCGCCGCATGGCCAAAGCCGGGCTGAATGCTCGTTTCAATGCCAAGCGCGACATCCCGAGTTTCGAGGAATTCGCCAAGTAGGTTCATATCGACCGAATGCCCACGTGGAAGAACGCCAAACATGGTCAACAATGGATCAACACGCTGCGCGATTACGCCTTTCCCAAGATTGGCCGCATGCCGATTGACAGCATTCATCAGCCCGAAGTGATGATGTGTCTCGCTCCGATCTGGACCGACAAACACGAAACCGCGAAACGTCTGGCGCAACGGATCAAGACGGTGCTGGATGTGGCGCGCTCAAAAGGGTTCCGCGATGGCGAAAACCCGGTGACGGCGATCAAGGACGCGCAGGCGTTGCCCAAAGTGAAGGCCAAGGTGCAACACCACAAGGCGATGCACTGGCGTGGTGTGCCAGCTTTCTATGCCGATTTGCGGGGGCGCAATGCGATGGCGGCCAAGGTCCGGGTTATTGAGGGGCAGGGCTACACCAACTTGGGCCTGTCGCGCAAGGGTTATGCCGGATCGGCCAAGATCAACGCCGTTGTGCGCGCCGCTTTCGAAGCGGTTCAGATGCCGCAATATACGCCGCACGCGCTACGCAAGACACTGGTGAAGTTCGGCGATGTGAAATGCACGACGATGGAAGAATGGAAAGCATGGTCAATGAACCTCGGCCATGAGAGCATGGCAACCACGTTCAATTCCTACCTGCCGGTAACAACCGAACGCCAGATGGAGTTGATCCGAAAGATGTCGGAGTGAACCCGAACGAGCAGCGAAACTTCGCTGCGTGGCGTATCAAAGGCAGCTTTGGGCGGGAAGCATGCGTAATTGGGCTGACCCTGCACTTTGGTCGAGCTCCCGATAGGATCACAGCATAGCTGTGAACAAGGGAGACAGTAAATGGAATGTTACGCTGGGTTAGACATATCGCTTCGGTCGTGCGCGTTGTGCATCGTC
>NZ_JBDVLG010000058.1:0-24074 GCF_039970775.1 Roseobacter sp.
TCACGGTAGGCTTGCTCCATATCGACCCTGATCCGGCCTTTGCGGGTGTGCGGTTCTTGAGGTGTCATTTCGTTGAACTCACCCCCTCGATTGCCAAAATTATAGATATTGCCTGGAATAATCACAGTCGCACCACTGGTCGTGCCTGAACGGCCAAATGAGACATGGTCCATGGTCTTCATGGCGAATCAGTTTTGCGGACGGTCGGTCGATCAGGAGTTCGAACGTGCTGGACGACTTCAACCGCGAAGGTTTATGCATCGAAGTGGACTTCTCATTGCCTGCTGAAAGGGGTGCCAGAAGCTTGAACCAAATCATCGGATGGCACGGTCAGCCGCAGACATTTCGTGTAGATAATGACCCGGAATATTTCAGTGGAAAACGGATGGAATAGGCTGAAAAGCGCAATATTCGGCAGGAATACATCCAGCCCGGCAAGCCTCAGCAAAACGCCTGTATCGAACGCTACAACCGCCCGGTTCTGGCGAGTGGTTGAGGTAATACATCTTTGAAACCATCGAAGAGGCACAGGATCAGGCAACGGAATGGCTCCGGACTTACAACACCGAGAGACCTAACGGCGGCATTGTCGGCATCATACCCGCAATGGAACTAAAAGCAGTCGCGTGAATTCTACGGCTGAACCCCATTAAAAATTGGGGAGGATTATCAGGTCAGCGCCGCCGAATTTGACAAGCTACATTCCAAAATCGAGCAACCTGTTTTGGAGCAAAATTCCCCTCCTTTTGGCAGATTGCATTGCAATCGACTACCGGACAAAGGACGCCACGCAGCCGAAGCTCGGGACGCGCGGCAAGAATGATGAATTGGGATCATAAGAATGCGTAAACAGTGCGGCGCGGCTGCAGTGATCACGATCTAGACTTTGCTATCAGCACGTTGGCGAACGCGTTGAAAACCTGCGGGTCATGGAAATCATCAACGAGCAGTTCCTAGAAACGCCATGGTACGGATCGCACAGCGATATAATGGCCTTCACAAAGCCGAAAATATACCTCTCCAATAGCTAAATTCTGACCGCTGCATCTCGTATTGACGACGCAACCCAGCCTTCGACTTAGAAACCAAAAATGCCCCCCCGGTGACTAAATAGCCTATTTCTCGGTGAATTTCAGCTCGATACGGCGATTTTGCGCGCGCGCTTCATCGGTGTCGCCAACTGCAATCGGTTGGTATTGCCCAAACCCGTTGGCCGCAAGACGTTCGGGCGGGATCCCCAACGCATCGACCATATACTTAACGACCGACAGCGCCCGCCCTTGGCTCAGCTCCCAATTGTCAGCATATCGACCGGTCCCAAACAACGGCACGTTGTCGGTATGTCCATCAACCCGCAGGACCCAGTTGATTTCATTCGGGATATCGTCCGCAACGGCTGAAATAATCTCGGCAACCTTGGCCACCTCCTGCTGCCCTTCCACCGACAGGTTCGCACTGGCTGGCGCAAAGAGAACCTCAGACGAAAAGACGAACCGGTCACCCTCAATACGCACACCATCTTGGCGGCCCAACACATCACGCAACCGCCCAAAAAACTCTGACCGGTACTGCTCCAAATCTTTGGTTTCCGCGGCCAAACGTGCGGCTTCGCGCTCCAACCGTTCACGCTCTGCTGTTTCCAACTCTCTGCGGCGGCGTTCTTCGGCGGCCACCCGCGCCAGCGCGGTATTCAGGTCAGACCCCAACGACTGCAACCGAACCTGCGATGCAGCATCACGGGCAACGGCGTCATCCAAAAGCGATTGCAAGCCGCCCAATTGCCCCCGCAATGCCGCCACTTGTTGATTCAACAATTCCGTTTGTCGCTGAGCCGCTGCACTTGCGGCCTGCTCGTTTGCCAGCGTTTGGCGGGCCTGTTCCAATAGCGCGGCGCGGCGTTCGGCTTGCGTGCTGGTTGTGTCGGCCAGGGTCTCGGCGGCAAGTTTGGCCGCCAGCGCCTGAGCCAGTTGGGCGCGCAAGGCATCGCGTTCTGCCGCCGGTTGCCCAGCCGCCGCCAGTTCCGCCTGCAACGCGCGTTCCTCTGCGCGCAGGGCGTCAAGTTCGCCCGCAGACACGTCAGCGGACCGTTCCAGCGCATCAACCCGCACCAACGCCTGCGCCAATCGGCTGTCGAGCTCACCCTCGACTGCGCGCGCCGCAGCAAGCAATGTCAACGTGTTTTCAGCGTCTTGGCGCTGTGCTTCCAAGGCCAATGTCATCGCTGTCAATTCGGCATCGCTATTGGCCAACCGCGCCCGCAACGCCTCGGCCGCAGCCGCTTCGGCAAGGCGCGCGGCCTCTTGTGTGCTCAACGCCGCACCTGCCTCATCAAGGTCAGCGGCCAAGGTCTTTATCTGGTTTTGTGCGTCAGTGTTGCGCGCCTCTAGGTCCGCCACAAGTGCGTTCAGGGCGTCACGCCGGGCCGCCGCCAACCGGGCCGCTTCGACCTGTGCATCGATTTCGCCACGCGCCGAAGACAGTGCCAAGTTCAGCGCTTCTTGGTCGCTCAGCAACTCGGCCTGCGTGGTTTCCAAGATGGCCACATCCCCCAATGCGGTATCACGCTGTGCGATCAACGCCGCAACCTGCGCCTCAAAACGGGTGATCTGCGTCGCAGCCTGATCAAGGGCCACAGCCTGCGCGTCACGGGTGGTCGTCAACGCGGAAATACGGTTTTGCGCATCGGTCAGCGTGGTCTGCAACGCCCCGACTTGGCCCTGCAAATCAGCCGTCGTTTGCTGTTCCAATCCCAACGCTTGCGCCAATGCCGCGACATCCCCCGACAGCTGGTCCAGCTCGTTTTCCTGGCCCGTGATCCGTTCTGTCAGCACAAATTGCACCACCATGAAAATGGTCAAAACGAACATCAGCACCAACAACAAACCCGTCATCGCATCGACAAACCCGGGCCAGATAGAGGCCTGAAACCGTGCGCCTGTGCGTCGAGATAACGCCATGATCAGCCATCCCCCGGCGTGATACGGGTCGTGGCGATACGGGGGCCTTTGTGCATGGCGTCTGCCAGTTTGCCGATATCGACCCGTAATTCTGCAAGGCTTTCTTGCCTACCTGCAGATATTTCTTCGAGGATCCGCAACATCTGCACATCAATCGACCGCAACCGCATGCGGCTTTCTGCGTCGATCCCTTCGCCTTTCTCTTGATTTTCCAACACGGATATCAGCCGTTCCTGACCAGCAGCGACCCGCTCAAGCGCGGCACTTGCGGGGTCCATCCCGTCCATTTTATCTGTCATCCGCCCAATAGACGTGGCCAAAGTGCTCAGGTTTTCGTTCACCTCTGCGCGGCTGACATCCGATAGCTGAAACAGCGCTTGCAGGCGTTCCATCTGTTCGACCATGTGCTCGACGACGCCCGCCAACGCGCCCTGATCACCGGCGGCCTCATCGCCCGAACTGAACCCCACACGGGTGATAGAACTGAGCCACTCTTCAAGTTCGCGGTAAAATCGGTTTTGCCCGTGCCCCGCGAACAGTTCCAGCAATCCCACGATCAACGATCCCGCAAGCCCTAGCAACGACGACGCAAAGGCGACGCCCATCCCGCCCAATTGCACCTGTAGCCCGCTCATCAAACGGTTGAACACCTCAACGCCGCCCTCGCCCTCTTGTGGGGCAAGCCCGCCAATCGTCTCGACGATGGCGGGGACAGTTGTGGCCAGACCATAGAACGTCCCCAAAAGACCTAGGAAAATCAACATGCTTACGATGTATCGGGTGATCTCACGGACCTCTTCGATCCGGGTGCCTACCGATTCCAAGATAGACCGCGTTGACGTGGTGCTCACCTGCATCCGCGCCCCGCGCGCGCGCAACAAGGATGCCAAGGGCGCCAAAAGCTGGGGCGCTTTGACCGATTGATCCAACGTGTTGGACGCAAAGCGTTCGATCCAGCGCACGGACCCGATCAGTTGGAACACCTGATAGAAACACGCCAACACGCCGATGCCGAACACAAACAGAATGAACCCGTTCAGATAGGGGTTGGCCTCAAAGACCGGCAGCACCCGTGGCAGCGCCAGAAAACTGCCAAAACCTGACAGGCCCAGCGCAATCAACATCAAAGAAATTTGTCGTACCGGTTGTGAAAATACCGGTCGCGCCTGTTCAACTGGCAAGGCCATCCGCACTGCTCCTCGCGCGTTATTGTTGTGGTCTGGCGGCAGTTTAACCCGAAAACCAACCTGCGCGCCAAGGAATTATGTGGTCAGTTGCCTAACCCTGTGGCTCAACCAATCCAGATCCGGATCATGCAGGCCGATCTGCGTAAGATGCTGCGCCGTGTTATACAGATATTCGGTGTTCGGCCCCATGCCCCCCACTGCATGCGCGATCACGTTGGCCTGTTTTTCCAACGCCATGCCGCCGCAATATTGGCTGTGGTCGGGGTTGATCACGTAGGCCAGAGCCTGCACGCGCCGCCCGTCCGCCAAGTCAATATCAAGCCGCCGTTCCTGATAGGCGGACGATATCAGCTCGCGTTCTCTGAGATACGCAAGGGTCGTGTCTTCCATGCCCGGTTTGACCGCCAGCGCGACCCCTTCGCAGAAATGCGACGGGTCCTCATCCAACGCCAACACAAGGCCCGGATCATCTTCGGTGCCGCGATGGTGGATCGACCACATGCAAAACGACCGCGCATAGCCCGGCAGCGTCGCAATGACCTGCTCGGCGACATCGAACCCCGGGTTCCACAACAGGCTACCGTACCCGAATACCCACATCGTCATGTTACTGGCCCTCCTTGGCTGCAATGCGTAAACCTCAATTTGACGGGAAACGCAAAGAGGTCGGTTATGCGGCGTATACTGTGGGTCATATGCGTGCTGGCACTGGTGTGGGCAGTGTGGTGGTTTTGGGCCGCCTCACTGGTGCAGCGCGCGGCAGACGGTTGGTTTGAAGATCGGCGCGCCGAAGGGTGGCAGGCCGAATATGGCGCGTTGGATGTGTCTGGTTTCCCCTTTCGGTTCACCGCACAAATGGGGGTTCTGGCGCTGGCAGACCCCGCGACAGGCGTCGCGGTAACGGCCAGTGGGCTCAACATGGCGGCGCCTGCGTGGTGGCCCGGCGACCTGACGGTGACCTTCCCAAATGACGCGATCACCATCGCCAGCCCGCGCGCGCGGGCCACGGTGCTGATGCACGACGCTGTGGCCGCGGTGCGGCTACACCCCGGCCCCATGTTGGCGCTTGAAACATCTGGACTGACGGCGGGCCCGTGGTCGGTCAACGGCCCCGGCGGGCAGGTCGTATCTGCCGCCGATCTTGCCGTCACAATGACCCAACACACCGCGCCGCACACCTACCAGATCACCGCGCAGGCAACCGATTTGCGCCCCGGTGCTGGCCCCCGCGCCACCTTGCGTGTGCCGCAAAACTGGCCTCTGACCTTTGACCGCTTTGCGCTGGACATGGAGGTACAGTTTGACCGGGCATGGGACCGACGCGTCATCGAAGACGCGCGCCCACAGCCCCGCCACATACGCATTGATCTGGCAGAAGCTGTCTGGGGCCAGATGGCCTTGCGCACAGCGGCGGAGCTCAGCGTCGACCCGCAAGGCGTGCCCACAGGGACGGTGTCATTGCAGGCGCGCAATTGGCAGGATATTTTGGTGTTGGCCGAAAGCGCTGGCCTTTTGCCGGCGGCGTTGGTTCCGCAGGCGCAATCGGCGCTGTCGATGTTGGCCCAAGCCAGCGGCGACCCCCGCGCGATTGATGCAACACTGACACTGCGCAACGGGCTTGTTATGATCGGGTTTATTCCAATCGGAGCTGCGCCACGCATATATTTGCGTTAACGGCAGTACGACCCACTGCGATAGCGCGCCGTGTCAAAATGGAAATGGTCGCGGTGAAACCTGTCTGCGTCAGGGCCCAGAACGGTCCCGAAAGGGCCACAGGCATCGCTGTGCATTTTGCGCAAGGCCGCGCCCGTTGATCTGGCGGGCCACCCTTTCAACACGGTGACAGTTGTCCCATCGCGCAGCCGAAACCCCGAGATATCAATCGCGCGCCCTTTGCCATGTTCCGAAATCCGTGCACCGGCCCTGTTGTTGCGCGTACGGCACGCATAATGCGCCGCCACGCGCAGGCCAGTGACGCCACCACCCATTTTGCGCAAGGTGGGCTTTACAGATGTATCGACCCATGTTTTCAACGCCTTGGCCGTCGTGCAATCCATCACGGACTGCTGGCTAAGATCAACGCCAGACACCGCACGCACCCGTACGGCATCAGCAACACCGCATCCGTTTATCCGCCCGTTGACACGCCCCACGACCTCGCCCTGAATACCCGGATCGCCGCAGACGGCACCCTGTGCTAGTTGACGTTGATGCCTGCGGACCGCGCGTTGCACCGCCCGCGTACGTGCGCGTGGCCGCAACGATACCGATGGCGCGCGCGCCTCTGCCGTACTGTTGCGTACGGAAACATCTCCCGATGTGTCCAACACAGGCCCGCTTGCCGTAAACCCCGGCCGCCCAACGGGCCGTTTTGAGGTTTCGGGGATATCCGCCACCACAACATTGGCCACCAGTGCAAAAAGCAAGGTCCAGCGTTTCACGATGGTGTCTTTGTGCGGCCAAAATCGGGGGCCGCTGTGTCTTGACCGGCCTCGATGATACCGCGCCTGATCGCGCGGGTGCGGGTGAAATAGTCGTGCAGGTGGTCGCCGTCGCCCGTACGGATAGCCCGTTGCAACGCAAACAGCTCTTCGGTGAAGCGCCCCAGTATTTCCAGTGTTGCGTCTTTGTTGGCCAAAAACACATCCCGCCACATGGTCGGGTCGCTGGCGGCAATTCGAGTAAAATCGCGAAACCCTGCGGCGGAATATTTGATCACTTCGCTGTCGGTCACCCGGCGCAAATCATCTGCGACGCCGACCATCGTGTAGGCAATCAGATGCGGCGCGTGACTGGTGACGGCCAACACCAAATCATGGTGGTCGGCATCCATGATCTCGACGTTGGCACCGATATCTTCCCATAGGCGGCGCAATTGCGCCACGGCAGTTTCATCAGACCCTTCGGCGGGCACCAACAAATGCCAACGGTTATCGAACAGTTCGGCAAAACCCGATTCCGGGCCGGAATGTTCTGTCCCCGCCAGCGGGTGGCCCGGAATGAAATGAACACCGGCAGGCAGGTGCGGCCCGACGCTGTTGATCACGTCACGCTTCACTGACCCCACATCGGTCACCGTCGCGCCCGGTTTGAGCGCGGGCGCGATTTCGGCGGCAACGGCGCCCATCACACCGACCGGCACGGCCAGCACCACCAGATCGGCGTCTTTGACGGCGTCGGCCAGGCTGTCGCAGACCCTGTCGCACAGCCCAATGCGCCGGGCCGTGTCACGCGTGGCCTCGGAGCGGGCGTAGCCTGTCACCTCCCCTGCCAGCCCTTTGCGTTTCATCGCCCAGAACATCGACGACGCGATCAGCCCCAGACCCACCAACGCCACACGGTTGTATATCACGGTCATGTCGCACCTCGCAGAGTGGCCAGCGCGTCTAGCACCCGTGTGACATCTTCGGCGCGGCCAACCGTGATACGCAGCGCTTCGGGGAACCCGTAGCCTTTGACCAGACGCACCAAAATACCTGCCGCTTTAAGATGCGCGTCTGCGGCCAGTGCGGCTTGTTCGTCTTCAAATCGTGCCAGCACAAAATTGGCCTGACTGTCATCGCAGGCCAGCCCTAACTGGCGCAGTCCCCCAATCAGGCGGGTACGTTGTTGCGCGTTTTCGTGCAGGCAGGTCGCAACAAAATCACGGTCGCGCATCGCGGCATCTGCACCGGCCAACGCGACGCTCGACATGTTGAACGGCCCCCGGATACGGTTGAGCACATCAATCACGTGCTGCGACGCATAGCCCCAACCGACCCGCAGCCCACCCAGCCCATAAAGCTTGGAAAACGTGCGGGTCATCACAACGTTGTCACGTGCAGTGACCAATGCAGCGCCACCATCGTAGCCTTCGACAAACTCTGCGTAGGCGCCATCCAGCACCAGCAAACATGACGCAGGCACCGCATCGGCCAGCCGCGTCAGATCGCCGATATCCAGTGCCGTTCCCGTAGGGTTGGCCGGGTTCGCGATGTAGATCAGCCGTGTCTGCGGTGTGATCGCCGCGATCACCTTATCGACGTCCACGCACCGGTCCGTTTCGGGGGCAACCACCGGCGTCGCCCCTGCGGCCAGCGCGAAAATCCGGTACATCGAAAACCCATGTTCGGTAAAGAGTACCTCGTCGCCCTGCCCCGCAAATGCCATGGCCAGCAGGGTTAGGATCTCATCCGACCCCACGCCACAGACAATCCGGTTTGCGTCTAATCCGTGGATTTCCGCGATGGTACCGCGCAAGGTTGCATGGTCAGTCGACGGATAGCGGTGCAGGCCCAAGGCGGCCTGTGTGACGGCGGATGTGGCCAAAGGGCTCGCGCCAAATGGGTTCTCGTTCGAGCTAAGCTTGAGCGGGTTTTCCACCCCATCAAGCGTCGATGCGCCCCCCTGATAGAGCGCAATATCCATGAGGCCGGGTTGTGGATTTGGTGTGGTGGTCATCGCGTGGTCTCCTGTCGGGGGGACCTTAGCGAGGTGGCGCGCGCTCTGCCACCGCCAAGTCACACGCCCTGCCCGCAAAAACCGCCGCTCAAACGCGAAAACCGCGCCGGCAAGCGACGCGGTTCTGGCAGATTTTGACCGTAGTACTGCGCGCAACCGCGCAGCCCGGTTTAGTTTTTCGCGTAGAATTCCACGACGAGGTTCGGTTCCATCACGACCGGGTAAGGCACATCGCCCAACGTCGGCGTGCGCACGAACTTCGCGGTCATCTTGGAGTGGTCGGTTTCGACGTAGTCAGGCACGTCGCGCTCTGGCAATTGTGTCGCTTCGAGCAAAGCGGCCATTTGCTTGGACCGGTCACGCACTTCGATGACATCGCCCTCTTTGACGCGGTAAGACGGGATGTTCACGACCTTGCCGTTCACCCGCACGTGCTTGTGGTTCACGAACTGGCGCGCGGCGAAAACAGTCGCCACGAATTTGGCGCGGTACACAACGGCGTCCAGGCGGCGTTCCAGCAGACCGATCAAGTTTTCACCGGTGTCGCCTTTGACACGCTCAGCTTCGGCATAGATGCGACGGAACTGTTTTTCGGTCAGATCGCCGTAGTACCCTTTGAGCTTTTGCTTGGCGCGCAGCTGGATACCGAAGTCAGAGATCTTGCCCTTGCGGCGCTGACCGTGTTGGCCGGGGCCGTATTCGCGACGGTTTACTGGGGATTTCGGACGGCCCCAGATGTTTTCGCCCATACGGCGGTCAATTTTGTGTTTGGCAGCGGTGCGTTTGGTCACGGCTGATATCCTTCTGTTGTGGCCCCTACGGGCAATGAAGGGCGTTGTCCTCTGGTCTAAGACCCGACAGGAAACCCCTTGCGGGGTCCACCAACACCAATGAAGCCGCGCTTATACGCCCGCCAAACCCAGTGTCAACGCCTGTCTGCCGCCATTTGTGCAACGGCGGCATGGCGCGGGCAGGTCACCAAATGATCATTAATCATGCCAACGGCCTGCATAAAGGCGTATACTATAGTCGGCCCGCAAAACCGGAACCCTTCGGATTTCAGATCTTTCGAAAGCCGGACAGACAAGGGCGTCTGCGTGGGCACATCGGCCTGCGTTGGCCACTGATTCTGTAGGGGCTCGCCGCCTACATAGTTCCATAAAAATTTATCAAACCCCTCGCGGCTTTCGATCCGTTGCCAGGCCTGCGCGTTGGTAATCGTCGCTTCGATCTTGCCGCGGTGACGAATGATCCCCGGATTGGACAGCAGGTTTTCAACCTCATCAGGGCCCCATTTGGCAATAATATCCGGCTGAAACCCAGCAAAAGCGGTGCGGAAATTTTCCCGTTTTTTCAAAATGGTGAGCCAGCTTAGCCCGGCCTGAAACCCATCGAGCACCAGCTTTTCCCAAAGCGCACGGCTGTCGTATTCGGGCACGCCCCAATCTGTGTCATGATAATTGACATAGATCTCTTCTGGCCCCGCCCAATCACAACGCCCCATCTTATTTTCCTTTCGTTTATCTTTGCGATCAAGTGGTTAAAGAACACACCAAATTAGAACAAAATAAGAATATTTACGGGAATTTAGCAATTTCGGCCGCACAGTAGCAACACCAAAACAACGCGAGAATCCTGATGCCCGGAACACGAAGACAACGGTTGGCCGACGTCCCACCAGGCGCTGAAAACCCCCTGCAATTCGCCCTGTCCCAGCGCGACAAAAGCACGATTAGCCTTGTCGAACAGGCCATTAAACACAAGCAAGTCCTGTTGGCGTTTCAACCCGTCATGCAAGCGCGATCAACCGATAAGGTCGCCTTTTACGAAGGGCTGATCCGGGTCCTCGATTCAACGGGGCTAGTGATTCCCGCAGGCGAATTTATGGGCACCATCGAAAATACCGAATTGGGCCGACAACTTGATACTCTGGCCTTGGGTTTGGGGCTGCGGGCCTTGCACGAAAACCCTGACTTGCGTCTGGCGATCAACATGTCGGCGCGGTCTATCGGGTATCGGCAGTGGAATCGCACCCTTGATCGGTGGTTGAGACGCGATGACACCATTGCCGAGCGCCTGATCTTGGAGATCACCGAAAGTTCCGCGATGCTCGTGCCTGAACTAGTCGTCGATTTCATGGACCGCCTGCAGATCGAAGGCATCTGTTTTGCCATGGATGATTTCGGTGCCGGATATACCGCGCTGCGTTATTTTAAGGATTTCTATTTCGATATCTTGAAAATCGACGGGCAATTTATCCAAGGCATTGCATCAGACACCGACAATCAGGCGCTGACGGCGGCGCTGGTCTCGATCGCCCGACATTTTGATATGCTGACGGTGGCAGAATTCGTCGAGACACAAGAAGATGCGGATACGTTGATCCGGTTGGGTGTTGACTGTCTTCAGGGCTACCACTTCGCCGCAGCAACCACCCGGCCGCATTGGCTTCGCGCGGCAGAAACGGAAAAAGTCATGTAATGTGCCTAACATAGGCACCTAGTTCCCCTCTTGGTTGTCGCCCTGCTGCGAATGCGATAAGGCTGAACCATCAAAGGAGGGGGGTTAGGGTCCTTTGAAACGCGGCCCGGCGAGAGCGCCCCTTTTCCAGCACTGGTAAAGGACAAAAACATATGACGAACGTCGTTATCGCATCCGCAGCACGAACCGCCGTTGGCAGTTTTGGCGGTTCCTTCGCAACCACACCTGCCCATGACCTTGGTGCCGCAGTCTTGCGGGAGATCGTATCACGCGCGGGCGTCGATGCCGCAGACGTGTCCGAAACCATTCTGGGCCAAGTCCTCACCACAGCACAGGGCCAAAACCCCGCACGCCAAGCGCATATTAACGCAGGTTTGCCGCAAGAAAGCGCCGCGTGGACGATCAACCAAGTATGCGGATCCGGCCTGCGCGCCGTTGCTTTGGCGGCACAACACATTCAATTGGGCGACGCTTCTATCGTGGCTGCGGGCGGTCAAGAGAACATGACCTTGTCGCCCCACGCGGCACATTTGCGTGCGGGCCATAAAATGGGCGATGTGAAATACATCGACACCATGATTAGAGACGGCCTGTGGGATGCATTCAACGGGTACCACATGGGGCAAACGGCTGAAAACGTTGCTGAAAAATGGCAGATTGACCGCGACCAGCAAGACGCTTTTGCAGTTGCCTCGCAAAACAAAGCAGAGGCCGCGCAAAAAGCTGGCAAATTTGCTGATGAAATCATGGCGTTTACGGTCAAGGGTCGCAAGGGCGACACCATAGTCGATCAGGACGAATACATCCGCCACGGCGCCACGATCGAAGCCATGCAGAAATTGCGCCCCGCTTTTGTCAAAGGTGGCTCTGTCACGGCGGCAAACGCATCCGGTTTGAACGATGGTGCTGCCGCCGCGCTGATGATGTCGGCGGACGAGGCCGAAAAACGTGGGATCGAACCTCTTGCCCGTATTGCAAGCTATGCGACCGTCGGGTTGGACCCGTCGATCATGGGCGCAGGCCCCATCTACGCCAGCCGTAAAGCCTTGGAAAAAGCTGGCTGGAAGGCCGAAGATCTTGATTTGGTCGAAGCAAACGAGGCCTTCGCGGCTCAGGCTTGCGCGGTCAACAAAGACATGGGCTGGAACCCCGATGTCGTCAACGTGAATGGCGGTGCCATCGCGATTGGCCATCCAATCGGCGCGTCCGGTGCCCGCATCCTGAACACGCTCTTGTTCGAAATGAAGCGCCGCGATGCGAAAAAAGGGCTTGCGACCCTGTGCATCGGCGGGGGCATGGGCGTCGCAATGTGTCTTGAACGGCCATAAAATAAGAGGCGGTGGCGCGCATCTGCGTCGCCGCATCGGCCGCGCGCATGATGCGACGGCCACCTAACTGACGATAATAAAATAAAAATACTCAAGGAGGAACCTACATGTCCCGTGTCGCTCTCGTCACAGGAGGCAGCCGAGGTATCGGCGCTTCAATTTCCAACGCGTTGAAAGACGCAGGCTACACCGTTGCGGCCACCTATGCCGGCAATGATGAAGCCGCCGCCAAGTTTACCGATGAAACTGGCATCAAAACCTACAAATGGAACGTCGCCGACTATGCCGCCTGCAAAGAGGGTATTGCCGGGGTTGAAGCAGATATGGGTCCAATTGAGATTGTCGTGGCCAATGCCGGTATCACCCGCGATGCGCCGTTCCACAAGATGACCCCCGAGCAATGGCAAGAGGTCATCGACACCAACCTGACCGGCGTGTTCAACACCATCCACCCCGTGTGGCCTGGCATGCGGGAACGCAAATTTGGCCGGGTTATCGTGATCAGCTCTATCAACGGTCAAAAAGGTCAGTTTGCCCAAGTCAACTATGCCGCGACCAAAGCGGGCGATCTTGGGATCGTCAAATCGTTGGCTCAGGAAGGCGCGCGCGCGGGGATCACGGCCAATGCGATCTGCCCAGGCTATATTGCGACGGATATGGTGATGGCAGTGCCGGAAAAAGTGCGCGATTCTATCATTGCGCAGATCCCGGCAGGCCGTTTGGGCGAACCCGAAGAAATTGCGCGCTGCGTAGTGTTCTTGGCATCTGACGATTCGGGTTTTGTGAACGGATCAACCATTTCTGCAAACGGCGCCCAGTTTTTTGCGTAGACGAACGCATAGCTGAATGCAAAAGAGCCGGTCACAACGACCGGCCCTTTTTTAATCCCGTAAGGACGCTGCAGCGCTCAGCGGGAAGATGGAAACAACCAATGCCACGCGTCTTTCATGGCCTGTGCGCGCTCGATACGGGCGCGTTGCATGGCGTCACGGGTAATGCGGTCTGTTGTCGCTTCAAACATGGGGTGCTCCTAAAATACACTAATTCATCTGATCTGAAACCTATATGCCACATCTAAAAAAGCCTAACAAACGAGAGTTTCCAGCCCCTCACATAAGATATATTTAACTGATTATGGTTAACAGATTACCCCCCCTGACCGCATTGCGCGCCTTCGATTCCGCGGCGCGGCATATGTCATTTGCAAAAGCAGCCGACGAACTTTCAGTCACACCGGCCGCGTTGAGCTTTCAGATCAAGTCTCTTGAAGAGCACTTGCAAGCCCCCCTGTTTCGCCGATTGAACCGCGCGGTTGAGCTCACCGAAGCCGGGGCAACATTGGCACCCGGTGTCGCGGAAGGGTTTCAGGCGCTCGTCAGCGCATGGCGGGCCACCCAACGCCTGCAAGATACGCAAACATTGACGGTCACGGCCGGGCCCGCCTTTACCGCGAAATGGCTCGCCCCGCGCCTGTATGAATTCGCCCAAGCCCACCCCGAAATCGAACTGCGCTTTTCTGCGGCGTTGCGGATCATGGATTTTGCCCGCGATGCGGTCGATGTGGCGATCCGGTTTGGGCAAGACAACCAAGACGATTTCTATTGTCTGCCCCTCGCGGAAGAATGGCTCGCCCCGGTGATGACCCCTGCCCTTGCCGCGCAGTTTCCAGACCCTCAGAGCCTGACCAAAGCCCCTTTAATTTTTGACGATTCGATCAATTTTATCAAACCGGCCTGCGGGTGGGACCGGTGGTTTGATGCCGTTGGCATTGATTGCAACCCCACGCATGGCCCCCGTTTCAGCCAAGCCGACCACGCCGTTGATGCAGCCCTTGCGGGGGTGGGCGTCGCGCTTGGACGGCGGGCGTTGGTGGTCAAGGACGTCGACGAAGGACGACTGGTTATGCCTTACGGTGTCGCCCTGTCCACGGGTGCGGGGTTCCGGTTTCTGTGCCCAAAAGGCAGCGAAACGCGCCCGCAGGTCAAAGCGTTCCAAGATTGGATGGTCCGCGAAATTCACAAAACCGGCCACGTCACCGACGGTCTCAAGATCGTCCCGGTCAAGGCGCACCCGGCATGAACAAACAGCGCGCCACTGCGATCGGCTTTGCTGCGGTGCTGTTGTGGGCGCTGCTGGCCGTGTTAACGGTTGGCACGGCCCCGACCCCGCCGCTGCTGCTCAATACCATTTGCTTCACGATCGGCGGCATTTGCGGTTTGATCTGGTCGGCGCTATCGGGCGGGTTGGGCATGCTCAGAACCGTGCCGCTGCGGGTCTATATTTTTGGGACGCTAGGGCTGTTTGGCTACCACGCGCTGTACTTTTCCGCACTCAGGATGGCCCCCGCCGCCGAAGCCGGGTTAATCGCCTACTTGTGGCCACTGCTGATCGTGCTTTTTTCGGGGCTGTTGCCCGGCGAAAACCTGCGGCCAGGGCACGTCATTGGCGCGTTCATCGGCTTGGCGGGGGCAGCACTGATTATCTCGGGCGGGGGTGGCGGGTTTCAGGCCGAGCACGCGGCGGGCTATGCGCTCGCACTGGCCTGCGCGCTGATATGGTCTGGGTATTCGGTGTTGTCGCGCGTGATGGGCGACACACCAACCCAATCCGTATCGGTGTTTTGTCTCGGATCAGCGGCACTGTCGTTGCCGTTGCACCTGATGTTTGAACCAACGATTTTGCCGCAATCACCCACCGGATGGGTGGCGATCCTTGTATTGGGTCTGGGCCCTGTTGGTCTTGCATTTTTCGTCTGGGACATTGGGATGAAGCGGGGCGACATCCAAATATTGGGCGCCGCGTCTTATGCGGCGCCACTGTTATCAACCTGCGTGCTGGTTTTCGCTGGGGTGGCGCCTATGTCCGCCTCGCTTGGCATCGCGGCCATCCTTGTTACCGCAGGCGCGCTTGTCGCGGCCCGCGCCAGCCTTGGCAGGTCGCGCTAATTCGAAAGGCGCGTGATTGTTTCTTTTAATCGAAGCTTTTGCTTTTTGAGATCGGCAACGGCCAAATCGTCGGTAGCTGGGGCGCGTTGGGCCAATTCTACTTCTTCGCTCAGGGACTGATGTTTTCTCTTCAGCTGGTCTACATGTGCAGTGACGCTCATTCATTCCTCCTGTTTGCAACGGTACGCGATCAGTTCAACATAAATGGTGTTTCACGTCACGCGGTACAAGCAGCTTGGGCATAGTACCCGTTAAAATTGTATTAACGGCGGCTAAAAGGCAAGCGGCATCGCATCCCGCAGCACAGATTTCACCAGTGGCACGTAATCTTTTGCATCAGATTCGTGCCGTTCACCCGCATGTAGGATCAGCGCAGCATGCAGCCGAAAGGCCCCCCGCCCGTTTTTCTTGGACCGCACAATCACCCGCTCTGGCGCCCGCCCGCGGCGCGATGCAAGCGGCAAAACCTCGGTACTGCCCATCCCGTTTGGCAGCGCACACAGGATCTCGGGCAACCGCTCGATACGGTGAATGAAATGTGCGTATCCTTTTGGTTTCAAACGCTTTGCTGCCGCTTTGACCCAAACTGACAAGGGTACAGCCTCACCGTGGGCGGCTTCGCGGCCCGCATCCTGCGCACTGCGACTTGCGCCACGATCATAGTAGGGCGGGTTAGTGATCACATGGTCAAATTGCCGTTGGCGCAACGCGTCTGGCATGTCGTCGATATCGCCCACAATAACATCAAACGCATTGCCACCGTTGCGTCGGGCCAATTCGGCGTAATCTGGCTGAATTTCGAGGCCTGTGATGGTCAATTGAGGCACGCGCGCACCCAAACACAGCGCTGCCGCCCCAACACCGCACCCCAAATCAAGCACCGATTGCCCCGGTTGCGCCGGCACGCTGGCCGCCAACAGCACCGGATCCACCCCCGCCCGGTAGCCCGAACGCGGCTGCAACAACTGCACCCGCCCCCCTAGAAAGGCATCCCGTGTCAGGTCTGAAATCATGTCGCCAGCGGGATCTCGTTGTCCGTCATCACCCGCGTCGCGCGCTCGTGATCGTCCGTGTGCACCAAAAGCCTCCTGGGGAACAATCCGATGCCCCCTTCAAGCACGCTCATGTTTACGTCCACCTCAAAGCAGGCTATATCCTCGCCCTGAAGAAGGGCCGTGGCAAAGGCGATTATGGTAGGGTCAGTGCTGCGCAAAAGTTCCTTCATATCAGAGATCTAAGGGCAAGCAGGCATGATTGTCGAGCCTGCAAATGGGAAGTCGATGGCGCAGAGCAAAAATTCGCAAAAACCGCATGACCAAATGGCCGCCTATTTGGCCCAGGATCTGGATGCGGTGAACACATTGATCCGCACCCGCATGGCATCGAAACACGCGCCCCGCATCCCCGAAGTGACCGCGCATTTGGTCGAGGCGGGCGGCAAGCGCTTGCGGCCCATGTTAACGTTGGCGGCGGCGGGTCTGTGTGGCTACGATGGCCCCTACCACGTGCATCTCGCCGCGACGGTTGAGTTTATCCACACCGCGACGTTGCTGCATGACGATGTCGTCGATGAAAGCGGGCAGCGCCGTGGCCGACCAACCGCCAACCTGTTGTGGGACAACAAATCTTCGGTTCTCGTGGGCGATTATCTGTTTTCGCGTAGCTTTCAGTTGATGGTGGAAACTGGGTCTTTAGAGGTGTTGGATATCCTTGCCAACGCCTCGGCGACCATTGCCGAAGGCGAAGTGCTACAGCTGACCGCCAGTCAGGATCTGGCCACCACCGAAGCGATTTATGTGCAGATCGTCCGTGGCAAAACCGCTGCGTTGTTTTCGGCCGCGACAAAGGTGGGCGGGGTGATTGCCACAGCCTCCGACGCGCAGGTGCAGGCGCTGTATGACTACGGCGACGCCCTGGGGATCGCCTTTCAGATCGTGGATGATTTGCTTGATTTTCAAGGGGATGCCGGTGCGATAGGTAAAAACCTGGGCGATGATTTCCGCGAGCGCAAATTGACGTTGCCGTTGATAAAAGCCGTGGCGCGCGCCGACACCGAAGAGCGCGCATTTTGGGAACGCACCATCGAGAAAGGCCGCCAAACGGACGGCGACCTTGAGACGGTGCAAAGCTTGCTGCGCAAGCACAACGCCCTGACCGACACGGCCACCCAAGCCCGCGACTGGGCCGCCAAAGCAAAGGCCGCGCTGGCCCCGCTCCCCGAGCATGCCCTCAAGGATATGTTGGGCGATCTGGCGGATTACGTGGTCGAACGGATCAACTAAGCGTCGTAGCGACGCACCACCAATCGGGGTGGTCTGCCGCGATAGACTGCGCCGCGGCTTGCGCATCTGGCAACGTTGGATACAGACCAAAACACGTAGATCCCGACCCAGACATCCGAGCCAACAGCAGGTGTTTTGTGCCGCCCAATGCCTGCACAACATCTACTATGGCCGGGGCAACTTGCGTGGCGGGGCCTTGCAGATCGTTGCGCTGTGACACCAGCCAATCCATCCAAGCCGCCCCTGTTGACGGCAACGGATCCAAGGGGGAGTTTTCTTTACGATCAAGCAGTTGAAAGACATCCGGGGTCGCCACATGCACGCCCGGATTGACCAGCACCGCAAAGAACGGCGCGATTGTCGTGATGCCTTTTATCTGGTCGCCAACCCCGCGCATACGTGCCGCCTGGCCGCGTTGGCACACCGGGACATCAGCCCCCAAAGACACCGCATTTTGTGTGACGCCAAGCGCACGCAACACCGCACCGGCATCCGCAGACCCACCCCCGATACCGCCGCCATGCGGGAGGTTTTTCTCGATCCGGATATGGCCCTGCCACCCCGCCAGTTCGGCGGCGCGCCAAGCAAGGTTTCGTTTGTCGGCGGGCACACCAGCCGCAAAAGGGCCGCAGATATCCATGTTGAGGCCTGCGCCCTTGGTTAGCCACAGCCGGTCACCAACCTGCGCAAACACGACGATACTGTCGAGCAGATGATACCCGTCGTCACGTTGCCCCGTCACATGCAGGGTCAGGTTGATTTTAGCCGGCGCAAAGGCCCGCGTCGCTCCGGTATCAGTCTGCGGCAACTTGCAACGGGTCCGCGCCCTCTTCTTGCAGCACAACATCCAGACCCACGTCTAGCTTGCGCCGGATCCTATCGGGCTTGGCCTCGCTGAGGGGGTCATCCTCGTCCACAAAAGACAAGGCGCGCGCCCACTGGAATTCGGCCTCGCGTTTGCGCCCGACGGCCCAGTAGACATCACCCAAATGGTCGTTCACAACCGCATCGACGGCCATTAATTCAACCGCGCGTTCCATGTGTGGCACCGCGTCTTCGTAGCGACCCAACCGGTACAGCGCCCACCCCAACGAGTCGATAATATACCCGCTATCGGGGCTGGCAGCGACGGCGCGTTCGATCATATCCAACGCCTCATCAAGCTTAACCTGCTTTTCAACCAACGAATACCCGAGGTAATTCAACACCTGCGGCTGGCCCGGATTAATCTCTAGGGCTGCGCGGAAGTCGGCCTCGGAATTTTCCCAATTGCCTTGCCGTTCATGGGAAATGGCGCGGGCGTAATACAAAAACCAGCTTGGCCCGCCACGGTCCTGCACCAATGCCACCGCTCGGTCATAGGCGGCAATGGCCTCGGCAAACCGGTCCTCTTGACGCAGCGCATCCCCCAGCGACGACTGCACAGTCGCCAGATGCCCATGGCTGCGCGCCAATTGTTCAAGCACCTCAATAGACGCCTCGGGTTTGTCCAACGCGCGCAACGCAGCCGCGCGCCCCAATTCGGCCGCGTGATAGGCCGGATCATCCTGCGGGACGCGTTTATAGACGGCGATGGCCTCGTCATATTGCTGCAGGTCCTCAAACAACCCCGCCGTCAAAAGCAATGCGTCCACGTGGTCGGGGCGCAGCGCCAAACCAGTTTGTGCATACAGAATCGTAAATTCGGCGCCGGTTTCATTGCCAAGCGCCGCCGCCACAGAATAGAAAACCTCGGCAAAGCCGTCCTGCACCGACGTCACATGCTGGAACGGCACGGTTGCGTCGCTTTTCAGGGCGGCGATGACCTGTTCAATTTCAGGGTCCGTCGCCCCGTTGAACATACGTTGCAACAGGTCCAGCGCATCGGCATCGCGATCAAGCTGCGATAGGATCTCGGCGCGGGCCAACACACCGCGCCGCGTTTGGATCACCGGCTGGGAGGGGTCGGCGCTGAAAATCGCCTCTGCGCCCTCGAAATCACCAACCGATGCCAAGGCCATCGCTTTGTGATACAGCGCAAAGCTCGCCAACCCAGGTTCCGTGGATACAGCGTCAAAAGCCACCAGCGCGTCTTTGACACGGCCCGCGCCCAAGGTCGCCCATGCTTTTATCAGCCCGTCAACCAACGGCCCGACGCTGGCATCGCTGTCCAGCAACCCGTCGTAATCCGCGCCAAGGATTTTATCCGCCACCAGTACAAGGTTGCCGATCTGGCTTTCGCTCCCCGATGCGGCAAGCGACTTGGCCACAGGTGTCGCCCGGTCTACCCGCCCCAAGGCGAGTTGGGCAGCCACGACATTTTCCATCAACGCCAGATTAAGCGGGTCACGCGTCAGCGCTTGGGTGAAATAATCCGCCGCCTGATCAAAGTCGCTTTGTATCGCGGCGGATCGTGCGGCCAAATAGGCCCCCGCGATCGATTGGGCCTCAAGCGGCGCGGAACTTGCAAAGGACACGGCCAATGCGGCTGCGGATGTCATCAGGGTGCGAAACACGGAATGCTAGCTTTCTCATCTGGGTCGGCGCAGGCTAGCAGGTTCAGGACCAAGCGCAATGCTCTGGCCTGCCCCGCCGCCCGCAAAAGCAGTTTATCGCGTGAAAGTTACGTGCCCCAAACCCCGGTGCAACTGGCGCGCGCCAACTACATGTTGGGGTAATTCGGCCCGTCCCCGCCCTGCGGCGTGGTCCACACAATGTTCTGTGCGGGGTCCTTGATGTCGCAGGTTTTGCAGTGCACGCAATTTTGGAAATTGATCACAAACCGGGTGTCCTGCCCGGCCTCTTCGACAAACTCATACACTCCCGCAGGGCAATACCGCGCCGACGGCCCTGCGTATGTCACAAGGTTGTCCCGCACCGGCACATCCGCGTTTTTCAATGTCAGGTGGGCGGGTTGGCTTTCTTCGTGGTTGGTAAAGGAAAACGCAACATTGGTCAGCCGGTCGAACGACAGTTTGCCGTCGGGTTTAGGGTATTCGATAGGCTGGTGCAGGGCCGCATGCTCTGTCGCTTCGGCATCGTTTTTGCCGTGCCCAATGGTACCGAACAGCGAAAACCCAAGCGTGTTGGTCCACATGTCCATCCCGCCCAGAACAAGACTGGCCGTTAGCCCGTATTTCGACCACAGCGGTTTTACATTGCGGACTTTGCGTAGATCATCGCCGATCTTGCCCTCGCGCACATCGGTTTCATAGGCGGTTAGCGTGTCGCCACTGCGCCCCTGCGCGATGGCGGCAATGGCGGCTTCGGCGGCGGCGATGCCCGACAGCATCGCGTTGTGGTTGCCCTTGATCCGCGGCACGTTCACCATCCCCACCGAACAGCCCAACAACGCCACACCGGGTGCAACCATCTTGGGCATGGACTGATAACCACCTTCAGAAATAGCACGCGCCCCGTAGGCCACACGTTTCCCACCCTCGAGCAAATCAGCCACCATTGGGTGATGCTTGAAACGTTGGAATTCCATGTAGGGAAACAGATGCGGGTTCTTGTAGTTCAGGTGCACCACGAACCCCACATAGACCTGATTGTTTTCCAAGTGGTAGATAAACGACCCGCCCCCTGCATTGCCGTTTAACGGCCACCCCATCGTGTGGGTGACAGACCCTTCACGGTGTTTGGCGGGGTCGATCTCCCAAATTTCCTTCATGCCGAGGCCAAATTTCTGCGGCTCGTGCCCATCTGAAAGGTTGTATTTTTCGATGACCTGCTTGGACAAAGACCCCCGCACGCCCTCGCTGAGGAACACGTATTTGCCGTGCAATTCCATGCCCGGCTCGTAACTGCCGCCTTGGGTGCCGTCTGGGTTCTTGCCAAATTCACCCGCTACGACGCCTTTTATTCCGCCGTTTTCATCGAAAACCAGCTCAGAACACGACATTCCGGGGAAAATCTCCACACCCAGCTCTTCGGCCTGTTCGGCCATCCAACGACACACGTTGCTCATAGACACAATGTAGTTGCCGTGATTGCTCATCAATGGCGGCATCGGGAAATTGGGGATGCGGACCTGCCCCGCCTCGCCCAGCATGTAAAATTTGTCGTCTGTGACCGGAACCGTCAGCGGCGCGCCTTTGGCTTGCCAATCAGGGATCAGCGCGTCCAGACCCACCGGGTCAAGCACAGCTCCCGACAAGATATGCGCGCCCACTTCAGAGCCCTTTTCCAGCACCACAACGTTGCAATCCGCATCCAATTGCTTGAGACGGATCGCCGCAGACAAGCCCGCAGGCCCCGCACCAACGATGACCACATCGTATTCCATTGCTTCGCGTTCTGTCTCCGACATGTGCATGCTCCCTTATAATTCGACGCGGCATCGACAATACCACGCAATATTCTTTCGCGATTGGCTAATGCAGGTCACGCGCCAATGCAATCGCAACCGGGCGTCACGACCCAGTTTGAGGGTTCCGTGTGCATCAATTCTATGCGCCATTCTGTCACCGTTCGGGGCGATCGCCCATCAAATAACGCGGCCCCGCCCCATGGTCGGCCGCACGGTCCACCGGGTTATACAACGCGCAGCTGGGCAAACTGAGACAGCCACACCCGATGCACCCGTCCAGATTGTTGCGCAGCCGCGTCAACGTGTCGATCTTTTCGTCCAACCGGGCGCGAAACCCCACGCTGATCCGGGCCCAATCTGCCTTGGTGGGGGTGCGCCCGCCCGGCAGGCGGTCAAGCTCGGCGCGGATATCGGGCAGCGTGAACCCGAATTGCTGTGCGATCATAACAAAACTAAGCCGCCGCAGGTCGGAGCGTTGGAACCGCCGTTGCCCGCCCGCGTTGCGCCAAGGTTTTATCAACCCCTGCGCCTCGTAGTACCGGATCGCCGACACAGCGAGCCCTGTGCGCGTGGCCAACGCGCCGATAGATAAGCCTTCGTTCACAGCCATATAAAATCCTTGACCTAAAGTTAGGTTTAGGAATTACGGTAAGTGTTGTCACACATCATGTACAGGAAAAATCTAATGACGGCATACCTTGAACACGCCAATTACACCGTATCCGACAACGCAGCCACCGCAGCCTGGATGCAAACACTCTTTGGCTGGCAAATCCGCTGGCAAGGCTCATCGATTGACGGCGGGCGGTCCATCCATGTGGGCACGGCCACGCAATATCTGGCGCTTCACACCCCCGCAGACGCGACCGTAGGAAAAGCCGACAGCTATCACATGAACGGCGGTCTCAATCATATTGCGGTTGTGGTGGATGATCTCGCAGCCACCGAAGATGCCGTCACACGGGCCGGTTTCACCCCCACCGACCACGCAGATTACGAACCCGGGCAGCGGTTCTATTTTCATGATCACGACAATATCGGATACGAGGTCGTCCAATACGACTGACACGCATAACCGCCAATCGACTGACTGGCCCTTGCATTTCCTGCCGCCTTTGGGTCAGGTAGGGTCCAACATTCATCCGCGGCCCCCGGTTTGACCGGCGGGCCGCACCAGTTCGTGGACGATACCGATGGACAAAATACCTATGACCCGCAGCGGCCACGCTGATCTCGAAGCAGAGCTCAAGCAGCTGAAATCCGTGGAACGCCCGGCCATCATCAAGGCCATCGCAGAGGCGCGCGAACATGGCGATCTGTCAGAAAACGCGGAATACCATTCTGCCCGCGAAAAGCAGTCGTTCATTGAAGGGCGCATCAAAGAGCTAGAGGGTGTGTTGGGCCTCGCAGAGGTGATCGACCCGTCCAAGATGTCGGGTACGATCAAATTCGGCGCCAAGGTCACGCTGGTTGATGAGGACACCGACGAAGAAAAGACCTGGCAGATCGTCGGCGAACACGAGGCCAACATCGAAAAGGGTCTTTTGAACATTAAATCGCCGATCGCCCGCGCGTTGATTGGCAAGGACGAAGGCGACAGCGTAGAGGTGCGCACGCCGGGCGGTGGCAAAGCCTATGAGGTGCTCAAAATCGTCTACGCCTGACAGGAAGAATGACGACGATGGCTGACACAGACCACATATCCGACCCCGCAGACAGCGGCAGCCGCCCGACACCGTTGGGCGTCTATGATCAACCGACCCCCCAAGGCATCACCAGCATCGAGATTGTCGCGCTGGCGGTATCGGGGCTGTGGCTTTTGGTATCTGCGATCATCGTGTTCTTGGCGGGCGATGCCGATGGCCTGCGGCGTTTGATGACGTTGGTGGTTGTGGTGATGCCCGTGGGGATGATTTGGGTCGTGGCCACAACGCTCAGATCCAGCCAGATCATGCAGGACGAAACCCAACGGCTGCACACGGCCATTGATGCCATGCGCCACGCTTATATCGCGCAAAATCAAAGCGGTGCGATGGGTCCCGAACCTGCATCGGTTGCGCGGAAACTAGATGAAATTGCCGCCGCAGCGCGCAAAACGGAAACCGCACTGGCGGTCTTTGCATCGCGCCGCGACGAAGACCGCAGCCCCCCGCCCCCCACGGC
>NZ_JBDVLG010000059.1:0-4274 GCF_039970775.1 Roseobacter sp.
GGGCTGGGGGTGGATGGTTCTGCCAGCAACGATGCGGGCAATCTGGTGTCTGAGGCGCGGCAGGCGATGTTGCTGCAACGTGTGGCGCAGGGGGCCGATGCGATGAGCGCACGCGAGGCCCTAGAAATCGCAACGCGTGGCGGTGCAGACGTGTTGGGGCGGCCCGAATGTGGGCGCATTGCGGTTGGGGCACGGGCCGATATTGCGGTTTGGGATGTGTCGGGCATTGCATCCGCAGGCAGCTGGGACCCGGCGGCATTGCTGTTGGCCGGGCCGACCACGGTGCGTGATCTGATCGTGGAGGGCCGCGAGGTCGTGCGCGACGGGCATATCCAAACATTGGATCTGCGCGCGCTGATCGCCCGTCAGACGGCATTGGCGCAGCAATTGATGGCTCAGCTGTGACCTGCGCCAGCTGGTAAACCGGCGTGCCGCGCGCACAAAGGAGGTGTCAGGCGACGAATTGCTGGCGGTTGGCCTTGCAATGGGCCACCAAAATATCGCGGAACGCGCGCAGTTTTGGCGCGGGCCACACATCGGGGTGCCCCACGACCCAAATATCGGCGTAGGGCTGTGGGGGCAGGACGGGAACCTGCACCAACCCGGCCGACGCCCGGCCCAAAAACATCGGTATGCGTACGACGCCCAGCCCTGCCTGTGCCGCACCGATCATCGCGACCATATCGTCGAACCGGAACCGCGCGGTGTTGTTGGGAAACGCCGGTGTGATGCCTTTGGGGACGTTTGGGGCGTCGTCATACACGATCCAATGGATCATCTCTTGGGGGGCGGCGGCGATCCGGTCTGCAACCTCTTGGCTGGCAAAACTTGCGTTATCTTGGCGTAACAACCGCAGGCCGGTCAACGCATCACCGGGGTTTTGGCTGATACGAATGGCAAGGTCTGCTTCGTGGCGCGTCAGATCCAGCAGGCCATCGGTGGCAAGAACACGCAGGTCGATCCGGGGGTGCGCCTTGGTGAAACGGTCAATCACCGGCGACAAAAAGCCAGCAATCAACAATTGCGCTGCCGTTATCGTAAGTGTGCCGGACAGTTCGGTTTCAGCGCCCTTTAGGTGGCGCATCATGCTGTGCTCTGATGTTTCCATTTGGTCGGCGTGCTGGGCGATAACGCGGGCCGCTGGCGTTGGGCGGTAGCCATCGGGCGCACGTTCAAACAGCCGCTGGTCCAACGCGTCTTCGGCGCGGCGCACCCTGCGCGCGACCGTTGTGTAATTCACGCCCAACGCGGCGGCTGCCCCAGCCAACGACTGATGGCGGACCAGCATCATAACCGTGCGCAAATCATCCCAAGCAACATCCATGCATGCGTTTTTGCATATCCTACATGCAAACACACGCGTTTTTCCATAGGTGGGATGCGGTATGGTGCCATCACCCACAAACACAGGAGCCAAATGTGATCTACGCGTATGTTAAACTGACCGTGACCAACCCCCAATCCCTTGCTGAATACCGCGAGGTTGCAGGCCCGGCACTGGCCAAACACGGCGGCAAAGTCGAAAGCAGTGCGCGCGATTGCACCGTTTTGGACGGCGCGCCAGAGCTGCCCGATGTGGCGGTCTTGTTGAGCTTTCCCGACAAAAACGCAGCCCTCGCGTGGTCAAACGACCCAGAGCTTGCAGAGGTGCATGCCAAACGGCGCAATGCAGGGTCGTCTGACATTCATTTGTTGGGCTAACTCGCTTTGCCGCCGCGCAAGGGGCGCTTGTGCCCTGCGACCCAAACATCAGCAATCGCGCGGTCATCGCCCATCATTAATGTGGGGAAAACGGTCTCCCATATGGTGTCAGCGTTGGCTGTGCGTTGTGCGATGGCGGGGGTGGCGGCAAGGTCAAGAATGGTCAGATCGGCCTCAAAACCTGCGGCCAATGTGCCGATCTGATCCCCCAAATACAGGCTTTGCGCAGAGCCTGTTGTCGCCAGCCAAATCAACTGTGCCGGGTGCAGGGATGTGCCGCGCAGCTGGGCGATCTCATAGGCGGCGGCCATCGTGCGCAGCATGGAAAACGACGACCCACCGCCCGTGTCCGTCGCCAGACCCAGCGGAATGCGCCGCGCCGCCAGCCCCGCCAGATCCATTAACCCCGACCCGATAAACGTGTTTGACGTGGGGCAATGCACCACTGCGGCCCCGGTCTCTGCCAGCCGGTCCACCTCGCGCGGGGTCAGGTGGATCGCATGGCCGAACAGCGCACGCGGGCCCAACAGGCCGTGGGCCTCATAGGTGTCGAGATAATCGCGGGCCTCGGGGAACAGACCGCGCACCCACGTGATCTCGTCTGGTTGTTCGCTCAGGTGGGTTTGCATCAGGCAATCGGGGTGTTCGGCCCACAGCGCCCCCAATGCAGCCAGTTGATCTGGCGTTGAGGTGGGCGAAAACCGTGGCGTGATCGCATAGGATGCGCGGCCCGTGCCATGCCACCGGTGCAGCAAGGTTTTGCTGTCGTCATAAGCCGATTGCACCGTGTCGCGCAGGCCATCGGGGGCGTTGCGATCCATGCAGGTTTTGCCGGCTACGGTCCGCATGCCACGCTCTGCTGCGGCCTCGAAAAACGCATCAACGCTGGTGGGGTGGATCGTGGCATAAGAACACATGGTCGTCGTGCCATGATCTAGTGCCAGATCAAGGTACCGCGCCGCGATCATGCGTGCATAGGCGGGGTCGGCCAGCCGGATTTCTTCGGGGAAAGTATAGGTGTTCAGCCAATCGATCAGCTGTTTGCCCCAACTGGCGATGATAGCCGTTTGCGGGTAATGCACATGCGCGTCCACAAAACCGGGGCAGATCAGATGCGCGCCATAGTCCTGCACCGCCGCTTGTGGGTGGTCCCGGCGCAACGTGTCGCCGTCAGCCACGCGGGCGATCCGCCCGTTTTCGATCAGCACACCGCCTGATGTGTTGATCCGCACCGCGTCTTGCCACGGGCCGGTCAGCGGGTTGCCAAAGCTCTCAAAGGTTTGGCCCAAAAGAAGTGTCTGTGTGGTCATGGCATCTGTCTAGGTGTTTGGCGTGCGGGCGGCAATGTCCAAGGGGCGCGGCATTGTATCCCGCAGGGCCGCCGCTTATGGTCCGCATAAATCAGGGGGCCGCCTATGTCAGAACAGATCGCACAGCTTGAGGTCGAAGGTGAAGACGATGCCTATGTGCTGGACCCCAAGGCGATTGCTGCGATTTTATATGCGGTTGATATTGACGATTCCGCCAAGCTGACCGACCTGATGGAACCGCTGCACGCGGCTGATATTGCGGACCTTTTGGAACAGATCAACGCGTTTGATCGGTCTCGGCTGATCCGGCTGTACGGGCGTGAATTTGACGGCGAGATCCTGTCAGAGCTCGACGAATCCATCCGCGAGGAAGTGATTGGCGTTTTGACGCCGCAGGTCCTGACCCAAGCTGTGCGCGACATGGACAGCGACGACGTTGTCGATCTGGTCGAAGACCTTGAGGACAAGCAACAAGAGGCCATCCTTGATGCACTGGGCGATTCCGACCGCGCCGCCGTGCAACAGGCGTTGGGCTACCCGGAATATTCCGCCGGGCGTCTGATGCAGCGCGAGGTCGTGATGGCCCCCGAGCACTGGACGGTGGGCGAGGCGATTGACCATTTGCGCAACACCCCCGAAGACGCGCTGCCTGCGCAATTCTACCACATGGTGTTGGTTGACCCGCGTCTGCATCCGGTCGGCAATGTGACGTTGGGCAAGCTGATGCGGTCCAAACGCGCTACGCGGCTGGCCGATATCAAAGAAGAGACCTTTCAGGTCATCCCCGCGATGCAGGAAGAATCTGACGTGGCCTATGCGTTCAATCAATATCACCTGATTTCTGCGCCGGTGGTGGATGACCAAGAGCGCCTGATTGGGGTGATCACCATTGATGACGCGATGGCGGTGCTTGATGAAGAGCACGAAGAAGACATCCTGCGTCTTGCCGGTGTGGGCGAAGGGTCGCTGTCGGACCGGGTGATTGAAACCACCAAACAGCGGCTGCCCTGGTTGGCCGTAAATCTGGTGACGGCCATCGCCGCCAGCCTGGTGATTGCGCAGTTCGAGGCGGCGATTACCCAGATCGTGGCGTTGGCGGTGTTGATGCCGATTGTGGCATCCATGGGCGGCAATGCAGGCACCCAATCGTTGACAGTTGCCGTGCGCGCGATCGCCACCAAAGACCTGACCGGCGCCAACGTCTGGCGGGTGATCCGGCGCGAGGTGCTGGTGGGGCTGATCAACGGGCTGATCTTTGCGGCA
>NZ_JBDVLG010000060.1:0-27081 GCF_039970775.1 Roseobacter sp.
GTTGAACCAAGCGCGCCTAGATGCGCTGACCAGCGTACAGAACGGCAATCTGGTGTTTGATTTCGACAACGGCGACAGCCTGACGTTGAACGGGGTGACATCAACTGCGAGCTTGTTAGGCGATATCGAACTGATCTAAGGCAAGAAAGAAATAGGCTCTATTCTCATTAATAGAGCCTATTTCTACCAGTGTTTTTAGACAAAGACCAAATCCCCCGGCTGCATGTCAGCAGCCATGACGCCCTCTAGCAAAACGCTGCCATCGTCCCATTCCAACAACAGACCCGCTTTTGTATCCCGAACAGAAAGTTGTGCAGCCTCGACCTGAATTGTATCGGGGCCGTTGTTAAAATCGGTGACGATGCGATCACCCGATGTGTCCGCAAAAATAAAAACATCCGCGCCAGCGCCACCGCTCAACGTATCGTCTCCCGCACGGCTTTCCAGCGTGTCATTGCCCGCGCCGCCCTGCACAAAATCACGCCCAAATGCACCAATCTGCTCCGTATCGTTAAAACGATCATCACCATTGCCCAGATAGACCTTGTCCTGCCCTTTACCGCCCCAAACCACATCGTTGTCATCACCGCCAAAGATCGTGTCATTCTGATCGCCACCATACAAAGTATCATTGCCTTTGCGGCCAAGGATCAGGTCTTTCCCGCTACCCCCATCCAGAAATTCATCGCCCCCACCGCCTCGCACATGGTCGTAACCCGCACCGCCCCAAACCGTATCGCTCGCGGAAATGCCTGCCTGAGCATTGTCGAAAAACACATCATCCCCATTGCCCAGGAAAATCAGATCACGGCCATTGCCTCCCACAACCAGGTCATCTCCATCGCCACCGCGTAGCGTGTCAAAACCATTCCCTCCAAATAAACGGTCGTCTCCAGCCCCTCCCTCAAGACTGTCAAAACCAGCATGGCCTCGCACCACATCATCACCCGCACCCGCCATGACACTGTCATTGCCCGCATTCGCAAGAACGGTATCATTGCCATTGGTGCCGTCGCGACTGATATCATTGCCCTGACCCAACCGGATCCAGTCATCGCCGTTGCCCCCCATGACCTCGTCATCACCTTGGCCGCTGTGGATGCTGTCACGGCCGTCTCCACCTCGGATGGTGTCATTGCCTTCCAGACCGGTGATTTGATCGCCGCTCCCAAAACCAGAAATAACGTCTGGGTCAGACGTGCCGCCCAATACATCTGCCGCATCGCTGCCCATGATCTCGCTTGGGACCAACAACAACGTGCGATCCGCCCCGAACACGATACGTGCACTGACCTCAGCGACGCTCAACGTCTCGCCCCCCGAAGGGCGCACATCCAACACCTCACTGCGCCACGTAATACGTACCCCCGGACCGCTGGTCGTAATATTCAACTGCGACGTTCCATACAGAAACGGCAGATTTCCCAGATCAATCCAATCCTGCGTATAATCAAAATTCTGAATGCGATCATTCACACCGTCCGCAGACAGCACAAACAGGTCAGACCCCGCACCACCGTCCAGCGTGTCCTTGCCCGCGCCGTCCCGCAGGATGTCATCACCACCCTGCCCCTGAACATGATCATCGCCCACGCCGCCGATCAGAATGTCATCCCGCCCGGTGCCTGCCATCGTCCCTCCCTGCGCCAAGGCAAACCTCGTTTCACCTTGATCAGAGACTGAAAAGGTAAACTGGTTGATGCCCGCCTCACCCTGCGCCGCAGCAAAAACCTGAACTTCATCCCCCACCAACACCATCTCCAACGCCGAGACATTGGTCAGGTTGGTAGTGGTCTGATCCGCCAGCGATGACAAATGTTGCAACTGGCCACCCGGCATGATGACAAACAGACTCAACCCATCGTCGCCGCCCCCTGCAACCACATAGATCCGATCCTCGACATCGACCGTGGCCAATGCCTGCACTGTACCAAACCGCGTATTCAGCGTATCCAACACATGATCCACAGCGATCAGTTGACCATTGGCCGTCAACTCTAGCACACTCAGTGCGCCCATCTCGCCGTTGCTTGCAGCCGAGGCAACGATGACAAAATTCTGCCCCCCGGTTTCAATCATCTGAACCGCTGTGATGGTGTTCAGAATCCCCAACCCTTGTTGCGCGCCCATTGTGTCCCGCACGCTTAAGGCGCCCGTGGTCGCGTCAGCGGCATAGCTGGTCAAAGCCTGTTCACCACTGCTGGCGGCAATCACAAAATCCTGCCCGTTGATGCGCGTGCCCACCAGCTCGCCCAGATCACTGGCATGGGTGGTGGTGGTGTCTTCCACCACGCTGCGACGGTTCATGGCGCCGGTGCTTGTTACCTCGTAAACACCAATATTGGTGCCATTCTTGCCCGCCAAATAGACAAAGCCGGCATCAGACACGTAATGTGCTGCGATCCCATCGCCATTGGGCTGGTTTGCTGTAATGCCGGTGGCGTTCCCAATCTGACCGTTGGCGCCAATTTGATAGGCCAGATAGCCCGCAGCGCCCGGGTCGCTGACCAGCAAATAGTCTTGCCCACCAATCTGCGTTGCATCAATGCGCCCCGTAACCTCAAAGGACTGACCCGTGTTATAGTATTGACGATCCACTTCAGACAAAGCCCGACCGGCGCCAACGTCATAGCTTACCAGCCCGCCGTTGCCGCCTGTGCCCGCAAACAGCGTACCCGTAGACACATCATAATGCAGAGCACGGATATCCACATCCAAACGTTCGTCATTAAGCGTCACCCATGTCCGCAAAACCAACTCTTGCATCGCACTCACCATCCCACTTCACACTCAGGAACAATGAGCAATATTGATGTGGTAGAACGCCGGACGCAGACGAGGCTAAACCGTGACAAACAGTGTGAATTGGGGGTATTTTGTTAACACCATTACAGGCCAAAGGATCTATAAAACGCTGATATAATGCACTAAAAAACACAAAACATGCTGAATTTCGCGCCAAGGAAAACCTTAAAACTGCGTTTCAAAAAAGGCAGCAATCAGATCACCCACAAGGGTTTTAGGCTAGTAACGCCTGATGATATTCAATCGCTTCTTCCAGATCGTCGAAATACTCGACCTTACCATTCTCCAGCACAATTCCCGCATCACAAAACTGCCGGACCTGCCCCATCTCGTGACTGACCAGCACTGCGGATGACACCTTCATCCGCTCTCTGAAGATGGCCTTGCTTTTGCGTTTAAAGGCCGCATCCCCCACAGCCGTGACTTCGTCGACCAAATACGTGTCAAAGTGGATGCCCATTGATGTGCCAAATGTCAGACGCCCCCGCATGCCCTGTGAATAGCTGCGCACTGGCATGTGGAAATGTTTTCCCAACTCGGCAAAGTCCTCGACGAACGCGGTCAAAGCATCTGTATCCACCCCATAGACCCGCGCGATGAACCGGACGTTCTGTGCCCCCGTCAATTCGCGGTGAAACGAAGCCCCAAACCCCACCGGCCAGGACACCGATCCACTGCTGACCACCCGGCCTGTATCAGGTTTTTGTAGGCCCGAAATAATGTCCATCAATGTTGACTTGCCCGCCCCGTTGCGCCCCAACAACGCCAAGGACCGCCCACTGGGCAGTTCGATATCGACATTGTCGATCACCACTTTGCGGTGACCGCGCACCCAAAAGCTTTTGGATAGGTTTTCCAGTCGGATCACAGTCGCGTCTCCCTAACTGCGATCCCGAATGGAATAATAGACCAACGCCATGACAGACCACCCCAACATCAAAAACAACGCGATCAAACCGATCAGCACAAAGCGCTGCGGAAACTCGGACGCCTCGGCGAGCGTTGGTTTGATGTACGTGGCCAAATACCGGCTTTGGCGCGACGCATTAGAACGCGCCACATCAAGTGCTGTCAAAGACGCACGATAGGTTTCTTCGGCCACTTCCAGATCAACCGTCAGGCTTTCAAATTCAGCAATCAAAGATGGGTAATCTTCAACCAACGCCCCGACTTCGTCGCTGATGTTCGCAAACGCTGCGCGCTCTGCGGCAATGCGGTCGCGGATCACGTCGATCCGACGCTGCGCCTGAATCACGCGCAGGTCGGTTTCATTGGTCGTGGCCAGCAGCAGATCATGTTCGACTTGCGTCTCAGCCAATTGTTGCTGCAGGTTGTTCATCACGCCCATTCGACCCTGAATATCGGTTTCCGGGTCTACAATCTGGGTACGTGTGCGGAATCCTGTCAGACCCTCACGGGCCTCCTTCAGGCGCGCAATGGCAGCGTCGAAATCTTCGTTGGCATAGCGCGTCGCATCTGTGCGGGCCTGTGTGTTCAGATCGTTGACCCGACTCTGGCTCTTGTCGACGATCAACTCCGCAATGCGCGTCGCCATATCCGGATCAAAGGCCAGCACCTGCACATCAATCAAACCAGATCCCTCGTCAAAAGAAATCCGCACAACCCGTTCCCAATACCACAACAGATCTTCAATCGACGCATCCGGCCACAATGAAAACACCGGATCCGTATCCCAATATTGAGAGTAATGCGTCTTAAGATCGACATCCCCTTGAATGGCTTCGATGATCTCTTGGCTTTTGATAAACGCGTTCAGAACATTCCCATCCGAATTGGTGCTAGAGCCCGTGAACTGCGCCACGCTGCCCAAAATATCCGACGCACCACCAGATTCCTCGCCGCGCACCGTAAAGCCTGTGATCGAACTGTATTGGTCCTCTGCGATGGTCCACAGATAAAACCCAGCGCCCGCCAAAGGCAGTAAAACCAATATCAGAAACGAAAACAGCAACCCCCAGTGACGACGGCGCATCGTGGCAGGTTCAGCAATCGGACGCACCTGCACAACTGCTGGTTGTCGCGACCCACCACCACCGCCCTTGCCCGCAGACCCGCCCCTCTGAGGTTTGTTCTGAGCGTTATTTTTCTTGGGCCCTTGCCCCCCGCCTTGTCCGGCGCCCGCACGGTTTTGCGCAGCTTTGGCTTTGTTGGGTTGAACGGATTGATCCATCTGACCGGAGGAACCTTTTTCTTGATTTGTCAAAGCGTTGCCGCGATGCAATGCCATTTGATCTTCATGTGTTAATTCTTCATAGTCGGTGGATAGCCTACAGTCACGGGAAATAGCCCGATGCCGCCTTCTGATACGACATCTTCCTCCGATCCGCTCTCAAGCGCGCCTGTGGCCCCCCCACTGCGGCCAAAATTGCGCCGTTCGACGCTGCGCACTGTTGCCGCACTGATCCTGCGCGAAATGGCCACACGGTACGGTGCCAAACCAGGGGGATACGTCTGGGCCATCTTTGAACCGCTGGGCACGTTGTTCATACTGTCCCTGGCCTTTTCACTGTTGCTACGCAGCCCGTCCTTAGGCGAAAGCTTTATCCTGTTTTATGCCACGGGCTACCTACCTTTCAACCTGTTCAACGGGACCGCAGGCATGCTGACAGCCGCGATCGCGTTTTCGAAATCCTTGCTCAAGTACCCGGCTGTCGGGTGGATAGATGCCCTTCTTGCACGTTTCATCCTGAACGCACTGACGTTGCTACTGGTCAGTTATGTATTGCTGGTCGCCATCCTATGGTTCACGGGCACGCGCACCGTGATCGACATGCCCCCCGTGATTGGCGCCTTTGTCATGGCTATGGCGCTTGGCTTTGGCATCGGCACATTCAATTGCGCGATGCGCGGGTTGTTCCCAGTCTATGGCACAGTCTGGACAATACTGACCCGCCCCCTGTTGATCGCTTCTGCCGTAATTTACATCATGGAAGACCTGCCAAACGGGGCCCAGCAGGTTCTGTGGTACAACCCGCTCGTACATATCACGGGATTGGCGCGGAGCGGCTTCTATCCGGTCTATAACCCCGACTATATTAACCCCGCCTATGTGATGGCCTGGGCCCTGATCCCCATGGCCACGGGCCTATTGCTTTTGCGCAAGCACCACCTTGCCATTCTCAACCGCTGACAGCGCAAGAACATCGCCGTGAGTACGAGATGTATCGCTGCGAAACCCGTCCCATACAGCACGTGCCAACAGTCGATAGAACACGCGTTGTTCTCCGCGATGGCGTCGCCCCTTTAGCATCCACTTAGGCAGAATCAGCGCCATCAATGGCCAAAACATCCATCCCGCGGCGGCACGGTACAAAAACAGCAAATTGCGGTGGTAATAATAGACCTTCCACAACGGCTGAAATCGGCCATCCTGTACTGCAAAAGTCGCGCAATCATGCTCAAAACGGACGTGCGGGTGAAACACAAGCTGCCGCCCAGCCAATGACAGACCCAGCGTATAAAGCCCATCGTCGCCATAGACGAACAGCCCCGGATCAGGCAGATCCGCCGCCTCAACCGCCCTTTTAGAGACAAAAAATCCGACAAATGACGTGATATCGACCGGACAGGGCGCATCCCCTTCATAAACTTCGGGCTTTAGATGAAATCCGTTGCGTCCCCCAACGCGCAGCAGCGTGCGCACAAAAACCGACACATGCTGGAAAGGATTGCGCGATGGGCGGTTCATGTCGCAAATCGTGCCATCCGGGTAATACACGGCCGCCGCAACCCCATCCCAACCCTGCGCCTCGGGATCAAGGGCATGAAACGCCGCAAAAGCACCGGGGGCTGGGCGCCCATCATCATCCATCAGGACCAGCCAATCAGGGTCATGCGCGGCCAAAGCACGGGTCATGCCCCGCCCAAAGCCCCCGGCCCCGCCATCATTGCGCGCACTGGACAAAACATCGATGCGTGGGTCACTTTGCCCCGCAAGCCAAGCAGCCGTGCCATCAGTGCTGGCATTGTCGACCACCACCACAGCCGCCAGATCCGCAGGCCCGGCTTCAAGCAGACGGGCCACAGTGTCCTGCAACTTGTCGAGCCTGTTATATGTCACCACAACTGCAACAAGCCGCCGCACCGCGGCCGAAGACCCAGAACCACCCATGACGTACCTTACCTTATGAATTGCATGACAGGCAAAACTCACAGAACGCCAAGCATGTCAAACGACGCCCTCGCCAGACATTCCGCATTTGCACGCGATCACACGGATGTTAGACCTCTCTCAACGTACAAACAGCACCGGAGCAGCACCGCATGCACATAGAAAAGACCGCGCTGGATGGCGTCCTGATCCTGACCCCCACCAGGTTTGGGGATCGCCGCGGCTTCTTTTCTGAAAGCTGGAATCGCAAACGTATGGCACAGGCCGGCCTTGATATCGACTTTGTGCAGGACAATCACTCGGTTTCAGCACAGGTCGGCACGGTGCGCGGCCTGCATTTTCAGGCCCCTCCGCATGCTCAAGCCAAACTGGTGCGCTGCGGGCGCGGGGTGCTGTTTGATGTGGCGGTCGATATTCGGCGCGGCTCGCCCTCTTATGGCCAATGGATCGGCGAAGAGCTGAGCTTTGAAAATGGGCGTCAGCTTTTGATTCCAGCCGGCTTTGCCCATGGTTTTGTCACGCGCGCGCCCGACACTGAAATTTGCTATAAATGCGATGCCTATTATGCAGCAGACGCCGACGGGGCGATACGGTGGGACAGCTGCGACATCGACTGGGGTTTTGACGGAACACCGGTCTTGTCCGACAAGGACGCCGCTGCCCCTGCCCTGTCGGATTTCGACACTCCCTTTGTCTGGGAAGGGCCCGCATCATGAAACTGCTTGTCACCGGCGGGGCTGGTTTCATCGGATCAGCAGTGGTGCGCCAAGCCATTGCTGCCGGGCACAGCGTAGTAAATGTCGACGCCCTTACCTATGCCGCCTGCCTTGATAACGTGGCACAGGTCGCAGACGCCCCCGGTTATTCTTTTGAGCATGCAGATATCCGCGATAGCGCCGCCATGGATCGCGTGTTCGCAGCGCACACGCCTGATGCGGTCATGCACTTGGCTGCAGAGTCCCACGTAGATCGTTCGATTGACGGCCCCGGTGCCTTTTTAGAAACAAATATCATGGGGACCTATACCCTCCTGCAGGCGGCTCGCACCTACTGGAGCGCACGGGGTCGCCCTGATGCGTTCCGCTTTCACCACATATCAACGGACGAAGTGTTTGGCAGCCTCGGCCCCGACGGACAATTCACCGAAGACACCGCCTATGATCCCCGCTCGCCCTATTCAGCGTCCAAAGCGGCCAGCGACCATCTGGTGCGCGCCTGGGGCGAAACCTATGACCTGCCGGTGATCCTGACCAACTGTTCGAACAATTACGGCCCCTTCCATTTTCCAGAAAAGTTGGTGCCGGTGGTGATCCTGAACGCATTGGCAGGCGATGCGATCCCCGTCTACGGGCAAGGCGAAAACGTGCGTGATTGGCTGTTTGTCGAAGATCACGCAGACGCGCTTTTGACCGTGTTAGAAAAAGGCCAGCTGGGCCGATCCTATAATATCGGCGGAGAAAACGAGGCGCGTAATATTGATCTGGTGCACATGATCTGCGCCATCCTTGATCGTTTGCGCCCGCGCGATACGCCCCATGCAGATCTGATCACGTTTGTCGCCGATCGTCCCGGCCATGACCTGCGCTATGCGATCGACCCGACCCGCATGCAAACCGAACTCGGCTGGCGGCCCTCTGTGACCCTTGAACAGGGACTGGAACGTACTGTGCATTGGTACCTGGACAACGAAAGCTGGTGGCGCGCGCTGCAAAATCGCGATGGCGTCGGCAAACGCCTTGGTGCAGGCTAGATCACGGCGTGTGGCTGAAAGGGTAGGGACGGTATGAGTATTCTGGTTTTCGGGCAAACCGGTCAAGTGGCCTCCGAACTGCAAAGACAGGCCCCTGTTATCGCGCTTGGGCGGGCACAGGCGGACCTGAACAACCCGGCAGACTGCGCCGCCGCGATCCGCGTTCATGCCCCAAGCGCCGTCATCAATGCGGCAGCCTACACAGCCGTCGATAAGGCCGAGGAAGAACAGGCACTGGCCTACCAGATCAATGCCGCAGCGCCGGGCGCCATGGCACGCACCTGTGCCGATCTGGGCATTCCCTTTTTGCACGTCTCGACCGATTATGTATTTGCGGGCACCGGCACAAAGCCTTGGCAGCCAAATGATCCAACTGCCCCGTTGGGGGCCTATGGTGCGTCCAAACGCGCCGGAGAAGAGGCGGTGATCGCCGCCGGTGGCACCCATGCCATCCTGCGCACGTCTTGGGTATTTTCGGCCCACGGGGCAAATTTCGTCAAAACCATGCTACGCCTGTCTGAGACCCGCGACGCCCTGAACGTGGTTGCTGACCAGATCGGGGGACCGACACCTGCCGCTGACATTGCGGCCACGTTGCTGCACATGGCGCAGGCCATGATAGACGGGCAGGGCGGCGGGTTGTATCATTATGCCGGGGCACCTGACACCAGCTGGGCCTGTTTCGCGCGCGAAACATTTGCACAAGCCGGGCGAAAGATCACAGTGTCGGACATCCCAACAGCAGACTATCCCACACCCGCCGCGCGCCCGCTGAATTCTCGTATGAATTGCACCAAGTTAGAAACTGATTTCAACATTCCCCGCCCGGATTGGGCCGCGGGATTGCACCGCGTACTGAAGGACCTTGGACATGACTGATCGCAAAGGGATTATCCTTGCCGGAGGGTCGGGCACACGGCTGTATCCAATCACAATGGGCGTCTCTAAACAGCTGCTTCCGATCTATGACAAGCCTATGGTGTTCTATCCGCTTAGCGTGCTGATGCTGGCCGGCATTCGCGAGATCGCAATCATCACGACGCCACAGGATCAGGATCAGTTCCAGCGCCTGTTGGGGGACGGCAGTCAATGGGGACTGGATTTTACTTACATCGAACAGCCCAGCCCCGATGGGTTGGCGCAGGCCTATCTGTTGGCCGAAGGCTTTCTGAATGGCGCACCTTCGGCCATGGTGCTGGGGGACAATATCTTTTTTGGACATGGCTTGCCTGAACAATTGGCCACCGCAGATGCGCGCGAAACGGGGGGGACGGTATTTGGGTATCGTGTGGCTGATCCTGAACGCTATGGCGTGGTGGACTTTGCCGAGGATGGCAGCGTGCGCGCGATTGTTGAAAAGCCAACCAATCCTCCGTCTTCCTATGCGGTAACGGGCCTGTACTTTTTGGATAGTTCTGCCCCAGAGCGCGCGCGCAGCATTCGCCCTTCTGAGCGGGGCGAGTTCGAAATAACCACACTGTTAGAGACCTATTTGAGCGATGACGCTTTACATGTAGAACAGATGGGGCGCGGTTATGCTTGGCTTGATACAGGCACCCATGGGTCGTTACTGGATGCGGGCAATTTTGTGCGCACCCTCAGCGCACGGCAAGGGTTGCAAGTGGGATCCCCCGAAGAAATCGCCTTTGATTCAGGTTGGATCGATGCCGCACAATTGGCCGAACGGGCCAAGATCTTTGCCAAGACAGAATATGGCCGCTATCTAAGCGCACTCTTGAAATAATAGGCTCTAACCGTGCCCGTTCTCTTCCAACCAGCGTTGCAACGCTGCTTTGAATGCCGCATCCACGCCGGTGCCTGACAGGGTCACACGCCCGGCACCTTTGTCTTTTAGCTGCACGCCTTGGGGCAGGGCAGGGCCATCGGCGCGGGTGGCCGCTGCGGCACCATTGTCCGTCGCTCGGTCGCACAGCGCCATCAACCGGTCCTGTTCAAGTGCGACATTCGTCGGCGGCGTCTTAAGCCATTCATCGGCAATCACCTGCGCCAAACCGGGATGCGCACCAAGACCCTTGGCCAATTTCAATCCAGCCCGTTCGCCAAGCGCCTGCGGAAACCGCAAAGCGCCCCCAACGGCCCGCACGACCCCGACAAAGCTGCCAATCTTTGAACGCTTCGCCCGCGACGCTGTCGCGAACAGCGCCCGCAACGCGGTCTGGTCATCTTTGAACACACCCTGATCGACAGTTTCAGCCACCACGCGCGCACGTTCAAAGTAACTTAGCCCCACCCGGATTTCATTTTCCTCGATCATCGCCACATAGGCATCCGAGGCTTCGGTGATCGGGCGCAAGACCGCCAGCACCTGCGCAAACCGTGCATCACCCGTTTCTGAGTGCAGGGCCTGCAACGCCGTGCAACGCCGCCAGCCGGACAACAGACCGTAACGCCCCGTGCCAAGATCAACCACATCGATCGGGGTTTGTTGCCCTCGTGCGCTTAGACTCTGTTTCAGCGCTTTCATCTCTTCGTCGTCAATGGCAACCCGATCGCGGGTGATGTGATCTGTCTGGATTTGGTCCAGCGGTAAGGCCTCGATCATACGGCCTTCGGCGCGGGCACGGACAAGGGTGTCGCTGAGTTCTTCGAGGGCACTGGTCCGTGCGGTGTCTTGCGCCACGCCGGCAATCGGCGCGCGTTGGCGCAGCACATGATCCGGCACTTTGCCCACCGGGGCATCGATCATTCCGCCTTCGGGTAGGGCCAGCGGGGTCAGGCGTTTGCGTTTGGCCATAATCCAGTCTCCTGTTTTTGGGCGCCACACAAGACGCGGATATATTGCGATGTCGTCACTGTAGCGCACGGGCGGTTAAGGCCGATGTTTCGCGCGCGAAACATTAACCCGCAGCCTTTTCAGAGTCTGCATCGCGTTTCCAGCTGCCCACCAGCAACGCCTTGAAGGCCGCATAGGTAGCATCAAATGTTTCACGCCCACGGGCATAGGTCTCTCGGTTAAAATCGCGGTAATCAGCTTCGTAGATGCCGCGCACCTGTTCGCCGGCCTGTCCGATCAACGCAGTAAAGTCCTGCCTGTGCGGCGACAGGGCAGGGCCAAGATAGCTTTGCATGAGGGCGGCAAGCTCGGCCTGTTGCGTGGCGTCGTAGCGCGTGATGACCATGCGCACTGCATCCCATTCAAACCGCAACTCAGGCCGGCCCAGAGCACGCGCTGCTAGGTTTTCAGCATCCTCAATCGAGGAAAACGTCGCATGCAGCATGTCAAAAAACCGCCCCGTGCTGTCAAATTCCAAAAAGGACGCGCCCAGAGGTACCAACAGAATGTCAGCAGCCGAAAGACCGTTGATGGTAAGATACCCAAGGGCAGGGGGCGTATCGAGAAAGATGACGTCGTATTCGTCCAGCAGCCCATCCGCGTCCAGCGTGTCTGTCAGCGCATCCCATAGCTTCCAGCCACGCCCAGACATGCGCCAGACGGGTACTTGGAATTCGGCCCAATAAAGGTTCAGCTGGGCGCCGATCAGATCGATATTGGGCCAGTGGGTTTTTTGCACAAGGTCGGGCGCGCGAATAGTCAACGCTTCGGTCAGAGTGTCATCAAGGGGCAGGGGGGCTTCGCCTTGGGCTGCACGTCGTTGATTGTCAGCGCGTAAGTGTTCGGCATAGTGGCGGGCCATCAGCGGGAACACTGTGTTCCATTCGTCTTCGACTTTGCCGCCAAAGATCGATGTCATGGACCCTTGGCTGTCTAGATCGATCACCAGTACGCGGTAGCCATCAAGGGCCGCTGACATGGCCAGATGTGCCGCAGTCGATGTCTTACCTACGCCGCCTTTGAAGTTGGCAACGGCCACGATTTTGGCCTGCGCGCCGTCGGGTTTGTAGGGTAGGTATTCTTTGGACTTTGATCCTTCTTGGCCAAAATGCGCACGCAGGCGCAGCACCTCATCCAAGGTAAACCATTTTGCACCCGCATCCGTTTCTGAACGCCCCTGAGGCAAGTCAGGGTTTTGTTTGAGCACACGGCGGAAATGGCCCTGCGCGACCGGGATCAAGTAGCGACAGATTTCCCAAGTTGAAAATTGGCGCAAACGACGGCTATCATCATTTTGCAGGCCTTGGGTTTCTAGGTTCTGCCGCCCGGCAGCACAGGCTTGAGCAACGGCTTCGAACCGCTGTGTCGTGGTCGGATCACCCAAGCTGCGTTGTGCTTCTAAGGGGTCGATGTTCATATAAGGCGGGAGGGGGATGCTCCGGCTTTGTTTCATGTGCTCTGCCCTCATGTGCGTTGTTTTTGGCAGAATACGCAAAAACAACGCACATGAAACATAAATCGCATCTTCTTTCTGTTTTCTAAGCAAATTCCTTTGGTTTTTATGGGCAAATGCGGTGGTGTTGAGCGCTTGGGGCTTCTGATCTCAGTTATTTATCTGTTAATTGAATGTTAAGGATCTTGGGCTCTGAATAAATGGTTTTATATCAATAGTTTGCTTGTCTCATTTTCAATGTGGTGACTCTGAACCTCCGATAATGCGACTCTGAACCCACGCCCAAGTGACTCTGAACCCACGGTCATATCGCCCATGCTGCTAGACGCACCCTGTGGATATCTTTAGGGTCGGTGTCACTGAAACCCCGATCATGGAATCGGGGAAGATCGAGCAAAAATAACAAGCGACCAAGACGTCGCGACAGATGGACAGGACCTGTCATGGTCAAAAATGCGGTTGCAGGGGGGCTTTTGCCTGACCGATATCCCACAGCAGACTTTTTTGTTTGCGACTTCTTTGGTGCGGCACCAAAGGATGATCTGGGCACGATGGAGCATCCGATTTTTTCGCTTTCTACGCGGCCAGACAAACGTATCTTATCCTATGCCCATAACGATGCGCGGATCGAAGTTGTGCCCAGTGTGAAGGGGCGTGCGACGATCCATGACAAGGACATTCTGATTTATTGTGTCAGCCAATTGATGGCCGGGTTGAATGCGGGGCAGGCGGTAAGCCGTGTGCTGCATCTTAAGGCGCATGATCTGCTGGTGGCGACGAACCGTGACACCTCTGGTGACAGCTATCAGCGCTTGCGGGATGCGTTTGAACGTTTGGCAGGCACGCGCATCACCACCAACATCACCACCGGCGGGCTTGAGGCCACGCGCGGCTTTGGCCTGATCGAAAGTTGGGAGATCGTACGTCGTTCGCAGGCGGGGCGTATGATCAGCGTGACGGTGACCTTAAGCGAGTGGATTTTTCGTGCGGTGCTGGCCAAGTCGGTGCTGACATTAAGCCGGGATTATTTCCGCCTGCGCAAACCCCTAGAGCGGCGGGTGTATGAAGTGGCGCGCAAGCATTGCGGTCGCCAAGCGGAATGGAAGATCAGCATCGCCACCCTGCACAAGAAAGCGGGCAGTGCCGCCCCTGTGCGGGTGTTCCGTGCCGCCATCCGGCGCATGATTGCACAAGACCATTTGCCTGATTATGCCCTAAGTGAAGGTCCGGGGGATATTTTAATCGTGACCCGCCGGGCCGAAGTGATCCTGCCCGAGATGGCCGCGCCCAGCCCCAGCCCCGACGCACTTGAAGGCGCGCGCGCGCTGGCGCCAGGTGTCGATGTCTACGCATTGGTGGCGGAGTGGCAGGGGGTCTGGGTGGCTACGGGACGTCAACGCATTACAGATGCGGATCGGGCTTTTGTGGGGTGGGTGCGTAAACGGGCTGCACAGCCATGACACTGTCCACGCCGCCGCTGATTTCGCTTGTCGTGCCGGTTTACAATGTAGCCGAATATGTGGGCGATTGCATTGCATCGCTCAAGGCGCAGACTTTGACCGACTTCGAAGTGATCGTCATTGATGATGGGTCCACCGATGGCAGCGCGGATCAGTTGCGCCGTGCCATTGGGGATGACCCGCGCTTTCGTGTAATCCTTCAGCCTAATGCAGGGTTGTCGGGTGCGCGTAACACGGGCCTTGATCATGTCAGCGCCCCGGTCATCGGCTTTGTGGACAGTGATGACCGTGTGGCCCCGGATTATTTGTCTCAGATGTACACTGTGCTGGAGGACACCGGCGCGGACTGGGTCAGCTGTGGTATTTCCTTTTGCCCCAAGGGTGGTGAGGTTCGCACCCATACCGGTCTGCATGACGCTTGGGCGTTGGAAGACGGCGCCGCGCCCGAACGCCACGATCTGAGCAATTGGTGTGATGTGGTGCGCCATTTTCCTTCGGCGTGGAACAAGCTTTATCGCGCCAGCTTGATTGCCGGGCTGCGCTTTGATGTGGGCACGCTTTATGAGGACCACGCTTTTTTCTGGCAGGCGGCGGCGCGCACGGATCATTTGGTGCGGATCAATCACCCGCTTTATTTGCAGACCCAAGGGCGGGAAGGGCAAATCACGGCCGAGACGTCGGATGTCATTTTCCAACAGTTTGATGTGCTGGACCGGCTTGCGGGTTTGGCGAAAGGGCTTGATCGCCCGGGCCTTGATGCGGCTTTGCGCCGGATCGCCACGCGTTTGACTTTTGAACGCGGCGGACTGGTGCAAGACCGCGCCCGCCGCGCGCGTTTTGTGCGGCAGGCGCAAGATTGGATGGCGGCGCATGGTTTTGCGCCGGATTGTACGCTGTCTGTGCCGATCTGGTGGCAAGATCTGCTGACGGGCGCTGTGCCTGTCACGGTTGTTGTGCCCAGTGACGGGACCATGGCACCGTTGACAGAAACCCTATCAAGCCTTGCAGGGCAGACCCTATGTGAGGCCGAGATCCTGCTTGTGCCCGATGAAAGCCGTGCCATGGCCACAGCGCCAGAGCGTGCCGCGTTTTTTGCGGCGGCAGCTGTTCATCCCGGCGTGTCGGTTCTGAGCGGCGCGCAGGGTGTGCACGGCGCGCGCAACCGGGGGCTGGACATGGCCCGGGGGCGGTATGTTGTGTTTCTGGATGCTGGCGATCGGTTGCCTCCGCGGGCATTGGCCAATTGGGCGAGCCGGTTGAGTGTGGCGCAGGCTTCGGTTGGCTTTGGGGGCATGTATTTGGGTCCTGATGAAACCTTTCATTCAGGCCTACATCAGCGGGATGGAATCGCAGCTGTTCGGCTTGAGGATGAGGCCGGTTTTGTTCCGACCTTGGATGATGGGATAGAGGTGCATGGCCACCCGTCGGTTAAAATGTTCAACCGTGCCTTTTTACAACGCTACAGTTTGCAGTTTCCCAAAGGCGCATTGTCGAGCACGCTGTTTATGCTGGATGCTTTGGCCCAGTCCCAACGTGCGGTTTATTTGCCCTATTTCGGGGCTCGTATCGCCACCCGACCCGAGTGTCGCAAGCTGTGGCGCGGGCCCCTTACCGCTGAGGCGCTGTGGGAGGGTTTGATGGCGCAGGATACGATGCCGGGTCTGGCTGCGATGTCGCCTGCGCATAAGGCGCGTTTATGGGCGCGGATGATATGGGAAAAGATCAACTACGCCGATTTCCCGGATGTGCAGACGCGCGCGCAATTTGAAAAACAGGTGTTAGCCTTGTCTGCCCAAATGGACGCGTTGAATCAGGCACCGCTTGATCCCTTTATCGGCCCGCGAGTCCGGGGTTTGTTGGGGCTGAATGCGGGTTAGTGGATTGCGAAATTCGTGAATATTTTACATAACGTTGATTACAAGGTTAAGTGCATACCCTCGAAAACAGTCTCTAACCTATCAGTTTGCGCCGAATAGATCGCGGGTAAAGACCTTGTCGGACACATCCGCCAGTTCATCCGTTTCGCGGTTGGCCACGATCACATCAGCCATCGCCTTGAACGCGTCGAGGTCGCGCACCACTTCGGAGCCGAAGAAATCGGCGTCTTCAAGGGCGGGTTCATAGACGACCACTTGCACCCCTTTGGCCTTGATCCGCTTCATGATGCCTTGCACTGAACTTTGTCGGAAGTTGTCCGAGCCAGCCTTCATCACAAGACGGTAGATGCCGACGACTTTAGGGGCCTGTTTTAGGATCTGTTCCGCGACAAAATCCTTGCGGGTGCGGTTGGCCTCGACGATCGCGTGCATCAGGTTTTGCGGCACATCCGCATAGTTCGCCAACAGCTGTTTGGAATCTTTTGGCAGGCAATAACCGCCATAGCCAAAGGAAGGATTGTTGTAGTGATCGCCCACGCGTGGATCCATGCACACACCTTCGATAATCTGACGTGATTGCAGCCCGCTGGCCAACGCGTAACTGTCCAACTCGTTGAAATAAGCCACGCGCATTGCAAGAAAGGTGTTGGCAAAGAGCTTGATCGCTTCGGCTTCGGCAGCGCCGGTAAACAGGATCGGCACATCGCCGTCTTGGGCACCTTGCGCAAGCAGCGACGCGAATGTGTGGCCGCGTGGGCTGTCTTCGCCCACAATGATGCGCGAAGGATGCAGGTTGTCATGTAAAGCCCGCCCTTCACGCAGGAACTCGGGGCTGAAAATCACCTGTGTGGTGTTCATCTCGGCGCTGATGCGGTCGGTAAAGCCAACGGGGATTGTCGATTTGATCACAATGGTGGCGTCCGGGTTAATCGCGATGACTTGGGCGATCACGGCCTCGACGCTGGAGGTGTCAAAGAAGTTGGTCTGGGGGTCGTAATTGGTGGGCGTGGCGACAATGACAAATTCGGCATCCAGAAAGGCCGCCTTTGGGTCCAATGTGGCGGTCAGGTCCAGCGGTTTTTCGGCAAGGTACTGTTCAAGCTCGACATCGATGATCGGGCATTGACGGGCGTTCAACATTTCGACCCGTGATGCGTCCAGATCGATGGCGACAACTGTGTTGTGTTGCGCCAAAAGGACGGCATTTGACAGGCCAACATAGCCTATCCCGGCGACTGCAATTTTTGTCATGGCCCGCGTGTCTCCAGATGCTTGAGTGTTGAAAGATGCATAACGCGGGAGGGTTCGCTGGGCCATAGTCATTGTGTAGCGTACTATTGGCGCCTTATGGTGCTGAAATTGCAGGCGGCACCTTTGTTAATCCGTTACATTCGCGCATCCAAAGCAAGATTTTTGTGCAATTTTCAAAGTCTCGAACCCGGTTTCGGCAGAGGTGTTCCGCGATTGCCTGTAAAGGTCCATTGCATCCATATTCAAGTTTGTTCAAACAGCGCATAGTATTTTGGCATAGAATTTTGAGGAGACGGGTGTGCTGGCATTTAAGACGCAAGGCGGCGCAGAATTTGGGTTTGCCGTAGATTTTACAGAACACGCATTCGCCAATATGTCTTTTTTTGGAGCTGATCGCAAAAACATCCTGTTCCATATGTCGCTGCGCCAAACTACGGGTAAAGCTGCAGTGAACTTGCGTGCAGACGGGGTTTGGGGGGCTGAGATTCTGCATGATGTCAGCCTGGCACTCGTAGGCGACAAGGTTCTGATTAAGATTGATGACGCCCGTATTGTCGTATTTTTGAACGACTACGAGATTTGCGCTTTTGACGATGAGTTTCCGAATCTCGGCACCATTGAGTCTGTCAACTACAACGGCGGTATTACCCCTGCGAGCGTATTGATTGGCGGACCAGCCAATGAGGCGCGCATAGGCGAAGGCCAGTTGGCAATTGCTGGCTTTATGGATGTCGAAGGTTGGGGCGTCGATCCAGGTTTGCCCGATCAGGACGTTACAGTCATCGTGACAAACCTAGAAGAGCCAATACCGGTTACGCCTGTGGCCTATCCTGAGATTGCGCAACGATACCGTCAGTCCGACCCACACGTTGGCGTTTTTGCTAGCCTGCCTGGGCGCATCTGGGAAGGTGTCGAGGGTTCCGAAAAGCCGTTGCTGATTACTTTGTACTCGAATGGTATCCCGTGTGGGGATCCTTTGGAGCTGACGCGCAGTGTTCTGCTGCGACGTATCGAGGCACTTTGCGCGACTTCTGGGCCTTCAACATTCGATATGCTTTTGGCCGTTGAACACGTGCGCTTTGCCGATATCTTGGCTGAACTATCGGACGCGGCAAAGAGTGTTCTGATGGATGCCGCACAGCTGTATGGTGTGTCGGAATACTTGCTGCGCAATGATCTGGATACATCAGAAGCTGGCGCCGTGGAATTGGCCCCGGAACTCGAGGCAAAGGTGCACCCAAACCAAATGTTGCTGCGTACAGCGCAAAGCCGGTTTGGAATGCAAGTGGCGGCCAACACGCAAGACAAACCGCTTATCGAAATTCTGCAAAATGTGTTGAAAGATTTCCCTTTACCGCCACAGGTGGAAAAATCCCTGTTTTTGTCGCTCACCGAAGCATTCTGCACAGCGGACAGTTTTGAAGATTTGTACGCCTTTGTCCTCCCAAGGTTGTCTGAACCTTTCGCCCAAGAAAAAGAAGCCTGGCATAATTCCAGCATTCTACCGTTTCTGGTTATGGACAAGCGTTACAGCGACATGAAAGACCTGCTTTGGGCCCTTACGGAACCCGACGGGGGTTGGGTGGCGACACCCGCCGTTGCATGGGCGCTACAGTTCTCGTTGAAGGGCACTGATCTGAGGGCGAACGAAAAAACCATAGAAGAAATCGTCTATGTGTTCCAACAGTTCATCGAACGCCGATCAGGGCAGTATTGGGAATGCACCCCTTGCCAAGCGCTCACAGAAACGGCGGTGGTGCTGACGGTGAACGCAAGCCGGTTTGCCGACTACCTCAGAGACCAGATCCCGAATTTCGTATTGAAGAACTTTGGACTGTCGTCAACATTCTGGCGACTTTTGAACGAACGCGTTGCAACCGAAGGTTTCACGCCGCCGCCGCAAATGGTGCGTGCGGGTAAGAATTTCGAACGTCTTGCAAAAGCCAAGCCCGGCGATATCGAAACCATTACAGAGGCGCTGCGCCCGTTTCGTGACCTTGGGCATCGCGACACAACCAGATACATGCGTGAACTTGTGAACCCGGGCCTGCATGCGACTTCGGCCGCGCAGCTCGAAGATATGCTTTATGCCAACCCCAGCGACTATGACGATGCCGTTGTGCGTGCGGTTGCGGCACCCAACGCACCAGACGGTGCTGGCGCGCAAAACGTAACAGAGATCCGACACGCGGTTCAGCGGCTTTATACGAAAGTGCCGCGTTCGCCATATCTGGGCGTACAAGAGCGTTTGGGGCAATCATTGCCTGCCCTGATCCGGGGCACGGAAACGTCGCTTGGCATCACATTGCAGGATGTGATTTCCGATCTGACCCGCACATCTGTGCAACGCTCAAAATATATTGGTCTTGGGCTGACTTTGCGTATGATTCCGGCGTTGGAAGCACAGGGGAAAGACGACCTTGCCATGCGCATGCTATCGCATGTGGGCGAATTGCGGTCATCCGTCATTCCAACATCGCAACATCAGGACATGTTCAACAGTCCTGCTGTGCAATCCGCTTTGGCGGTACTGCATGCAATGGCGTCAGACAGTATGCCCCTTACGCGGTCGACCCTTAGTTTGTTTCCAAATGCCACGCCGGCCAAGATGGCACTCTCGGGCAATGGGGTGTCCAAACATGCGTTGGCACCTTTGTATAGCACACTTGTCGTTGTGTTTTCGTGCCGCCCCTTTTTGGACACCCGCGTCCAAGCCATGCGGGAAAGCTGGCTTGCGCAACTGGCAGATTACGGCGTTCCTTATGTTGTGGTTGTCGGGGATGGCGATGGCCAGAAGGACGGCGATGTTGTCTATCTTGATGCGCCCGACAGTTACGAAGGCCTGCCGCAAAAGACATTGGCCGCTATTGAGTGGGCGCTGAAGAATACCGACGCGACGCATATTTATAAAATCGACGATGACTGTGCCCTTGATCCGGCCACGTTCTTTGGCAACCTAAACTACCTTAAGCATGACTATTTCGGCAGGACCCTTCACCGCCATGTCGGTGGAATGAATCGGACCTGGCATTTTGAAAAGTCGGCCACCGAGCGAGGCACAAAGGAACTGGACAAATCCCCCGAGCCAACAACCTATTGTGATGGTGGGTCCGGCTATTTGCTAAGCCGCCGCACCATGCAGGCCGCCATCAACGCATCTCAAAAGCGCGAAGGGCAACAAATCATCCGCTCGTCGTTTATGGAAGACAAGCTTGTCGGCGATCTGTTGGCTTTGGAGGGGATCACCCCATCAAGCGAAGATTACCGCAGTTCTATACAACGCCGGACATATTCCGATGCGGTTCCGGTTTCGCTGTGGGAAAATAGTTTCCAACCCAGTCCGCTTAGCGGTGTGCATCTGGTACATCTAGACACACATAAGACCCAAGCCGAGGTGACAAAAGCATTCACAGAGCCGCGCCTTTGGCCGCGCAAGCTGTGGCCCACATATGCCAATATTTCCTTGGGCTTTAACACCAACCTACTTGAACTGGTCAGCCCAGAGGCCAAGCTGAAAAAGCTGAATGCGGAACCCGTGGCGGCTGTTGCCTGTATGCGCAACGAGATGTTCATGCTGCCCCACTTCCTTGCCCATTACCGCAAGCTGGGGGTCAAAGCCTTTTTGATTGCGGACAATTGTTCGGATGACGGAACGCTGGAATATCTTCTGGAACAACCCGATGTTGTGACGTTCTCTGCTGATACGAATTACGGAGAGTCAGAATACGGCGTTGCCTGGCAAATGACTTTGATCGCCAACCTTCGGGTCGGGCGCTGGTCCTTAATTGTGGACGCTGACGAGCTGTTGGTTTACCCAAATTGGAAACGAACCTCGTTACCCAAACTGCTGGAGGGCAAAACATTCAAAGACGTGGATGCCGCGCGGATCTATATGCTGGATATGTATCCGCAGGGTCCATTGAGTGAGGCGGATTTTGCCTCTGGGGATCCTTTCAAAGAAGCTGGTTTTGTGGATCAGACGCCCTTTTTGCGCGCAAATGTTGGGCGGGGTCCGTTTTCAAACAGCGACACTGTGACCAGCGCGTTGCGCCATCGTCTGCTGCCGTGGTCGCGCCCCGAACTGTTTGTGGCCCAAAAGTACGCCTTGTTGAAATACCAGCCTTGGATGCGCCCTTCGGCGGGGTTCCACTATGTGGGTGATATCAAACCAAGCGAGACCGAGCTGATCTTTGCCCACTTTAAATACACGGCCCAGTTCCGCCAAAAGGCACTGGACGAGGTCGCCCGTGGGCAGCATTTCAACAATGCCGAAGAATACCGCAAATATCTGGCTCTGATGTCAGAGGGGCGCGAAGTCATCTATGATGCGGACGTGTCCGTGCCTTGGGAAGACAGCGACCCCGTCAAGCGGATCATGTCAGGAAAATAACTACTCGCGCCGGGCTTTCGGGCCCGGCAGGGCGGTAGGATAATCGAATTCGGTGAAGTCGGCGGCGTAAAACTGCTGCACTCGGGTCACATCCGCGCGTTCCCATGTGACGTCATGTTGGAAGGATTGGCTGTTCATTTTGTGGGGCGTGATTTCGGGGACAGGTGCCCCGATCTTGTCCGCCACTTGTGCCAACATTGTCTCTAACCCGTCCTCAAGGCGGAACACTTCGACATCATTCCCGGTGAATTCCCACTGCGGGCGCATGTGATTATCAAGAACAAAGGGATCGCGTTTGACTTTGTTTAGTGACGTTTCAAGCCAATAGGGGAACTTTTGCACCGCCCCCCAGAACCCTTCCTGCTGTGCTTGGGCGCGCATGCGATACTCACTGGCAAGGCGTGCAAAGGGATTGCGCACGCTCATGAATGCATAGTCAAAAGACCCCGCCGCCAGCAGGGCTGTGATTTCTTTATATTGCAAATGTTGCGGGGTGCAGCGCAGGGCTGTGGGCTGTCCGATGGTGTGCAACTGCAGGGGCGCCAGCGTGCTCAGCCATGTTTCGATGCTAGTGCCGCCGGTCTTAGGCACATGGATGTAAAGGATGCGTTTGCCGTTCCAGTCGATAAGAGGCATCGGTAAAATAAATCCTTGTGACCAAAGCTGAAGGCCTCGGTATCAGTTGCGTCCCCCCGATAACAGGTCCGGATCATCCGAACGCGACCCTGAATGAGCCTGGCGCGGGGGTTGGGTTATTGATCATAGCCAAACGCTAGAAAATCGGCAGCGAAAATATGGCCGACGCGGCGACGCGTGTCTGGGGTGTCAAAGATAGCGCGGTCGCTTATCTGCTGGGTGTTGCGAGGTTTGGCTTCCAGTGCACCTTGTGGCGCCGGACGATCCAGACGTGCTGCGATGTTAGCAAAGAAGGTGGGCAGGTCTTCGCAACGCCCGATCAGGTCAGGGCAGAAAACGTCGGGCAAGATGTTTAACACCTGAGGGCGAAAATGACTGTCGACTGGCCGGGTGGCATGATGCGCTAGGTCTTGTTCCAGATAGGTCAGAAACCGTTCAAAGCCTTCGACAGTATAAGCGTGTTTGTCCCAATCAAACTGGGTCAAGGCACACATCCGAAGCCGTTCCGTCAGAAACCGATCGCTTTTCATGTCATGTGCGCGGCACAAATAGATAAAGCCCGAAAGCGCACGGGTAAAAGGATGCCGCACCGTCGTCAAACGCAAGGCGCGGGCAAGATAGCTACCAAAGTCCAATTCCGTCCCGCAATCACACACGCTTGAGAAAACGCGGGCCTTGTGCAGGCTGTGCCCGGCTTGGTCTTCGTTGATGGAATTTTCATCTCTGACAACGGCCTTCAGAGGGATTCCGAACGTCAAATGAAACAGAAAAAACAGCGTCGATGTGGTGCCAGTTTTCCCGTTTGGGCGAAAGCACCAAAGTCCCTGCGCATCCGTGAAGATATATCGCAGATATGTAATCGCCTCGGCTGGTTGTGCAAAGGTTTCAGGATGGGCCGCTTGGAACGATTTTACACGTGCCTTTGCCGCGGGCTGCGGCAGGACCTTTGTGTTAAAAACGGTCGGTTTTTGATCCATACTGCGTATCCTGCCGCGTTCTGATTAAAGCGGGGGTTTGACAAAGGCGGGCATGGCTGTGCCTGCATCCTGCGCCGCAAGAAACGCGTCGGCTGTGTCCATTGCCTCGCGGATGGTCACATCCATATCAAGGTAACGATAGGTGCCAAGGCGGCCGACAAACGTGACACCCGTCGTGTCTTCGGCCAGCTTGAGATAGTCACCCAACAGCGCTTTTTCTTTGACTTGACGGATCGGATAATAGGGGATGTCGTCGGGCGTGCAGGCGCGTGAAAATTCGCGGTAACACACCGTGCCTTCATGGTCTTCCCAAGGCGAGAAATGCTTGTGCTCGGTGATGCGCGTATAAGGCACGTCAACTTCGCCATAGTTCATGACCGCGCAGCCCTGATAGTCGCCCGTGGCCGAGAACTTTTCGAAGTCCAGCGTGCGATACCCAAGGCGGCCAAGCTGATAGTCGAAATAGCCATCAAGAGGCCCGGAATAGAACACGTGGTCATGGGCGTCGGCCATGGCGGGGTCAAACATGGTGTTCAGGGTTACGGTGATCGACGGGTGGTCAAGGATTGCGGCAATCATTGGGGTGTAGCCGTTTTCCGGCATGCCTTGAAAACGGTGGAAGAAATAGTTGTCGTCATAGTTGAAGCGCACGGGCAAGCGTTTCAGGATCGAGGCAGGCAATTCGCTGGGCTGCACGCCCCATTGCTTGATGGTGTAACCCTTAAAGAATGCATCATAGAGATCGGGGCCCACAAAGCGCAGGGCTTGTTCTTCGAAGGTTTGGGGGTCCGTGATAGTGCTGTCTGCGATGTCGTTCTGGATGAAATCACGCGCCTCGTCGGGGCGCATGGTTTTGCCATAGTACTGGTTGATGGTGTGCAGGTTGATGGGCAGGGAAAAGACCTGTTTCTGCGACGTGGTTTTGACCCGGTTTTTATACGGCATGAAGGTGGTGAAGCTGTTGACGTAATTCCAGACGTCTTCGTCATCGGTGTGAAAAATATGGGGGCCATAAACATGGACCATCACGCCAGTGTCGGCGTCACGTTCGGTGTGGCAATTGCCCCCGATATGGTCGCGGCCATCGATGATGGTGATCTGGTGACCGGCTTCGGCCAATGTACGCCCAATCACAGCGCCAGATAGACCTGCGCCAACAAGCAAAATGTTCATCTACAAACCCTTTCAATGTGTTGTGTTCTTGTGTCACCCCGCCTCGTTACTGGCAAGCTAACTCCTGTAGCGCCACCTTGGCCGGGCTGGTGGCTTTCCGCTAAGTTCGTAAGCCACATTGCTTTGGTCTAATATTTGCCAAACTTATCCACTATAAGTAGTGCCATGATGAAAGCGTACTTTGCAATTTGCGTCTGTGTGGGGGCGATGATGATGACTATTTCCGCTGCGCAAGCAAGCAACCCCGCACGTCAAATCATCCGCGTCGCCTGCCCCGTTTCAACCCCGGACGTGCCGCGTGCGCAGATGCAAAGCCTGTGCCTGCATATGGTGCAATCCTTGTCGCAACTTGCGCCGGGTGCCTATGACGGCCCCTGCCCCCAAAAAGGTCGGTGACATGTTGGTGCGTCTGGACATTCGGAATGGAACAATCGCGTTGTGGTGGCAAACTGGCCCGCAAAGCGTATTATATAACGGCCCCGCTCAGGACTTTGATCTCACTCTGTTGCAGGCTGGTCCCGCAGCACATCGCGCGGCCATGGATGACTTAGTCGCAGGAACAGGCGCAATGATTGCCGCACTACCAAAGTAAAACACCCCACGCGTCTTGACCCGCCGCAACAGTAAGAAGGACTGCCGCTATGTGTACGGTATGTATGATGACCCAAACGTTTGATCCTGCCCGCCATCCAAATGGAGATCCGGTGTTCAGCGCGATCACAGAAGGGTCGGATGCTGCCGAGACCACGAACACAGCATACACCATCTCTGTGGGCGATACATTCAACGGCACCATTAGCTCGATCAGCGATGAAGACTGGGTGCGCATTTCTCTCACCGAGGGAGAGACCTATTCGATCTCCTTGGACGGGCTGACGCTTTCTGATCCTCTTGTACGGATTTACGATGCATCGGGTCGCGAATTGGCCCGAAACGATGATGCCAATGAGTCGTTAGATTCCGAGCTGATATTCACCGCAAGCTCTAGCGGAACCTTTTACATCGAGGCAGATGCCTTTTCTTTCGAAACTGGAACCTACAGGTTGAGCGTGACCGAAACAGCCCCACCGGAACCGGCTGTTGAGGGGTCGTTGGATGACCTCGCGCTGCAACTGACCGAAGGATTTTGGGGCGGATCAGAACTTACATTTAACACCAGCACTTCAAACGAGATCACCGTGAACCTTGATGGGTTGACCGCGGCTGGCCAGCAGCTTGCCCGGTGGGCGATGGAAGCGTGGGAAATGGTGGTCGATCTCGACTTTGTCGAAGTTGCCAACGGTGAGATGATCACTATGGACGACGAAGATGGCGGTGCGTTCGCTTATGCGCCAAACACTGGGTCAACCAGTATCCTAGACGGTGATCGCACCACGGGGGTGGAATTGAACGTCGCGGAAAGTTGGCTGGACGACAACGGCACCACGCTTGATAGCTATTCTTTCCTGACCTATGTGCACGAAATTGGGCACGCCATTGGATTGGGTCATCAGGGCAATTACAACGGCAATGCATCCTATGGCCGCGACAACGCGTTTTTAAATGACAGTTGGCAGCTGTCTGTCATGTCCTACTTCAGCCAGACAGAGAACACCCATATTAATGCCGCCTTTGCTTATCCGGCCGGGGCGATGATGGCGGATATTCTTGCCGTTCAGAATCTCTATGGCGCGCCAGACGCCAATTCGGCTACTGCAGGCGCCACCACCTACGGCGAAGGGTCTAATCTGGGCAATTATCTGGACGAGGTGTTCGATTGGTTGGCCACAGGGGCAACATCCGCCAATCTGGATGGCAATCTGATGGCCTTTACGGTCTATGATCGCGATGGCGAAGACACGTTTGAGTTCGGATTCCTAACAAGTGCGGCCCGGCTGGACATGCGTGACGCGCAGCTTTCGGATTTGGCAGGGTTCAATGGCATTCTTGGAATCGCGCGCGGCACCTTGATCGAGAATGCAGTTCTAGGCACTGGCAATGACAGGGTGACAGGCAATGTTGCAGACAACATCATCACTGCAGGTGCAGGCAACGATAGCATTAACGGCAGCCAAGGCGCCGACATCCTTTTAGGGCAAAACGGCGCGGACCATCTGGATGGCGGTCTTGATGCAGACAGTGTTCTTGGTGGAAACGGCGATGACATGATCCTTGGCGGCAGCGGCTTTGACACGCTGCTCGGCGGCAATGGTGACGACACTGTGGTTGGGGGCAACGGTCGGGATTCCGTCTTTTTGGGCGGAGGCGATGACCTGTTTGTCGACAACACTCAAAGCGGCGCAAATGGCGCTGACACTGTTCTCGCCAATGCCGGCAACGATACCATTGACGGCGGTGCGGGCGATGACCGCTTTGAAGGACAAAACGGCAGTGACCTGCTGCT
>NZ_JBDVLG010000061.1:0-10528 GCF_039970775.1 Roseobacter sp.
CAGGCGTTTCGCTACTTTCTTGTCTCGCCTGTGTTGAAGGATTTCATCCAGAACGCTGCCGTGCTGATCAACCGCTCGCCACAGCCAGAATTTCGTTCCCTTGATCGTCACGACGACCTCGTCGAGATGCCAAACGTCGCCGGATCGAGGCTGCCTTCGGCGTAAGCCACGTGCGATAGCAGGACCAAACTTCCTGACCCACTGGCGGACAGTTTCGTACGAAACATCAATACCGCGTTCCAGCAGCATTTCTTCGACGTCTCGAAAGCTGAGATTGAAACGGCAATAGAGCCAAACTGAGTGACTGATGACTTCAGGCGGAAACCGGTGGCGCCTGTAGCTGATGGTTGGGGGCTGCATCGCCATCTGCTACGGCCAAATAGCGGCGCAATCAACCTCAGGGAAGTTAATGTGACAACAACCCTAGGGCTGCTCTTCGATTCGGCGGTAGGTGGATGCGGCGATCAGGGAGCTGCGCCGGGTCAGGTCAACCAGCGACGGGTTGGCCACGCCGTCGGGCGACAGTGCTGCCTCTGACAGCCGGAACCCGGGGGCATCCAGCACCGCAATCAGGATCACCTTGTCCTGATCCGGCAGGACTCCTCCGCCCGACAGGGTGTTCGCCGGATCAAAGGGGTAATCGAGGTCAAATGCGAACTGCGCCGGGCGCGTCATGCGGGCATCCACGGGGCGAATCGGGTGTTCGGACCCCAGATGCAGCAGGTTCGCTTGGACCGGCATCGGCCCGCCATCCACCACCGCCTTTATCGCCGCACGCTCTGTCGTGGACAGCGGCATGTCCTGTAGATTGATGCCGAAGGGGCGGTTGGTCCAGGCAAAAAGATGAACTGTTATCTCATTCGTATCAATCGGTTGCAGCACCCGGTGGTGCACCAGAACCTCTGCAATATTGGCGGGCACGCTGCCAGACAGCCGTTTGCGATAGAGTCTGCGCTTGAGGGTGCTCTTGCTGTTGATCTCAGTGTCAAACGTGTCGGGTTCGGTCAGCTCCGTGCGCCCCTCCATGCGGTTGGCCTCGAGCGTTGCGCGGCGGTCATAGTTCCACGCCAGAACATCCGGGCTATGCGCGTGCCGGTATTCCATATGCAACAGTCCTGAGTAGTGGTCACTTGATTGGATAGGGATCGGCCTGCGCCCGGTGTCCAACTGAGATGTGCGCAAAAAGGGCCGGCCAACGCTGTCGGACAGGGGGCCCAGATCCATCTCCCACACCCCGCGCGAGATCAGCGCGGCCCGCAGCAGTTTGGTCTGTGTTTCAGGGAGCCCACCAAAGGCAGGTCGCGTTTCGGTGTAGATCGACAGATCCTCAACCAGAGTTTGCGGCAGCCCGTCAAAGAAAGGCTCCCAGCTCCAGCTAGGCTGCCAAGTGGGCTGGTCAGGATTGGCCGGATCAGCGGGGATTTCGGTAAAGGTCAACCGCCCCCGCCAGACCCCGAGACGGGTGCCCACATAGACATAATCCTGCCGGTTTGTGTCCACCACATTGCCGGGCGTTCCAAAATCCGGCAGGCCGTCAGGGTCGACAATCACGCTGTGGGCGCTGGCCCGGACCCCGGCCGTTCCAGATGCCGCATCAATCGGTGCGCTCACCAATCCGGTCGGATACCATCGTCCTTCGCCGTCAAACCACCACAACGTATCGTATTTTTCGTCAATTTCGGGCGGGCCACCACCGTCTGGGCGGTCGGATTTTCCGGTGGTTGCGACATAGCAGCTGCCGCGTGCGGGCTCATGCGAAGCGACATCGGTCAAGCTCATTCCAGAGGGGCGCGGCAGATAATTCAGGAAGACAGCTGGCAGATCGTCTTCTGCGTATTTCTGCTTGCTCGGTCTGTCCCCGCTGATCCGCGCGTCACGTTTTTTGGTCCATGTTGCATCATCGCCTGCGGCGTTGACGGTCAGGGTGAACCGGAAGAGCGTGTCATCACTGAGCGCTAGCACGGTTGACCCGTCCATTGCGGGTGTTGTGCTGCTGGTGATTGCGGTTTCTGTGCCGGGGTCCGCAAAGCGGATGACGCGGAAGCGTTCGATCTGATCCTGGCGCACGCCCGGCCACAGACCGTCGGCGGGATCCTTGCCAGAGGGCAACGTGACCCATTTTGGTGTCGCGCCAGCTCCCCAGTCCTGCGTGTACCATAACCGGTCTGTTCCGATACAGACCTGCGCGTTGGTTCCCGGGCCGGGGGCCGTTGCGGATTTGGAATAGAAGAAGGATCGCGCATAGGTGTCTTCGTCATCGGCGAAACCTGGCGGGGTCATGACCCTATCGAGAGAGGCCCAGCTGATCTCGGAATTTGCCTCTCGGAAGCTCCAGTCCGAATGGGTGAATTGCTCCAGGAACTTCTTTGGCTGGAGGGGGTGATAAGCGACACCGCCGCCATCGCCGCTGGTGCGCCGGTGCCAGACGGTATCGCCACTTTTCTCGATCACGGCATTGTCCTGCAGCCCCGCCAAAAGTCTGCCGTCCATCTTTGGGTAGCTATCGATATACCCTGGTTCGGTCACAGCCAGACCGAGATTGCGCGGCACGGCCGTCTCATCGGGGCGGCGCAGGAAAACACCGCCGTCACAGGCCACCCAAAGCCCGTTTGGCCGCATTCGCATTTGGTGCACGTCGGCGTGGATCCCGATGCCGGCAAAGGTATCGTCATCGCCGGGCGTGGCTTCATTCGCTATGTCGAAATCGGCGCGAAAACCGCCATCAAAGGCCTCGACCATCAGAGCGTGCATCGAGGCGTCGCCCTTCCGGTAGGCCCCGGCCACATACACGGTATCCTTGCCCGGGGCGGTGTCAGCAACCGCCTCAATTGCCATATCGTAATGGGCCTGATCCCCTTTGACGGTGATCCTTGACCCCCTGCCTTTGATTTTCGTATCTGAGGCGAAGACGCTGCGGGGCACATCCGCGACCAGATGCGAGGTGACGGCGGATCCTGAGATATTTACCCGCCACAGGCCGCTATGACCAATCTGGCGCCCTCTGCGTTTGCCCAGCACATAAAGGCGATCAGACACGGTGTCGGGCTGACACAGCGCCAGCCGCTTGTAGCTCACACTGCCGCCATAGAGCTTGTCGAGATCAATGCGGTTGAAGGCACCTGTTGGACCGCTGGGCGCATGATAGAGCCCTTCGGGACCGCTGGAGGTCACCATGCCCACCCAAAGCCCCGAGCTTTCACTCCACAGCGCATCGGTAAAGACTAGGACATCATCATCGTCATGATTGAATTTGGATTTCGGGACCTGCTGCCAATCGGCGCCGGCCACAAAATTGCCCTGACGAAAAAACAGACCGTTCGATGTGGCCGACACCAGCTCGACCGACGTCGCTGTGCCATCAAAGCCGGGGTTGCGGGCCAGACGGTAGATCCCGCGGCCCCGCATCTGTGTCCCACCCTCGACCTGCCAGGGGATGCCCCCGGGATCGGCCAGGACTGCGTTGATCGTGTCCTCCAGCTTGAGGACGCCGATACCGGCGTGTTTGCTGCCCGGTGCCCCGGCGCCGCCGGGTCTGAGCTCGCCGGTGCCGGCATAGATCACATCGCCTGCTGGGTCGTCGACGTCGCTGGCGTTACGCCCGAATTCCACATGTAATGCCCCCACCGTCAGAGACAATTGCGCCCGTTCCCCAGCGGTCAACATTCCGGGCTGGACGCCCCAGGCGCCCACTGGACGCCAGGCCACATGGCTGTCTTCCCAATACCACACCCCGCCATTGGCGCTGCCAGCATAGGCGCGCGTGCCCTCGCGGTTGACAAAGAGCTCACGCACGCGTCCTGCCACCATCGGGTCGCCGTCGGCCTGACCGCGCAAGACGGCCGAGGGGCCCAGCGGCAACCAGGGGCCGGGTGGGGCCGCCCGCGCCGCCATCAACGCGCGCAACAGGTCAAGCCAATCCAACTCACCGTCGATGCCGACGCTCTCGCGCAGGGATTGGTTGAACTCTTCGCGGCGGCTGCGTCTGTCCGCAGATTTCACCAGATCTCGGGGCCAGTCATAGCGCATCAGCTGGATCCTTCTTCGCTGTCGGTATTGGGCGCAATCCGGATGTAGCCTTCCTCAACGCGCACCCGTCCCTGTGGCAGCAATGCGGCTTGGGTGGCGGACAGGATCGGATCGTCCCGCCAGGTAATCGGGGTATTGCGTTTGACCCAGGTCTGGTCGGCGCCAAAGGCTGCGATCTTGGGCAGGCGCACCTTGTCGGGGTCGATCAATACAGGCCCGATGCGCGCCGAGGGTGCGATCTTGGATAGTCCCGGTGCCACCCAATCGCGGAGCAATTCCAATGATTTGCGGGGAAGGATCCCCGAGGTTGCATGGATGCGCGCATAGGGGTGCATCAAGAGTGTCAGCCGCACAACCTGTCCCACATGCACCGGCAGATCACCCGCCTGACTGATATAGGGGCTCTCCAGTGGCGAGGCTTCGGGCAGGAAATCGGTGCCCAGACCCGCCCCCACACGACCCAAAAGCGCGCGGTATCCACCGCCATAACGATTGATCCGCGCGAGCTGGCCGACCAGCGGTTCGACCAGATGCAGCCGGGAATAGTCATTGTTGACATAAAATCCATAGAGCCCGTCATGCGCCTTGGAGATCTCGCCCAACCGGATTGGAAAGGCGATGGATTTCAGCCGGTCGCGGACCTGTTCGGCCAGCAAATGTGCACTGATCTCATCGGCCTCTTCACCGTAGGCACCGGTGATGGCGAGATCCTGCGGCACATCAAGCCGCAGCCGCGCGGTCACCACAGCGACCGGTCGACCGACCAGCCCCGCCACCGAGGCCCCCGAGAGGTTCAGGTTGCCTTCGACGCTCCAGCTGGTGGTGTCGACGGCGCGCAAAAACGCCGACAGCGGATTTTCCAGATCGCGGGTGTCGGGATCCGCCCGGGTGGCGATGTCTATGTCGATCATGCCCTGCGCCAGGTCACCACAGGGCTTGGCCGCAGCGGGCAGTCCTTCGCCCGGCAGGGTCACCGCAGGCCCGTCGCGGCCCACGCCGCCTTCCCACATCAACCCGCCCGAGACGCTGTCCTCCATGATCTGCCCCAGCGGCGTGCCGTCAGCGCCAAAAACCTCCAACGCTTCATCAATGAAATCCGGCAGCAAAAACCCTGCTATGGGATTGATGCTAAGGGCAGGCGTTTGCTGATTGAGCGCCGCCTCCGGCGCGTCGGGGCCTTCGCTGGCCGGGTCTGTCAGGCGCCACATTAACCGCGCAGGCACGGCGAGCCGGGGGGGGCGCCGCAGCGCGGGCGGATCATCGGGCCCGGTGATCTCATGCGCAGCCGGCATCAATAACTGGTCCACCGGCAAGTTGCGCACGCGCCCAAAAGTGTCGATCACCCGCGCGCGGGTCAACCGCAGCCGCCCCGATGTCAGCAAGCGGGGCAGGCCCGCCGCGCGCAGCGCATCCGGGATGGAGACGGGGGTCGGACGCACCTGCCCATCGGGACCTTCGTCAAGGCCCAGCCAGAACGCCTCAAGCCCGTCGATTGTGACCGATCCCATGTCCGGGTTGGTCAGGAAGTCAGCCAGCTCCGCCAGCACCTCTTCGTGATCCGAACCAATCTCGCCATCCCCGGTGTCGTCTCGCTGGGCCTCGGCGGCCAGATAGGTGGTGATTGCGGCCTGATAGCTGCGCGCCAGCCCTGTGGTCAGTGGCGCACGGCCCATCAGACGCGGACGTGCCTCAGACAGGGGCGGCAGCCCTTCGTAATCCACAGCGCCCAGATCGAACCCGCCCAGCCCGTCGCCCGGCGTGATCTCAAGCTCCCATTCCAGCCAGATCGGGCACCATGGCTGGGCCCAGGAGGTGATGGAAACCGGGCTTGGTTCAACCCCTTCGGCCAGAGAGTGTAGGAACAGATGCGCGTTGGCTTCGGCCTCTGCCAGGCTGGCCCGCCGCCCCGCGCTGCGCAAAACCGGAGCCTGCCCGTCATAGATGCCATCGGCGGAATACCGCAGCGCCATCTCGCCCTTTAGCCGGTTCTGCGCCGGTACAACTTCGGCGGGCGGCACGGTGTCGACAATGGCCTTGATCACCCATTCCAGAAGGTAGGGGTCCAGCAGAAAACTATGTTGCACGATGCGGTTGACGGCGGTGGGCACATGGCTGTTGGTGATATCCCGCAGATAGTCCTCGGCACGCAGCAAGGTGCCGAACGCCACCGCCAGCTCTGATGCCCAGCGACAGGCGAGGGTGCCGTCTTCGGTATGAAGCCCGTCGTCATTGAACCGCGGGTGCCGACCATAGTTGCGCAGGCCCAGCACAGGTGGCGTCGCGCGGTGAAAGCGTGGCCCGGGGCGGCGGATCCGCCGTACCTCGCCCGCAGGCTCTGCTGGGGGCACGTCTTTGATGCGGTACAGGTCGTTGACGGATTTATGCACGCGGCTCTTCATCTGCGCGTCGACAAACTTGACGGTGCCGCGGCTCTGGCCCTGCCACATCACATCCGCCAGCACTGGCCCACCGGCTTTCGAAGCCGCCAAACGGCTGCGCTGGCCGCGCCCACCCTTGAGGGCCTGTGGACCCGCCTCGATGATCACATCCTCATAGGTTTCCGGCCCCTGAAAGCTCTCGAACCCGTCGCCGTGTTCGGCCTCATCCAGGGCCACGATCCCGTCCGGGCTGTCGATGTCACGGATCGATGAATTGGCGACCGCAGTCAGCAGGCTTTCGAGGTATTCGCGGGACTTGGCGTCCTCCAGTTCTTGATGCTTGGCAGCGAAGCTGGCGATCATCGTCTCGAGCGTCGGGGCAAACGCCAGTTCAATAGCACCGGCTTTGGGCGCCGTATCATCGCTGACGCCGCCCCGCACGGGCACGCCCTGCACAGTGCCATGCATCACGGTATTGAGCCGGGTGCGGGGGGCGACCAGAACCAGATCGTCAAATTCGTAAGGGCGATAGCTGCGCGACAGGGCCAGCTGAGACGAGGTCATGCGTAGCTCGCTGGCCAGTTCGACCTTTTCAAAGGACCCGGCTGAGGCCGTACTGGCCTTCGCGACAAGCGTCCCGGGTGATGTGTAGCTGGGTACGATAGGGGCCGGTGAGGCGGACCAGCCCAGATCGTCTAAAATGCGCGATGTCGTTAATGGGGTGAAGGCTCCGGCGAGCGGATCAGCACTGCGTTCGGACCACCAGCCAATGACCACATAACTGGCGAGCCCGGTCAGGACCGCGTCTGCGTCCAGCCCGCTCAGGTCGTCGTGAAGGGCAAAGCGGTTGATCGCGGCGTCATAGGCCGATGTCCACGTGGGCGATCCGCCAGCGGTGGCCGTCAGCTCATCCGGTTGCAGCCGCGGGCCATTGCCGGGGACCGCACCGTTTGGATAGCCCTCCAGCGGTTCGACCTTGCCGTCCTCGGACGACACCACCCAGCCGGTGATATCCAGACGCCGGACCCCGCTACGGCCTGTCATCCGCAGGATCAGCCAACGGTTGGGCAGGGCGCGCAAGCTGAGCGGATCATCGGCGTCTTCCTGAAACTCGCCGCGCAGCAACCCATCGGGCAGGGCCCAATGCAGATGCACACCACCCGGCCGCCGGACCGCAGCGGAAAAAGGATCGGCTGTCGCGCGTTCGTCCGGATCGCCCGAGGTCAGATCCATTGGCAGGCGCACGAACCGCTCGCCGCTGTTGGTGCCGGGCGGCACATAGAGCGCCTGGACATCCACGGGCACAATCAGGCTTGGCGGCGGCGGAGCGGGCGGGCGCTTATGGGTTAGGCCCAGATCCAGCGTTGCCCTGGCCGCCGCATTGGCCAGCGTCCAGTTGGGCTGGCGCAGGATGTCTGCCATCAACTCCGGCTTGATGCGCTCGGCCATGGGTTACTCCTCCTCGTCCGCGGCGGCTTGGAAGGCCGCGGAATAGGCCCGCGCAATGCCACGCACGCCCGGTTGAAACGCCGCATCCTGAATAGCTGGCGTGGTCTCGGACTGGGCAAACACCTGCCGGTAGGGAAAGCGCAGCATTTGCAACGCAAACTCGGCGCCGTCGATGCGGTCATCGCCCGCGCCGGTCATGCCTGTGCCGGGCGCGTCGCGGAAAGCGCGTGCGGTGTTGGTCATGTCGATCACACCCGCAGCACCGGGACGGAACCGCACCGGGATATCATGCGCCAGATCCGACGGGCTGTCGCCTTCATCCACATCCGCGGGGTCGATCTCGGTTCCGGTGTCATCCACATAACGGGCTGATTGTACGTTGCGCGCAGGCACCGTTGCGGTCATTTGCCCGCGCCCGGTGCGCGTCAGGCGGGTACCGAATTGTACGCCTTGGCGGGGTTCTTCGATATGGATCACGCTGGGCGCGCCATCAAACAGCGCCAGCAGCACCGACGGCGCCAACCGCTCGAGCCGCAGCAGCTTGATCCGGGTCTCGTCACTCTCGGGTTGAACGGTTTCGTCATTGCCGTCGGGTTCTTCGCGGTAGGCGCGGATGTGCATGCCCGGCCAACCGGCCACCGCACCCGAGCGCATCAAAAACCCGGTCACGAGCCCGGCTGTGCCGCCCAATGGCGTCTCTCCGCCCGGCACGCGAATGCGCCGCTCGGAAAAATCGACGTCCTTTTCCACGATGGGATAAATCGCCTCGAGCTGGGCGCGGTCGACGGAATTGGTGGTGGCCACGCTGAGCGCGCCCTGCACCAGCGCATCCGTCCATGCGCGGTCGAGAAAGAAGAACCGGATTGATTCATTGGGCAACAGCTCTTCGTCCGGCACCAGCGTGTTGAACGGCACCCCCATCAACAGCCGCAGACGGGCCAGAAATTCGAGCGTGTCGCGGGGAACGGCTTGTCGGTCATCCGGGCCTGGGGCGACGCCGGCACCCTCAAGAGCGGTCATTACGGCGTTGAGCGAGATTTGCTTGGTCAGGGTCATCGGTTGGGGGTCCCCTTCAGGCGGTTCACAAGGAAGTCGGATAGGGTGTCAAAGGTCTGGATATCGTCGAGGGTGCCCGCCTCAAGGGCCTCGCGTCCCACGGCGAGCTCGGCCATGCTGAACAGTCCCGCGTCCAATGCGTCATCAAGCTGGGTGTCGAGGAGATCGCCCTCGGGTACCGGCCCCGCGGCCGTCAGTTCAACCGGGGTGGCCTGGACTTCGGTCAGCACCTCGGGCGCGTCAGGCCGGGTGGTCCAGCTCTCCAACAGTTCGGGTTTTATGCCCAGCCCCGTGGCCAGATCATCTATTGGTTGCCCGGCTAATGCGTCGATTTTGCGTCCTGGGCGCACCAGCGGGCTCTCGGCCCCCAGTGCGGTCCCGCGCCGTTTCAACATGTCAGCAAAGATCGTTTCTTCGACCCGGCGGCCCAACGCGCCCGCGATGACGGCATCGTTGTAGATGTCGCGGGGGATGATCGGGTCGAGCACGCCGTCCAGAAACAACGACTCTTGCTTGGCCTGCTGGATGGCGACACCAAACCGTTGTGTCCGCCAGCGCATCAGCGAAGCCACAAAGGAGGGTTGCGACATCGCCAGCAGACGCCCGGTTTCAAAGGCGACCGCCAGCGAAACGTCTTGGCGCCCCTCGGGTGTCATCATCCGCAAGTGGTCCGAGACATGCGCCAGAATGGGCCCGTCGTCGTCCTGACGTGCGTGCACCCGACGCATCAGGCGGTGCGGCGAAAACGGCCCGCGGTACCAGGCGTTTTCCTCGGCCCCTGCACGGCTCAGATGCGGCATTCCGATATGTCCGGTCTCGGTGATTTCCAGAGGCAGTAGCGACACGGGCGGGGTGCCGGGGCCCTCGCCGGTCTCTTCGGGTTCGCAGTCGGGCAGGGGGCGTTTGTAGCCGCCGGGGGTCTTTGCGCCCAAAAGGCCTACGTCCAACCCCTGCATCAACCCCTCAAAGCTACCCGCCTCCGAGCAGGTAAAGCGCCAGGAGGTCAGCACCGGGAACCGGTAAATCGGCTCGGCAAACAATGCCCCCAGATCCAGATCAAAGCCGCCAAAGACCCCTTTGGCCTGCAAGACGGGTCCGCTCACATCCGCAGCGATCGGCTCCAGCCCGGAAAAATCGCCCTCCAACAGGGCGCCGGCATCAATCGCGCCCAAGTCATTGGCGCCACGCCGGGTCAGGGCTGCGCGGTCGATCAATCGGCCCCCGTGCAGAACAACCTCACCACGGCGTATGGCATCGGTCATGGCGGTCGCGTTGGTGATGTCCAGATTGCGCTCGGTGCCGCCCGCCGACACGGGGACCGCCGCCCCCGTATGAACCGCCTGGGCGATATTGGCGTGCACCGCGCTTAGATGCAGGTCGTTCTCGTTGAAAAAGTCGCGCGGAGGGGCGGGGGGCGGCAGTTTGCCGAGCTGACCCTCAAGGTTGACCAGACAGGCGGTATAGGCCTTGGGGCGGCAATTTTCACGGTCGAACTGCGGCATGCGGTTGGCGATCACCACCGACAGGAACCCGTCGTCGTCGCCCATCGCGGCCTCGGTGTCCTCGAGGTTCACTTCACGCACGTGGGTCAGCATGATGAGATCATCGATGGTGGGAAA
>NZ_JBDVLG010000062.1:0-23719 GCF_039970775.1 Roseobacter sp.
CCGATATCACCCATATCGGTGCGCCTCCCGCGGTCACAGCAACGCGCCGCCGGGCAGATGTCATCCCTGACCCCGCGGCCACAAGCGGCGGTCCTGCGGCGGTCTACGGGTTGGATCTGACGGTGAACGCCCCACGCAAGATCTTTGTCAGGGGCCGTGGGCTGGATGCCGAACTGGGCGGGTCGCTGGACATTGAAGGCACCACCGCACGGGTGATCTCGACTGGGCAGTTTGATCTGGTGCGGGGACGTCTGAACATCCTTGGGCGGCGGTTTACCCTGGACGAAGGGTCAATCCAGTTTCAGGGAGATCTGGTGCCATATATCCAATTCACCACCTCCAGCGCGACAGACAGCGGCAGCGCCAGCATTGTGTTGGATGGTCCGGCAACCGCGCCCGAAGTGTCGTTTTCGGCGGTGCCAGACGCCCCCCAAGACCAAGTGTTGGCGCAATTGCTGTTTGGCCGGAATATCGATGAAATCTCGGCGTTTCAGGCGTTGCAATTGGCCAACGCGGTGGCAACCTTGGCCGGGCGGCAAGGCGCAGATGTGATCGGCCAGTTGCGCAATGGGTTTGGGCTGGATGATTTCGACGTGACCACCACCGAAGACGGTGAAGCGGCGGTGCGTGCGGGTAAATATATTTCGGACAATGTGTACACCGATGTCACGACCGGGGGCGGCGAAACGGAGCTGTCGATCAATCTGGACGTCACCGATGCGCTAACCGCGCGGGGGACGCTCGAGCAAGACGGCAACACCGGTGTTGGTATCTTCTTTGAGCGCGACTACTAGGGCGCTTTAGGACCGCAAACCCCCGCGCCACGCAAAAGGACCAGCGCATCGCACTGGCCCTTAGGGTATCATCATCTGTCGATCAGCCCTTGTTCATGCGGTTTTCGATCAAGTCATCCACCACGCTTGGGTCTGCGAGGGTCGAGGTATCGCCCAGCGCGCCAAAATCATCTTCGGCGATTTTGCGCAGAATGCGCCGCATGATTTTACCCGACCGGGTCTTTGGTAGGCCCGGCGCCCATTGGATCAGATCGGGGCTGGCGATAGGGCCAATTTCGGTGCGAACCCACGTCCGCAACTCTTTGCGCAACTCTTCGGATGGGGTCTCGCCGTTCATCAAGGTCACATAGCAATAGATGCCTTGCCCCTTGATATCATGCGGGTACCCGACCACGGCGGCCTCGGCGACACGGGCATGCGCCACCAGCGCGCTTTCGACCTCGGCGGTGCCCATCCGGTGACCCGACACGTTGATCACGTCATCAACACGGCCCGTGATCCAATAGTCACCATCCGCATCGCGCTTGCAGCCATCCCCGGTGAAATAATACCCTTCGTAGTCGGCGAAATAGGTCTTTTCAAACCGCGCGTGATCCCCCCAGACAGACCGCATCTGCCCCGGCCAGCTTGAGGCGATGCACAACACGCCATCAACGTCGTTGCCCTCGATCACCTCGCCTGTAGCAGGTTCCAGAACGACAGGTTCAATGCCAAAGAACGGCTTCATCGCGGATCCGGGTTTCATGGCATGGGCGCCGGGCAGGGGTGTCATCAAATGCCCCCCCGTTTCGGTCTGCCACCAGGTGTCGACGATGGGGCATTTGCCCTTGCCGACGACCTCGTTGTACCAATTCCAGGCCTCGGGGTTGATTGGCTCGCCCACAGTACCAAGCAGTTTAAGACTGCTCAGGTCACATTTTTCGACGAATTCCTTGCCTTGACCCATCAATGCCCGAATGGCCGTGGGCGCGGTGTAGAACTGGTTGACCTTGTGCTTTTCGCAGACCTGCCAGAACCGGCTGGCGTCGGGGTAGGTGGGCACCCCTTCGAACATCAGCGTGGTGCCGCCATTGGCCAGTGGGCCATACACAATATAGCTGTGGCCGGTGACCCACCCTACATCGGCGGTACACCAATAAACATCCCCATCGTGGTAATCAAACGTCACCTCGTGGGTCAGGGCCGCATAGACCAAATAACCACCGGTGGAATGCACCACGCCCTTGGGCTGGCCCGTGGATCCGGAGGTGTACAAGATAAACAGCGGGTCTTCGGCGGCCATCTCCTCGGGGGGGCAGTCGTCTGATGCGGCTGCGGCCAGTGCGTTGCAATCGTGGTCACGCCCGTCGATCCATGTGGTTTGACCACCGGTGCGTTTGACCACCAACAGGTTCACATCATCAGCGGTGTGCAGCAGTGCCTGATCTGCGTTGGTTTTGAGCGGCGTATTGCGCCCGCCGCGTGGGGCTTCGTCGGCGGTGATAACAACCTTGGCGTTAGACCCATTGACCCGCGCGGCCAACGCATCGGGCGAGAACCCGGCAAACACAATAGAATGGATCGCCCCAATACGCGCGCAGGCCAGCATGGCATAGGCGGCCTCGGGGATCATGGGCATATATATGATGACGCGGTCGCCTTTGGCCACGCCCATATCTTTCAACACATTCGACATTTTGCACACATTGCGGTGCAGGTCTTTGTAAGTGATGTGCTGTGCGGGCTCTTGGGGGCTGTCGGGTTCCCAGATGATCGCGGTTTGATCGCCGCGTGTGGCCAGATGGCGGTCAATGCAATTGGCGGCGACATTCAATGTGCCATCGGCAAACCAATTGATCGACACATTGCCCAAGGTGAAATCAACGTCCTGCACCTGAGTAAAGGGTTTGATCCAATCGATGCGCTGGCCGTGTTCGCGCCAAAACGCGTCTGGGTCCGCAATGGATGCGGCATACATCTGATCGTATTTGGCCGCGTCCACATGGGCGTTGGCCACCATTTCGGGCGCTGGTGGATAGGTTTTGACGGCTGATGCTGTATCGGACATGAAGGCTCCTCCCTTGGGTCGTGACAGTCTGGAGGAGAAGGCACATGCGTGCAAATACCCCCCTGGTATTCGTCTCCCCCCTGTGGCGGATCATACCGGGATCAGAAAAGAAAGGAATAAGCTTCGGAAATATAAGGGTTTCGCTGTAAATATTTTTCAGATCGCGCGGCACAATTTGTAAATTTTTGCCTTTACACCAGGATTTTCCGCCTGTTTACGGATCATTATATGTCAACCATACAACGTTGAGCCACCGACCCACCCGTGCACGCATGACACGAATGGGGCGGTCGCAGCCCGCGCCACCACAGGTGAGTAAGAATCGTATGCGATTTTCGGGGCTTGGCAGGCCGGGGTCGCGCGGGTAGTTTCACGTCAATCGTGCCCTAAAACAGGCGCGTAACAAGGGAGATCCTACATGAATTATTATCTTTCCGGCGCCGCAGTTGCCGCGCTTAGTTTTGCATTTGTAACCGAAGCTGCGGCCACCGAATGGAACGTGTCTGTTTGGGGCAAACGCCGCGCCTTTACCGAACACGTAGAACGGCTGGCTGAATTGGTATCAGAAAAGACCGACGGTGCCTTTACCATGAACGTCAGCTATGGCGGCCTGTCGAAAAACCGCGAAAACCTTGATGGTATTTCGATTGGCGCATTTGAAATGGCGCAGTTTTGTGCGGGCTACCACCCTGACAAAAATCGCGTGATTACGGTTTTGGAACTGCCGTTTCTGGGCGTAGAAAACCTGGCGCAAGAAGTCGCTGTGTCGGCTGCTGTATACGGGCATCCTGCGGCCGCCGAAGAAATGGCACAGTGGAACGCCAAGCTGCTGATGACTTCGCCTATGCCGCAATACAACCTCGTAGGCACCGGCGAACCCCGCGATGAACTGTCCGAATTTGACGGCATGCGGGTGCGTGCGACGGGTGGTTTGGGTGCTGCGTTCAAGGCGGTGGGCGGTGTGCCCACATCCGTGACCGCCACGGAAGCCTACCAAGCCATGGAAGGCGGCGTTGTGGATACGGTGGCCTTTGCCCAGCACGCGCATCTGAGCTTTGGCACCATCAACCAAGCCGATTGGTGGACTGCAAATCTCAACCCCGGCACGGTGAACTGCCCGGTTGTGGTGAACATCGACGCCTACGAATCGCTGAGCGACGCCGAGCGTGAAGCGCTGGACAGTTCTGTGCCCGAAGCGATCGACCATTATCTGGCGAACTACGGCGAATTGTTGACCCGTTGGGATGCGGTACTCGAAGAGAAGGGTGTCGAAAAAGTAGAGATCTCGACCACCGTGCTTGACGAATTCCGCGCAACAGCGGCCGCACCTGCAAGTGACGCATGGATCGAGAGCATGGAAGCACAGGGCCTGCCGGGCCAAGAGCTCTATGATCTGGTGGTTTCCACGCTGGCAGATGCCAAAGGCGACAACTAAACCACGTAAGGGGTCGCGCGACACAGCGCGGCCCCACCTATAACAATAAAAAGGGGCAGGGCGATGGCAGGATCAGCTGCGGTTCTCGAAGATTCCAGCATTCTTAGTCGGTTGGACCGCGCGCTTTTGCCGGTCGAACAATTTTGTGCCTTGCTCAGCGGGTTGGCGATCTTTTCGTTGATGTTTCTGGCGGCGTATTCGGTGACCGGGCGCAAGTTTTTCGCGTCGCCCATGGCGGGGTATGTCGACTACATCGAAGCCGCGATGCCGATCATCGCGATCATGGGCGTGTCTTATGTCCAACGCGACGGCACCCACGTGCGGATGGACATGTTGGTCAGCGCGCTCAAGGGGCGGATGCTATGGTTCTTTGAACTGGTGTCGGTTTTGTTGATCTTGGTGTTGATCGTGGCGCTGACATGGGGCGCGTGGGAACATTTCGACCGCTCGTTTGACTGCGCACGCCCGCTATGTAGCCGCGACAGCTCGATCGATGTGGGCTTGCCCGTCTGGCCCTCCAAATTGGTGGTGCCGGTCGCATTCGCCGTGCTGACTTTGCGGTTGGTGCTACAGGCGTGGGGCTATGCGCGCGCGCTGGTATTGGGCCTTGAAAACCCTGTTGCCGTGCCCTTGAACCTCACCGTCGCCGAACAGGCGCGGCTCGAAGCCGAAGCCCTGGAGGGCGCAGACTAATGGAACCTATCGAAATTGGCTTGTGGGTCAGCGCAGGCATGCTGGTCTTTGTTATTCTTGGTATGCGTGTGGCGTTTGCCGCCGGTCTGGCCGGGTTTGTCGGGCTGGTGTGGCTGCGGTGGAACGGCTTCAACTACGACCCCGAGCGGTTCGGCAAAGCGGTCGAGATCAGCGCCAAAATCGCGGGCCTGACCCCGCACTCAAAGGTATCCGCACAGGTGCTTAGCCTGATCCCGGTGTTCATTCTGATCGGATATCTGGCCTATTACGCCAAACTCACAACCGCCCTGTTCACCGCCGCCAAACGCTGGATCGCGTGGGTGCCCGGTGGTCTTGCGGTGTCGACAGTTTTCGCAACCGCAGGCTTTGCGGCGGTATCGGGGGCATCGGTTGCCACGGCGGCGGTGTTTGCGCGCATCGCGATCCCCGAGATGCTGAAAATCGGCTATAACAAACAATTCGCCGCGGGTGTTGTGGCGGCAGGGGGCACGCTTGCGTCGTTGATCCCCCCCTCGGCGATCTTGGTGATCTACGCGATCATCGTGGAACAAGACGTGGGCAAACTGCTGTTGGCGGGGTTCTTGCCGGGCATGTTTTCGGCCGTGGTCTATGCCGCGCTGATCATCGGGATCGCGATGACGTTCAAATCCGTTGGGCCCCCGGTCAGCGGTTTCACATGGCGCGAACGGTTTGAATCGCTGCCCCCCGCGTTGCCTATTCTTGCGGTGGTGGTGATCATTATCTTCTTTGTTTACAACCCCTTCGGCGACGCATGGGGCACGCCAACAGAAGGCGGCGCCATCGGCGCGTTCATCATTTTCCTGATGGCGCTGTACCAAGGCATGCGCTGGCCACAGCTGAAAAACGCATTGCTCGACACCGCCAAACTGACGGTGATGATCTTCTCGATCATCTGGGGCGTGTTGATCTACGTCCGGTTTTTGGGGTTCGCCGAATTGCCCGAAGCCTTTGCCGATTGGATCACCTCGCTTGAGATGTCGCCGATGTTGATCCTGATCTGCATCTTGCTGGCATACGCAGTGCTGGGCATGTTCATGGATGCAATCGGCATGCTGCTGTTGACGTTGCCGGTGGTGTACCCGGCAGTGATGGCGCTGAACGGGGGCGAATTGGTCAGCGCAGCAGACAGCGCATTTGGCATGTCCGGCCCGATGTGCGCGATTTGGTTTGGCATCTTGGTGGTGAAAATGGCCGAATTTTGCCTGATCACACCGCCTATTGGTCTGAACTGTTTTGTCGTGGCCGGGGTCCGGGATGATCTGACAGTGCAGGACGTGTTCAAAGGCGTCACGCCGTTTTTCATCGCTGATGCGGTGACAATAGCCTTGCTGGTGGCTTTCCCCGGCATCGTGCTTTTCCTGCCGTCTCTGGCCGGGTGATACGACCTACATAAAACCCTGCGCCGCACCTTGTGGCGCAGGCCCGCATCGGCCGCCCTGAATGGCCCGCGGTGGCACAATACCCCCCAACCAACCCTTTGAAACGCGCCGCCAAAACGGCCGCCAAACCCATTTGGGCGCAACCCATCAAGAGTGGGCAAAACACAGCCGTCGATTTTTTTCATGCAATTTGGCCCGTATTATGGTACCTTTAACCATATTTATTTTTTTAGAGCATTTTTCATGGCCCGATTTAAGACATCAACCTCGCTGGTTCTTTTGCTGTGCGCAATTCCCGCATTTTCGTTCGCCAAGGCGCCGCAAAACGGCGTTCAACCACCCGAAACACTGCAAAAACTCCACGACCACCGGCACGACTTGCAGGCGCGGCTTGACGCTGCTTCTGCCTTTGTGCCGCTTAGCTCCGATGATCCAACGGTCGCGCAATGGAACAATTGGAGCAATTGGTCAAACTTTTGGAACAACTGGAACAACTGGGCAAACTGGTAACCGGGCAGGGCGGGCCATCACTTCTGGTCTTGCAGCCGACATCATTTTGTAACCTCGATTGCAGCTACTGCTATTTGCAACACCGCGACGTGCGCGCACGCATGTCGCACAACACGTTGCGCGCGATTGCCCGTAACATTCTGGCGCAATGTCCGCAGAATGACTTGCCGGTGATTGTCTGGCACGGCGGCGAACCTATGACCTTGCCGCCCGATTGGTACGCGGCGGCATTTGCCCTGCTGGAACGCGAGAGCGGCAAGACGGGGTTGCGGCACGCCATGCAAACCAACGCCATTGGGGTCAACGCAGATTGGATCGCCTTGTGGCAAAAATGGCAGGTGAACATCGGCGTCAGTCTCGATGGCCCCCAAGATCTGCATGATGCGCGGCGTCACACCCGGACAGGCGCGGGGACCCATCATTTGGTGATGCGGGGGGTGTCGCGGCTACAGGCGGCAGGGGTCCCGTTTCATGTGATCTCGGTGTTGACCGCCGATAGCCTGCCGCGCGCGGATGATTTCTATGACTTCTACACGGGCCACGGCCTGCGCAATGTCGCGTTCAACGTGGAGGAGGACGAAGGCCAACCGGGCGGCAGCAGCCTCGGCGGGCACGCCGCCGCAAGCGCCGCCTACGCGGGGTTTCTGCGCCGGTTTCTGGCCCGTTGCGCGGCAGATCCAGAGCCGTTCTTTTGCCGTGAGGTCGATGGCGTATTGGGGGTTTTGACGCGCCCCCACAGTCAGCGGGCCGAAAATTGGCAAACCGCGCCGTTCCGCATTTTGGCCGTGGCGGTCGATGGCGGCCTGTCAACGTTTTCGCCAGAACTGATGGGCGCGCAGGCCCCCGCCTACGATGATTTCATCTTCGGCAACGTCCGGCAAGGCGGCGTTGCGACCCTGTTGGACAGCCCCGCCTTTCACAAAGCTTACGAAGAAATCTCGCGCGGGGTTCGGGCCTGCGCGGACAGCTGCGCCTATTTCGACGTGTGCGGCGGCGGGGCGCCGGCCAACAAGTATTTTGAACTGGGCCGGTTTGACGGCACGCAAACCTTGCATTGCTCGCTGACCCGGCAAGTGACGTTAGACGTCGTCCTAGACGCGGTGGAACGCGGTCAGGTTCGGCATCCCATCCTGAAAGGAGGCCGCCATGACCACGCCTGTTAACCAAAGCACGCCCCCACCTAAACCACCCCAGCCTGCTGTGCTGCGTTGGGGCGCGGCATGGGGCGGGTGGCTCCGGCATGGGCTGCGCAAGATCGGACCGGGCGTTGCCTGCGTGGTGGTCATTGGGCTGGCTGTTGCCGCGTTTCAAGAAAAACCAACCCTATGGCCGCACCACGCCAAATACCTGCTTGCCGCCCTGCGCACCGCGCTGTTTGAACCCGAACTGCCCGGTGTTTTATCTATCGAACCACCGCAGCTTTATACCCGTGAGCGGCTGGTCAATGACCGGTTCCGTCAGGCCAATTGGCTCGAACAACAGTTGGCCAAAACCAAAAACGGCACGCCGCTTGCGCCGACCTCCTACGATACCCGCGCGCAGAGCACGTGGATAACGACGGCCGACCCACAGTCAGACGCCAACACCACGCCAGCCACCGCGCCCCCCACCAGCGCCCTGCAGCAGTTGGATGCCGCCGCCAAAATGCGGTTGCAGCTGCGCACTGACCTTATGGATACGTTGCTGGATGACGGCCATGACCTAGAGGGCAATACGCTGTATCGGTTGAATTTTGATGCGGTTGTGATGCCGTTGATTGGGCGGCGCAGCTACCCCGGCACGGCCATGTTTATTATCGAGGCCCGCAACACCTATGGGTTTGATATCAAGGCGTGTCTTGACGCGGGTTCTGTCTGCCCAGAGCCTCAGAGGGCCAAAATCCGTCAGCGTGTGGCCGATGATGTGGAGCTCTTGCGCGACTGGCAGCGCGAAATACAGCAGTTCCTGACCAAAGTTCTTGCCACGCGCAACGAGGCGTTTCGAGCCAGTGGACGGCTGCATAATCCACTGGACCCAAAAGAAAATATCGCGCTGGATTGGTTTTTGCGGCGCGAATTGATCACCTCATTTTTAGGGGCGGTTGTCTACGATCCCGAGGTGCTGGGACTGTGTCGTGCGCAGGGGGTTTTGGGCGATGATCAGACCACGGCCACCGGGTTGGTGCGCGGGTGGGCGGATGGGTGCAAAGACTGGGTGGCGCAAGCGCTTGGGTTGGAATGGCGCGTGGCGCATCCGTCGCCGGGAGTGTCCCAATCAGAGGCGTTGGCCCCCATGATAGAGGCCAGTTTCCGCAAATCAATCGGCCGTGCGCATTATATAAACACCGTCTTGGCTATAGAGGGGGATCTGCTGATCCAACGTTTGCAGCCCAGGCCACTAGCAGCCGAGACCAAGGCCCAACCACGCCCGGCGCCCCAACTTTGGGAAGCGTTACAAACCTCTGATACATGCACGGGCGGCGGGTCTCAAACCACCAACTGCGCCCCCCAAAACGGCACACAGACGTCGCCGATCAATGTGGGCGGGCTCCCCAAGGACGACGACTACAAACGCGCGTTGATCCGGTTGATTGCCGTCTGGCAGTCGATGGAAACCTACGGCCACGAAGCGCGGTTCGCCAAGATGATGGCATCCGAGATGGGCGCAACGGACGGCGCAACGAACGGGGCAACGCCCAGCCAAAAAGCCCCGCATGACGGGCCCGCAACTGCCCCATCAGGCAACACCGATGCGAAATTTCAACTGCTGCAGGTGCTTGGCAAATACGAGGCTCAACTGCCGTCTCAGCAGGATATGGCGGATTTGCGCAAGAGGTTGCGCAAGGAGGGCGCCAAGGAGTTTTTATTGGTGAACGGGCAACCAATGGCGCACCCGAAATTCCAAACCTCCACCAGGACCTGCATGGAGGCGCCACGCCAAGGCAAGACATCGGAGTTCGGTCATATGTATAAATGCCTGATGTTGCGTCAGGGAGGGGTGGAGGCGTCGCATCGGTTGTTGTCGCAGTTTTTACTGGCCCGCCTGCAAGAGGAGCTTGACGTGTACGACCGCGATAATCGGTCTATCCGCGATTTTCTGGATATTTCGTTGGAGGGGTGCAGCACCACGGGATGCCGCATTCAGGTGTCGCGGCACCGCGATCTGCCCGGAAACGAAGTGTTTGGCGCGCGCGAAGCGGGGTTTTTGCCGTCGATGAACAAGCTCCAGCAGACGGGGCCTATCAATGACATGATTGCATCCCTGAACCAAGTATTGGGCGGGCTCAAGGCCGCGACACGCGTGCCCCAACGGCCCGAAAAGGTGTTCCCTGTGGTTTTTGGGGGGTCTGACTGGCAGATGTATCTGAAACAGTACTGTGGCGCGACCAACCGTGATTTGCCCGCGATACGGCTTGATGATACAGGGCTGAAGGTGGCCAATCTGATCATCGATCACATGATGTCCACGCCCCAATCGGGCGCGCAATCAACGGGGGGGTGCGGGGTCACGCAGCGTTCGTATGAGTCCCGCCAGAGATTGGACACCTCCAAGTTATGTCTGACGCTGGCTGCGCAAAACGCCGACAATCACGAGGCCCGCACCGAGATCTATCTGTCGTGCATGTTGCGTGACTGGATCAACACCCAACGCAGTGACGTGACGGTATATGCGGTCAGCCCACGCGCGGGCAATGGCGATGATTTGACCCACCAGATCGCGCAGGCGACGACGCAACTACAGGCGTCGGCAGGGTCGTTGGGCACGCAAGCAGGGCTGCGCCAGACGCATGGCACACAGGATATCATTGCCAACCCACGGGTGATTGGGTTCAGCCATCTACCCGGTGCTGATGCCGATGATCCGACGCGCCGGGGCGCGTTTACCGACAGTGCCACCTTTGGCTGGGCGATCCGGCCACGCAAACTGGCCGCGACGGGCGGGTATCAATCCAGCCACAACCGGCTGTCGGCTGTGATCAGCCTGCCAAGTTGGTGGAAACGGGTGGATTTTGACGTGCGTGCTTGTTGGGTTCAACGGCAAGACGTGGATGCCCCCAACACTGATTTCACCAAGCTATGTGCGGCGGAATCGGACGCGCGATCCGCGACCCAAGATCAGGGTCAGCCAGAATCAGGCCAGCAGTTTCAGCGCCAGTTTGAGATCAAATTACCGCGCCGCGTTGAAGAGATCACCTCGCGGTTCAACTTCGACTTTATCCGCGCCCCGTATTATTACCGTGAATTTGATAAATACATTGAGCGCTACCCGTTGATTTTATCGCTTGAGGCGGGGCGTTCGGGTAATTTGATCCTACAGGGGGAGCGGTTGTGGCGCGGCACTGTTGTTACGGTCAACAATCAAAGCGCCGATAGCATTGTGGTTTTGCCTGACATGAAAGGCGTGGTTGCGCATTTCAAATGTGTCTACCCGCCCGATGGGTCGTTTCATGTTGTGCCCTACGAGGAAGGTCATGAACAGGCCAAGCTAGAGCGCGGGCCTGCCACCGGAAAGGGTGCGCGTCTGGGTGTTTCCACCCAGCAGCCCAATCAAGACATCCCGCGTGCGCCGTTGTTTGTGTGGACCTCTGAAGGGGGCACAACGGATAAAGAGGTGATGATCCACCCCTTTATTCAACGTGGCAAAACCGAAAAGCCGTGTTGGCTTGACCCGGACGGTGCGGAATAACCGCCCGCAACACGGGCGATGTCATACACATCTGCCTCGTCATCAAGAAGGGGTGGCACCTTCTAAAAATGCGCGGGCGCGAGCAGTCCAACCTTGCGGCAGGCTATGTGCGCCATCGTGCAGGTCGATCCGAACCGGGGAACGGGCGCAGGAGGCGTCCCACATCCGGGCGCGAAATCCCTCGGATATGTCGATTCGGTCGGGGTTTGAGCGGCACCCGTTGGCGTGGCGTGCACGATCAAGCGAGACCCAGACGCTGCCTTGGTGCCAATCGCGGATGGCGCGCCCTTCCAGCGGGACTTGTGCATCAGCAAACCCATGCACCTGCATGATCGGCAGATCCACCAAACCGCTGCAATCGGTGCTATTGGGGCGGCGCAAGGCACCCGCGACACTGACCATACCCGACAGCCGATCGCCGGCCTCGCAAGCCAAATGCCACGCCATCGATCCGCCCGCCGAAAACCCAGCGGCATAGAGTTGGGTGGTGTCCAGATTGCCCCGCGTTTTGGCGTCTTCGAGCGCGGCAAAGGTAAAGGCCACGTCATCGCGCCCCGATCCATCGCGGCCCGGAAAGAAAAACCGCTCAGGGTTGCGGCCTGCACGGGGTTGCCCGTTGGGAGCCAGCAGCGCGTACCCGTTGTTCAGAAAATCACGTTGCAATCCGCCGCCCCGGTGGATCGACCCGCCCGTGCCGTTGGCGCCGTGATACCAGATAAGAACCGGATGCGGGCCGGGGCCGTCGGGCAGTTTGAGGTAATAGCTGCCGTCCTCAATGTCGCAGGGCGCGGTTGGTCCGCAGTCTTGGGCAAGCGCAGTTTGTGCCATCCATACGACAAGCGCCGCAAGAAATAGTCGCATCGGTTTAGTCCTTTGTATGATGTGAAACCGCAAAACCGGCCACATGCCAACATCCCGCAGGGCCATTGTATGGCATCAGATCGGGTAGCCGGTTTCATGGCGGTGTCCTTGTATATGGCACAACTTTAGGGGTTTGGCGCGGATCAGCCAGTCACGTTTTGGAGAGACCTGTCGGCCTATTTCCCCCGTGCGCAAACCCGCCTAATGAAGCGCCCGCACAGGTCACATATTCCATCGCTATTTTCGGCCGATGCGCCAGTTCGCCCAGTCTTCGGGGGTGTCAAGATCGCGGCGCGCGCGGTCGCCCGGCAACGGGACCAACATAACCCGACCGGCGGCTTTGGCCACGATATCGCGGCCGCCACCGTCCCCAACCAACGTGGAAAATTCCCGAAATAAGGCGGCCGAAAAAACAATGGGGTGACCCGGCAGCCCGTCTTGCGTGGCACCGCGCCAAACCAACGTGTCCGAGGTTAGATCGACCGCGTGCAATACGGTTGATAAATCATCCTGCGTCAGATCGGGCAGGTCGGCTAACAACAGCATCGCGGCGGGGGCGTCTTTGGGCAGTGCGGCCACGGCAGTTCGCAGGCTGGCGTTCATGCCTTCGTGCGCGTCAGGCACTGCGACACGGTCCGCGGCCAGCGCATCAAGGCATTGATAGCGCGGGTGCGGGGGGTGAGGCAGCGCGATCAAAACAGACCCCCGGGTCACCGCACAGGCCATATCCGCCAGCCTGCGCAGCAACGGGATACCGTCTATGTCTTCAAGCAGTTTGTCTGCGCCGCGCATCCGGCTGGATTGGCCCGCAGCCAGCAAGATGATAGGTAAATCGCTGAGGACAGATAAAGCCATAAGCCATCGTAGCTGAAAATTGACGTAACGCAAAGGCGGGCGCGCATACGACATGTCTGTCGTGTCTATTTGGCCCAAACGCTGGACCCACTTGCGCGGTTTTGAGGCGAGGCGCACCGGGGCTTGTCCCTTTTGAACCCGGAAATATGTCATCCGTTAATGGAATTTAAAGCGGGCTATGGGAAGAAACCCAAATGTTAAAATCTGTTGCGTGGTTATCTTGTGCTTTTGCCTTCACATTTCTTGTGGGCCCTGTGGCGTTTATTGCGTCGCAATCGGGTCAGCAGGATGCGGCGGATCTGTATGTCGTCGTTGAAGTCGGCGCTCAACCGCTGTCGCAAGAAACCTTGGTGGTTTTTGGGGCGCGGGACGTTGGTCCGGTACGAAGTGTGCTCGCCAAAATGATTTTGGCCCCCCCCGCCGCAAGAGAGCGGCTTTTGGACGCTGGATATATCTTGCTGCCCGCCAGCGCATTAGCCGCGCTGTGCGGTATTGAAACGGCCGGTTACTCTACTTCTCTAAGGAATGTCTGACATGTCTCGTAAATCTTCCATGTCCCCAACCATGATGATCTTTTGTTTTTCATTGGGTTTGTTTTTCTGCGTAATTGCTACGGCGCTGTTTGCGGGAAATGCGGTTCTCACGTCGGCAGGAATTGCGGCGGGTTTCCTTGCTTTGGGGGGCGGGATGGCGCGGAGCCAGCCCAAGCTGGCAGATATTGGCGCGGCGGTTGCGTTGTTAGGGCAGGCGTTCTGTTTCACGTCTGCGCTACAAGGACACCCTTGGCAGCTTGATACGCACATGCTGTATTTCGCGCTTTTGGCCACATTGGTCAGTTTGCGCAGCATACCTGTATTGCTTGCGGGCGCAGGTCTAATTGCAGCGCACCATTTGTCTTTGTCCTTTGTTATGCCAACACTAATCTACCCCCCTGGCGAATTCTGGGTCAACCTCGAACGCACTGCTTTACACGCAGTTGTTGTGGTGTTGGAAACGGCGGCTTTGGTTGCCACCGTACATCGCCTCAATAAAATCAATCGCGAGATTGAAGTGCAAACCGAAGAGTTAAAAGCCAGTTTGGAAGGCGCTGATTTGGCCCAAAAAGAAGCCCTTTCTTCAAAAGAACAAGCGGAAATCGCGCAACAAGACGCGATGGCGGCCCAAGCTGCGGCCGAAGACGCTTTAGCGCAAGCGCGCGAAGCAGACGAAGTTCGCAAAGCAGCTGAACTGGAACAGAAGAGATCTGAAGAAGAGCATCGGGTGGCACAAGAAGCCAAGAGCGCAGAGCAGGCAGCCGTTGTGGATGCGTTGCGCGTGGGGCTCACCCGGCTTGAGGGTGGTGATTTGACGGCCCGGATCACACAGCAAATTCCAGAGGATTACGCCGCATTGCAGACGGGGTTCAATGCTGCCGTGCAAACGCTTGAGGAATTGGTTTCGGTCGTCGCCCAGAGATCTGAACAGATGGACGCCGAAGTGAGAGACATTTCCATAGCAACAGATGATCTTGCCCGGCGAACAGAGACACAAGCGTACAACCTCTCGGAGACATCACAAGCGCTAGACGGGTTGACCAAAAGTGTGCGCGAAAACGCCAGCAGTGTCGAGGAAGCCTTTGGGTCGTCACAGGGGGCGCAGTCCAGCGCACAAGCGAGTAGTACTGTGGTGTCGAAGGCCTCTGATGCAATGCAAGCGATCAAGAGTGAATCTGAAGAAATTGCGAAGATCGTCGAGCTCATTGATGGTATCTCTTTCCAAACCAATCTGCTTGCATTGAATGCAGGGGTGGAAGCCGCTCGTGCCGGAGATGCGGGTGCAGGTTTTGCAGTTGTTGCATCCGAGGTTCGCGGTCTGGCGCAAAGGTCTTCAGAAAGCGCAACCAGCATCCGAACCTTGATCGAAAGATCCGGTACAGAGGTTGAAAACGGGTCCGCGCAAATTACAGAAACGGTAAACTCTTTGGGAACGGTCGAAAGCAGTATTTCCGAAATTACTGCAAAGATGGACCTGATCTCTGGAAGCACACAAAGTCAAAGCGACCGGATATCGTCTCTGAACGCATCGATTGCTGAAATGGGCGCCGTAACTCAAAAGAATGCGGCGATGTTTGAGGAAACAAATGCGGCGTGTACCAACCTCGCAAATGGCGCAAAAGCGCTTCTTGAGCTCACCCAGCGGTTCCAAGTTTCAACTGATGCCGCGGCACCTTCGAAGGTTGCGTAATTAAGTTGTCGCTCGGCTAAATCAGTCTGCCGCATGCGTCTGGCATCAAGTTGCCCAAACGTCTGGTGACCCCATCGCAGATATCGCGGCTTTGCGCCGACCCACCTACGAACTTATCCCCCCGTCAGTTCCAAACTGGCAGGGGCCGCTTGGGCCGACGAGAAAGGACAGCTCGAACCGCTTCTTGGCGCCCCCGTTCGTTATAGCCTGACAACCTGTCCAAGTTAGCTCCAACTCATGCGATCAAAGGGGCAGCGAAGGCCCTGACCACGGGAATACGCATCACAGCGGTCTGATCTTTAATTCTGTGATGCGATTGCCCTCACGCGCAACGACCTCAAACCGAAAGCTGTGAAAAGAAAAAACCTGCCCCGACGTCGGGATCATCTGAGCCTCATGGATCACCAGCCCGGCGATGGTATTGGCTTCTTCATCAGGCAGGTTCCAATCGGTCGCTCGATTCAGATCCCGAATGGTCATGGCGCCATCCACGGTGAATTGCCCATCCATATCGCTGACCACTGTTTGATCATCATCACTGTCGAATTCATCGGTGATTTCTCCCACGATCTCTTCGAGAATATCTTCCAAAGTGATCAATCCTTGCAGCGATCCGTATTCGTCAACGACCAGCGCAAAATGAGTGTGCCGTCGTAAAAACTGGCGCATCTGTTCATCAAGCGTTGACGTCTCGGGTACGAAATAGGGCGTCATGGCCACGTCGGCGATCTTAAAATCGCGCAGCTTGGCCGCATCGCCTTCCGGTCCGCCGATGATCTTGTACATCGCGCGCAAAAGATCTTTGGCGTGAACCACCCCGACGATATTTTCAGGGTCGCCCAAAAACAGCGGCAGCCGGGTGTGGCTTGATGTCAGGCATTGCTCCAGAATGGCTTGGGGCTCGTCTTCCGCGTTGATCATTTCGATCCCCGAACGGTGAAGCATAATCTCTTCAACCACCCGGTCGCCCAGGTCCAGCGCGCCCAAAATCCGGTCCCTGTCTTCCTTTTCAACGACCCCCTCAGAATGGCCCAGATGCAATGCACCAGCGATTTCCTCGCGGACCGCCAAAATGTTGCTGTCGGGGTCGATCGCCACGCCAAACACGCGCAACACCCCCCGCACAAATAATCGCACCACAGACACGACGGGCGAAAACACCTTGACCACAATCGAGATTGGCGCCGACACCATCGACGCTGCACTTTCAGAATTGGTGATGGCGTAGGTTTTGGGCAACACCTCGGCGAAAACCAAAACCAATAATGTCATCACCAACGTCGCCAGCGCCACACCGCTTTCACCGAACGCGCGGGTGAAAATAACCGTCGCCAATGACGCCGCGAGTATATTGACCAGATTGTTGCCCAGCAACACCGACCCGATCAGACGCTCGTTGTCTTCGGTGATGCGCAAAGCACGTTGCGCCCCCTTGGACCCTTTATCGGCCTGCGCGCGCAATTTGCCGCGCGATGCGGCGGTCAGCGCGGTTTCAGAACCTGAAAAGAAGCCCGAAAGCACCAGTAGAAAAATGATTACACCGGATGTCAGCCAGAATGCGCTATCGAGCGTTGCGGTCGCCGTTTCCATTTGGAATTTTACCCTCATATGAGACTGCATTGGTTATGGGCATGAGATCTGCGTCATTCAAGTCAAGAGCGCCATATGCCGTGTGATCCATGTAGGACCGACCGGTCAGTGTTGCTCATTGGTGTGCATTATTTCAGCCAGATGGGCACGCACCGGTTATTGGTCGTCGGGCGGCATGATGCCCGACGATGTGCGCGCGCCCTCATTGGCCAGCGGGTGATGCGTCAGCACCAGCTCTGACAGCCGTGCTTCGAGCACATGGGTGTAGATTTCCGTGGTGGCCACATCCGCATGACCCAGCAAGGTCTGGATCGAACGCAGATCAGCGCCATTGGCCAGCAGATGGGTGGCAAACGCGTGGCGCAACGTGTGCGGCGTCACTTTGGCGGGGGACACGCCCGCCGCGACGGCAAATTCTTTGATCAGCAAATAAAATCGATGCCGCGTCAGGTGGCCCGCGGCGCTGCTGGTCATAAACAGATATTTTGAGGCCGGTTTACCCGCGTTGCGCCGTGTGTCTTCCAGACCGTCGCGGATGACAAGCCATGCGGCCAATGCCGTGCGCGCAGGCGGCGACAATGGCACCATACGTTCTTTGCCGCCCTTGCCACGGATCAGCAACATGCGCGGATCCCCCCGCGCGGCGGACACCGGTAGGCCTACCAGTTCTGACACCCGCATTCCGGTCGCGTAGAGCAGTTCCATCAAACAGGTGTTGCGCGCGCGGTCACGATCTGACCGGCCCGATACGCGCGCGGCGTCGAGCAACAGGTCCACTTCGGCCTCTGATAGGGTTTGGGGCAGGCGTTTGTCGCGGCCCGGGCCGGTTATCTGAATGGCGGGGTTTTCAGTGCGCCAACCTTCTTCAAAGGCAAATCGGTACAATTGTTTGATCGCCGACAAACGCCGCGCACGGGTTGCCCGCGACAACCCCTGTGCGTCACATTGGATCAAATATGCCTCGATATGGCTTTGCTGAACCGCGTCAAAGCGTTGGTTTTGGTGGGTGAGCCAACTCTCGAAATCTTGCAGATCGCGCCCATAGGCCAACAACGTGTTGCGCGCCGCGCCCAATTCGGCCGCCTGTGCCTCTAGAAACGCCGATATCCAATGGGTTTGCGGCGTCATCCGAACCGGTCCAACAGCAAAACTTGCAGGCTCGCGCGGCGCATCGCGTCGTCGAACCCCAAGGCGCGCAACGTTCCCAGTGCACGTGTCAGCGCGCGGCGGTTTCCGGCAGCCCCGTCTTCGAGCATCACCAATGTGCGCAGGATCACATCACCAAGATACCCTTGTTCGGCCCGCGCGATCAGATCAGGCGGGGCCGCGCTTACGTCGAAGGCGGCGACAATCGCGCGCGCGGTGGCATCACGCGGATGTTGCCCTGTGGGGTCTCCAGTGGCGATGGCGCGCAGTAGCGCATCATCGACGTCTTGCGCCGCCGCGGCATAATCAGGTGCCAAAAGAGCAAGCGTTTGCGCAAGCTGTCGGGCCGGACCGCTCAGGGGGATCTTGGACAGCCGAGGCACGAAAACCCCTGCAAAGGTGGTTTCCAACCCGGCCTCTTGCATCGCGACCCATGCGGAGGGCAGGGTTTTGGATACGGCATCGGCCGAACCCGTATCCAGCGCGGTGTCGAACTGTTGTATGGCGCGCACGCGGTCCCACACCCCGCCCGATGCCGCGGGCCGTCTGTCTGTATAAAGCCCCAGCAGGCGGTTGGCGGGCAGGGCGCCGGTTTCGGCCAACCGTTCGGCGGCCTCAACTTGGGCCTTCCACCCGGACAGATCGCGCAGATCAGCAACCGCATAGGCCCGCGGTAAGGGGCCGGTGGGCAGCGGTTCGCCAATGGCTTCGTGCAGACGAAACAACAGCGGACTGATGGCGCGCGGGCGGCGCAGGGGCCGCGCGTTGTCAAAAACCTCGGGGTTCAGGAACCGGTCCAAGGCGGCGGTGTCCTGACCGCTCATGACGTCCAACGCGCGGCCGGTGTCAAAAAGCAACGCCGCCGTCGCCCATTCCCCGTGGCGCGCGGCGCAAAATATCTGCGCTGACAGCCCCGGCGCCAGATGCGGCTGTGCCGCCAAGATGCTACACGCCCGCCATTCTTCGCCAGTCAGCAGCGCCAGATCCATGTAGGCCGCAAAATGCGCAAGGTCTCGCGTCGCGTCGGCTTGTTCAATCAACGCCAATGCCGGATCCAGCGCACCATAGCGGCGCAACGTGGTCATGCGCGCCAAGGTGAACAGGTCTTCTTCGGCGGCATCGCGCCCCGGCGCGCGGGCTTCTGTCAGCAACGCATTAAAAAGTAACGTTTGCGCTGCGGGCAAGCGAAAGTCAGGCAGCGCACGCAACGCGTTGCTTAGCTCAATAGGGTCGCTGTTTTGCCACAGGTCTTGCGGCAGGCCCGTCACCGATGCCGGCACCAACCCGATGATCCGAGCGGCTTGTGTGTCCAACGGTGTCACCGTGACAGCGGGCGCAGGCCTTCCCCGATGGGGATTGCGTTCATCGATCGGCAAGGCCACCGATGTCATCGCGGGTTTTTGCGGATTTTGCTGGACCCAATCAATAACCGACAGTGGCCCGTCTTGGGCCGCCAAAGGTGCAGCCCAGAGACCTGCGCACAGCAGTATCACACCATGTATTGGGGCGTTATTCCGCATCCACCGTCACGGGCACGCGGACTTCATCCTGCGGAGCAGAGAAATCTGCGCCAAAGAAAGGACCGATATAGGCATAGCCCACCAGCCCAAGCGCCCCGACCACAATGAGAAATGCTAGAAGTTTAAAGATGCGTACCATCACGTGACTGCCTTGATTGCCTGCCTGTTTTTCCGAACTTATATATGGCCTTTTGAGCAATATCACGTCATTCAGAGAATTATGAGCGAATTTCAGCAATCCGTGACCAACGGTGAACAGACGTCAAGTTTTGTGTTAAAAAAGACGGTTGTGATGGTCGGAATGATGGGTGCGGGCAAGACGGCTGTGGGTCGGATGCTGGCGCAATTGTTAGACGTGCCGTTTCTCGATTCGGATCAAGAGATCGAATCTGCGGCCAATATGAGCGTGCCCGAGATCTTTGCGCGCGACGGCGAGCCGTTCTTTCGGGCCCGCGAAACCGAAGTCATATCGCGTTTGTTGACCGGGGCGCCTTGCGTGTTGTCGACGGGCGGCGGCGCGTTTTTATCGGCGGTGAACCAAAAGGCGATTGCGGCCAATGGCGTTGCGGTTTGGCTGGATGCCGATCTGGAATTGCTCTGGAGCCGGGTGCGCCACCGCGATACCCGGCCGTTGTTGCGCACGGCCGACCCCAAGGCGACGCTGACGTCGTTATTTGCGCAACGCGTTCCCGAATATAGCAAAGCAGACGTGCGAGTGTCGTGCGCACCGCCCGTGCCGCTGGACCGTATGGCGGACCGTGTGGCGCAGGAATTGCTATTGCGACCTGATGTTTTGGAGACCGCCAATGCCTGAAACCGTCCATGTGGATCTGCCCGGCCGTGCCTATGACGTACGGATCGGGCCGGGTTTGATCGCGCAGGCGGGGGCGCAAATTGCGCCGCTGCTGTCGCGCCCGCAGGTCAGTATTCTGACCGACGAAACCGTAGCGGGCTTGCACCTAGAGGCGTTGCGCACAGGGTTGGCCGATGCCGGAATTTCGGCGCAGGCGCTGGCGTTACCACCGGGCGAGGCGACCAAATCATGGGGCCCGCTAGAGCAAAGCGTGGGCTGGTTGTTGGACCAAAAAGTAGAGCGTGGCGATATTGTCGTGGCGTTTGGCGGAGGGGTTATCGGCGATTTGGCCGGGTTTGCGGCCGCGATTTTGCGCCGTGGTGTGCGGTTTGTGCAAATCCCCACGTCGCTTTTGGCGCAGGTCGACAGCTCTGTGGGCGGCAAAACCGGGATCAACGCGGCGCAGGGCAAAAACCTGATCGGCGCGTTCCATCAACCGGCGTTGGTGTTGGCAGATACGGCCGTGTTGGGCACGCTAACCACACGCGATTTTCTGGCGGGGTACGGCGAGGTCGTCAAATATGGGCTGCTGGGCGATGCGCGTTTTTTCGAGTGGCTCGAAGGGCAGGGGCCTGCGCTGGCGTCGGGCGATATGGCCGCGCGGGTCGAGGCTGTGCGCCGTTCGGTGCAGATGAAGGCCGATATCGTCACGCGCGACGAGACTGAACAGGGCGACCGTGCATTGCTGAACCTTGGCCACACGTTTGGTCATGCGTTGGAAGCCGCAACCGGCTATTCCGACAAGCTGCTGCACGGCGAAGGCGTGGCGATTGGGTGTGCTATGGCCTTCGAATTGTCGGCGCGCATGGGGCTGTGTTCCCAAGAAGACCCAAGCCGTGTGCGGGCTCATCTAAAGACGATGGGCATGAAAACCGACCTTGCGGACATTTCCGGCGATTTGCCGAATACGGACGCGTTGATGGCCTTGATGGCGCAGGATAAAAAGGTCGTGCAGGGCAGTTTGCGGTTCATTCTGACACGTGGGATCGGGTCTGCATTTATCACCTCAGACGTGCCGGGAGACCTTGTGCGCGGCGTGCTCCAAGATGGTCTTGACGCGCGCCAATAGGGCGGTTGGCCTTTGGGGATAGGCCTGCACGCAAACGTGACCGCGCGTTTGGGGCGACACGGGTTTCTGCACGGTAAAAGTACAGTTACACTGACTGCGCATGTTTTTCGGCGCCGCACCAATGCGCCGACGCCATCCGATATTGACACGTTTCAAACCCATAAAGGCCCGCACGATGACCACATCCTCACCGCTTCGCATTGATATTATCTCTGACGTCATGTGCCCGTGGTGCGTCATTGGTTACCGCCAGCTTGCAGCCGCGCTTGATGCGTCCAATGTGGAGCACGAAATCCACTGGCATCCGTTTGAGCTCAACCCCGATATGCCCGCAGAAGGGCAAGACCTGCGCGCGCATTTGATCGAGAAATACAACATCACGCCCGAACAATCAGACGCCAACCGTGCGAATATGAAAAAACATGGCGATGATCTTGGGTTTACCTTCGCCTTTGGTGATGGGTTTCGGATGCACAACACCTTTAAAACGCACCAGATTTTGCATTGGGCAGATGAACAAGGACGCAAGCACGACCTGAAACAGGCGCTGTTTGAGGCGCATTTTACTGACGCGCGCGATCTGTCGGATGACGCCGTGCTTGTCACTGTTGCGGGTGAGATCGGCCTTGATACGGCCGAAGCAGCAGCCGTTCTCGTGGATGAACGGTTTGCCGCAACCGTCCGCAAACAACAACAGTTCTGGACGCAACAGGGCATTCGCGGGGTTCCAGCTGTTGTGTTTGATCGACAGCACTTGGTGACCGGCGCGCAGGGCACGGAGAACTATCGAGGTATCCTCGCGCAACTGGCCGAGATGCACGACTGATCTTATCGTCTATCGCGGCGCCCTACGGCTGTGCGATGCGTGGATGAGCCACTGAGACTTCAGCCGCAAAAAATTTAGCGATTCGACTAGCTGCTGGGAGGGGGCCGTGCGCCTGTATCGTAGCCGCCACACCGCACACCGACGGGCATACAGATCGGGTGTGCGTTACAGTGATGGGCAGCCCAGAGTTCCCGTTATCTACATGAAAATAAATATTTTTACGGGACGTAATTTCGTCATTAGCCTGCTTGAAATAATGGCTTGTTTTGGTGTCTCGCGGCCCCGCGAATGCAGGCTACCAATGCGGCGAAACATATGAATTTAAAGTTGGTGAGATTTGACCTTGTAACTCCCACAAAGCCGCGGTTATACCCGTCAACGGAGACGTGGCCGAGTGGTCGAAGGCGCTCCCCTGCTAAGGGAGTAGGCCCGGAAGGGTCTCGAGGGTTCGAATCCCTTCGTCTCCGCCACCTGCCATTTTTATTCAATTCTGTTGATACTCATTCAGCCCGTTACGGGGCTGTCTTTGTTAGTTTATATGCAATCATTATTGTTTTTCGTTTCTCTTCGAATACACTCGTTTCTACTCATTGCGCGGTAAAATTCGTGGTATTTTTGGAGAGATGCATGACCGATATTCTTGAAGCCGCGCACAAGAGGTCCAGCCGCACCGGGATGAAATTCTGGCTATTAAGGTCTGTGGCTGCTTTTACTGCAAGAGGGTGTTTGCCCCCGCGGAAGTTATAGATTGGTACGATCCGAAGGGCGATCCCAATGGTGCGGCTGCCGCTTGCCCTCACTGCGGCATCGACTCTGTGATCAGTGATGGGTCTGGGTACGACCTTACACTAGAATTCTTGGCTGACAGGCATGGTAATCCCCCCATTGTTGATGGGGTCCAGCCGTAGAATTCAAGCGGCTGTTTTCAGTTTCATTGCGGGGGTAATGCCGCCGATGCCTATGTTGGGGGGCTCGTTGTTGTAAGTCCAGAGCCATTCAGTTGCCTGATCTTGTGCCTCCTCAATAGTTTCAAATATATTGGCTCAGCCATTCACCGCGAACAGTTCGACTGTACCGCTTAATATAGGCGTGCAGTAGATCCGGTAGACGCGTTTGTGCCCTCTCATGCATGTAAACATGCACTGCCGGGTGAGAGTATCCAGCCATAGCCCTGCACGTTGCGCAGATATAGAAAGCACAAGCCAAAGCCCCAGGATCGTTTGTTGGCCCGT
>NZ_JBDVLG010000063.1:0-269786 GCF_039970775.1 Roseobacter sp.
CGCCAACCCCACCAGGTTTGCAAATGGGTCGGGGGCGGTTGTCGGTGTCAGCCACGATACGGTCTGGTCCAATGTTCCGTGATCGTGCATTCCGGTCAGATCCCACAGGGCCGCAACCGGGACGGCACCATGGTCGGCGCGCAAAATATCGGCCGTTGGGTTCAAAGACCGCAGCCTTGCGTCAAATGCATCTGCTGCGCTGGCGGGCACCAGATCGGTCTTGCTTAGGATCAACAGGTCCGCCATTGCGACCTGCGACACGGCTTCAAATTGACGGTCCAGCGTCGCCGGACCCGTCGCTGCATCGACCACCGTGACAACCCCATCAACCCGGAAGTTGGTGACCAGAAACTGATCCATCAGAAAGGTCTGTAAGATCGGGCCCGGATCTGCGAGGCCCGTCGTTTCGATCACAATACGGTCAAACGTGACCTGCCCCTTGAGCTTGCGCATCAGCAGGTCGTGCAAGGTGCGCGACAGATCGCCTCGAATGGAACAACACAGACACCCCGATTGCATCAAGATCACGTCTTCGTCCACGGCTTCGATCAGGTCATGATCAAGCCCCGCATCGCCAAATTCATTCACCAGCACCGCGATCTTGGGCCCATCCGCATGGGACAGCACATTGTTCAGCAGCGTGGTTTTGCCCGCCCCCAAAAACCCGGTCAGAAGGGTCACGGGATTGCGGGGCGGCGGGGTATGGGTGCTCTTGGTCATCGGGTCGCGGCCTATAATCTATAATGTTATTACATAACATATTGTGGCATGAATTACACAGCAGGGGCAAGAGGGATTAAGGCAGGTAAGTCAGCAGCATGCCGATGCTGATCGCAAAAATCGCAGTGCCCCCGGCGACATGCAAGGTCGCAGAAATAGTCTGCAGGCCCTCTTGGTTGTGCGTGCCGAATCCGGCCAACCGGCGGGCCACCACACCAGAGGTGGCCACAACCATGTTGAACGTCGCAGTTCCCAGCCCCATGGTGATAACCGCCAAGCACCCCGCCGCAAAGGCATCAAACCGCGCGGCGATGACCAAGACAAACAGCGCACCCGTGCACGGCCGCAACGCGATACTGGCAATCAACCCCAGCGTATCGCGGCGCGAGGTCAAGGTGGTTACATCGGTGATGCTGGGGCCGTGGGCGTGGCCGCAACACCCATGTGACGCGTGTTTGGTGCGGTTCATTTTGAAAAACCCACGCAGGCCGCGCAGCGCCAACACCCCCCCGATCATCGCAATCGCGCCATAGCTCGCCGGGGCAAGCCATACTTCGGTGAGGTTGGCCAAATCGCCAGATCCGATTTTTAACAAAAACGACAGCCCGCCGACCAAAAGGATTGCCGTCGCCGCCTGAGCCAAGCTGGACAGGACCGTCAATATGCCCAGCCGTTTCAGAGTCGCGTTGCTGGCAAGCGCCGCACCGCCGATCAGCACCTTACCGTGGCCCGGCCCAAGTGCGTGAAAAAACCCGTATGCCGCCGTCGCCGTACACAGCGCCCAGATTGCCAGCGGGTCCCCCGCCTGAATACCCCGAAGGGCCCCGGCCATGGCGTTTTGAAAGGCGCGTTGTTCTTGGGCCGCCCATCGCTGCAATTCGAACCACGGCACAAGGTGCCACGCGGCGGCACCCACAAGCAAAATACAGACCGCGATGATGCACGCTTTTATCCACATATCAGGCGCACCTCGTCAGAAAAAAGACGTCCGACGTTTTCGTCAGGCGGGGTCTCGTCGCGCCCAAGGGCGGCGAGTTTGTCCTGCAAGGCGCGTTCGGCGGCGTTGGGTTCAAACGGCACAACCTGCGTTTGGCATTCAGGCGGCAGATCATCGCGCCGGGTGTCCGGCAAAATCGTATAGGCGTAGTAAAACGCGGGGTCATACAGGCGCAAAAACGCAGGCTGCTGGTCGATCCTGACGGGGTCTGTCAGCGGCAGGTTAAATGAGATCTCGACCTGGTTGTTTGCATAGACAACGGCGGCGGCCTCAGGGCGCCCCAGCGGGTAATCTTGGCCGGCCACTTCAAAGTAAATGTCGCCCTTGTAGTCCGGGTCCCAGTCGGTTTCACCCGCGATCACCGCAGCGCGGTCTGCATCGTCAAACTGCCCGTCGCCGTCTTTGTCTAGGTCCAGTATGTCGAACAGGACAAGCGTCGTAAATTCATCGTAGGTCCAGGACACCCTTAGCGCGCTAAGCCGCCCGTCACCGTCAAAGATAAACCCGGTGCGGGCGTCCACAAACACATGCGGATGTGCATTGGCAGACCCGCCAATACACATCACACATAACAGTAAGCTCACCAAGATACGCGTCACGAGAGGTCCTGTTTTGGGGGTAGGCTACTACGAGGCAACGGCGTTTACATACACCCCGCCAACGCCGCAGACAAATTCCGGATCAGCTGTGGGTAAAAGGCGGACCCCGGCTCCAGATCAGAGCCCAGCGGATCAAGGGTACCTGTCTGCGCTTGGGTGCCATCCAAGACTGTTCTGACAAGCCCCGGATTGAACTGTGGTTCGGCCAGAACACAATCAACGCCTTCGTTCTTGATCCGACCTTGGATTTCCGCGATCCGCGCGGGGCTAGGATCTGACGCATCGCTAAGCGAAATGGCACCGGATGCCGGCAAATCAAAGTCCACTTCGAAATATTGATAGGCGTCATGGAACACAATGAACTGCCCACCGCGCACAGGGGCGAGCGTGGCGTTCACCTCGTCAATCAGGGTTTCCATTTCAGCCCGCCCGGCGGCTGCATTGGCAAAATAAGCCCCCGCGTTCGCAGGATCAGCGGCAGACAACTGCCCGGCAATAACGTTCAACCACACCATCGCGTTTTGCGGTGACAGCCACGCGTGTGGGTCATGCGCCCCGTGGTCGTGGCCTTCGTGATCGTCATGGTCATCATCATGATCATCGTGCCCGTCGTGGTCATCGTCATGGGCGGCTTCTTTGTGGCCATGGTCATCGTGCTCTTCGGCGTGATCATCATGATCATCGTGGCCGGCTTCTTCATCGTGGTCGTCGTGGCCGTGGTCATCATGATCATCGTCTTCGTGATCATCCTCGTCGCCATGGTGATCGTGGTTATGCGCCTCAAACAACGCGTTTTCGCGAATCGGCAGTTCGTTCGTGCCATCGGCTTCGAGCAGTGCGGTCACAGCGGCGTCTGGCGCCAATGTCGCAATTGTATCAGTCAACCACGGGGTCAGATCCTCCCCGATCCAAAACACCAAATCCGCGTTCTGCAGGGCGCGGGCCTCGGATGGGCGCAGGCTGTATTCATGCGGGCTTGCGCCGGGCTGGATGATCAGGTCAGGCGTGCCAACACCGTCCATGACCCGCGCCACCAATGAATGAACGGGACCGATATCAACCGCAACCTGTGGTGCATCAGCAAAAGCCGTTCCCCCCATCAAAGTAGCCGTCAACGATAGGGCCATTAGCTTTTTAGACATCGGAGTCTCCATGTGATTTTATAACATTTTAGTTCGGATAGTAGAAATGTGATAACATGACAAGAGGTGCCGCTCAAAAGGCCCGCCAAAGTCATAGATCACGCCCCGCAGCGGCTACATTACGCCGCCATAGGCTGTCATTTCCACCGTTTGTCGCGCCGTAGAAACGTTGAAATGCGCGGCGTCGTGCCGGTTTCGGGGCGCGAGCGCGTGCGCAAAACCGGTTGTTCGGATCCGGGTTTTTGGCTCTCGCGCAGCACGATAAACAGGCCGCTGGCGATGATGATACATGACCCGGCAATCGTGTTTACGTCCGGCGTTTCATTGAAAAACATCATGCCATAAAAGGACGCCCACAGGATTTGGGAATACTGCATGGGGGCCACAACGACGGCTTCACCCGTGTTGTAGGCCGCAATAAGAAACCGCCCTGCTGTCCATGCGAACAAGGCGATGACGCCCAATTTTCCGAGATCTTCCAACGGCATAGGTTCGTAGACCAGCGGCAGCAACATAGCCATCACGATACAGTTGGCCATCATCGGATACAGCATTATCACGACAGACCGTTCTTCGCGCCCGATCTTGCGCACAATAATCGATGCAAACGACCCGCAGATAGCCGAAACAAGCGCCGCAAGGTGCCCCAGTTCTAGATCTGTCTGTCCGGGCCGCAACACCACCAAAACACCGGTTAGGCCCACGCCAACGGCGACCCAACGTTGCCAATGCACCTGTTCGCCCAAAATCGGGATCGCCAGTATGGTGATCAGCAGCGGGGCGGCAAAGAGGATGGCATAGACCTGCGCCAACGGCAAAACTGAAAACGCATAAAACGCACAAAACCCGGTGACGACGGCCGCCGCTGTCCGGGCGGCCATCCACCATGGGTGTTTGGGTATCAACGTACCAGTCGTCGCATCGCGCAACAGATAAAGCGTGGCCAACGGAAAGCTGAACAAAACGCTGAAAAACACGATCTGAACGGGCGAATATCCGCCCCCCAGAACTTTGATAATCACATCGTGGCTGGCAAAAATACCAAACGCCGTAAGCGCAAACAGGGCTGCTTTGGTGTTCGAGGTCATGGCTTGCCCATCGCTGTCAGGGTCATAAAAACGATGCCGCCCCGCAGACCACGGGACGGCACCTTACCGCGTTCTATAGACCATATGATGACCCAGAAACACCGGGCCATGCAACACTGCCGGTCAGATATTACAGGCTGGCGTCCAGCGCGCCCAGAATTACGTCACCCATTTGTGTGGTGCTGATCGGGGTGCCGCCTTCTTCGCCCATCAGATCTGCCGTCCGTGCCCCATCAGCAAGCACTTTTTCAATGGCGGCCTCCAGCCGTGCGGCCTCTTCGCCTTGGTCGAACGAATAGCGCAACGCCATCGCAAAGCTCAGGATACAGGCGATAGGGTTGGCCTTGCCTTGGCCGGTGATGTCAGGCGCAGACCCGTGCACGGGTTCGTAAAGCGCGCGGGGCCGGCCGCCGTCAACCGGCGCACCAAGGCTGGCAGAGGGCAACATTCCCAGCGAACCGGTCAACATGGCGGCGCAATCAGACAGGATGTCGCCAAACAGGTTGTCCGTCAGGATCACGTCGAACTGTTTGGGTGCACGCACCAACTGCATCGCGCCGTTGTCGGCGTACATATGGCTCAGCTCAACATCGGGGTAGTCAGCGTCGCGCACTTTTTGCACGACCTCGCGCCACAAGATGCCGCTTTCCATGACGTTGGCTTTTTCCATCGAACACACCTTGTTGCCCCGCCGCCGCGCCAATTCAAACGCCGACCGGGCAACCCGGTCAATTTCACCTTCGGTGTAGCGTTGGGTGTTGATGCCCACGCGTTCGTTGCCTTCCTCAAAAATCCCGCGCGGTTCGCCGAAATACACACCCGACGTCAATTCGCGCACGATCATGATATCGAGCCCCGCGACAATGTCCTTTTTCAACGACGAAAAATCAGCCAATGCGTCAAAGCACTGCGCCGGGCGCAGGTTGGAAAACAGATCCATTTCCTTGCGCAACCGCAACAACCCGCGTTCGGGCTTTACGCTAAAATCCAGTTCGTCGTATTTGGGGCCACCCACAGCACCCAAAAGCACCGCGTCGGCCTCTAGGGCACGGGCCATTGTGTCGTCGTGCAACGGCGTGCCGTGTTTGTCGTAGGCCGCGCCACCAACAAGGTCTTCGCTGACGTCAAAGGTCAGCCCGCGTTTGTCACCAAACCAGCCGATCACACGTTTGACCTGCTCCATGACTTCCGGGCCGATCCCGTCGCCGGGAAGGATAAGAAGGGATGGGTTTGCCATGACGTGTCTCCTGTAAAATATGTTTAGTGCGGCCTACCGTGCGGTCCTGTCAGGGTCAAGCAAACGGTCACGGCCCAGGCGTCAGCGGGCGATATCGACCCACACCAACCGGTGGCGGCTGGCTGCGGTCACCGTCTGGCCCAAAGGTGTGTCCAGATCAGGCCAGATCACACCCGCATCCAGCACGCGCCAATCCACCGATGGCAAAATGTAGTCAACACGCAGATTTCCGGGCACCGGGTCTGTCCAATCGACGGTGTCAAACGGGTCGCCCGTGGCGGTGGTGCTTCCTACGCTTTGTGGTGTGGGGTCTTGCAGCCGGGGGTCGGCCAGCAAGCCATTGATCGCGGATTTGATGCCTTCGCCATCGCGCGGATCTTGATTGAGATCCCCCACCAGAACGAACCGCTCTTGGGGGGGCGTGCCAAATGCGCCCGACAGATACTGCTGCCAAAACACGATCTCATCGTGGTTGCGTTTGCCGTTGCGGTCTTCGGGGCCATCAAATACCGGCGGGCTGCTGTGAAACGTCATGATATGAACCGGCCCGCCTTCGGGCAGCGCAACGGGCACCGCCCAGTGGTTTGTCGTCGACAGCCGTTGAATGGCCTGCGCCTCTTGCGACGGGAACGGGCCGTCTTTGGTCACCGGCAACAGCGCCCCCGGCAGGTCGCGCCACAACATCGCGGTGAAATCTTCCAGTTGATCCAACAAGATAGGGTAGCGCGACAAAATCGCCATACCGCCCTGCCCCGAAAACCGCCCGTAACTTTGGGCATCGCGCGGTTCGCCCAACTTGCCATCGCCATCCATGTCCAACCCGGTTGGCATGCCGGTATTGGGCCGCGCCGAAAAATGATAGGGATAATCAAGCCCCTTCAACCGCAACGCGTCCGTATAGGCCGCCAACGCCGCGCCCGTCAGATCATAGTCAAAGTCCTGCAACACAAGCACGTCGGCCTGCGCCGCAACGATCACATCCAACGTTGCGATGATCTGCGGGTCTTCGCCACGCACGATGTCGCGTAACAGCAACCCCGGCCCCCTGCGCGACAGTTCGGTATTGAACGTGGCAACCCGCAGACTGTCGGCCTGCGCGGCACTGGCCACGACCCAGATCGCAACGCATGTGATCAAAAACCCAACAGCGCGAACGCCCGTATGATCTGGATACCGCAGGTGGGGAAACTGGTGGTTAGAAAAACCCATGTGGCGCGCGTCCAATATTCAGCAGGTGGTGTTACACGCCCAGGCTGTATCAGATCGCAGACCGTTTTGGCCACCGCCCGAATGTCGTATCGAGCGTCGCCCCTGCACGGTGGCGGCCGTACCCTGCCCCACGATGGGGGCAGGATAAATCACGGATCAGACCCAGGGGCGCGCCTGCTCGGCGGCAGCCTCGAACGTATCGATAGAGCTCGCTTTTTCCATGGTCAGGCCGATATCGTCCAACCCGTTCATCAGGCAATGTTTCTTGAACGCATCCACCTCAAAATTAAAGGTCTCACCATCCGAACTGGTCACGGTCTGGGCGTCCAGATCGATCGTCATCCGCGCGTTAGAGCCTTTTTCAGCGTCCTTCATCAGAATATCGACCTGCTCTTGGGGCAGCGTGATAGGCAAGATACCGTTTTTAAAACAGTTGTTGTAAAAGATATCCGCATAAGACGGCGCGATCACACAGCGGATGCCGAAATCTTTGATCGCCCATGGCGCGTGTTCACGCGATGACCCACAGCCGAAATTTTCGCCCGCAACCAGAATTTCGGTCTCGCGGTAGGCGCTTTTGTTCAACACAAAATCGGGGATCTCGTTACCCTGACGGTCAAACCGCATTTCGTCAAACAGGTTAGCGCCAAGGCCCGAGCGTTTGATTGTTTTCAGGAACTGTTTGGGGATGATCATATCCGTATCGATATTGACCAGCGGCATGGGCGCTGCGATCCCGGTGAGGTTATTGAACTTATCCATAATGTATCTCCTTGCTCGCGGTGCGAGGCTTTGGGTACGCGATGTGATCTGTGATCACTGCGCGCGCCTGTTTGGGGCTGGTCCGCCTGCTGCATCCGGGGGCCGGTACAGTCAGGCGATCCATCGCAAAGGTCTGTGCCGCCGTGTCCAGATCCGGGGTAGAAACACCGCATCTGAAACCAGCGCACATATGCATCACATCATGTCCCGGACATCGGTGAGCTTGCCGGTGATGGCAGCCGCCGCGGCCATACCCGGTGACACCAGATGCGTGCGCCCCTTATAGCCCTGACGACCTTCAAAGTTGCGGTTCGACGTTGATGCGCAGCGTTCGCCTTCGGCCAATTGGTCGGGGTTCATCGCCAGACACATCGAACAGCCCGCAAGGCGCCATTCAAACCCGGCCTCTTTGAAAATATCGGCCAGCCCTTCTTCTTCGGCTTGCACCCGGACGAGCCCCGAACCGGGAACGACCATCGCGCGCAACCCGTCTTTGATCTTTTTGCCCTTCAGGATCTCGGCAGCCGCCCGCAGGTCTTCGATGCGACCGTTGGTGCACGACCCAATAAAGACGGTGTCGATTTCCACGTCAGACAATGGCGTGCCCGGCGTCAGACCCATATAATCAAGCGACCGTTGCGCCGCACCGATTTTACCGCCCTCGAAATCCTCTGCCGCAGGGACATTGGCGGTGATGGGCAAAACGTCTTCGGGCGAGGTGCCCCATGTGACAACGGGCGCGATGTCTTCGCCTTTTAGGGTGACGACCTCGTCCCACGCGGCGTCATCGTCAGAAAACAGCGTTTTCCACCACGCCAATGCCGTTTCCCACTGGGCGCCTTTAGGGGCGTGCGGGCGGCCTTTGCAGTATTCAAACGTCGTCTCATCCGGCGCGATCAAACCGGCGCGCGCGCCGCCCTCAATGGCCATGTTGCAAACCGTCATGCGGCCTTCCATCGACAAATCGCGGATCGCTTCGCCGCAATATTCGATCACATAGCCCGTACCACCAGCGGTACCCGTGGCCGCGATAACCGACAGCGTGATGTCTTTGGCGGTCACACCGGGGCGCAATTTGCCGGTGATCTCGACCTTCATGTTCTTTGATTTCTTCTGGATCAACGTTTGCGTCGCCAGCACGTGCTCGACCTCAGAGGTGCCGATGCCGTGGGCCAGGGCGCCAAAGGCCCCGTGGGTCGCAGTGTGCGAATCGCCGCAAACGACGGTCATGCCCGGCAAGGTCCATCCCTGTTCGGGCCCGACAATATGCACGATCCCCTGACGCACGTCAGACACCGGGTAATAATGGATACCGAATTCCTTGGCGTTGGTATCAAGTGCGGCCACCTGAACGGCCGAATCCGGCGTCATGTTGGTGGGGTCTTCGCGGCCAGGTGTTGTGGGCACGTTATGGTCCGGCACCGCGATGGTTTTATCGGGGGCACGCACCTTGCGGCCCGTCATGCGCAGACCTTCAAAGGCCTGCGGCGAGGTCACTTCGTGCACCAGATGGCGGTCGATATACAGCAAACACGTGCCGTCATCCGCTTCGTGGGCCACGTGGGCATCCCAGATTTTATCGTAAAGCGTCTTGGGGGACATAGGTCCTCTCCCGTCAATTGAAATGGTCAGATAAAGGTGGCGCGCGACGTTATAGTCGCGCCAGCGCGGTATGGGTCACCCCAAAAAAGCGTTCGCGCAGCCGGGCGCGGTCGTCCATATCCACGATGCGTATCATAGGGACCAGATACAGCGATGCGCGCCGTGCTGCAAGGGTTGGCCGCTTGTGAGCCACCGCCGTCTGTGCAAGTTTCGCGCAAAAGGAGCCCCCATGGAGCCAACAGACGAACCTTTTGCCGCCGCATTGATGTCCGTTGACGAGATCTGGTTCCTTTTCGTCAGCTTTTTACAAAGTATCATCACCCCCGGTTGGCGACAGAATCAGGTGCTGATCGTGATTGGGCTGGCCGCAGTGTGCTACCTGCTGCACGCGGTGTCGTGCCGTGTCATTGACCGTAACGTGCGTGCCCGCGAGGGCTGGTCGAAATGGCAGCTGCGCATCATCGTGCAGATCAAACGGCGCATGGGGCTAATCTGGTTTGCGGTGCTGGCGGGCACGCTCTATGCGGTCATGCAGCAGATCACATGGCCGTCACGGTCTTATTTTATCGGGCTCGCCGCGACGCTGGCGTTTGTCTGGACGGGCATCGCCTATGCCGCGCAGTTGGTGCGCAACCGGTTTATGCGCCGGCTGGTCACCTGGGCCCTGTGGATCTACGCAACGCTCTATTTTGTTGGCGTTTCCGATGAAGTATCCACGTTTTTGGATGGGCTGGCGCTGGATGCGGGGGATTTCCACTTTTCGGTGCTGACGTTGATCGTTGCGGCCGTGGTAATCGGTGCGTTTTTCACCGTCGCACGATTGATCAGCGCAACCACCGCCAGTCGCATCCGCGCCAACGAAGATATCAGCCCATCCATGCAGGTGCTCGCCGTCAAGGCGGTGCAGATCACGCTCTACGGGTTTGCGTTTTTCATGGGCGTCAAGGCCGTGGGGATCGACCTAACCGGGCTTGCCGTGCTGTCGGGAGCGATTGGTGTGGGCCTCGGGTTTGGCCTGCAAAAAGTGGTCTCTAACTTGGTGTCTGGCGTTATTATCTTGCTGGATAAATCGATCAAACCGGGGGATGTGATCTCGCTGGGCGAAACATTTGGCTGGATCAACGCCTTGGGCGCGCGCTACGTCAGCGTGGTCACCCGCGATGGCAAGGAATACCTGATCCCCAACGAAGACCTGATCACCGGGCAGGTGGTCAACTGGTCGCATTCCGACGAATACGTGCGGCTCGATATCTTTTTCGGCACCTCCTACGGCTGTGACCCACATGAGGTGCGCAAACTGGCAACCGAGGCCGCCGCCAAGGTGGATAGGGTGTTGTCGCACCCCAAATTGCCCGTGTGCCATATCGTAGGCTTTGGCGACAGTTCGGTCGACTACATCCTGCGGTTCTGGATCAAGGACCCAACGGGCGGGCTGACCAATATCCGGGGCAACGTGTATCTGGCGCTATGGGATGCCTTCAAGGCGCATGGCATCTCTATCCCGTTCCCCCAACGCGAGGTCCGTTTGTTGGGCGACCAACCGCCCCCTGCCGCCGATTAATCAAGAATATCTTAACCAGAACCCTGTCATTGAAATAGTGCACAGGTCTTGTTATCTTGGGCCTACCCCAGCGCCGGGGGTCCGGCGGCGCGTTCAAAGGAGGACAATGTCCTGTCTATCCATGCTGACGCAGCCGATGCTGCTCAAAACGGCTCTGCGGTGATGGCCATCGCGACCGATACATCCACAAGCGACCAGGTGCTGGCGACCGTTTTGTCATCTCTTGCAGACGACAAGGCCGAAGACATCGTGCAGATTGACCTGCGCGGTAAAACGGCCATTGGCGACTACATGGTGATCTGTTCGGGGCGGTCCACCCGTCAGGTGTCTGCGATTTCTGAAAAGCTCGCGCAGAAGGTCAAAGACGACTATGGCCGCACCGCCAAGATGGAAGGCAAGGACACCGGCGATTGGGTGTTGATCGATACTGGCGATGTGATCGTGCACGTCTTCCGCCCGGAAGTCCGCGAATTCTATCAGCTGGAAAAGATGTGGCAGCCAATGTCTGGCCCCGAAAGCGCAAACAACTGACCGCCCAAGCGGCGTGTGAGTGACCTATGCGTGTACATATTATAGCGGTCGGGCGTTTGCGCGCCGGGCCGGAAAAAGATCTCATTGATGACTATCTCACCCGGTTTGACCGGTCGGGTCGGGGCCTTGGCCTTGGGCCTGCGCGCATCGTCGAGGTGGACGACCGCAAAGGCGGCGGCATGGCCACCGAGGCCCCGTTGATCCGCCGTGCGCTGCCTGACGGGGCGGTGTTGGTGGCGATGGACGAACGCGGGCGGCTCGAAAGCTCGCCTGATTTTGCGCAACGGCTTGCAGGGTGGCGCGACGCAGGGCGCGGCGATGTGGCCTTTGTGATCGGCGGCGCCGACGGGATCGACCCTGCGCTGCGGTCACAGGCGGATTTTGCACTGTCTTTCGGCAAAATGGTCTGGCCGCATATGTTGGTCCGGGTCATGCTGACCGAACAGATGTACCGCGCGGCATCTATCCTTGCAGGGGCCCCCTACCACCGCGCCTAGGTTTGGGCTTGTGCCTCGATTTATTTTCCGGCCTTGTACCCCCTGAACCTGTCTGGGAGACCCCGCACATGACCACCTGGCCCGAACCCTTTTCTGTCAAAGGCACGCATGTCGCATTGGTGCCATTGTCGCAGACGCACCACGATGATTTGGCCGAGGCAACCGCAGACGGTGACCTGCACACCCTGTGGTACACGACAGTTCCAGACCCCGCAGGCATGGCCGCCGAAATCGACCGCCGCTGTGCGCTGGATACTATGTTGCCTTTTGCGATCATCGATGCCGCAACGGGCAAAGCCGTCGGCATGACGACCTACATGCATATCGACGCCCCAAACCGACACATTGAAATCGGCTCTACGTGGTACCGCAAATCGGTGCAGCGGTCGCCCTTGAACACCGAATGCAAGCTGCTGTTATTGCAACATGCGTTCGAACAGCTGGACTGTATCTGCGTGGAATTCCGCACCCATTTCGTCAATGTGCAAAGCCGCCGGGCGATCGAGCGGTTGGGCGCCAAGCTGGACGGTGTATTGCGGTCGCATATCATTTTGCCAAACGGGACAGTGCGCGACACGGCGTTGTATTCGATTATCGCCAGCGAGTGGCCCAGCGTAAAGGCGAACCTTCAATGGAAACTCAAAAGTCGCTAGCGCAGGGTAACCGTCGCGGTTTGCGGGTTCCAGCCACCGGGATTGTCACGCGCCTGCACCTGCACCTGCGTGGTGCCTTCGGGAAGACGCACGCCCGACAGTGACCGCGTAAAAGGCTGTTCTTCGACGTGGGGGTGCGCCAATTCGCGGATCGCGATCTGGTTGCCCTGCATGTCGAGGATACGCCAGGCATCGGCGTAATGATCCCAGCCAGTATCGTCGTGCGAAATGGTGACGTCAAACCGCCACGTGTCGCCGGTCTTGCGGGCTTTGACATTATCGACCTGAGGCGGGCCTGCAAAGGCAGGCGCGGCGGCCACAACAATGGCGAAAAATATGATCTTTATAAATCTGGCAAGCACAACGAGACCTCTCTGTCCCGCCTAACTTAGGCGTTCAGCAGGATTTTACGAGAGACAGATGCAAATTCTCTGCGCCAGATCACGGTGACTGTGATGAGGGAAGCACAGATTAGCGGGATCGGCCCCGCCAGCCACGCCGCCGACGCCAGTGCAAAATACATAGACCGAAGCCCACGGGTAAAACTGCGCCCCCCTGTGATACTGATCTGTGCGGCTTGTTCGGCACGCTGAAAGGCCTTGGGGTGGTCGGGGTTATTGGGCACCGCCCCCATCAACACCGCGCAATAGCCAAACAGCCGACTGGCCCAGACAAATTTCAAAAACGAGTTGGTAAGAAACAGCGTCAGCACCATCAGTTTGAATTCCCAGACAATTGTGGGGTGATCAAACAGCGTGATTTCGGCGGCGACATTGGCCAGACGTTCGGCATTGCCCATAACCGCCAGCGCACCCCCAATGGCGATCACTGTGGTCGAGGCGAAAAACGCGGTGCCTTGCCGCAGCGTATTGAGCACCTGTGCGTCAAAGATACGCGGATCACGGGTGACCATCTGGCGCATCCATTCCTGCCGGTACCCCGCCATGATGCGCGACGTCGACACCCGTTTGGCCGACGGATGTTCCACCCGCCAACCGATCGCGCCCCACAACATAAACAGCAGCGCCAACGCGACGTAATCCAGCGGTTGAAACAACGAAAGTCGGTCTATGAATGTCATTGAGCAGGCATGGCAGGTCCGGCAAAACTTGCCAATGGGTGAAATTTATCATTTTCGCCTGTGACGCGCACGGCCCACCATCGCCGTCTGTGTTGTATATTCGTATCGCATTTCGGCGCGGTCAGCGGATGAGAATTGGGACTGGCACGTCAGCGTCGATTGTGTGCACAGTTGGCCAACGGGACCAGACGACAGGCGCGGATCAATGGTTGCGGGCCTGCGCCGCAATTTGGCCGCATCCGTATTGTAATCTACTGCGACATTTGAACGAGGGCGGCGGCATGCGAATTAAACTGGGGCCTGTCGTTTTAGCACTGTTCATGGCCACGCAGGCCAGTGCTCAAGACCCCGCCCAAGACGGGCACCTACAGTCACTGGACGTAGGCACCCAAGCCAAAGACTGGGAAGCCGTTGGCCGTTTAGACATTGGCGGCGAAGGGTTTTGCACAGGCGCCTTGATCGGGCCGAATTTGGTCCTGACGGCGGCGCATTGCCTGTATGACACCATCTCTGGCGCGCGGATCAACCACGAAACCGTGCAGTTTCTGGCCGGGTGGCGCAATGGGCGTGCGTCGGCCTACCGGCAGGTGCGGCGGGCCGTGGTGCACCCCGACTATACCTACAACGCGCAGGTGTCTTCCGAACGGGTGCGCAATGATGTCGCTCTGCTGGAACTTGATCATCCGATCCGCAACACCACCATCGAACCCTTCGACACCGCGCCACGCCCCAGCACAGGCGCCCATGTTGGGGTGGTCAGCTATGCCCACGACAGGGCAGAGGCACCGTCCCTGCAAGAGGTTTGCACCGTGTTGGGCCGCCAACAAGGCGTTTTGGTGACCTCCTGTTCGGTTGATTTTGGATCCTCCGGCGCGCCGATTTTTGTGTTTTCCGACGGGCGCGCGCAGATCGTATCGGTGGTGTCTGCCAAGGCAGAAGTAAATGGCAACAATGTGTCGCTGGGCACCGCACTCAGTGCCCCGCTGCAGGTCCTTCAGGCCGAACTCGACGCGGGCAAGGGAGTGTATCAAACCACACCGCCCATTGCCGCCCGCGTGCGTGTTGGCGAGGGGCGTGGGAGCACCGGTGCAAAATTCGTCCGGCCGAAAAACTAGCCGCGGCGGTCTGTGCGGCCGCCTGCGCGCGCAGGTCTTGAAAGCGATAAATTGATCCCCACATCTGGTATGTTCGGGGTGCCTATTGAGGGCCCCGGCATCAACCATTGCCGGTTTGTGTCCCTATCGGAACTGCCGGCGCGTGATCGCTCTAAAGAGGATAACACCATGCGTACATATGATTTTGCACCGCTTTACCGGGCCACCGTTGGGTTCGATCAAATCGCAGATTTGATGGATAGGGTCCTGACAACCGAGGGCGCGCAGCCGTCCTACCCCCCCTACAACATCGAAAAGCTAGACGACGACACCTACCGGATTTCCATCGCCGTTGCCGGGTTTTCTGATGCAGACCTCAGCGTCGAGGTCCGGGAAAACGCGTTGATCGTCGCGGCCAAAAAGGTCGAAGATGACACTGCCCGCAGCTACCTGCACCGCGGCATTGCGACCCGCGCGTTTGAGCGCCGGTTTCATCTGGCGGACCACATGCACGTGACCGGCGCGGGGCACGTAGACGGTATGTTGAACATCGATTTGGTACGCCAGGTGCCCGAAGCACTAAAGCCACGCCAGATCTCGATTTCGTCGACGGATCGGATCGAAAAGGGCGTGACTGAGCCCAAATCCGTCAACTAAACCCCTTCGATAAAGACCTTGGGCGCGGCTTGACGGCGGCGCCCATTTCTATGTCTGCAAGGCATGTTGGAACAGACCCCGTGATCAAAGTCGCCCAAAGACAGATCGCAAGATGTGCTCTAACGCGGTGGCGTCCGTCGCGGTGAACGCCGCAGGTTGATTGCTATCAATATCGAACACCGCGATGACATCCCCCGCACCGTTGAACACCGGCAGCACCACCTCAGACCGGGTGGAACTGGCGCAGGCGATGTGCCCGGCAAAGGCCTCTACGTCGGGCACCAGCTGCGTCTGGCCGGTGCGCGCTGCGGCACCACAAACGCCCCGCGAAAACGGGATCACCAGACAGCCGTGGCCACCCTGATACGGCCCGATCTTTAACATTTCGGGGTCTGTGACGCGGTAAAACCCCGTCCAATCAAAACGCGCATCCGCGTGATGCACCTCGCAGGCAACCGTCGCCATCAACGCGACCGCGTCGGTTTCGCCCTCTGTCAGCGCAAGGATTGTTTTGGTTAGGTGGTCGTAGTCCAACATTATAGATGTCTCTTATTACGCCATATTTCTAGTTAGGTGCGTTCGATTGCGATGGCGGTACCCTCGCCGCCGCCAATGCAAATCGCCGCCACACCGCGTCTCACATCCCGCCGTTCCATCGCGTTGAGCAACGTCACCATGATCCGCGCGCCAGACGCGCCGATAGGATGCCCCAACGCGCAGGCCCCGCCGTGCACATTGACCCGCGCGTGATCCAACGCCATTTCCCGCATGAACGCCAAAGGCACCACGGCAAAGGCCTCGTTGATCTCCCACAGATCCACGCTGTCTTTTGTCCACCCGATCCGGTCCAGCAGCTTTTGCGCGGCGGGCACGGGTGCGGTGGTGAACAGGCCGGGCGCTTGCGCGTGGCTGGCATGACCCACGATCCGGGCACGCCGCGGCCCCGTATGCGCCCCTGATACGATCACCAACGCCGCCGCCCCATCCGAGATCGACGACGCATTCGCCGCCGTCACTGTGCCGCCATCGCGAAAGGCCGGTTTCAGTTGGGGGATCTTATCGGCGCGGGCCGCACCGGGCTGTTCGTCAGCGTTGATGGTGGTGCTCCCCTTGCGGGTCTTGACCTCGACGGGTGCGATTTCCGCGTCAAATGTGCCGGTGTTTTGCGCCTCAAGCGCACGGCTGAGGGACGCCAACGCATAGTCATCCTGAACCGCGCGGGTGAATTGGAATTGTTCGGCGCAATCTTCGGCAAAGGTGCCCATCAACCGGCCCGTCTCATAGGCATCTTCGAGCCCATCGAGAAACATGTGATCCACCACCTGACCATGCCCCAACCGCGCACCGCCACGCATTTTAGGCAATAGGTACGGCGCGTTACTCATGCTTTCCATGCCGCCGGCGATCACCACATCAGATTGCCCCAAAGCGATCTGGTCAAAGGCCATCATCGCCGCGCGCATCCCCGAACCACACATTTTATTCAACGTGGTAGCGGGCACCTGCTGCCCCAAACCACCCTTGAAACCAGCCTGCCGCGCGGGCGCCTGACCTTGCCCCGCCGGCAAAACGCAGCCCATCATCAATTCGTCGACCTGTGTGGGTTTTGCCTCGGCCAGCGCGGCTGCAATCGCAGCGCCGCCCAGATCAGAGGCCGTCAAACCTGCGAAATCCCCCTGAAAACCGCCCATCGGCGTTCTGGCAGCGCCAGCGATAAAAACGTCACCCATGTGTTTGCCCCTGTTTCATGCCTAACCGATTCGTAACACTTCCCGGATAAACGAAAGACTGCAACTCAGTCGGGCATATATAATGCGCATCACCACCAAAACAGAAGAGCAGTTGCGCATTGTGTCAGTTCTTATGGACCGGATCGATGCGGCAGTCGCGCTAGAGTTCAAAGACGCCGTCCGGCATGAGATAAAAGGCGGGTCAGAAACCGTTATTTTGGACCTCAGAGAAGTACAATTCATCGATTCAAGTGGGTTAGGCGCCATCGTAGCCGCCACAAAATCCATCGGGGCGGACCGCAAGATGGCCTTGGCCGGGCTAACCCCCACCGTCGCGCGGGTCTTCGCACTGACCCGGATGGACACCGTCTTTAATGTGTTTTCAACCTTGGACGCTGCGGTGGCAGATATGAGATCGTGACCACCTCGCATCATCCGGTCGTGCTTGTGCCTGCGTTTACGATCTCTCTCGACAGCACCCCGATGGCCGTCCGCGATGCGCTCGCGCAGGTGCTGGTAGGCCTGCGCCCTCTCGCGTTGACGGCCCATGACACCGGCACAGTCGAGCTGGTTCTGGCAGAGGCGCTGAATAATGTGGTCGAACATGCGTATCCCCAGTCCGGGCCGACCGGGCGGATCACACTTACCTGCACGCACGCGGTTGATGGTCTCGACATACGGATCGCAGATAAGGGCACACCGATGCCTAATTTGGCGATGCCGGTGGGCCAATCCGCCAACATCAACGTCGCATTACAAGACATGCCCGAGGGTGGTTTTGGGCTATTTATCGTTCAAAGCCTCGCAAAAAATATACAATATCAAAGAGTTGATGGCGAAAACTCACTAACCATGCATCTTGAATTCGCCCAAAATCACGCCGACGCACACGGGTAATTTGCCCGACACGGCCTCAATTCGCCATCATTCTTCCCCTAAACCGCCTAGTTGCCATCATATTAACGCCTTGTTCTTCTCGCATAATACAAGGGTAGCTTGATACAGCTTCCCTCGACGCCGCGTTTAATAGCCCCCACCCAGTTCGCGGTGTCGAGGAATTTCCCCCACATACAGTTCGTCCAACCATGGACATTGTCGCGCGCGCCGTTACGTTGCGAAAAAACGCTGCAAGGGGGTTCATATGCGCGATTTTCACCTTCCAGGACGCTCGCCGGTCTTTGCGACCAACGGCATGTGCGCCACATCGCATCCGCTGGGGGCGAAAACAGCCATCGACATACTCGAACGCGGCGGCAACGCCATGGATGCGGCCATCGCAGGGGCATTGGTTTTGGGCATTTGCGAACCGCAAATGACAGGCATCGGCGGCGACTGTTTTGTGCTGTGGCAACAAGGTGACGGCGATGTGCAGGCGCTCAATGGATCCGGGCGCGCGCCAGCAACCCTAGACGCCGCCCAATTGCGTGCCGCGGGGGACCAAACCGTCGCGCTGCGCAGTGCGCATTCGGTAACGATCCCCGGTGCGATAGACGCGTTTTGCCACCTCTCTGAAATTGTTGGTAAAATTGGCCTCGATGCGGTTGTGGCTCCGGCTATTTCGGCGGCTGAAAACGGTGTGCCTGTCGCCCCGCGCGCCGCGTTTGATTGGGGTCAGGATGCTGCAACATTGCAAGGGAAGGCGCGTGATTTCTACCTGATGGACGGCGAGGTCCCGGCGGTTGGCCAGATCTTCCGCGCACCCGGACAGGCAGATGTTCTGCGCCGTATCGCAAAATCAGGCAGAGCCGCTTTTTACGAAGGCGAAGTCGCGCAAGATATGATCGACACGCTAAACGCCATCGGCGGGCACCACACTGCCGCCGATTTTGCCAATGCTGCCGCGACACACACCACTCCTGTCTCTGGTGCGTATAAAGACATCGACGTCGTCGAACATCCGCCCAACGGGCAAGGCGCGACAGCTTTGTTATTGCTAAATATTTTAGCACAATTTGACATCGCAGCAATGGATCCTTTTGGCGCAACCCGCACGCATATCGAAGCCGAAGCTGCGAAATTAGCCTATGATGCGCGCAATCGTTTTCTGGCGGACGCCGACTATACCACGCGCCTTGATCACATGCTCAGCATGGACACGGCCAAGCAACTCGCGGCGCTGATTGACCCGAAAAAAGCGATGGCGCAGGCCACATCTATTTCGGAAAGCGTGCACAAAGACACGATTTACATCACCGTCGTCGACCGCGATGGGATGTCTGTGTCGTTAATTTATTCGATCTTTCATGGCTTTGGGTCAGGCATCGCCTCTGATAAATTCGGCATCCTTATGCAAAACCGCGGCGCGGGTTTTACCCTCGAAGAGGGCCACCCCAACGAGCTAAAGGGCGGCAAGCGCCCCATGCATACGATTATTCCCGGCATGGTGCGCCGCAATGGCAAGGTCATCATGCCGTTTGGTGTCATGGGCGGCGCGTACCAGCCCAATGGTCACGCGCGGTTCGCGTCTAACCTGGTCGATTTTGGCATGGACCCGCAAACTGCAATCGACGCCCCCCGTGCGTTTTCGGACAACGGGAACATGAGGGTTGAGCGCGGCTATTCCGACCAAACCCGCCAAGATCTGTCTGATATGGGGCACAACGTGTCCATTCCCGATGTTCCGATCGGCGGCGCTCAGGCGATTCTCATGCGCGAAGATGGCGTTCTGGAAGGCGCAAGTGATCCGCGCAAAGATGGCTGCGCCTTGGGCTATTGACGATCAGGCAGGTGGGCCTTCGGGCCCGCCACCCCCTAGTTCAACTGAAAATGCAGCGGGTAGGTGCCATCTTCAAACGGCCCGAACAGGTCTGGGATGTCGGGGTGATCCACAGGTTCGCCCGAATAATCCGCCACTAAATTCTGCTCGGAAACATACGCCACGTAATAGCTTTGGTCATTTTCGGCGAGCAGATGGTAAAATGGCTGGTCTTTCACGGGGCGGCTGTCTTCTGGGATCGCCTCATACCATTCTTCGGTATTTGCAAACTCAGGATCCACGTCAAAAATGACCCCTCGGAAGGGATGCTTCTTATGCCGAACAACTTGGCCAAGATGGTATTTTGCACGCGTACTTAACATCACAACCAAGCCCCATATCGAACCCATTTAGACGGTTCAAGTAGGATTTGTCCAATTATTGCCGACGGTTTCAGGGAAACAATCTGTGATGAGACCGCCAACAATCCCAAGCCGCCCCAGACAGGTCCAATTTGCGCCGGGATCTGTCGAAAAACGCGATAAACTCCGCCATTTGGCGATAAATCGTGATTTCCCAAACCGGTATTTTCAGCTAAGCTGTTTCAAAATAAAAATACAAAGCGAGAGGCCAATGAGCAGAACCCTTCGCGCGATGATACTGGTTGGTCTGGTTGCCTCTTGCGGGAGCAGTCAGGGCACTGCGCCACGGCATCTAGATGATGCGTGCAGAATAGCCAGCGAGCGCCCCGAGTATATAAAAGCGTTCCGGAAAACCGAACAAAAATGGGGGGTGCCCGTGCATGTGCAAATGGCCACCATCCACCAAGAAAGCAGGTTCATCTCGAACGCGCGCACCCCGCATCGGTATGCGTTGGGTGTGATCCCCATGGGCCGTGTATCAAGCGCCTACGGCTATGCGCAGGCGTTGGATGGCACCTGGGAAGACTATAAAAAAGCGACCGGAAAGCGGTTTGCCCGCCGCGACAGGATCAGGGACGCGTCGGATTTCATGGGGTGGTACATGGTCACCAGCCGATCCAAAAACGGCATCCCACTAACCGATACGCGCAATCAATATCTGGCCTATCACGAAGGCCACACCGGATATGCGCGGCGCAGTTACAACCGCAAGTCGTGGCTTTTAAACGTGGCCGGAAATGTGGATGCCCGCGCCAACCTGTATCAGGCCCAACTGGCTACCTGCAATTTACGGTAACGGCTGTCTCAACGATCCCGGCTGCGCAATGCGGTGCCGGGATCAAACAAGCTGTTTTTCAAGTCCAGCCCCGTTTCAAGCGTGTCCAAAACAACGGTGGTTTGGACACCGGTGGCGTCATTGATCACCCATTGTTGCAGCCTGACAGGGTCGCCCGCGAAATGCATTTGGATGGTCCCATAGTCTGCGTTCTTTGGGTCTTGGGCGGTCACGATCGTCGATGTGCCGTCAAATTCGTGACCCACAACCATACGCGCCTGCCCCAGATTGACCCGCCGCGCCAAGATCAAAGACAAGGGCGTCCGGCGCAGGGGGTAGGTTTCTGGCGGCTGGTTTGACTTTTTATCAATGATCACAACCGCATTGGCACTGGCCAAGACAAGCGCTTGTTCGGGTGGGTCATATTCGAACCGCATCCTGCCCGGACGGCTGATATAGAGAATGCCCGAACTGGTTGATCCGTCACCGTTGACCTGAGTGAAGGTGCCGCGCGCTGTCGTTAGGCCGTTGAAGTAGCCCGATATTTCGGACAGCGTCAGCTTGTCGGCCTGCGCTGACCCCGCCGCGAACAATGTCAGGCATGTGACCAAAACGGCCGAAAAGAGGGACTTCATAAAACGCTCCTTGCGCCACCAATATCTTATGCCACATAGGGCTGACGGGGTTGTTATACGATATGCAGCGGCGACTTGCCGCTGCATATCGTTGCCATCGCAAGGGAAACGCACAGACCGTCAGGCTTGTTCCGGCACCAGTATTTCGCGCTTGCCGACGTGGTTGGCGGGTGACACCAAACCTTGATCTTCCATCTGCTCGACCAAACGCGCGGCTTTGTTGTACCCAATGGCCAATTTGCGTTGGATATAGCTGGTGGAACATTTGCGATCCTTGATCACAACCTGCACGGCGGTGTCATATAGCGCGTCTTCGCTGTCGGTATTGCCGCCTAGCCCCAGCACCAGATCAATGTCGTTTTCTTTGTCATCAGACGGCCCCTCGACCACGCCCGAAATATAATCGGGCGCGCCGTATGCCTTGAGATGGTTGACGATTTCTTCGACCTCTTCGTCCGATACAAACGGCCCATGACAGCGCGTGATCTTGGCGCCCCCCGCCATATACAGCATATCCCCCATGCCCAGCAGTTGCTCGGCGCCCATTTCGCCCAAAATCGTACGGCTGTCGATTTTCGAGGTCACCTGAAACGAAATCCGCGTTGGGAAGTTGGCCTTGATCGTACCGGTGATCACATCCACCGACGGGCGTTGTGTCGCCATGATTAGGTGGATCCCAGAGGCCCGCGCCATTTGTGCCAGACGTTGGATGCAGGCTTCGATCTCTTTGCCCGCGACCATCATCAGGTCGGCCATTTCGTCGACGATCACCACGATATAGGGCAACGCCTCGGGTGTGTTTTCTTCGGTCTCAAACACCGGTTCGCCGGTCTCGTCGTCAAATCCAGTTTGCACCGTGCGGGTGAACATCTCGCCTTTGGACAGCGCCTCGCGGACACGGCCGTTGAAGCCTTCGATGTTGCGCACGCCCATCTTGGACATCTTGCGATAGCGTTCTTCCATCTCGCCCACGACCCATTTCAGGGCCACAACCGCCTTTTTAGGATCTGTTACCACAGGCGACAGCAGATGTGGGATGCCGTCATAGACGCTCAGCTCCAGCATCTTGGGGTCGATCATGATCATGCGGCATTCTTTTGGGCTTAGCTTGTACAACAAGCTTAGGATCATCGTGTTGATCGCCACGGATTTCCCCGAACCGGTTGTCCCCGCGATCAGCAAGTGCGGCATCTTGGCCAAGTTTGCGACCACAGGGTCACCACCGATATCCTTGCCCAAAGCCAGCGGCAGGCTCATACGGCTGTCGCCAAAATCGCGCGCAGCCAGGATTTCACGCAAGACCACCTTTTCACGGGTGTCGTTGGGCAGTTCGATCCCGATCACGGACCGACCCGGCACAGTCGACACCCGCGCCGACAACGCCGCCATCGACCGCGCGATGTCGTCTGCCAAGCCAATCACGCGGCTGGCTTTTAGGCCCGGCGCCGGTTCAAGTTCGTACATCGTGACAACAGGACCGGGGCGCACAGCGACAATTTCACCTTTGACGCCGTAGTCATCCAATACCGATTCCAACATGCGCGCATTTTCTTCCAACGCGTCATCGCTGAGCTGCAAGCGCGGCACATCCACGGGGTTCTCCAGCAAGTTCAGCGGCGGCAATTCGAATCCGGGATGCGAATCGTCAAAGGACAGTGTGGGCTCTGCTTCGGCCTGCGCGCGGACCGACGGTTGCACCGGTTTGCGCACAGGTTGCTGCACAACGCGGCGCGGTTCGGCAACGGGAACCACAGGGGCCGCAGGAACGGCAGGGGCGATCGGCGCCACAGGCACCGCGGGGGCCTCGGGCACAGACCGTTCGACCAGCGGTTCGACCGTGTCCAGCTCAACAGGTGCGGGCGGAATGGCCGATGCCCCCGTCAAAGGCGGCTCGGCGCGCATCCCATCGGTGTCCAACACCAGCGCATCGGGCCCACGCCCCCGGCCACGGGTCAACGGCGTAGAGGTCGTGGTTTGCACGGGTTTGCTGGTGCGCGCGCGCGACCTGATAACATCCGCAATACGCGCCCTGATCCGGTCTTCGCCGGGCGCATCATCTATGTCCACGACCATATCGGCCTCAACCAATTCGGGTTCTGGCAAGGGGTCGGCGCGTTTGACCAGACCCGGCATGCGTGCAAACAAGCCCGTCTTTGGCTCTTGTCGCTCGTCTTGAAAGGCGGGTGCGTCGTCGGCAGGGGCCACTTCGGTGTGAATGGCCTCCAGCGCCACGGCGGCGGCACGGGCTTCGCGCATCTCGGCGCGGCGTTCTGCATGGCGCGATGAAATCGAATGCGCCGTGGCCAAGGCACCGCTGGCACCACGCCCCAACAGCGCCATAAGGCCTGCGTAAATGATCACGATACCCACCAAAAGGAACCGCCCAACGCGCATCAATTCGGGCCGGGTGAACCCCGTCACAAACGCGCCAAAGACCAAGATCCCTATCGCCATCACCACGGACATCAGCTTGACCGTGATCGTCGATCCTATGGGCAGCATGGTCAGCAACGCGCCCATGACTGTGTCGCCAAACAGCCCCCCCAAACCAAAGCTATGCGTGTCCAGCCAGTTGCCATCCGGCGACAGTGTCGCTGCATATATAGACCCAAGCGCAATGGCGATCGGTGCGAAAATCAGCCGGCCAATCGCACGGTCTGCCCCTTGGTGCAGCGCAAACCGCAGCCCCCAAGCGACCAGTACAATGCCGATCCCCCAGGCGCCCCACCCGACAATCATAAACAATGGCGACGCCAAAGATGCCCCCGGACGACCCAGCCAATTCTGAACCGGTGCGTCGGTGGACACCATCCAATTGGGATCATCCGGCGTGTACGACGCGATCATTGCGCAGGCCATGAGCCCCAGTGCAATCAACACAAGGCCAAACAGTTCCTTGCCGCGCTTTTCAACTGCTTCGGCCATTGAACGATCCAGCAATGGATCGCGTCCACGTGTTTGATATGCCATGCTCAGACCCTCGTTAATTACTGCGGATACAGACAATCGCGGATCAACGTGATCCCGTGCTCTGTTTCTGCTTGTGGGGCCACCATCGCGGCCCTGATGTATTTTTGTCCCGGATTGGTGCCGTTCCAGTCCTGTGCCAGATACCCGCCCGGCAACACCCGCACGCCCGTTTCGCGCCACAGTTTGACCGCCGCGGCTTCGTCGTTTTCAACAGGCAGCCACAGGAAAAACCCGGCCTCTGGGCTGGCGTATCCGGGGATGTGCCCCAAGATACGGTCTGCGGCTTTGTATTTTTCCACGTACATCGCGCGGTTCTCGATGACATGCGCCTCGTCGTTCCACACGGCTGCAGCCGCTGCTTGTAACGGCAATGGCAACGGCGCCCCTGCAAAGTTCCGCAACTGGCGGATTTCGCGGATATTTTCTGCACCACTCGCCACAAACCCAGACCGCAACCCAGGCAGATTCGACCGTTTGGACAGCGAATGGAAAATCACCACACGGTTGAGGTCGGCACCCATCTCTTGGGCGACCTGCAAGGCCCCGACGGGCGGCGTATCGCGGTAGATCTCGGAATAACATTCATCCGCGAAAATCTTGAAATCGTATTTTTCAGCCAACGCGATCAGATCGCGCCAATAGTCGCGCGTGGCCACAGCCCCCTGCGGGTTGGCGGGCGAACAGATATAGGCCGCCGTGGTGCGGTTCAGCACGTCTTCGGGCAGCCCTGCAAAATCAGGTAGATGCGCGGTTTCCAAGGTTGCGGGCACCATGATCGGGTCTGCCGCGACCCCCAAGGCCGCGATCATATAGACCTGATAAAACGGGTTCGGCATCAAGATCGCGGGGCGCTGGCCGTTCTTGGCTTCGGGGCACAGCGCCATGACTGCGTTGTACAACCCTTCGCGCGTGCCGTTCAGCGCCATCACTTGGGTATCGGGGTCCAGCGCGACATCATAACGCCGTTGGACGAAACCCGCGATGGCCCCGCGCAATTCCGGCGAACCTTCGTTCGGGGGGTAGCTGTTAAACCCCACCGCATTTTCCGCGATGACATCCATGACCCAAGCGGGGAAGGCGTGCTTTGGCTCCCCGATGGTCATGTGTATCGCAGGGCCGCCTCCTTCAGAGACGTCCAATAAATTACGCAGGCGCGGCCACGCATGCGCCGGAAGGTTCGAAAACCGCTCGGGAAACACCATCAATCTGCCTCAGTTCGGGATCATTTGCGTCCCGTTTACCCTAAAGTACCTGAGGCAGCCGCATGCGTCCACAAAAACGCGCAGCTTTCTGGGCATTTGTGGCTTTTACGCCAGTGCTGCCTCGGCCGCCGCACCAACCCGCAATAGGGCCCCTTCGCAATTGGGCGGCGCCATCATCATCAACCCGCAACTGGGCACAGAGGTTGGTAGGCTCAACGCGCACAGCCCCAACAGGTTGCCAATGCGTGTATTGCGCAGCGACAGCAGGTTTTCGGTCACGTAATAGTCGTGGTCCGTGTTCATGCGGTCTAGATGGGGTGGCAAAATGGCCGACGTTGGCAACAACACCGCATCATAGGCAGCCGTCGCTTTGATATAGGCCCGACGGGCCTCTTCCAGCTTGGCCCAAGCCGCGACGTAATCGGGGGCGGTGTAGTTGTTGCCCAGCCTAAACCGGTCGCGGATTTCGGCGAACATCGCATCTGGGTTGTCTTCGATAACATCACGCCACAGGCCGTAAGCCTCTGATGTATAGACACAAGTCGTTTGCGCCATCGCGGTTTCCACCTCAGGAACGGTGATCTTTTCGACCTGCGCGCCAGCGCCGTTCAATTTCAGGATCGCCTGTTGAAAGGCCTCCAAAGGTTCGGGGCGCAGGTCTTGCATCGCCACCGTTTCAAGAATGGCGAATCGCTTACCGTCCAACGACGCACCCGCCAGATCGAACGCCGCGCGCCCTTCCATCGCAGCCGTCAGCAGGTTGGCGTCTTCGACCGACCGGCACAGCGGGCCAACCGTATCAAACCGCAACGCCAACGGCACAACACCCTCAAGGCTCAGACGGCCCGAGGTTGTCTTGAACCCCACCAGATCGTTCCACGCAGACGGGATCCGCACAGATCCGCCCGTGTCAGACCCGATCCCCGCAACGGCCAAATCAAACGCAACTGACGCCGCAGCCCCAGAGGATGACCCCCCCGGCACGGCACTGGCATCATTCACGCAGGGCGGCGTGTTGGTGCTGGGGTTGTACCCCAAGCCCGAAAATGCCAGTTCGGACATGTGGGTTTTGCCCAAACACACCAGCCCGGCGGCGGTCGCATTGGCCAACACATGCGCGTCAACCTCGGGCACCCGCCCCTTGAGCAACTTAGACCCAGCTTCGGTCGTAACCCCCGCAGTATCAAACAGATCTTTCCAGCTGATCGGCACACCATCCAGTGGCGACAACCGTTGCCCAGATGCCGCGCGGGCCGCTGCAGCCTGCGCTTCGGACAAGGCCCGATCTGGGGTAATCCGCGCATAAATGCGGTCTTTCAGGGGGTGTGTGTTGATCGCACCCAGATAGGTCTGGGTCAGCGCCACCGGGTCGATATCGCCAGCCGCAATTCCCCGCCCCAAATCGGCCGCTGTCATGGTTAACCACTGTTGCATCTTACGCTCCTGATATGTCCGGCGCGACGGTAGCGACGCAAGCGCGCATGGACAATCCCCCAACCCGCATCCTATGGAGGAGTATGACATTTGACAGCGACATCGCAATCGTCGGCGGCGGTCTGAACGGCCCGGCCTTGGCTCTGGCTTTGGCAAAAGCCGGGCAAACCGTGACACTGATCGACGCCCTGCCCGTCAAAACCCGCAAAGCCGCAGGGTTTGATGGACGGTCTTATGCATTGGCGCTTAGTTCCACCCGGTTGTTTGACGCGTTGGATATCTGGGATGTCATCGCCGATGACGCCCAACCCATGCTGGATATCAAGGTCAGCGACGGGCGCGCCGGCGAAGGGCCATCGCCGTTTTTCATGCACTTTGATCACGCCGAAATCGAAGAAGGGCCCATGGGGTACATGGTCGAAGACCGACACCTGCGCCCTGCTCTTTTGGACGCGGTCACACAGGTCAAACCGATCACCCAGATCAATGCCGACCCCGTCGTTGCACAGCATGTCGACAACACCGGCGCGTCGGTCACGCTGGCTTCTGGGAAAATCATCCGCGCCCGGCTGGTGGTGGGATGCGATGGACGTGGATCTGGCACAGCGCAGCGCGCAGGCATCACGCGCACCGGGTGGGGCTATGGCCAAACCGCGCTGGTCTGTGCCGTTGCGCACACCCACCCCCACCACGGGGTTGCGCATCAGTTTTTCATGCCCCCCGGCCCTCTGGCGATTTTACCGCTGACACAGAACCGATCTTCGATCGTCTGGAGCGAAACCGACGACAACGCCCGCGCGATAAACGCCCTGCCCGATGCCGAATATCTGGATGTTCTGCGCCCGCGGTTTGGCAGCTTTTTGGGCGATATTTCCCTTGCAGGAAAACGGTTTACCTATCCGCTGTCGCTGTCGCTGGCCAATGCGCTGATCGCGCAACGCGTGGCTTTGGTGGGGGATGCCGCCCATGGTGTGCACCCCATCGCCGGGCAGGGCCTCAACGCCGGGATCCGCGATATAGCCGCACTCGCTGATGTGATCGCCGATGCGGCCCGCCGTGGCGAAGACATTGGCGCCGCGCCAGTACTGGGGCGGTACCAACAATGGCGGCGGTTTGACAATGCCACGCTGGCGTTGGCCACCGACACCTTTAACCGCTTATTTTCGAACGATAATATCGTGGCGCGTGGTGTCCGAGATCTGGGGATGGGCCTTGTGGCAAGGATCCCCGGACTGCGCCGCAGCTTTATCCGCGAAGCCGCCGGGTTAACCGGCGATTTACCACGATTGCTGCAAGGCAAATCCCTTTAAACAAGGGCGCGCGCCTCGTCGACCAACATCACCGGAATGCCATTTCGGATAGGGTACGCCAGATTGGCCGACGCCGAAACCAGCTCTTGGCGGTCGGCATCATAGGTCAGGGTTGTGTGGCTGCGCGGGCAAATCAACGCCTCTAACATGCGGCGGTCAAAGTCGATGGTTGTTTCGGTCATTGGATCATCTCGCTTTCGTGCCCGCCACGCAGGTGATATTCAATCAACGTCACCAGCGTTTCGCGCCGGGTCGTCAGGGACGGGGCCTCTAGCAAGGCCTGCTTGTCCTCGGGGTCAAATTCCAACATCATCGACAGCGAATTGATCAGCAGCTCGTCATCGGCCTCGGTGAGGGTATCCCAATCTGCCGACAATTCCCGCGCGTCAAAATAGCGCTCCAGCACTGTCATGAAATCGCTGCGTTGAAACCCGTCGTCTTGCTCATCCGGGCCCAGATCACGGCCAAACCCATCCCATGTGACCTCACAGCGGCGATAGGGCGTGAAGCCCTGCACCTCTTGCATCACACGGAACCGCGACACCCCACCCAACGTGATCAAATACCGGCCGTCTTCGGTTTCGGAAAACTGCGTGACACGGCCCGCGCACCCGATGGTGTGCAAACCGGTCCCGCTACGGCCCGGAACCTCGTTGGGCTGGATCAGCCCGATCAGGCGGGTCGGCGTTTTCAACACATCTTCAAACATCTGCAGGTAGCGTGGTTCGAATATATGCAGCGGCAACCGCGACCGGGGCAACAACAGCGCGCCCGGCAGCGGAAAGATGGCAATCGTCTCGGGAAGCTCTGCTGGTTTTATCATACTACGTGACCTAGCCCGCGCACGGCCTCAGGCAAATATCAAAGAGCTCAGCTTGCGCCGGCCGTTCAACATGATGGGGTCATTGGGCTTGAGGGCCTCAAAAATCGTGAACAACTGGGCCTTGGCCGCGCCTTCATTCCATTCACGATCCCGGCGAAACAGGTCCAGCAGTTGGTCAACCGCGCCCTCGACATCATCGTTTGCATGCATCGCCAAGGCCAGATCAAACCGCGCCTGATGATCGTCCGGGGATGCGTCGACGGCTGCCTTTAGGTCATCCAACGGCCCTGCGCTTTGGGCTTGGCGCGCCAATTCCAGCTGCGCATTTGCGGCTTCCAACTCGGGGGCGGTTGAAATTTCTGCGGGCGCGCCGTTTAGGATCGCCTCGGCCTGATCCAATTCACCCATAGCGATATGCGCGCGCACCATGCCACCATAAGCCCTCGCATGGTTAGGGTCTTCGCCCAAAATCGCGGCGAACGTTTGCGCCGCATCTGTCGCTGCACCTTCGGTTAACATATCTTCGGCGGCGGCCACGGCCTCATCCAGGCTCTCTCCGGGGGCTTCGCCACCCGCTGCTTTGACAACACGGTCAACAAACGCCTTGATCTCGGACTGCGGAACCGCGCCCTGAAACCCATCCACAGGCTGCCCCTTGGAAAACGCATAGACCGTCGGGATCGACTGGATTTGCAGTTGGCCCGCGATCATCTGCGCCTCGTCGACGTTCACCTTGACCATCTTCACCGCCCCTTTGGCGGCGCGCACGGCGTCTTCCAACTGTGGGCCAAGCGTCTTGCAAGGGCCACACCACGGCGCCCAAAAATCCACGATCACCGGGACGGTCTGCGACGCCTCGACGACATCCGCCATAAAGGTCGCTTCGGTCGCATCCTTGATCAGATCATCCGCCGCAGGGGCCGCGCTCAGGTTCAGGTCCATTGTCTTTTATCCTTCAGGGTTGCGTCAGGGTTATATGGGAAGGCGCCGCGTTTTTCAAAGGTCAAAACTGGCAAAAACCGGGGCATGGTCGCTTGGCTTTTCCCAGCCCCGCGCCGCACGCATCACACGGCTGGAATGTGCAGCGGTCGCGATATCGGCACTGGCCCACACATGATCAAGCCGGCGCCCTTTGTCGGCCGCGTCCCAATCGCGCGCCCGGTAGGACCACCAGCTATAAAGTTTACCCTCGGGGATGTCGTTGCGTGTGACATCGACCCAACCACCCGCGTCTTGGGTCTCGGCCAGGTGGTCCACCTCGATCGGGGTGTGGCTAACCACCTTGAGCAGTTTCTTGTGATCCCAGACATCGTCTTCGCGGGGGGCAATATTCAAATCGCCCACGAGAATTGACTTTTCAGGCCGGTTATCGCGGAACCAGTCGCGCATGTCGGTCAGATAATCCAGCTTCTGACCAAATTTCTCGTTCACGGTCCGGTCGGCAACATCGCCGCCCGCAGGCACGTAGAAATTATGCACCGTCACGCCGTTTTCCAGTTGTCCGGCAATGTGCCGCGCGTGACCAAGCCCTGCGAAATCATGCGCGCCAACCTCACGGATCGGCTGTTTCGACAGGATCGCAACGCCGTTATATCCCTTTTGGCCGCGGGCGACCATGTGGCCATAGCCCGCCTGCGCAAAGAGATCGGTGGGGATTTTATCAACCGGGCTTTTGCATTCCTGCAGGCACAACACATCTGGGCTTTCTTCGGAGAGAAGTTTGAGCACAAGATCAGCCCGCAACCGCACCGAATTGATGTTCCATGTCGCCAAAGAAAAAGTCATACGCGCGCTCCCACTGCTGTCGCGGCACCCTAACGCGCAGGCGCAGGTTTCGCCATGGCGAAACGCGGGTATAGGCGGCTATCGTAGAAAGACAGATATCCCTGCGATCAGGCAAAAAAAGACCGGGCACAAGGCCCGGCCAAGTCCAACAGGGAGGTGCATGTCATAACCCGGACATGCGCGGGATCTCGGAAAAGGGTGCGAATGACTATTGAAGCACCCTCTGTTTAAACTATAGACTTTAAATGGTTAACAAAACCCCAACGTTCACGCCATAAGTCGATATCCGCCGGATTCGGTGACCAAAAGCCGCGCATTTGAGGGATCAGGCTCGATTTTCTGACGCAAACGGTAAATATGTGTCTCTAAGGTGTGGGTGGTCACACCAGCGTTGTAGCCCCAAACCTCGTGCAACAGCACGTCACGCGGCACTACGCCGTCGGTCGACCGGTACAGGAATTTAAGGATATTTGTCTCCTTTTCCGTCAGACGCACCTTTTTGTCGTCTTCGGTCACCAGCATCTTCACCGACGGTTTGAAGGTGTAGTGCCCCAACTGAAACACCGCATCTTCTGATTGTTCGTGCTGGCGCAATTGCGCGCGGATCCGCGCCAACAGCACCGGAAACTTGAACGGTTTGCTGACGTAATCATTGGCGCCCGCATCCAGACCCAAGATCGTATCGGCATCGCTATCGTGCCCTGTCAGCATCAAAATCGGGCTTTTCACGCCTTGTTTGCGCATCAGTCGGCACAGTTCGCGGCCATCGGTGTCGGGCAACCCGACATCCAGGATCACCAAGTCATACAGCGCCTCTTTGGCACGAACCATGGCATCGGCGCCATTAGCAGCCTCGAAGACATCAAAGTCTTCGGTCATAATCAATTGCTCGCTGAGCGCTTCGCGAAGGTCGTCATCATCATCGACCAGCAGGATCTTTTTCAGTTGTGGCATGGGTTACCTCCCTTTGTCGTAACAGAAATGTGCCTTCACGCGCCGTCGCGCAAGCGTGTGATAAAATCTTTCACGCGCTCGTGTAACAATTCCATCAAATGTTTCAATTTCCTCCGAATTAGCCTAGATCAGGCTCAAATTATGCAGGCGTTGTAACATCATGAACATCGGTCCAGACAGTGTAGAGCGGCTGGCGCGCGCGCGCGCGGACCTGCGAATGGGCGTTCCGGTGGTGATAACCGGCGATCACCCGGTGCTGGTTTGCGCAATAGAAACCCTGACCACAGGGCGGCTCACGGCCCTTCGGGACCTCCCGGCCACCAGTGTCATCGCCATCACCGCGCGGCGTGCCGAGACGCTCAAGGCGCCTGCCTATGACGGTGACCTTGCCCGGATCGCGCTGCCCACGGATCACACGTTCGCATGGCTGCGCAGTATCGCCGACCCGTCCGCAGACCTGATGACCCCGCTGAAAGGGCCGTTGAAATGTGAGCGTGGCGGTCCTGTCGATGCACACCGCGCGGCCATTCAACTGGCCAAATCGGCGCGGCTGTTGCCCGCCGCCGTGGTGACCCCCCTAGAAAACGCGGCGGGTTTTGCCAAGGCCAACGACCTCACAACCCTTTCGCTGGCCGAAACACAGGCGCATTTGTCAGAGCGCAGCCCCTTGCGGGCGGTGGTCCGGGCGCGCCTGCCATTAGAGGTGTCAGAGGCCGGTCAGCTGCACGTGTTCCGCCCCGACGATGGCGGCGAGGAGCATTACGCCATCGAAATCGGGCAAGTAGACAGGTCGCAACCTGTGTTGACCCGGCTGCATTCGGCCTGCTTTACCGGCGATCTGATGGGGTCGCTCAAATGCGATTGCGGCCCCCAGTTGCGCGCCGCACTGACCCAAATGGGCGCAATTGGCCAAGGTGTGTTGCTGTATCTCAATCAAGAGGGGCGCGGGATCGGGCTGGCCAATAAAATGCGCGCCTATTCGCTGCAAGATCAGGGGTTCGATACCGTCGAGGCCAACCACAGGCTGGGTTTTGAAGACGACGAGCGCGACTTTCGCCTGGGGTCAGATATCTTGAAAAGCCTTGGGTTTGGCAGTGTGCGGTTGCTGACCAACAACCCCAAAAAGGTCGAGATGATGCAAGCCAGCGGGATCACCGTCGCCGAACGTGTGCCGCTGGTCGTTGGGGGAAACCGGCACAACACCGCGTATTTGGCGACCAAGGCCCGCAAATCAGGACATCTTCTGTGACGCCCGATGATATGGTTTTGACCCCGCGGGGCCTGCGGTTTCAGGGGCAGGTCTATCCCTGCACCATAGGCAAAACGGGGTGCACGTCCCAGAAACGCGAAGGGGACGGCGCTACGCCAATTGGCACCCACCCGATTGGTGGCATGTTATACCGGCCCGACCGCATGGCCCGCCCCGTAGATTGGGCGCGGCCTATCAAGCCCGGCGATCTGTGGTCAGATGATGTCACGCAGCGCGATTACAACACGATGGTCCGCGCGCCCTATGCCGGGCGTCACGAGGTGTTGCGCCGGGCAGATCAGCTGTATGATCTGGTGATCATCGTTGGCTGGAACTGGCCCCATGCCATATCGGGAAAAGGGTCTGCGATTTTCATCCATCAATACCGGCGGCCGGGCTACCCGACCGAAGGCTGCATTGCTCTGTCCCGCAGCCACCTGCGTCATATCGCGGCCCGCATTGGCATGCAGACCCGGTTGATCGTCTCAGATAACATGGCGGTTTAGGCGGCGCTTCGGTCCCCGAAAATGGCGGACCCAACGCGGATGTGGGTTGCGCCAAAGGCGATCGCTTTTTCGAAATCGGCGCTCATGCCCATGCTTAGCCCCGTGAGGCCGTTGCGGTCGGCGATCTTGGCCAAAAGCGCGAAATGCAGGGCCGCTTCTTCGGTGACCGGGGGGATACACATCAGCCCCTTTACCGCCAGATCAAGGGCGCGACAGTCTGCGATGAATGCATCTGCCTCCGCGGGCAAAACCCCAGCTTTTTGCGGTTCTTCGCCGGTGTTTATCTGAACAAAAAGCGCAGGGCAGGTGCCGGTTTCCTGCGCGAGCCGCGCAAATGTAGTCGCCAATTTAGGGCGATCCAACGAATGGATGCTTTGGAAGAGGTCAAAGGCCTGACGCGCTTTGTTCGTTTGCACGGGCCCGATTAGATGTAGGTCAACACTGTCATGTTGGGTGCGAAAATCTGGCCATTTGCCCGCAGCCTCCTGCACCCGGTTTTCACCAAAACACCGATGGCCCTGTTCAAGCACTGCCGCGACGCGGTCGTTTGGCTGTACCTTGGACACGGCAATCAACTGCACGGACCCACGCGCACGACCTGCGGCCTGTTCTGCCGATTGCACACGGTTGGAGATGTCTTGCAAACTCATGGTCTATCCTATTGTTCCCTACGCCTTACAACATAAGGGCATGACACAAAAGAAAAGGGGCGAACCCGAAGGCCGCCCCAAAATCTTGGATTGTTCAGATCAACTTAGAAGTCGAAGCGAACACCCAGATCAGCAATTGTGTTGCTGTCTGCGTTGGAACCGACCATGCCGCTCAGTTTCACGCCGCCACCGAGGGAGTGTGTGAAGCCAAGACCGTAGGATGTGTCGTTTGCGTCTTCGCCACCGTCAGAGATGGATGCAACGATGTTTGTTGCTGCGCCAACTGGGATGGATGTAGATGCACCGATAACAACATCATCGTCTGCTTCGAAGTCGGAGACCAAGAAGGAAACATCAGCGATACCGATGGTACCGGACAGTGTTGCCAAGTAGAAGTCGCTCGTTGCGGCTGCGCCGCCAGCTGCTTCGAACTGCGCAACCACTACACCGGCAGTCCAACCACCGAAGTTGTAGGATGCACCCAATTCGTATGAGTCACCGAAAGCAACTGTCGTACCGATGGTGCCGCCGTCGTTTACGGAGTGGTCGTCTGTGTAAGACGCCATAACAGCAAAGTCGCCAAATTCGTATTTGACGTTGATGCCGTTGTTACCCGCACCAGTGCTGGAGAACGCTGGCAAAGAAACACCGCTGTTTGCGTATTGACCGGTTTGACCAACCAGGCCGGGCTCGAAACCGAAGTAGTCAACAACTTCTGCCGCGTCTGTTACGCCGGATACGTTACCAACGCGAACGCGCAGGCCACCGGAGGACACTTGGAAACGTGCGCCAGAGAACGCGCCCTGGTTTGCGGAGTTGTCAGCGTTTTCGTTTGCTTCAACACGGATACGTGCAGCAAAACGGATGCCTGCGTCTGTTTCTGTCGACGCGTCGATGTTCAACCGGTAACGGCTTTCAACGCGTGTTTCTTCTTCTGCGCCCGCGCCACGGTCTTCTTCATACAAGATACCGAAGCGGCCGTAACCGCCGAATGTAACGTCTGCTGCAGCCATGCCGCCTGTCGCAACGAGCATTGTCGATGCAAGGAGAACTTTTTTCATTTCAAAATCCCTCAGTTATTAGGTTCCGTCCCTGACCAGCCGCGGCCAGTCAAGTTGTAAAGGTGTTCTGTATGAGGGGCGTCTTAACCTCAAGTCCGACGTGGTCAGCCTATCTACATTTCAAAAAGCTGATGCTCGTTTGCCACACCCCCGTAGAGGCCGCTAAATTGCCCCGCTGCGCAGGCATAAAACCGCGTTGATGTTATGTCAGATAACGCCCTTGTCCCTGTGCCAACACATGGACTAATGTGCAGCCGACACCGAGCAGCAGGTATAGACATGACATCACCTCGTATTCTCAGGCTTTTGGCCATCACACTTGTCGCCGCGACGTTGGCTGCCTGCGGCGCGCGCGATGGCGAGGACACCGTACGCGCGCCCAGCGACCCCGACACTGACAGAAGCGACGCGCGGCTGTCAGAAGGCGCCGGGTCACAGACCATTTGGGAAGCCTTCGGTCGCCGTGATGTGGAAACCAACGTTGCGGTCAACAAGTATATATGGTCCGCCTCGTTAGAGGTGCTGGACTTCTTGCCGGTCCAATCGGTTGACCCATTCACCGGGGTTATCATCACCGGATTTGGCCGCCCCCCCGGCGGTGGCCGCGCCTATCGCGCCACGGTTTTGATCAACGACCCGGCGCTGGATGCCCGCGCGCTGAATGTATCGCTGCAAACGCAAAACGGCCCAGCCAGTGCGGCGACCATTCGCGCCGTCGAAGACGCTATCCTGAGCCGGGCGCGCCAATTGCGGATCGCTGACAACCGGTTCTAGACACACGAAATATATATGTAGATATCAGCGCCGGGACCCGTTCAAAACACGGCTTCCGGCGCTCTGACGTTAAAAGGACGCACGCATGACGCGGTACACCCCTGCCGAGATCGAGGCCCGCTGGCAAGCAACCTGGGCCAAGGACGAGATCTTTAAGGCCGTTCGGTCGGCTGACAAACCCAAATACTATGTGTTGGAAATGTTCCCCTATCCGTCCGGGCGCATCCACATGGGGCACGTGCGCAACTACACCATGGGCGACGTGATCGCGCGTTATAAACTGGCGACCGGGCATAACGTGCTGCACCCGATGGGGTGGGATGCCTTTGGCATGCCTGCGGAAAACGCCGCAATGGCCATCGGCGGGCACCCCAAGGATTGGACCTATAACAACATCAAGGACATGCGCGACCAGATGAAGCCTTTGGGTTTGTCGATCGATTGGTCACGTGAATTTGCCACCTGTGATGTGGATTATTACGGCCAACAACAGGCGCTGTTTCTCGATTTCCTCAAGGCCGGGTTGGTCTACCGCAAGAACGCTCAGGTAAACTGGGACCCCATCGACATGACGGTTCTGGCGAACGAACAGGTGATCGACGGCAAAGGCTGGCGGTCGGGCGCCGAGGTAGAGCGCCGCGAGCTGACGCAGTGGTTCTTCAAGATCAGCGACATGGCCGGAGACCTAAAAGACGCGTTGGATGGGCTGGATAACTGGCCCGCCAAGGTCCGCTTGATGCAGGAAAACTGGATCGGCGAGAGCCGCGGCATCGAAATTCCGTTCCAGCGCACAGACGGCGACGGCACGATCCTGTGCTATTCGACCCGCCCCGACACTATGCGCGGCGCGTCCTTTATTGCGGTGTCGCCGGATCACCCCGTGGCCAAGACGCTGGAAACCACGCACCCAGATCTGGCCGCCTTCATCGACGAATGCCGCAAGATGGACACCACCGAAGCGGCCATGGAAAAGGCCGAGAAAAAGGGCATAGACACCGGGCTGCGGGTGGCGCATCCGATCTACGATGGTGTGGAATTGCCCGTCTGGATCGGCAATTTCGTCCTGATGGACTATGGCACAGGCGCCGTGTTCGGCTGCCCCGCCCATGACCAACGCGATCTGGATTTTGCACGCAAATACGTCCTGCCGGTGCAAAACGCGTTTCACATGCCCGGCGATACCGCCGAGGTCGGCACAGACGCGCTGGTGCCTGCCAAAACCGAAACCATCGTTTATATCGACCATTTCGCCGGCATCACCGAAGCCACGGGTCAGCACGGGATCGACGCCACGATTGACTATTTCGAGGCGCATAAACTAGGCACTGGCCAGACAAAATACCGCCTGCGCGACTGGGGTCTCAGCCGTCAGCGGTACTGGGGTTGCCCGATCCCCGTGGTGCATTGTGATGATTGCGGCGTGGTGCCCGAAAAGAAAGAAAACCTCCCGATTGAATTGCCCTACGACGTCAGCTTTGACGTGCCGGGCAACCCGCTCGACCGGCACCCCACGTGGCGCAATTGCGCCTGCCCGTCCTGTGGCAAACCCGCCAAGCGCGAAACCGACACGATGGATACGTTTGTCGATAGTTCGTGGTATTTCGCACGCTTTACTTCGCCGCATGCGGATACGCCCACCGTGCAGGAAGACGCGGCCTATTGGATGAACGTCGATCAATATATCGGCGGGATTGAGCACGCGATTCTGCACCTGCTCTATTCGCGATTCTTTGCCCGCGCGATGGAAGTCACCGGGCATCTGCCGAAATCCGCGCATGAACCGTTTAACGCGCTGTTCACCCAAGGCATGGTCACGCACGAAATCTACCAAACCCGCGATGACAAGAACCGCCCCGTCTACCACCTGCCCGAAGACGTGACCGACGGCAAACTAACCGACGGCACCGAGGTAGAGACCATCCCATCGGCGAAAATGTCGAAATCCAAGAAAAACGTGGTGGATCCGATCAATATTATTTCGGCCTACGGGGCTGACACTGCGCGGTGGTTTGTTCTTAGCGATAGCCCCCCCGAACGCGATGTAGAATGGACGGCCAGCGGCGCCGAGGCCGCATTCAAGCACCTGACCCGCATCTGGACCCTGTGCGAACGCATCAGCACCATGGACAAAGACGCCAAGGGCACAGGCGACACCGACCTGCTGCGCGCGATGCATATGTGCATCCACGATGTGACCACCGGCATCGAGAGTTTCGGGTTTAACGCAGCAATCGCAAAGCTTTATGGTTTTACCGCTGTTTTGCAAAAATCCAAGGCCGGGCATGCCGCCCAACGCGAGGCGATCATGACGCTGGCGCAGTTGATGTCCCCGATGACCCCGCATCTGGCCGAAGACGTTTGGACCCGTCAGGGCGGGACCGGGCTGATCGCGACAACGCCGTGGCCGCAAGTAGACGACGCTATGTTGGTGTCCGATACCGTGACCATGCCCATTCAGATCAACGGCAAACGCCGGGCCGAAATCACCGTACCTGCGGATATGTCCAAAGAAGAGGTTGAAAAGGTGGCGCTGGCAGATCAGGCTGTTGTCAAAAGCTTGGATGGTGCGAGCCCCAAGAAAGTCATCGTGGTGCCAGGACGGATCGTGAATGTTGTCGTATAGTCGCAAGATATTGCTGATGTTGCCGGTGGTCTTGGCCGCCTGTGGGTTTACGCCCGTGTACGCCCCCAACGGCAACGGCACCACATTGCAAGACAACATCCTTGTGTCCGAGCCCGGTACCCGTAACGCATTTTTGCTGACCCAGCGGTTCGAACAAAAGCTGGGCCGCGCAACGGACCCTGTCTATAATCTGGAACTGACCGTCAGCACCCGCCAAGAGGGTCTTGCCGTCGACACCGAAGGCATCACCACACGCTATAATGTGCTGGGCACGGCGGGCTATACGTTGGTCGAAACCAGCACCGGGCGTGTGACGGCTTCGGGGACGGTGACCAACTTCACCGGGTATTCGGCTGCGGGCACAACGGTTGCCACCTCGGCGGCTGAACGCGATGCACAACAGCGGTTGATGGTGCTGCTGGCCGATCAAATCGTCGCACGTGTTTTGGTCGCAGATCTGGGATGAAACTGTCGACGCGCGACGCCAACGTCTATTTCTCCAAGCCTGATGCCAACAAAACAGGGCTGTTGATTTACGGTGCTGATGGCATGCGCGTGGCCCTGAAACGACAGCAGGTGCTGTCGGCCCTGTTGGGCCCCACCGCCGAAGAGGAAATGCGGCTGAGCCGGATGTCGGGTGCGGAGTGCCGCAAAGACCCCGCCATGGTGGTGGATGCGATCAAGGCGGTGGGGTTTTTCCCCGGCCCCCGTGCGGTCTTTATCGAAGAGGTAAACGACACCGCCGCCCCTGCGATCCTTGCCGCGCTTGAGGCATGGCAGCCCGGTGATGCCCAGATGGTGGTGACGGGCGGCGCCCTCAAACCGACCTCAAAGGTGCGCAAAGCGTTCGAAAGCCACCCGCAGGCCTATGCCGTGGGCATCTATGATAATCCCCCAACCCGCGACGAAATCGAAACCGCATTGCGCGATGCCGGTGTGGGTCAGGTGCCCCAAGACGCGATGGCCGCGCTTGGGGATCTGGCGCAAACGATCGACCCCGGTGATTTTCGCCAGACCGTTGAAAAGATCGCGCTGTATAAAATGGGCGATGATACGCCTGTTTCGCTGGCCGATATCGCCGCCTGCGCCCCCACATCAACCGAGGCCGCTATTGACGATATTTTGATGGTTGTGGCGGACGCCCGCGCGCAAGATATCGGGCCGGTGATGCAGAAATTGATCGCCCAAGGGGCCACGCCTGTGGGGCTGTGCATCGGGGCGATGCGGCATTTCCGGGCGCTGCACCGGGCCGCCTGCGATACATCTGGCAGACCGGCGATTTTCGGCCCAAATCGCGACAGGATGCTGGCGCAATCGCGCCGCTGGGGTGCGCCCAAACTAGAAACCGCGATTACGCTATTAACGGACATCGACCTGCAACTGCGGTCTGCGGGGCAACACGCGCCCGGTATGGCGTTGGTTGAACGCGGGTTTATCCGTCTTGCTATGCTGGCCACGCGCTAGGCCACGCCAACTTGGCGCGCACATCGTGGCAACAGTTGCCCCGTGAGGGTATCCGTGGATACTGTCGGCGCAACACATCAAGGGACACCACATATGTACACCGTCATTGGAGCAACAAAATCGCGCGCCCTCCGGGTCCTTTGGGCCCTACAAGAGATGGGCGAACCCTACACGCATATCCCCGCAGCGCCCCGTTCGGATGACGCGCACGCGCATAACCCGTTGGGAAAGATCCCAGCCCTGATTGATGGCGATGCGGTGATCACAGATTCCATGGCGATCTTGACGTATCTGGCGGACAAGCACGGCAAACTGACCGCCCCCGCAGGCACCATTGCGCGCGCGCACCAAGACGCCATGACCTTTTGGCTGATCGACGAATTCGATGCGATTTTATGGGCCGCTGCCAAACATAGTTTCGTGCTGCCCGAAGATCTTCGTATGCCCGCGATCAAAGAGGTCCTGAAGGTCGAATTTGAACGCGCGGCTGCTGTTTTAACGGACCGCCTTGAGGGCCCGTTTTTGATGGGCGATAACATCACCCTGCCCGATATTCTGGCGTGCCATTGTTTGAGCTGGGCCATTGGGGCCAAATTTCCGCGCACCGACGATAAACTGTTCCAATACGCGAAAACCCTGCGGGAACGGCCTGCGTTTCAGGCGGCATCTGCGCAATAGGCAGCGGCGGCGCGGCCCGCCCACCGGCCCGTGGCCAGACAGGCGTTGATCAGATAGCCACCGGTCGGGGCCTCCCAATCCAACATCTCGCCGGCGCAAAACACGCCCGGTTGGGACGTCAGCATAAAGTCTGGCGTCATCGCATCAAAGGGCACGCCCCCGGCCACAGAAATCGCCTGATCCAAGGGGCGCAACCCTTGATGCAGCAGCGGCAGCGCCTTTAACAGACCCGCCAACGTCGCCGGGTCCTGCGGTAAGGGGCGCGCGCATTCCTGCATCAGCGCCGTTTTGACGACGTCCAGTTTCAGTGCTTTGCGCAGATGGGTCGACAGGCTCGCCTTGCCACGGGGCCGCGCCAACCGGTTGGCAACCTCTGCGGCATCCAGATCGGGCAGCAAATCAACCACCACCCCGTGGCCCAACCGAACCGCGCGGCTCACCTCGTAAAGACCGCCGCCTTCTAGCCCGGTGCGGCCAATCACCGCCTCGCCGCGTGACGACATCGGCCCCGCCGTGAACCGCACGCCTTTGAGCGCGCGGCCCGAATGGCGCAGCATGTGGTCAGACCACGAGATCTGCAGCCCCACATTCGCCGGGGCAAAATCGGCAACCGGCACCCCGCGCGCAACCAACGTATCGCGCCACGCGCCATCAGACCCAAGCCGCGCCCAGCTTGCCCCACCCAGCGCCAAAACCGTGACACGTGGCGCCATGGTTTCGCGGCCGCCGGGCCCATCGAAGACCGCGCCGTGCTCGTCCCACCCCTGCCAGCGCATATTTGGCCGCAGCACCACACCTGCCGCATTCAACGCGACCAACCACGCCCGCAACAAAGGCGACGCCTTCATCGCACGGGGGAACACACGCCCGGTTGACCCGGTGAACACGTCCTGCCCCAGCCCCCGCGCCCAGTCTTGTACGGCCTGCGCGTCAAATGCCTCGAGGCAGGCGCGCAACGGGCCTGCGGCCTCAGAGTACTGCGGCAACATCTGCGCGATTGGTTCGTCTTTGGTCAGGTTCAGGCCCGACTTTCCAGCCATCAGAAACTTGCGCCCAACCGATGGTTTTGCATCACATACGGTGACCCCAAGCCCCGCGGCTGCCAGCTCTTGCGCGGCCATCAACCCCGCGGGCCCCGCCCCAATGACCAGCGCAGTGGTCACTTTGCCATCTCGGGGGGCGTGCCCTTAAATTCCACCACACGGTGCGGATACGGGATTTCGATGCCGTTGTCCTTGAGCGCATTCCAGACCAGAAACAACACATCAGAGGTGTATTTATTCGGCCCGTCATCCAGCCCGTTGACCCAGAATTCAACAGCAAAATCAATACCACTGCCGCCAAACCCGCGCAATTCGCAATCGGGCGGATACGGTACATCCAGCACATCGGGGTGTGTTGCCACCGCCGCTTCGATGATCGCGGGGACCGCGTTGATATCCGTGTCGTAGCTGACGGAAAACGGCGCCTCATAGCGGTTGGCAGACCCGCTGTCGGAATAGTTGACCACCCGCGTGGTGATGAAATCTTCGTTGGGCACCACGATCCAGCGGCCATCGAAGGTTTCTAAAATCGCGGCCCGTGCGGTCATTTTCACGATCTGGCCAGATTCGCCGCCATCCAGCTCGACAAAATCACCAACCGTCGCCTGCCCTTCGATGAGCAAGATCACCCCCGAAATGAAATTCGACGCGATCTTTTGCAGCCCGAACCCAAGGCCCACACCAATCGCGCCCCCAATCACCGCAAGCGCGCTGAGGTTGATGCCCATGATATTCAGCAGCAACAGAAAGGCGATGGCGAAAATGGCGAATTCAATCACCTTGGCCATCAGTTGGCGCAGCGATGGGCGCATGTCTTTTTGCGCCTCTATGAACTGCGATGTTTGGCGCGTGGACCACCCGCCCAGCCAAAACAGGATGCCCCCCGCAATGGCCCCGCGCACCAGCGACATCACCGAAAACGAGATATTCCCAAGCGACACCGTCATCGCGTTTAGCTTGACCATCAGCGGATCAAGCAGCCCCACCGTATAAAGCGCGGCAATGGGCAGCAACGCATAGCGCCCCAGCAGTTTCAGCAACGGATCGGTGATGATTTCACCGACCAGCGTGCGCACCGCCAGAAACATAAACAACCGTTTGCCAAAGGCGATCACCGCGCCGCTGTCGAACAGTGACCGCACGACGCTTTCGCCGATAGCAGTGAACCCGTAAGCCAGCAGCGGCAACAACAGCGGCAGCCCCAACAACACGGTGCGGCGGACCTTGGCCAGCGAACTTTCGGCATCCGGGGCGGGAGTAATCACACGGGTCAGCACACCGCGCAGCCGCCGCGCTGCCACCACCGCCAGCAGATAGGCCACAATCAACAGCGCAAACTGCGACCATGCCGCCGGGCTAAGCACCCAGGATTTGGCCAGTTCCCAGCCTATCAGGGCGTATTCCGCCATCTGCTGGACAATTTCCGGCTGCGCTGAGAGATCAAATTCCACTCGAAGGTCCCCTTGTTGTGCCCCTCATGGCGAAACTTTTGCCCGCCAGCAACCGCCAGAGCAAGCCCCCAAGCCCGATCAGGTCTCAAACCGGACACATCAAGCACTGATTTTGGCCCCACCGACGGCCTCATGGGCGCAACAAACGGGCAAGACAGCCCAGAATATCACACGATACGGCTTTGGGCGCGGACTAGTGACACATCCCTTTGATCTGATGCGCGAGGTCCGGGGTCGCGGCGACGGTATCGAGTGTCAGCGCTTTGGCGTCGGTCAGCAGGGTTTCAGGCGCGACAATTCTGTCGATCAGGCCAAAACGCAGCGCCTCTTCGGCGTCTATTTTCTGGCCCGCCATCAGGATCAGTTTGGTGCGCGCGGGGCCAATCAACGCCGCCATTCTGCGTGGGTCACTGGGCTGCGGCAGAAAGCCCAATTTCATCACCGGATAGAAAAACCGCGCAGTCGGCACGGCAATTCGGATGTCGCAGGCCAGCGCCATCCCCATCGCGCCCCCCGCCAACGTCCCGTTGAGCGCCGCAATCGTCAGCCCCGGCAGGGCCGCCACAGCACCTGACAGGTCTTCCCACAGCGGCGAAACCGCAAGCCCCGCGCGCGCGGCATCCAGATCGGCCCCCGCGCTAAACACCTTGCCCGCGCCCGTCAGGATAACGGCGCGGGCGTCGTGCATTTGGCCCATGATGCGGATCAAATCGCGCAGCATGTCTTCGGTCAACGCGTTGGCTTTGTCGGGTCGGTTCAACGTGACGGTCCAGACGTCCCCATCACGCTTCAGATCGATCATATAAGGCCGACTTTGCGGCGAATGTCCTCGTCGCGCAGCGATATTTCGCGGCCGCACCACTCGTCCGCCTCTGCGCCGCACATCCACAACAAGGCGCGCGCGGGCCAATCGGCGGGGATATGCACGTCCCAATCCAATTTGCTGACCGGGTTGATCCCGCTGGATTTGATCTCGCGCTGTATTTGCGTGGCCACGGTGCCCGGCGATAGCCCCATCGCGCGGATACCATGCGCGGCTTCTTCTTTATCCAGACACTGGGTCAACATATTGACGGCTGCCTTTGACGCGCAATAGTGGCTCCATGCCTCAATCGGGCCGTGGGCCGCACCGGAACTGATCGTTAGGATCGACCCACCACCGGTGGCCTTCATCACCGGCACCGCGGCACGCATCCCATAATACACCCCCTTGAGGTTGATATCGATGACATCGCCCCACGCGCCCACATCCGACGTGGACAGATGCGAGATCGGCTCGATCACGCCCGCGTTGTTGATCAAAACATCGAGACCACCAAAGGCCTCTACCGTGGTTTCGACCGCCGCTGAAACTTCGCGGCTGTTGGCGATGTTGCAAGGGATGGCGATGGCCTGCTTGCCGATCTCGCCTGCCAAATCTGCGATCGCGCGCTGTCCCCGCGCCACCAGAGCCACATTCGCGCCTGCTTTGGCGAACACCCGCGCCGTTTCCGCCCCGATGCCCCGGCTTGCGCCAGTGATCAGTACCGTTTTACCTGTCATATCCATGTGTCACGCTCCTACTGAATTCCTGTTTGGTAAAGCGCGCAGGCCCGTGGGTCCAGCCCCAGTTCCTCTTGACCCTGCCACGGGCTTCGCAGACCATGCGCGCAAATTTAGCGATAAGGACGACAGTATGACTTTTGGGATCACCCGCGTGACGGTCGGGGTCGCCGCTGGCCTCGTTTTGGCAAACGCGGCACAGGCCGATATTTCTGCGCAAGACGTGTGGTCAGACTGGAAAGCCTATTTCAACGGCGTAGGCTACAGCGTGACGGCCACCGAAACCGAAACCGCAGACCGGCTCTCGCTGGCGTCCATCGAAATGACGTCAGCGACGGGCGACGATGGTGGCGCCATGGTTGTGCGCTTTGATCAGATCGACTTTCAAACAAACGACGACGGCACCGTGAATGTGGTCTACCCTGACACACTGAAGGTCGAGATCGACATCACCGCGCCCACCGCATCTGATGTCGAGCTGGCATTCGATGTGCACCCAGCCCAAATGACCACGCTGTTTTCTGGCACTCCAACGCAGATCACCTCCGAATACAGCGCCCAAAGCATCGAAACCGTGCTGACCGCGTTAACGGTGGACGAAGACCCGATCACCCTAGCAGACGATGCGATGCGTCTTCTCGTAGAGGGCCTGACGGGCAGTGCCGAAACAACTATCGATGCCACGCGTGGGTATACCCAACGGATGGCCGTCGATAAAACCAGCTATAGCCTTCATTTTCCTGACCCAGATGGCACGAATGATGTGACCCTAAGCGGCACAATGGACGGGCTGACCCTCGCGGGGCAAAGCACCTTCCCCACAGTGCAAGGCGACCCGTTGGAATTGTCGGCCCTGCTTGGGGCGGGCATGGATGTCGCCGGGACTTTTGCCTACGTCGGCGGCACGTCCAAAGCAGCCGGGACCCAAAACGGCACCGATACCTTCGAGGTACAAACCACGTCGCAAGGCGGCACTTTGACATTTGCGTTGGCGCAGGATGGGTTCGAATATTCAGCCGATCAATCCGCGTTGAACCTGTCTATGACGTCATCAGAGCTGCCGTTTCCCGTGACATTAGGGGTTGCCCAGTCCGGGTTTGACATGTCCGTGCCATTGGTGCCGTCCGACGATCCCAAGGGGTTTGCGCTCGATATCACACTGGATGGGGTCACCATGTCAGACTTCATTTGGGGCTTGTTCGACCCCAGTGCAAAACTACCGCGCGACCCTGCCACCGTGATCTTGGATTTGGCGGGCAAGATGCGCTGGCTCGTTGATATTACCGATGCCGCTGCCCTGAATGCACTCGAAGACACCCCCGAAGCACCCCTAGAAATCGACGCGCTGACGATCAATCAACTGCGACTTAGTCTGGCCGGGGCCGACCTGACCGGCAAAGGCGCGTTTGAGTTTGACAACTCTGCGCCAGAGGGCGCGCCGAAACCAAGCGGGTCCCTTGATCTGATGCTTGTGGGCGGCAACACCTTGCTGGACACGTTGGTCGAGATGGGCCTGTTGCCCGAAGACCAAGCAATGGGTGCCCGCCTGATGATGGGCCTGTTGGCCGTCCCCGGTGACGCGCCGGACACGTTGAATTCTACGATCGAAATCAACGAACAGGGCCACATCAGCGCCAATGGCCAGCGCATCCAATAAGGCTAACGGTAAGTTTAGCAATCTAGGGGCGCGGGTTGCGCCCCTTTTTGCAGGGTACGGCGGCATCACGGCCCAACGCACCATCCGCGTTTTGCATGTACCGCAAGATATCATGCAGGGCGGTTAACTGTTTGGCGGGTATTTCATGAGATACCCTGCGCAGGGATTGTTTTGCCTCACCGTCGCGCTAAGCCGCCCCTTTAAAGGGTTCTGTTGCAGCGCAGCCTTGCACGCAGGCCGTGACATCGCTACCTGACGTTGATCTGGTTTGGAGCTGACACGATGACACCATCCCCCGACACCCTCACCGCACGGCTGCTGGACGCCGCCCACAAGGCCGGCGCAGACGCCGCCGATACCGTGGTTGTGCAGGGTACCTCCGTTAACATTGATGTGCGCGCGGGCGTCTTGGAACAGGCCGACCGCGCCGAGGCAATCGATCTTGGCCTACGGGTGTTCATCGGGCAACGCAGTGCGACCGTATCCGCGTCAGACAGCCGCGATGCCACCCTCTCGGAAATGGCGCTGCGGGCCGTGGCCATGGCCCGCGAAGCCCCCGAAGACCCCTATATCGGATTGGCCGACCCTGACCAGTTGGCCCATGATCTGGACGCTGACCCACTGGAATTGCACGACCCCGCCGCAGAACCATCGCCCGCTGATCTGCAAGACGACGCCCAAGCCGCCGAAGCCGCCGCCCTAGAGCATGGCGGCATCACGCAGGTGCAATCTGCATCCGCAGGGTATTCGGCGCACACCATCCATCTGGCGGCCAGCAACGGGTTTTCGGGCGGCTACACGCGCACAGGTCGTGGCCTATCCTGTGTCGCCATCGCCGGGACGGGCACCGGCATGGAACGCGACTATGACGGCGACAACCGCACGTTTCAGGCAGACCTGCGCGCCCCACACGACATCGGCACCCGCGCGGCGGAACGCGCATTGGAACGTCTTGATGCGCGCAAACCCGCAACCGGCGGCTACCCGGTGCTGTTTGACGAACGGATCTCATCCACCCTGATCGGGCATCTGTTGGCCGCAGCCAATGGTGCAGCGGTGGCACGTGGTGGGTCATGGTTGCGCGATGCCATGGGCGACGCCGTCCTGCCGGATCATGTATCCCTGATCGAAGACCCACGACGCCCCCGCGCCGCCGGCTCGCGCCCATTTGACGGCGAAGGCCTACAGACACAGGTGCGCAATATCGTCGACAAAGGCGTCTTGACCGGCTGGACCCTTGATCTGGCGACAGGGCGCAAATTGGACATGCCCTCTACGGCAAATGCCGGGCGCGGGACGTCGTCGCCGCCGTCACCATCCGCATGGAACGTGGCGCTCACACCGGGCACTGCCACCCGCGATGATCTGATCCGCGATATGGGCACCGGGCTTTTGGTGACCTCGCTGATTGGGTCGACGATCAATCCAAATACGGGGGATTATTCGCGCGGTGCAGCCGGGTTCTGGGTGGAAAACGGCCAGATCACCCACGCCGTGAACGAATGCACAATCGCGGGGAATTTACGCGATATGTTGCGCCAAATGGTGCCCGCCAATGACGCCCGCACCCATCTTAGCCGCGTTGTGCCATCGCTGCTCGTTCCGGGAATGACCCTTGCAGGAAGCTGATCTCGCCCTCATCATTGATGCCATCAAGCTGGCCGGGCGCGTGGCGACCGGGTTTGTCGGCAAGGACACCCGCGCGTGGGACAAACCCGGCGATGCGGGCCCCGTAACAGAGGCCGACCTGGCCGTGAATGACGCGCTTGAAGGCACCCTGCGCGCGGCGCGGCCCGACTATGGCTGGCTGTCCGAAGAAAGCGAAGACGACACCGACCGTCTGACCCGCGATACCGTATTTATCATCGACCCGATTGATGGCACCCGCAGCTTTGTCGCCGGGTCCAACACTTGGGCCCATTCAGTGGCCGTGGCGCATCAAGGCCAGATCACCGCAGCCGCCGTCTACCTGCCGCTGCGCGACAAGCTATACACTGCCACGCTGGGGGCGGGTGCGTTTTGCAATGGCGTGCCACTGACCACGTCCCAAGCCGACACGCTGAACACAGGGCAAATCCTCGCGACCAAACCCGTGATGGAACCCCACCACTGGGCCCACGGCACCCCGACATTTGAACGCGCGCACCGGCCGTCACTGGCCTACCGTCTGGCCTTGGTCGCCGAAGCGCGGTTTGACGCCATGCTGACATTCCGCCCGAGTTGGGAATGGGATATCGCCGCTGGTGCATTGATTGTGACCGAGGCGGGCGGCCTGTGCACCGACAAGACCGGGGCCAACCTGCGGTTCAATTCCGCATCCCGACAGCTGAACGGCGTGATCGCGGCGGGTCCTGTGCTCCATCGTGGGGTGCTGGATGCGCTTGCACCCAACGCACCTTGACCCCGCACGCAAGACACGCAACATTCTGTCCATTCTCCGCTTTAAAGGATCATTCGCATGACGCAACGGCTGCATCTCGTTTTTGGGGGCGAACTCGTAGACCCCTCAAAGAACACATTTAAAAACGTAGACGACATTCACATCGTCGGCATGTACCCCGACTATGCAACCGCCTTTGATGCGTGGAAATCCGAGGCGCACCGCACCGTCGACAATGCACATATGCGCTATTTCATCGCGCACCTGCACCGCCTGCGCGACGAAGAGACCGCGGCCTCTTCAACAGAAGAGCTGGGCTGATCTGTCATGGGACGCTCACTTGGCATGACAGCGTATCGTGCGCTGTCACGCAGGTCGGCGGCCCGATCATTTGACCCCAGCGGCCCGCGCCCCAAGGGCGAATTGATATGGCTGCACGCCGCCGACACAAGCAACCATCTTGCGGCCCAGGATCTGGCACAGCGGTTGTGCCGGACCCGCGACGGGTTGCAGGCGCTGATCACATTTCCTGATCAAAACAGCCTCGACAAGGCGCGTGCAACAACACCGCCCGAAAGCCCCGTTTTCCTTGACCACGTGCCGTCCGAACACCCTTCAGCGGTGCGGGCGTTCCTGCGCAACTGGGCCCCCGATATGGGTGTCTGGATTTGGGGCGGGCTGCGGCCTACACTACTGCATGAGCTCCATCAAACCGATTGCCCGATGGCGTTGATCGATGCCGACACGCGGGGGTTCGACGGGCGACGCGACCGCTGGCTGCCCGATCTCACCCGCGAACTGCTGTCCGAATTCGTGGGCATTATGGTCCGCAACACCGCGACAGAACAACGGCTGCAGGTGCTTGGCATCCGCCCGCGCCACATGCAAGTCACCGCCCCCCTACAGGCCGGGGGGCAGGCGTTGCCCTGCGATGAAACCGACCTAAACGAAATGGCAACCGCACTCAGCGGGCGGCCGGTGTGGTTGGCCACGTTTGTTCAGGATGACGAGGCCAGCGTTATTTTCGCGGCACACCGGCAGGCTGTGCGGTATTCCCACCGGTTGTTGTTGATCCTGCACCCCGCACAGCGCGGCTCTGTCGCGCGATTGACCCAACAGGCCGAAGCGCAAGGGTTTCGGGTGGGTGCGTGGCCCTCCCCCGGTGAACCCAGCGAAGCCGTGCAGGTGATGATAGCCGAAGACGCCCTTGATTTGGGGCTGTTTTACCGGCTGGCACCCGTGTCCTTCTTGGGTAGTTCCCTGCAAGCCGGGCATGGGGGCTGCAACCCTTTTGAGGCCGCGGCGCTTGGGTCAGCGGTGCTATACGGGCCCAACGTGCGGCGCTACCTGCCGTTCTACACCCGGTTGGCCAACGCTGGCGCGGCGCGCATCGTCAAGGATGCCGCGAGCCTTGGCTCTGCGGTCACCCGCCTGATTGCACCAGATCAGGCCGCCGCCATGGCCCATGCCGGGTGGGATGTCATCAGCCATGGCGCCGAAATGAGCGACGATGTCATCGCTCTGGTCGAAGACACATTGGATGCCCGATTGGAACGCCGCAATGCGCACGCCTGAGTTCTGGTTCACCGCGTCTGATCGGCCCGGTTTAATCGCGCGGGTGTTGGCCCCGCTGGGGTGGCTATATGGCCGGGCCACCGCGCGCAGGCTCGCCGCCGCGACCCCCGTCACACTGGATATACCCGTCGTTTGCGTCGGCAACATAAACGCGGGTGGCACGGGCAAGACCCCCACCGTGATCGCAGTTCTAGACAGGCTGATCGCTGATTTTCACACGCCACATGTGGTCACACGTGGCTACGGCGGTCGGCTGACAGGACCCGTGCGGGTCGATCCTGCAACCCACACCGCCCAAGATGTCGGCGATGAGCCGCTGTTATTAGCGGCCTTCGCCGAGGTGTGGGTCGCCCAAGACCGTGCCGCAGGCGGGCGCGCGGCACAGGCGGCGGGTGCGTCGGTTGTTGTGCTGGATGACGGGTTTCAAAACCCCGCCCTGCACAAAGATCTGAACATCGTGGTCGTCGATGCACAGCGCGGATTTGGCAACGGGCGCTGCCTGCCTGCGGGGCCCTTGCGCGAACCCGCAGGGGTGGGTTTGGCACGCGCTGATCTGGTGCTGACCTTGGGCGACGCCGCCGCACAGGCCGCGTTTCATTGGCAAATCCCGCCCGATGTGCCCCGCGTGCAGGCGCATCTGGCCCCCCTGCAAACCGGAATGCCCTGGGACCAGGAGCGCGTCGTTGCCTTTGCGGGTATTGCTCACCCAGAGAAATTCTTTGCCACTCTCAGGTCGCTTGGGGCCACGATAGTGCACGCCGAACCGCTGGATGATCATCAACCGTTGACGCCCGCCTTGATGGCCCGGCTCGACGCTGATGCATCCGCACGGCGCGCGCAATTGGTCACCACCGAAAAAGACGCAGTGCGCCTGCCTGCCGCCTTTCGCACAAAGGTGATCACCCTGCCGGTGCGCTTGGCGTTTGACGGTGACGCCAACGCGCTGTTCACCCCATTAGCGGCCCTGCCCAAACCCGCGTAAGGCTCAGCGTTTCGTTTGGGGAAACGCGGCCTCGGGGCGGTAGGCGGCAAAGCTTGTTAGGGTCTGTTTGTTGCAATCCGCCTGCCAGTGCGATCCGGGCATGACCGCCGAAACACATGGATACAGCGCACGGTAGCCTCGGGTGCGGTCGTTTTCTTCGATCGCAACGGCGACCATACCCGCAACGATGCCCTTTTGACGTTCGACCAAACGCACAGCGCCATCCATCGTGCCGCCCGTTTCAATCCACTGATCCACCAACAACACCCGCGTGCCCGGCGCAAAGGCAGGCAACCGCATCTCCATTTCTTGGGTACGGCCGGAATAATTGCCAAATGGGACTTTATCAGTGTCTACACAAAGCTTTCCGGCCTTGCGGATCGGCAAAAACCCAACGCCCCGCCGCGCAGCAAGCGCCGCCCCCAGCACAAACCCCATCGCATCAAGGCCCGCGACCACGTCACAGTCGACCTCGTTCAGATCGTCCAACAGGTCGTCCAGCAGGTCATTGAACGCTTCGGCATTGATGTAGATCGACGTCGGGTCGAGCCAGGCAAATTTGTCACCCTTGGTGTTGGGCGCCATAATGTTGAGGTACCAGCGGTCATCGCGGGGGCCTTTGTCGGGGAGGGTCATGATGGGGGTCCTTTCGCCAGCGCGCGGGTGATGGCCATCAAGGCCGCCAGACGCGCGGGATCAATGTCGTAAAAATTGCCCGGTTCGTTGATCCCCGTGGCCACCATAAAACAATCAACGTCGGCGTAGGCCTGCGCGTTGCCCGGCGATATGCCCGAGGCCAACGCCAGCGGGCGGTCGCCGATCGCGGCGCGGAAGGTTTCGACCTTGCCAAGGTCGACCTCTTGGCCCGTCGCCACGCCCGATGTGGTGATCACGTCCATGAACGGACAGGCCTCGCGGGCGGCATCCCCATACCGCGACGGATCAACTGTGCGCTGTTTCTTAAACGCGGTGCCGCCGAAATACAGACCGTCCCACCCGCTTGTGGCGCGCGCATGTTTGATCATTTTGGCCTCGGCATTTGCGCCGTTTTCGTCGATACTGGCATCATCGGCCCAGTAGGCATCAACCTGACACCCATCGGCCTGTAACTGCCCCAAAATTGGAAAGGCGTCCTTACCGGTGACTGCCAAAAAATTAACACCCATCCAAAGTGGCGGAAATGCCGCACGTGTGGCGTGAATAATTGGCATAAACTGGTCTGGATCAAAGTCGTGATTGATCAAGAAACAGCCCTGCGCCCCTGCTTCCAAAAGGGTTTGGACATTGCGGCGGGTCCGGTCGGCATCCAAAACGTGGATCACCGGCAACACCACAGGCCCCGGGGTCTTGAACATTTTATGGAAATCACTGCGGTTCATCCCAAAAGAATAGGTTAGATTAAAGGATAACAAAAATTCATATCTCTTATGAAATCATAAACATTGCAAATGGACGTAAATGAGCCAAATCAATTTGCCCACTGAAGTTCTGCGTGCCTTCGTCACTGTCATCGAAGTGGGCAGCTATACGCGTGCCGCGGAAATGCTGGGCCGGACGCAGCCCGCCATTAGCCTGCAGATGAAACGTCTAGAAGAGCTGGTGGGCCAAGCCGTTATCAAACGGAAGGGACGCGGAATTGCCCTAACGGAACGCGGCGTTGCCCTGATTGGCCATGCGCGCCAGATCCTGCGGCTGAACGATCTTGCGGTCAGTCAATTCGACACCGGGCTGGCGTGCAATACCGTGCGAATCGGGCTGCCGGTCGATTATGGCGTGCGCATGCTGCAGTCTTGCATCACCCAGATCATCAAGGGGAACCCCAACCTACGCGCAGAAATCCGGTGCGATTTATCGCAGCAACTGATCGAAGACCTGCACCACGATGACCTTGATATCGCGGTTAGTCTTTACCCCGGCGGGCACCAACAATTTTTGCATCGCAGCTGGCTGGAACACCCCGTCTGGGTCGCCGCAGAGGGGCTGCGGTTTGACGATGACGAAACGCTTCCGTTGATCATGCACCCCCATGGCTGTGCCTACCGCGACCGCATGACAGAGGCGCTCGACCAGGTCAGCCGGCGCTGGCGGGTCGCTTTTTCCAGCCCCGGAATAGGCAGTCTGCAACAGGCGGTGCAGGACGGGCTGGGCGTGTCGTGCCTGACGGGGCCCACCATGCGTGATGGCCTGTGGCAGTTGCCCGCCGACACCGGCCTGCCCGACCTGAAACCCCTGCATATCGGCCTGTTTTACCGGCAAACACGTCTGGGCCAGTACGGGCATGAGGTCCTGAATGCCTTTGAAACGGCGCTAAAAGAGGCAATTCCATAAGGCACATTTATTTTTCCATTGATCAGATAAATTTCCCATCAGGTCGCTCTTGCAATAGCATCGCGAATATTGAGTCCTGCGCCGCAGTGATCACCCCAAGCCGCAAAGGCACCGATCACACCTGCGAACACCAACATTCGGGAGACGAATATGACCATATCCAACCGCATTCTGGCAGCGCGTCCAAGCCGCCGCAACGTGCTGAAACTGGGCGGCGCCGCCGTTTTGAGCACCCCTTTCGTAAGCCGCGCCTGGGCCTCGACGACCGAAATCAACATGCTGGCGTGGTATGGCCACGGCGAACCCGACATGGTCGGCGCCTATGAAGAGGCCAATAACGTCAAGTTCGTGCCTAAATATTACGCGGGCGGCGACAACATGTTGGCGCTTATCGCGCAATCGCCTCCCGGCACCTACGACATCATCCTGTCAGACGCGGAATTTGTGCAGCAGCTGAACCTCGCGGGCTATATCGACCCGCTTGAGGCCTCGGACTATCCGTTCGAAGACATGCTGCACGAAGATTTCACTCAATTCCCCGGCCATTGGGCAGATGGGAAACTGTATTCCATGATGCTGCGCGGCGGGCATCTGGGTGTATCTTACAACAAGAACTTCGTAACCGAAGAGGAGGCGCAAAGCTATTCGTGCTTTTGGAAACCCGAACTCGAAGGCAAGGTCGGGCATTTCGATTGGCACCTGCCCAGCCTCGGCATGATGAGCCTGTATAACGGCAATGGCCCCGCATTGTGGAACCTCGATGACGCCGCATGGGACACCGTACAAGACACCACGATGAGCCTGCGCAAACAGGTCGGCGGGTTCTTTGACTATGGCGGCACGTTCAACGGTCTGAAAAATGGTGAAATGCACGCGATGTGCGGCATCGGTGATTGGATCACCGGCGTGTTGGAAAAAGACGGCGCGCCTGTGGCCTCGACCATCCCCAAAGAGGGCGGCATTCAGTTCACAGAAAGCTACTGCATCGGCAAAGGCAGTGAAAAAGTCGCCGAAGTCACCAAGTTCATCCAATATATGATGTCCCCCGAGGGTCAGGTGAAATCGGCACAAATGGCCGCCTACCCCGGCTTTTGCGTCACAAAGGCAGGCCGCGCCGCCCTGATCGAAACCGACCCCGCCGAGGCCAAGCGGTCGCATCAAATGGAAGGCATGGCCAACGACCCGATTGCCTTGATCAACGCGGGCCGCATCCATTACCGCGATATTCCCCAGCAACAATCGCTGGAAGACTGGAACGACTTCTGGTCAGAATATAAAAACGCCTGATCTTTGATGGCACCTGACATGGGCAGCGCCACGTTGCCCATGTCCAAAGGACACGCCCTATGCCTCGTAAAATCCCCAGCCTTTATACGCTGACATGGCGCTTGCCCATTATCGCGTGGCAAGGCGTTTTCTTTGTGGGCCCGGTGGTCTTTATGATCGCCATGTCGTTTTTCCTAGTGAAAAACTACCGCATGACCGAAGCGTTCGAGTTCGTGAATTGGGGGCGCATGCTAACGCGCGGCTATTTCTGGGACAGCTATTGGTACACCTGCCTGATCGCGGCAATATCAACGGTTTGCGCGATGTGTCTGGCGTTTCCGGCGGCCTTTGCATTGGCGTTTCGCGCATCTGAAACAACGCGCCGTTGGGCGATTTTCCTGCTGATCATCCCGTTTTTCACCAGTTATCTGGTGCGCACGTTTTCATGGTTTGTCATCCTGTCCGAAAGCGGGGTGGTCAATGCCATGCTGGGGTATATCGGGCTGGGGCCGTATACGATGCTCAACACGCATTTCGGCACGCTGGTGGGGTACATGACGCTGACCCTGCCGTTGGTGGTGATCTTGCAAACGGTCACAATGGCCAATATCGACAAAACCCTCGTTGAGGCGGCGCGCAATCTGGGGTGCAAACCGCTGGCGACGATCTGGCAGGTCATCATTCCGCTGTCGAAAACCGGGCTGATCATTGCTGCGGTCTTTTGTTTTATCCTGTCCTTTGGGGATTTTGTCGCACCGTTTTATCTGGGTGGCTCGCAAGAACCGACGCTGCCGATCCTCATCCTTGATACCACGAAATCCGGCCAACAATGGCCCCGCGCGGCGGTCGTGGCGATCATGATGATGGGCACGTTGTTCGCGGTGGCTTTTGCGGGGATCGCATTGGCCTATCGCAAACGGAAGGGCTCGAAATGACCGGCAACCGCGCAATCAACATCGCGCTGGCCCTTTACGTGGGGCTGATCTTTGCATTCGTCTTTGCACCGATCCTCTTTAGCATGATGTTTTCGTTCAATTCCCAACGCTTCCCGACGATCCCGTTGGGCGATTTTTCCACCGAATGGTACGCAAAAATCTTGGCCGACCCCGATGTGTGGGAAGCCGCACTCAACAGTCTGATCGTCTCTAGCTGCACCGCCCTGATCGCGACGTTTCTGGGGTTTTGCACCGCCTATTCCGATTTCCGGTATAACTTTCGCCTCAAGGCGCCCTATCTGGCGCTGATCTTGTTGCCGCCGACCATACCGTTGATCATCATGGCGCTGGCGATGCTGGCGTGGTTTTCTAAAATCGGCATGTCGGGGCAGATCTATTCGATCATCATCGCGCATTCGGTGCTGACCGCGCCCTTTGCGATGGCGGTGATCCGGTTGCGTCTAAACCAGATGGACCCTGACCTAGAAGCCGCCGCATGGAACCTGGGCGGGTCCGAATGGCAAACCATGCGCCATGTGATCATCCCGTTTTGCAAACCCGCGATCGCGTCGGGACTGTTTTTAACGGCGGCTGTGTCCTTTGATGAATTCGCCGTGTCGTGGTTTGTGTCCGGCCTCAACAAAACCCTACCGGTGATCATTTTGGAGATCGTGCAGGGCAATATCGACCCACAGGTCAACGCCATCGGCACCTTTGTGTTTCTCATTTCCATGACCCTCGTCGTGCTGGCGCAAGTCTTCTTTGCCAGCCGCCAACTGAAAAGTATCCGATCATGACCGCACCGCTGGTTGTCTTTGACAAAGTTCAAAAACAGTTCGACGATTTCACCGCCGTCAAAGAGCTCGACTTCGAAATCCGCGAGGGCGAATTTTTGGCCATCATGGGCCCGTCGGGCTGCGGCAAAACCACGACCCTGCGCATGTTGGCCGGGCTAGAGGCCCCCAGCACCGGCGAGATCCGCCTGAACGGGCAGGTCATGAACGACGTCCCGCCCCACGCGCGCGATACACCGTTGGTTTGGCAATCACTGGCGTTGTTTCCGTTTTTGACCGCCCGCGAAAACGTGGAATTCGGCCTAAAAATGCGCGGTGTGGACGCGGCCGAACGCAAGGCCCGCGCGCTGCGATGGCTGGAAAAGATGGGCATCCTCGAATTCGCCGACCGCGATATTTCGACGCTGTCGGGCGGGCAAAAACAGCGTGTGGCGCTGGCGCGATCGTTGGTGATGGAGCCGCAGATCTTGCTGTTGGACGAACCTTTATCGGCGCTGGATGCGCATCTGGTCATCCGCATGCAGGCCGTGCTGACGGACCTGCAACGCGAATTGGGCATTACCTTTGTTTACGTGACCCACTCGCAATCCGAGGCCTTTGCCATGGCCGACCGCGTGGTCATCATGGGCAACGGCAAGATCGCCCAGATTGGCACGCCCAAAGACATTTACCGCGCCCCTGCCAACCAGTTTGTTGCCGAATTTGTGGGCCGCAACAATATCCTCACGGGCACCGTAAGCCGTGTGGCGCAAGATACCGCCCAGATCACCACCCCGTCGGGGGATTTTACCGTGCCGATGAACGATGTGACCCTAACACAGGGACAAACCGCCAGTTTCGTGATTTCGGCGGATCTGGTGCATATCGCCATGGACCACCCCACCGGCGACAACACCGCCCAGTGCCGCCTGATTTCAGAGGAATTCGTGGGGTCGATGGTGACGTTGTTTCTCGAAGACGCGCAGGGCCAAGATTTTAAGGTGCAGATGCAAGAACGCGAATTATCGCGGTTTGATCTGAAAGGTGCCGACGGCATTTGGCTGTCGTGGGATACCCAAAGCGCCCATGTCTTGAACGAAAGGTAACACCATGATCCGCAACCCGATCCCGTGGCCCAACGGCGCGAAATGTGCCGTGGCAATCACCTTTGACATGGATGCAGACAGCCTGATCCATATCGCCAAACCCGGTGACAGCCACGATAGGCTTTATCCGATATCGATGGGGCGATATGGCCCGATGGTGGCGATACCGCGCATTTTGGATACCTACCGGCGGTTCGGATTGAAGCAGTCGTTTTTCATCCCCGGTTGGTGTCTGGAAACCTATCCCGATGTAGCCGAAGCGATCCTGAAAGACGGTCATGAAATCGGCCATCACGGGTATTTGCACGAAGACCCCATCGCCACGCGCGGCACCCAACGCGAATGGTTTGAGCGTACGTTAGACGTGCACCAACGTATTTGCGGGCAGGCCCCACGGGGCTACCGTGCGCCGGTGTATAACATCACCCAAGAGGTTGTGGATTTGATGGTCGAACACGGGCTGCGCTATGACAGTTCGATGATGGGCGATGACATCCCCTATCAGCTCGATACGAGCGCCGGGTCGCTTTATGAGATGCCGGTGCATTGGGGCACGGACGACTGGCCGCCCTTTGCCCATTTCGACGAAATCGGGTATATGATGCCGGTCAAATCGCCTTCGCAGGGGCTTGCCGGATTTTGGGAAGAATTCGACGCGCAATACGACGCAGGCGGGTTTTTCATGCTGATCCTGCACCCGTTTTTGACTGGCCGGTTAGCCCGCTGGAAACAGGTCGAGGCCTGGATCGAAAAGACCCGCGCAGACAAAGACGTTTGGTTTGCCACGCTTGATCAGATCGCAGATCATATGGATATGCTAAAACGCGATGGCCTTTGGGCGCCCACCACACAAACGTTGCCCTACTACCCCGGCCCAATTTTAGCCGAAAAGGAAAAGACATGAACGCTGACGACACACGCTTGTTGCGCATCGCCTATGAAGAGGCCAAAGCCGGGTTTGACGAGGGCGGCTGCCCCATCGGGTCCGTTTTGGCACGGGGTGGCGCGGTGGTTTCGCAGGGGCGCAACCAGCGTGTGCAACAGGGCGACCCGATTGCCCACGGCGAGATGGATGCGTTGCGCAAAGCGGGGCGGCAAAAGACCTACCGCGACACCACGCTGTATACATCGTTGAGCCCGTGCATGATGTGCTCAGGCACCATCATCCAATTTGGCATCCCGCGGGTTGTGATCGGTGAAAACACCAACTTTGGCGGCAACGAAGATTTCTTGCGTTCAAAGGGCGTCGAGGTTGTGGTGGCTGACGATCCCGACTGCATCGCCCTGATGCAACGGTTCATTACCGAAAAGCCCGAACTTTGGGCCGAAGACATCGCAGATTAAAACACACCGACCCGCGCCATAGGGGGCGGGTCGGTGCATCCGTGACTTATTCAGATGCGTCGTCGATCAGCTCGGCCATATCCGCATAGGACATGTTAGAGTATCGTTTGCCGTTGATGACAAAGCTTGGGGTGCTTTCAATCCCGTCGGCTTCGGCGTTTTCCTGGTACCAAGCAACCAAAGTACGCGCCTCATCCCCATCCTGAAGGCAGGTTTCCATGGCGTCACCGTCCAACCCGGCCAATGCACCGATCTTGCGCAGTTCTGCAACAATGGCTGCAGGCTCGCCCGCGCGCGACCATGTTGATTGCTCTGCGTAGATCAGGTCTGTCATGCCAAAGAAGCTTTGCGCACGCCCCCCGCACCGCGCGATCATCGATGCCCACAGACCGAACCGGTCAAAATACACCTCGCGGTAGACAAAGTTGATCTTGCCGGTGTCGATATAGTCGGTTTTGAGCTGCTTAAAGGGCCCTGCGTGGAACGCCGCACAATGCGGGCAGGTGAACGACGCATATTCAACCACGGTAACTGGCGCATCGGGGTTGCCAATCGACATGTCCACGATCGTGGAGGTATCAATATCGGCCTCTGTGCCTTGCGCGAACGCCGCGCCTGGCAAGTCAATAGATGTGCCCGATGTCTGCGGGCCCGGCGTAGTCACAAAATACGCCCCCACTCCAAGCACAGCCACAGCGGCAGAGATAATCATCATTCGCGACATCAACGTTTCCTTTTTCAACGGTTTGTCTTGGTCAATATGTTTTCGCCCAGCCGCGCCAGCGCATCGCGCAGTCCATCGTCTTGGACCGGGCCCGCGGTTTGGGCGGCTTTTTGCCGGATATCAGGGTCAACGGGTGCGGCATCTGCGGCGGGTTTCGTCGCCTCAAACGACACCTTCCCATCGGCAAACCCAGTAGCGGCCGTTTGGGTGATCCGAACGCGCGCGATGGCGTTATAGCCGTAGACGGCGTTGACCTTGGCGCGCAGCTTTTCTTTTTGCATCTCTAACATTGGCGCCTGTGCACCGGTGGTCAGTAAGGTCAGCGTGGCGCCCATACCGCCGCGCCCATAGCTGACCTCGACGGGGCGGGAAATCGCCGCGATATCCGTGCCAACGACTTCGGTCCATTGGGTCAACAGGCGGCTTTGGGCGAATCCCCGGCTTTCTGACGCAGCCCGGATGCGACCGGTCAGCAAGCTGGCGGTGCGCGTAAACCCTTTTGTACTGGCGCGTCTGGGTGGCATTGCTATCTTCCCAAAGATCCTATGTCGCAACATAACCGGTCTCGACGACCACAACCAGCCTCAGCATATGGGTGATCATAAATATTGCGTGACTTAATCCAAACACCCGACACATTGAACGCCACGCTTTTGGGGTGGTACGACGTGCACGCCCGCGCGATGCCATGGCGCGTGCCGCCCCAGGCCCGCACCGCAGGGCAGATGCCAGACCCGTACCGCGTGTGGCTATCCGAAGTGATGCTGCAACAGACAACCGTTGCCGCCGTCAAAGAGTATTTCATACGGTTCACCACACGCTGGCCCACGGTGGCAGATCTTGCCGCCGCCCAAGATGCCGACGTGATGGGTGAATGGGCGGGCTTGGGGTACTACGCCCGCGCCCGCAATTTGCTGAAATGCGCGCGGGTTGTTGTGGCGGATCATGGCGGCGTGTTTCCCGCCGATCATGCCGCGTTGCTGACGTTGCCGGGCATCGGGCCTTATACTGCTGCCGCGATTTCATCCATTGCGTTCGATCTGCGGCATGCGGTTCTGGACGGCAACGTCGAACGCGTGATGGCGCGGATGTATGATGTGCACACGCCATTGCCCGCCGCCAAGCCTGACCTGATGCGGCTGGCCGATGCGCTAACACCACAGGCGCGACCGGGCGATTACGCGCAGGCCGTGATGGATTTGGGCGCGACGATCTGCACCCCAAAGTCGCCCGCCTGCGGGATCTGCCCGTGGCGCGACCCCTGTCAGGCGCGCGCGTTGGGGACCGCGCCCGATTTGCCCAAAAAGACGCCTAAAAAGGCCAAACCAACGCGGTCTGGCATTGTCTTTGTGGCCCGCCGTGCGGATGGCGCGTGGTTGCTCGAAACGCGCCCCGACAGCGGGCTGTTAGGGGGGATGCTGGGCTGGCCCGGATCAGACTGGGTAGACACCAGCACCCCATTGCCAGATATCACACCGCCCATCAGCGCCGATTGGACGACCCTGAACACCCAAGTGCGCCATACCTTCACCCACTTTCACCTACAGCTTGAGGTGCGCACAGCACTGTCTCGTCAAGAAACCGCACCCCTGCGCGGCCAATTCATCCCCCCCGTCACCTTTCGCCCCACCGACCTGCCGACAGTGATGCGCAAAGTCTTTGATCTGGCGCGTGGTCAGTTTTGAACGTGGCGTTACGCTTGGCTCTGGGTTGCGGGGGGGCGATAGGTTGCGCCAAACCTCGAGACATCGGACCATGACCGCACAAAGCACCGCCACCCTGTCGCGCCTACCCCACGCCCTGCCATTTTGGGTGTCACTGTTGCTGCTGCCACTGGCATGGCTCAGCGCGACCCAAGGCGGGTGGACCCTTGTGCTATTGCCGCTGGTCGCGTGGTGCCTGACCTCTGTGCTCGACGTGATCCTTGGCAACAACACCAGCAATCCCGACCCTAACACACCCGAGGCCGGGTTGTTTTGGCATCACGCCATCACGACCATCTGGGCCCCCGTGCAGTTTTGCCTGCTGTTCAGCCTGATCTGGTACGCGCCTCAGGCCGACCATCTTAGCACCTTTGAACGGGGCCTGTTGTTTTTTGGTGTCGGCGTGATCACCGGCACCATTGGCATCAACTACAGCCATGAATTGATGCACCAGAAAAACAAATCCGAACGCCATATGGCAGATATTTTACTGGCGATGGTGCTGTATTCGCACTTTCGGTCCGAACATCTGCTGGTGCACCACCGCTATGTCGGCACGCCAAAAGACGCGGTGACAGCCCGCTATAACGAAGGGTTTCACCAGTTTTATCCGCGGGTTCTGGTGCAATCTTTTTGGTCCGCATTTGGTGCCGAAAAAGCGATGCTGGCCCGGCGAAACCGCCCGTGGCATGACCGCAAGAACCCGTTTTTCAAATATTGGGCGCTGCAGGCGGGCATGCTGACGCTGGCGTTTGCGCTTGGCGGCGGGGCGGGTGTGGTGCTGTTTGCGATTCAAGCCGGCACCGCGATCTGGCAATTGGAACTGGTCAATTATATCGAACACTACGGGCTGACCCGCAAACATCTGGGCGGCGGTAAATACGAGCACGTGAAACCGCAGCATTCATGGAACGCAGACCACCGTATGTCCAACTGGCTGTTGATTAATTTGCAGCGGCATTCGGATCATCATTTCAAACCCGACAGGCGGTTTCCGGTATTGCAGACCTATTCAGACACCGACGCGCCACAGCTGCCGTTTGGGTATCCGGTTATGACCATGGCCGCGATGTGCCCCCCTTTGTGGCGGCGCATTATGAACCCAAAGGTAAGGCAGTGGCGCAAGGCCCACTATCCCGAAATCGGCGATTGGTCTGCGTATAATAAGGCGCAAAACCCCCTGCCGCGTTGAGGCGATCATGATATCTTAAATATTATACGCGTAATCTACGAAAGGTGGAGCTATGTGAGAACAGCATAATGTCGCAGCAAATTGCAGCACAACAAACAGGTGCCAATACGAAAACCTGCTTGATCGTCGAAGACAGTGAGTTTGATCAAGAACGGATCAAACGCATCATGAACAAGAGCTTTCAGGGCGTCTTTGTTGCGGTGGCAACAACGATCGAAGAAGCGCGCGAACATATGGCGCGCTATCAAACCAGCATTATACTGCTCGACAATCACCTACCCGACGGCACAGGGGCCAATTTTGCGATGGAATTGGCCGAAAACCCGACATTCGCGCGTATTCCCATTGTCATGGTCAGCGACTGGCCCACGCCATTCATGTTCGACAAAGCGGATTCAGCAGGCGTGATCGATGTGGTCAACAAATCCGACTTTGGCGCGCGCTATATTCACAATGCGCTGAATTATAGCGTCAAACCAAAACGCGTGAACTGACGGGTGGATCTTGGGTCCACATCAGGCCACAGCGCTGGTTGTTCAAAAACCACGCGAGTGAGATGAGCTTGTTCATAGCCAAACGGCCCATTTAGCGGGCTAGCGACACCTGGTATTGCGCACGTTTACGCCGCCCAGTTTCGCCACGCTCGGAACCACCCCAAACGACCGTTTGAACGCCTTGCTGAAATGCGACACATCAGAAAAGCCGAAATCAAACGCAAGGTTCGTGATCGACACATGCTGGTTTTTGGAAAGCTCCATATGTGCCCGATCCAAACGCGCCTGCCACAGCCAACGCATCGGCGTTGTGCCCTGCGCGCTGAATAACCGGTTGAGCGAACGCGCCGATATCCCGTGCTTTGTACAAATGAGGTTGATGTTCAGCTCAGCATTGCCCAAGTTTCGGATCATAAACGCCTGTATATCGCCAAGCTGACGTTCCTTGCGCGATGTTTCGGCAAAATCATCTGTGCAAAATCCATGGTCAATGCTGGAAAAAATCAGATCCAACGCTGATGCTTCGACGGTTTCGGCCAAAGTGTTGTCATGAGCCCCGCAGTTGGGTTGCAGTTGATCCAGAATAAGGCGGGTAAATTTGCCCGCTTGCGAATTCACCGGAACCTTGCGCGCGGTCAGGTCGCTAACACGGCTCAGCCGACTGGCCGCCTGCGGTCTGGGAATGGCGGCAACAAGCCCACGAACGTTACCGATAAAATTCATCTTAAATGCCTTGGACTGGTCATACAGAACCACATCACCGGGCCGCACGGTCACGCTCCTGTCCGATTGCAACAGGCCAATTTTACCGTGCTTGACCGTACAGATCATAATGTGGTCCCGTGGATCTCGGCGAATATCAGACGCGCGCCGCATCAACGGCATATCCGCATCGGATGAATTCGCGGTGATATCGCCAAGCGCGATGGACCCCGAATTCCAGGATTTCACTGTCCCCCTGAAATCAGGATTGTGGATGCTTTCGCATTCAGTTGTCGAAAAATCCCGACACGTCGACTGGTGCCAACTGTCAAATCCCGGAGCCAATCTTTTGGCAGAACCGCTTGTCCCTCCCTGCATCGCGCTCTCCTAACCAGCCTGTCACGTCATGGCCTACAAGAGAAACCAAATGGCACCGGCGCAAGGTTCATCGTCATTTTTAGGCGCGCGCCTTTTCGGCCAAATTTGGCAGTTTGAGACCATTTTTTGGCCAGCAGGTACAAGCGGCGCTCGCGATTTTCTTTTTTACTGCAAGACAATACAGCGCCTGATCACGACAAGGAGTCCCGTCCAACGCCCTGCTACACCGCGCGCGCACGCAGTTCACGACGACCGATTTCATGCATCACAACCGCGTTTTGCCTATTTTTTTGTCGTCTCAAAGCGCCAACGGACATGATTTTGCATATCGCCCCGGCCCGGCTGGATATCAAATTCGGCATCGCGTTACATGCCCGCACGACGAACTCGCCGCGTTCGTGTGGTCGATTTGAAGAGCAGTTCCGGCTGCACGCGTTTCTTTGCCCACCGTGGCAGGCCCCCCCGAAAGGTCGGGTGGAGTTCATAAAAATCTAAGTCTAGCATCAAGCAAGACACACCAACAGAAGGGAAAACCAATGTCAGTTTCACGCCGAAGCTTCCTTAGAAATTCAGTCGCGGGCGGTGTCGCGCTTGCCGCGCCCGCGTTGATTGCCAATGTCGCGCGCGCCGCTGACGGGCCGATCAAACTGGGCAGCCTGCATGACCTGTCCGGCCCACTTGCCGCAACGGGCGAACCGATGGTCTATGCCACCCAGCTGGCGGTCAAAGAAATCAACGCGGCTGGCGGTCTGTTAGGTCGCGAGGTCGAATTGATCAACTACGACACCCAATCCAACATCCAGCTGTATTCGCAGTTCGCCCAACAGCTTGCCGTGCGCGACAAGGTCGACGTTGTGCATGGCGGTATCACGTCCGCCTCCCGCGAGGCGATCCGCCCGATCTTCAACCGGTTCCGCACGCTTTATTTCTACAACACCCTCTACGAGGGCGGCGTTTGCGACCGCAACACCTTCAACTTTGGCACCACGCCGGCACAAACGGTCGAAAAACTGGTGCCTTACGCGATGAACCTGTGGGGCAAAAAGGTCTACATCATCGCGGCAGACTACAACTACGGTCAGATCACCGCGAAATGGATGCGGAAATACGTCGAGGACAATGGCGGCGAGGTTCTGTCCACGGACTTCTTCCCGCTGGATGTGACAAACTTCGGGCCTTCGATCTCGCGCATTCAGGCCGCCAAACCAGACATGCTATTGTCGGCCATGGTCGGCGGCAACCACACCGCGTTCTATCGTCAATGGGCCGCGGCCGGTCTGAAAGATGAGATCCCGATCGCATCCACGACCTTTGGTTTGGTCAACGAACCCGCAACCCTGGAAGCCGCAGAAAGCAAAGGCGTCCTGGGCAGCTACGGGTACTTCGAGGAACTGCAAACCCCCGCCAGCAAGGCTTTCGTCGATGCCATCAAGGCAGACAACGGGGCAAAAACGCCCTATATTGGCGAACCGGCAGCGGCAACCTACGAGGCAATTCACATGTGGGCCAAGGGTGTCACACTCGCAGGCACCGCTGATCGCATGCCGGTTGTAGAGGCGCTCGAAACGGGTGTGTCTTTCGACGGGCCAAGCGGGAACGTCTTGATTGATCCGATAACGCACCACGTGACGCGCAACGCCTTCCTCGCAGAGGTCGATGAAAAAGCATGGAACGTTCTGGAAACCTTCAACGCGCAGCAGCCGCTAGATACAGCAGCCGTGTGCGATCTTGAGGCCAACCCGAACGACACCACGCACTACGAAATCGACATTTAAGGATCTGCAAATGGATATCGCGATCATCGTTGGTCTGGACATCATCAGTGGCATTGCTTCGCTCTTGCTCATCAGCGCCGGGCTAGCGGTGATTTTCGGTATGATGAAAATCATCAACCTCGCGCATGGGGAATTCCTCATGCTCGGGGCCTACACAACCGTCCTGTCGGTGTCGGCAGGCGTCAATATCTGGATCGCTATGTTGGTGATCTCGCCCATTGTCGTTGGGCTCATTGGGGTTATCGTTGAACGATGCCTGATCCAGTTTTTGTATGGGCGCCTCGTCGATACAATGCTGGCGACATGGGGCCTTAGCCTTGTCATCGTGGGCGCAACGACAATGATCTTTGGCAACACGATCGTCGGCGTCGCCTCTCCGTTGGGCAGCTTTACGGTGGGGCAATATCAATCCAGCCTCTACACCCCGTTTCTCGCCGTCATGGCGGTGTTGCTCATGGTGCTTATTTGGGCCGTGATGCGGTTTACCCGCGCAGGTCTGATCGCGCGGGCCGTGATGCAAAACCCTGATATGGCTGCAACATTGGGCGTCGATACAGCCAAAATATACATGGCAACCTTTGGGGCAGGTGCTGCGATGTCCGGCCTTGCGGGCGGGTTGCTGGCCCCTGTTGCAGGCATCGTGCCCACCATGGGCGCGGCCTATATCGCAAAGGCATTTATCACCGTGGTCGGTGGCGGCACGTCCATTCTGTGGGGGTTGATCAGCGCATCAGGGCTGTTTGGCTTTATCAATCAAATAGCGGCTTTCCTCACCACGCCTGTCTTCGGCGAGGTCATATTGTTCGCAGCCGCCGTGGTCCTGATCCGACTGCTCCCGACGGGAATATCGGGTAAATTTTTCAAAGGACGTCTCTGATGCCTAACGTGAACGGAATGAAGGCCGCGCTGATCGGCTCTGCGATTGCGGCCCTGGGCGTGATCACCGCGCCGCTTTATGTTGACCTGTTTCAACTCATGCAACTGACCGTCTTTGCCGCCATGGCAATTCTGGCGCTCAGCCTCGGGTTCATCTGGGGCTACGGTGGCATTTTGTGCTTTGGTCAAACCTCGTTTTTCGGGCTGGGCGCATATGCATACGCCATCGCTGCGATCAACTTTGGCGACAGCACCCCCGCGCTGCTGATCGCGATCCTTGTGCCCGTCATCTTTGCGGCCCTTTTGGGGTATTTCATGATCTATGGTGGCATCAGTGACGTCTATCTTGGGGTGATCACCCTGACGGTGTCCCTTATTTTGCTCAATCTGGTGAATTCCACCGCGGGTGATTTTTACAAAATCGGCAAGGCGCGGTTGGGCGGGTTTAACGGCATTCCCGGCGTGCCAACCATCAATATGCCCGGAAATCCCGGCTATATCCTCAGTCCTGAACAAGCATGGGTGCTCACCGGGCTTGCGTTGATCGCCGTGTACCTCGGCCTGCGCGCATTGATCGCGAGCACCTTCGGCCGGGTCATCATCGCCATCCGCGAAAACGAAACCCGCGCCGCGCTGCTTGGATATGACCCCCGGATCTACAAGCTGTTGACCTTCATGATCGGCGGCGCCGTGGCGGGCTTTGCCGGTGCGCTTTATGTGAATTGGGGTGCATTTGTCAGCCCGACAATCTTTGCGCTGGGACTGTCGGCGCAGATCATCATCTGGGTCATTATCGGCGGGCGTGGCACGTTGATTGGCCCAATCATCGGGTGCTTGTTGGTGCAATGGATGGTCACCGAAATCGGCGCGCAACAAACGTTGGATGCGAATTTCATTCTGGGTGCTGTGCTGATCGGTTTTGTTTTGCTTGTGCCCAAAGGCATCGCCCCAACGGTACGCGATTTCGTCGCCTCGCGGCTGTCGCGCACCAAAAACGCCACCGCAATTGAGGACGTCAAACCATGACCCCGACGCCACTCTTAGAAACCAGCAATCTGACAATCCGTTTCGGCGGTGTCACGGCGGTAAACACTGTCAACTTTTCCCTCAAAGAGCAGGAACTGCGCTGCCTGATCGGGCCAAACGGGGCGGGCAAGTCGACGTTTTTCAAACTGCTCACCGGTCAACTGCAACCCACCGAAGGCCATGTGCATCTGCGCGGCCAAGATATCTCTGGCGCGCTGCCCCACCAGATTTCGCGGTTGGGCGTGGGTATCAAAACGCAGGTGCCCAACGTTTTTAACGCGATGACCGTCGCCGAAAATCTCTGGATCGCTGCGCGTCAAAAGCACACATCGCGTTTCGCGACAGATCTGGCCGACAGCATCATGACGCAGCTGCGCCTGACAGCCATTGCCAAACGCGAGGTCGGACAGTTGTCACATGGTCAGCGGCAGTGGGTGGAAATTGGGACGGTGTTGGCGGGCGAGCCCGATCTCATTTTGCTTGATGAACCCGCCGCCGGGATGACCCACGACGAAGTGGAACGGACGGCAGAATTGATCCTTGAGATCAACAAAGAACGCGCTTTGATCGTTGTGGAACATGACATGCAATTCATCAAGATGATCGCCAAAACCGTGACCGTTTTACACCAGGGTGCGGTGCTCATTGAGGATGATGTGCGCACCGTCCTGCAAGACAAGCGTGTGCAAGACGTCTATCTTGGCAAGGGGGTCGCGGCATGATGTTAGATGTTGACGGGCTCCGTTCTGGCTATGGCCGCATTCCGATCCTGATGGGGGTCACGCTGAACGTCACAGAAGGCGAATTTCTGGGCATTCTGGGCCACAATGGCATGGGCAAGACCACGTTGATGAACACGTTGATGGGGCATCTTCCCACAACCGGCGGCACCATCCGGTTTGCCGGGCAGGACATCACCAAGCTGAAGCCTCACCAAAGGTCCCGGACAGGTTTGGGGCTGGTGCCGCAGGGTCGCCAGATCTTTGCGGACCTCACCGTCTACGAGAATTTGCGCATGGGCATGGCGGGGCAATCGGCCGAAGACACCGCATTTATGGATGACATCCTGTCGTTGTTTCCGCGGTTGCAACGGCTGCTAGACAGGCGCGGCGGGGCGCTGTCGGGGGGTGAACAGCAGCTGTTGGCGCTGGCCCGCTGTCTGTGTTCACGGCCCAAACTGATGCTGTTGGATGAGCCGACAGAGGGTATTCAGCCCTCTATTTTAGACGAAATCATCGAGACCCTTTTGGTGCTGCGCGACCGGGGACTGTCGCTCATTCTGGTCGAGCAGAACCTTGAATTTATTGCCGCGTTGTCCAGCCGTGTTCTGACGATCCAAAAAGGGGCCATCGCAGGCGAAATGAGCCCGCAGGACCTGCAAAACCCAGAGGTCGTTGCCCAATTTGTCGGGATGACGGTTGATTGATGGGCGGACGGGCGGCACCGCCCAATCGCCTGAAAACACATAAAACCAGATCAAAACAGTGGAGAAGATCGTGACCGTAACCAGACCAAACATCGAGCAGATCATCAGCATCGGCGCTGATTTGGGGATGACCCTCACCCACGCAGAAGCCGAAGAATACCTCGGCCTTATGGCCGGTAACTTTGCCGCCTATGACGTCGTTGATGCAGAGCCCGATTTTACCCCACCAGTGACCTACCCGCGCACGCCGGGCGTCGCACTTGCCCCCGCAGACAACCCATTTGGGGCCTGGGCCCGCAAGGTGACCGTGCAAGGCGCCCCCGAGGGCAAGCTCAAGGGCAAATCCGTTGCGGTCAAAGACAACGTGGCCATGGCAGGTGTGCCCATGACAAACGGGGCATCAACGCTGGAAGGGTTCATCCCCGTTGCCGATGCCACCATCGTGACCCGTATGCTGGACGCCGGTGCGACAATCGAAGGCAAGTCTGTTTCTGAATATTTTTGCCTGTCCGGGGGCAGCCATACGTCGAAACCGGGCATGGTGCACAACCCACGCCGGGCGGGGTATTCGGCAGGCGGGTCGTCTTCGGGGTCTGCGGCGCTTGTGGGCGGCGGGCTGGTTGATATGGCAATCGGCGGCGATCAGGGTGGGTCCATCCGCATGCCCGCGTCTTTTTGCGGGATCTCGGGCATGAAGCCCACCCACGGGTTGGTGCCCTATACCGGCGTCATGCCCATCGAATCGACGATCGACCACACCGGCCCGATGACCAATTCGGTCGCGGATAACGCATTGCTGCTAGAAGTTCTGGCCGGCGCCGATGGGTTGGACCCGCGCCAATACGCCCCCAAGGTGGACACCTATACCAAAGGGTTGGACCGCGGCGTGAAGGGCATGAAAATCGGTGTTCTCAAAGAAGGGTTCACCGCCGCCAATCTGATGCCGGGCATCACAGATTCGGTCAAAGAAGCGGCCGAAACCTACCGTGGCCTTGGTGCCATCGTCGAAGAGGTGTCTATTCCCGATCACCTGCTGGCCGCTGCGATCTGGGCTCCCATCGCGCTTGAAGGTCTGCAATGGCAAATGATGCAGGGCAATGGCATGGGCATGAACTGGAAGGGCGCCTATGATGTCGGACTGGTGGATTACCACGCAGGCTGGCGCCAAAATGCCGACGATTTGTCCGAAAGCCTCAAGCTTGCCATGTTGATGGGTCAATACGGGATCGATCATTTCAATGGCCGCTACTACGCCAAGGCGCAAAACATCGCGCGCAAGGTCAAGGCAAGCTATGATGCCGCATTCGCCAACTACGACATTTTACTGATGCCGACCCTGCCGATCACCGCGTCCAAACTGCCCGAAGCCGGGGCGTCTATTACCGAGGTCGCCAACCGCGCCTTTGAGATGATTGCCAATACCGCGCAGTTTGACGTAACGGGGCATCCGTCCATGTCGATCCCCTGTGGTCAGGTCAATGGTCTGCCGGTTGGCTTGATGTTGACGGGCGCAGATTACACCGAAAGCACCATTTACACGGCGGCAGCGGCCTTTGAGGCAACGGTCGACTGGACAGCTGGGTCTGCGACCTAAAACCCACGCGACACCCCAGTGAACCGCATCAGGCCGGGCGGCAATGCCACCGGCCTGATGCCCCGTGCGGTGCCATACCCCGCAAAACTGTCTCGACAAAAAGAGGACCCCCCATGACAATCACCCGACCCACCGTTGAAGAAGTGCAAGCCGCCGCATTGGAGATCGGCATACATTTCGATGCCGCCGAAGCCGCCATCTATCATGAATTGATGCAAGGTCAGCTTGATGCCTACGATCTGGTTGATAGCCTCAAAGCAGATCTGCCCCACGTGGCGTATCCGCGATCTGCCGTGGAAAAACCAGCGCCCGAGGACAACCCCCACAACGCCTGGGCCGTCAAAACGACCCTCAAGGGGGCCGCCACAGGGCCGTTGGCAAACAAACGCATCGCCATCAAGGATAACGTCTGCGTGGCAGGCCTGCCCATGGCAAACGGTACCTCGATTTTGTCGGACTACACTCCCGACACGGACGCCACAATCGTCACCCGTATTTTGGACGCAGGCGGCGAGATCCTTGGGAAATCCAACTGCGAATTCTATTGCGCGTCGGGGGGCAGCCACACGTCCATCAACGGGTTTGTCGAAAACCCCACAGTGCCGGGGTTCAATGCGGGGGGGTCGTCCTCTGGGTCCGCAGCGCTGGTCGCGGCGGGGGTGGTCGACATGGCGACCGGTGGTGATCAGGGCGGGTCCGTACGGATCCCCGCGTCTTATTGCGGTGTCGTGGGGCTGAAACCGACCCATGGGTTGGTGCCCTACACCGGTATTTTCGCCGTGGAACTCACCTTGGATCACGCAGGGCCTATCACCCGCACCGTGGCGGATAACGCGTTGATGCTCGAAGTGATGGCCGGGCCCGATGGTCTGGACCCGCGCCAAAGCGGCGCCCCTTCACAACCCTATACCCAAGCGTTGGATCGTGGCGTCAAAGGATTGCGGGTTGGCATCGTGCCAGAGGGCTTTGGCACACCCGGTGCAGAACCAGAAGTGGATGCGCGCGTGACAGAGGCCGCCGAAAAGCTGGCTGCGGCCGGTGCGATTGTCAGCACGGTATCCGTCCCACTGCATGCTGTGGGCGCGGCAATCTGGACGCCGATCTTCCTTGAGGGTGCGTATGATTTGATGATGCGCCACAATGCACACGGCACCAACATGAAAACCGTGTTTCTTGAGGGCCTGCTAGACGCCCAAAGCGGCTGGAAAGACCGCGCCGACGAGCTGTCAGAAACCATGAAGCTGGGGATGCTGACGGGGCATTTCACGACCACGCGCACCCAAGGCCGGTATTACGGTAAGGCACAAAACCTCAACCGGCTGCTGACCGCAGACTACACACGCGCGCTGTCTGAAGTTGACGTGTTGCTGATGCCCACCACCCCGATGGCGACCACCCGTTTGCCCGCGAAAGATACAGGCCCGGCAGAGGTGATCGCGCGGGCCTTTGAAATGGTCGGCAATACTGCTCCGTCCTGTGCGACGGGCCATCCCGCCATATCGGTGCCTGTGGGAAACACCGCAGACGGTCGACCCATCGGTGCGATGCTGATCGCGGGGCATCACGACGAAATGACGTTGTTCAGCGCCGCGCAAGAGCTGGAAACAGCCTACGCCTAAAACCCCGCTCCGGCAGGCTGTTGCATCACCGGCAGCCTGTTGGGCCTGCACCCCACGGCATGTGTGTCCTGCTATGCCGAGGCCAAAAAAAACCCCGCCACAAAGGGCGAGGTTCAGGTGAGTGCCATCAATGGCCGCCTTTTTCAAAAGGCCGCAGGCACCGGCGGTGTTCGGTAAATGAATAGGTTAGTTGGCCATCTCCGACCGGATCTGCTGGCGCAGCACGTCAATGGGGACCCTCTTGCCATCTTGCTTGAAGGTCCAATACGTCCACCCATTGCAGCTTGGCGCGCCTTCCAGATGGGCGCCAACCTGATGGATAGATCCCTTGACGTCATTGCCGATCAACGTGCCATCGGCACGCACCTTGGCGATCTGACCCCGTGGGGAAAACAGCTCTTCGCCGGGGCGCAGCATACCGCGTTCGACCAATTGCCCAAAAGGGACACGCGGCTCTGCGCGTTTGGATGTCGACACCTGCAGTGCCTCACGGTCGAATTTGCGTACCTTTGAAAGACGTTTTTCTGCGACTTTACGGTAGGCGGCTTCGCGTTCGATGCCGATAAAATCACGCCCCAGCATTTTCGCCACCGCGCCCGTGGTGCCTGTTCCAAAGAACGGATCCAGCACGACATCGCCGGGGTTCGTTGACCCGACCAATACACGGTGCAGCAGGCTTTCTGGCTTTTGCGTCGGGTGCGCTTTGTCGCCCTTTTCGTTCTTGAGACGTTCATGCCCGTTGCAGATTGGTAAAACCCAATCAGACCGCATCTGAATGCCTTCGTTCAACGCCTTCAGGGCTTCGTAGTTGAAGGTATATTTGCTGCCTTCGGACTTACCCGCCCAAATCATGGTTTCATGGGCGTTGGTAAACCGCTTGCCCCGGAAATTGGGCATCGGGTTGGATTTGCGCCACACCACGTCGTTCAAGATCCAGAAGCCCGCGTCTTGCAACGCAGATCCGACCCGGAAAATATTATGATAGCTGCCGATAACCCAGATCGCACCGTTGGGTTTCAACAACCGACGTGCGGCTTTCAGCCACGCACGCGTGAATTTATCGTAGGCCCCAAAGCTCGCGAATTGGTCCCACGCATCGTCCACCGCGTCTACGCGGCTGTTGTCTGGGCGGTGCAATTCACCCTTGAGCTGCAGGTTGTAGGGCGGGTCCGCAAAGATCAAATCGACCGACGCCTCGGGCAGGCTGTTCATCATTTCGATGCAATCGCCGTCCAAAATCGTGTTCAGGGGAAGCGTCGTTTCGCTCTTGGTTTTTATCATATTCATCTGCCTCTGTGCCGGTGCTTTGTGCACTCGTTGCTTGGCCCCAGCATGAGTCATAGGCGATTCGCGGTCAAATTCTTTTTTGAATCAATACCTTAAGTTTTTATCTTGATACAACATATTGTGGACAGGTTTGAACGTACGTCTATGGTGTGGGGTGGGCCCAAGATTTTGAAGCGCCGACATGTGGCTTTTTGATCCATATCCCATGTTGGTTTCCCATCCATAACCCGGATGCTGTTGCGCTAAATCCACCATCAGCCTGTCGCGGGCAATTTTTGCAACAATCGACGCTGCCGAAATCGACAAACACCGGGTGTCTCCTTTGACCACAGGCTGGGCTGCAATGTTCATCCCGCGCGGGATCATCGACCCATCGATCAGCACATGGTCAGGGCCCTGCGCCAACCCCGCAACCGCGCGCATCATCGCAAGGTGACTGGCCCGCAAGATGTTGTGTTGTTCGATCTCTTCGACCGAGGCATGCGCGACTGACACTTGGGCGCAATCCATCAACTGCTCCGCCAGATAGATCCGTTTCTTGATCGATAGCTGTTTGGAATCGTTCAGACCTTCAGGGATCCGCGCGGGGTCCAGCACCACCGCCGCGGCCGTCACCGGCCCTGCCAACGGGCCGCGCCCCACCTCGTCAACGCCCGCGACGCGCAGCGCGCCTTTGTCATATACGGCCTGTTCAAATGCAAAATCTGGTTTCATGCAGAGGTGATCCAACGAACGGCTGCGCAGCACAACCCCGTTCGCGAAAAAACGCGCCCCCCGAAGGAGGCGCGCGGTACTGGTTAAAAATGCAAGAGCACGCCCGAACGCGCCCTATTTGACCAAGGTCAGATCAACCGAAGCCGCCAACCTTAGATCGGCCACGTCATTAGCGACGCGCCAATTGGTATCCCGATTGCCGCAGGCAGCTCAGCTCGTAGCCACGGCCCTGCGCGCCAGCCCCCTGAACGCGCACGGCGCAATGTTGTGGCAACTGCCGAACCTGGGCGTTGCTGTTGCGCAGACATTGGCTGCTGACATACCGGACCCGGCCCGTGTTTGCCTGAACCGACCGCACACAACCGCCCGGCAGTGCCCTTTGACTGGTGCGGTGCCGCGTCGTTTTCGGGGCCGACCGGATGACACGTGGGTTGGCGCGGGTGATCGGCGCGCTCTGATAGTGACGCGTGACGTTGCGATCTTCGGATTTCCGCGCGTTCCGGTCATGGATGACCTTACCCACAAACGCGACCCCGGCGATCGCGGCCAACGCTTTGATGGCATCACTGTCGGCGCGGGCCGGCGCACTGCCAATGACGGTCACGGTCAGGGCGGCGGCAATGATAGACGCGATGAATTTACGGTGCATGAGACGGCTCCTTACGATTGAACGGGACCACGTGCAGGGCGGGTGGCCTTGTCCTGAACCATATGGGCGCGCCCCCCGCAGACAGGCAATATCAGGGGGGTGTTATGCGATAACACGCGCCACAAACCCCTTTTGTTATTGAATATCCTGCCCGCACAGCACAGAATTACCCCATGAAACACTCCGTACGTATTGCCAGCCTGATGATCGCCTTAGCGCTGCCGCATACCGGGCATGCCGCCGACTGTTATGCCGATTACAAAGCCAAACAAGACAACCCGCTGCGCCTGCATTATGGTGTTGCAGCTGTGCGCAACTGTTCGCCAACGGGGGCGCAGGCAGAACTGTCTGCGCGGCTCGCGGCGCAGGGGTGGACGCTACTGAACATTATGTCTGTCTTTGACGACAGCGGGCTGGAAGAAAGGAAACAGAGTGCAGGATCCAACTTCCTCCGCTTCTGATATGCGGCGGTCTGGTGGGCGGATCGTGGTGTTTGGCCTTGCCGCGATTGTCCTGATCTTGCTGATCGCAGCCGTGATGTTGTTCTGGGCGCTGCCCGACGGCAACGCATTTGATGCGCGCGTCGAACAGCTGTTTGTGGAAAACAACGACCTGACCGCGCAGGCCGAGATCAAGCTACTAGAAATTCTGGCGCAATCGGGCACCGCCTTTTCCGACACCTTGATGAGCTACCGTTTGGTGATCTTTGTGCTGCTTATCTTCGCAACGGCGATGTTGATCGCGGCATTGGTGTTTTTGATCATGCTGGTCAGTTTCAACCGTCGCATGGCGCAGATTGAACGCGCGGGCATTCAGGTGAATTCGCTATTGATCAGCCGCGAGGAAAATACCGTTTATCTCAATAATCTCGGGTTCAAGTTGACCGACGCCGCAATGGAAACGATGTCGGTTCTGGCCGAGGCTCGCATGGATGACGACGTGCTGTCTGGCTCGCAGATCGAAGGCGTCATATCGGGGCGCAGTGCGACCGATTGCGAAGAAGCCGCAGGTGCCACCCGGATCAAACGCCTGCGCGACACGTTGGGCAACCAGATCGTATCAGAGCTGTTGGTGAAAAACATCGCGCGGCGCGGCTATATGTTGGCCATCGACAAAGACGTGATCAAGGTTATTTGATCCGCGGCGGCGCGGTGGGTCACGCGGCTGTGTCATCTGCGCACAAGGCGCCACGCCAATCTGGGTTCTGGTCATCCCGTGAAATCTGCGGTTAGTGTTGCGTAACGTATACATTGTCACCGGAGAACCCTGATGCCTGCGCCCCTCAATTCTTTCAAAAAAGCCTTGGCCGACGGGGAAACCCTATTGGGATGCTGGATGAGTTTCGCCGAAAGCATCACCGCCGAGGCCCTGAGCGGTGTGGGCTTTGACTGGCTGTTGATCGACGGTGAACATTCGCCCAACGACATCCGGTCTATCCGCGATCAACTTGTGACGCTGAAAGGCAGCGACAGCCATGCGGTTGTGCGCGTGCCCGTGGGCGAGACATGGATCATCAAACAGGCGTTGGATGCGGGCGCGCAGACAATTTTGGTCCCTATTGTCGAAACCGCCGACCAAGCCCGCGATCTGGTGCGCGCCTGCCATTACCCCCCCGAAGGGACGCGGGGCGTCGGCTATGCCGTTGGGCGCGTGTCGAATTTCGGCCAAATGGAAAACTACGGCCCGACGGCAAACGCGCAAATCTGCCTGCTGGTGCAGGTGGAAACCAAGACCGGCCTTGATAACCTTGACGAAATCCTCGCCGTTGAAGGCGTCGATGGCGTGTTCATCGGCCCGGCCGATCTGTCGGCCAGTCTGGGGTATTTGGGTCAGGCCATGCACCCCGACATGCAGGCCACTATCATGGCCGCGCTGCGCAAGATCAGCGCCAGTGGCAAGGCCGCAGGCATCCTGACATCGGACGACGGGATGATACAGGCGTCTTTGGATGCAGGCGCCCGGTTCGTCGCCGTGGCGATGGATATCGGGCTTTTGGTCAATTCCGCCAAGGCCGTTTGCACCAAGTGGAAGGCCAAGACCGGCTGAGGGTCTTCCCCTTAACCTCCAAGGGGTATAAGAGGCGCGAACCATCCCTTTAACTTGGAGTAAAACAGATGGGTTACCGCGTCGTTGTAGCGGGTGCCACAGGTAATGTGGGCCGCGAAATGCTGAACATCCTTTCCGAACGTCACTTTCCGGTTGACGAATTGACGGTGCTTGCCTCGCGCAAGTCGCTGGGTACGGAAGTGAGCTTTGGTGAGAAGACGCTCAAGACGAAGGACCTTGATACGTTTGACTTCACAGGCTGGGACATTGCGCTGTTTGCTGTAGGGTCCGAGGCCACGAAGAAATACGCGCCTGCCGCCGCCAAGGCCGGGTGCATCGTGATCGATAACTCGTCGCTGTACCGGTATGACCCGGACGTGCCGTTGATCGTGCCCGAAGTGAACGCAGATGCCGTCGAAGGTTACGCCAAGAAAAACGTCATCGCCAACCCCAACTGTTCGACCGCACAGATGGTCGTGGCCCTCAAGCCGCTGCATGACCGTGCAACGATCAAACGGGTTGTTGTGTCCACGTACCAATCGGTATCGGGCGCCGGCAAAGCAGGCGCGGACGAGTTGTGGGATCAGACCAAATCGATCTACAACCCGACCGATGACAAACCGCCAAAGACGTTTACCAAACAGATCGCGTTTAACGTGATCCCGCACATCGACATCTTCATGGAAGACGGCACCACCAAAGAAGAGTGGAAGATGGTCGCGGAAACAAAAAAGATCATTGATCCAAAGATCAAGGTCACGGCGACCTGTGTGCGGGTTCCCGTGTTTGTTGGCCATTCCGAGGCGATCAACATCGAATTCGAAGACCACCTGGACGAAGACGAAGCGCGCGAGATCCTGCGCGAGGCGCCCGGCATCATGGTGATCGACAAACGCGAAGACGGTGGCTACGTGACGCCGGTGGAATGTGTCGGTGATTTCGCCACGTTCATCAGCCGCGTCCGTCAAGACAGCACAATCGACAACGGGCTGAACCTGTGGTGCGTGTCTGACAACCTGCGCAAAGGCGCCGCGTTGAACGCCGTGCAAATCGCCGAACTCGTGGGCAATCGGATCCTGAAAAAGGGCTGATCGCCGCCCAAAACACAAGCCTCTCCTGACTTTCTCCGGGGGGGGCTTTTGCGTAGCCGCGATTATAAACCGACCAATCCAGACAGCTGCCTTAGGGGGTTTACCGCCCCCCCCGTATCGACCACAGATTTGCTGTGCGCGGGCGGGTAACGTCGTTTTGAGCCTTTGTTCTTTCAACTGTTTTTCAAGCGCCCCTACCCTCTAGCAGTGGCTCGTCGCATTTCAAATGTGACGAAACCCAAAGCCGAATGGTGAGTTAAGAGAACCACACAAAACCGAACTACTTTCGCCAATAGATAAATCATTCAAAAACAGTTGGTTACAGAATCCAACCACGCCCGCCCACCTGCCGCATTGCGCGTACAGATAAGGCACCACAAACGCTAGGGTTGGTTAGATTTCGCGGGGGTCTTTGGGTTTACCGGGCCCGAAACGACGCAGGAACGTCACATAAGAAAACCCAAGGTCCGCAGTGTTGCACAGCTTGTGCCCACTGGTTTCGGTATGCAGTGACAGACCGCCCCACGCGATTCTCAGGAAATACCCGTGACTGCGTAGGCGAGCGTCCAGGTCATCCCAATCCTTGGCTTCGGCCATGTCGCGGAACAGCAGCTTTTGCAATGCAAAGATCAATCTCTGATCAACAATTTCAGACTTCTTTTTCTCACCCCGATGCCTCGCGAGATGCGCAATCAGCACATCTTCGACAATCTTGGCGACAGTACCTTCTTGCTCGGTCGCCAAATCATGCACAGCAAGCGCAAGCTCTGCAGGCAATTGGATCGAGACAGTACGTCTGTTCATGCCGCAGAGCATTCCTTAATTTAGGTTTATAAATTGTTAAAACCGCTCGGCGCGGAGCACTTCGCAGTCCACAATTGTTACCACGCCAATGTGGCGGTCCACGACCCCAAAAGCGGCTTCGAGCAAATCATCGCATTTTTCGGGGCGCACGATGCAAATAACCTGCACCATACCGCTGGCTCTGCCTATTTCACCGGCGCGAGTCCAGGCCCCGGATCGGCCCGACCCGCCCAGCACAGGCAAAACCGTAAACCCCGTCACGCCCGCCTTGATCAACGCTTCGGTGAGGCGCGATTGCATGATGGCCTCGATGGTGATTTCAACCCGTTTGGCATGGTGCGTTTGCATGGTTCAGGCTCCTGTTAGCGCCGAGGCGACCGCAACATAAAGTGGGATGCCCAGCGTTAGGTTGAAGGGGAACGTCACGCCCAGTGACAGCGTGAGGTAGATAGAGGGGTTCGCTTCGGGCAGGGCCACGCGCATGGCGGCAGGCACCGCGATATAAGACGCCGAGGCAGACAGCACCATCATCAGCGCCACGCCCCCGGTGGACAGGCCCAATAGCAGCCCTGCCATCAGCCCGCATAGGCTGCCCACGATGGGCATCAATAGCCCAAACGCCAGCACACCGGGCCGCAATACGCCACTGCCCCCTCGCAGCCCGCGCCCCGCAACCAACCCCATATCAAGCAAAAACAAGCACAACACGCCTTTGAACGGCGCTACAATAAAGCTGGAAATTTCCGCCAGCCCGTCTTCGCCAGTGGCCCAGCCGATGAAAAAGGCGCCCACTAGCAGCACAATTGACCCGTTCAGCATGATTTCGCGCCATAGGTCGCTGTCCATGCGTTGCCCCTCGCCGCTGCGCGAGATGAGCCAAAGCGCCGATAAAATCGCGGGGGCTTCCATCGCCGCGGCGACGGCAACCATATAGCCTTCGGCCGCGATGCCGCTACTTTCCAGCACCGAACTGGCCGCAACAAAGGTCACAATAGAGATCGATCCGTAGTGCGCAGCCACCGCGGCCGCGTCCAGACGACTCAGTTGTGTCATCACGTTGAGCAGCGCAAAGGCAATCAACGGCAAGACCGCAGACAGGACAAGCCCGGCGACCAGTGTCAGCCCCAGTTTCAAGTCGATCCCGTGGGCCGATACGCTGACGCCTCCTTTGAAGCCGATAGCGAACAGCAAGTAGATCGACAAGGCTTTGGCGGCGGCTTCAGGGACGCTCAGATCAGACCGCGCCAAGGCAGCGGCCACCCCCAGAGCAAACGACAAGATAATCGGAGACACCAGGTTATTTGCCGCCAATGACAGGATCTGATCCACGTATTACTCCTTGATAGGTGCGGCCGTCACAAGCAGGGTTAGACGCGGTGGAAACTTTGCGTCGTGGAATCAAAACATTCCAGCCCGCCCTCGCCGATATCCGTCCACAGACCATGCAACGTCAATGCGCCCTCTTCCACCTTGTTACTGATGAACGGGAAGGTCATCAGGTTTTCTAGGCTCACCAAAATCGCTTGTTTTTCAAGCTTCTGCGCCTGAATTTTTACATCTGTTTCGGCGGCAACCATATCGTATTTGGGGCGCAGGATATCCATCCACCGCCCGACAAAACTATGCGGGTCTTCCAATTGCGGCGCGTTGCCTTGGCACATGTCGATGCACCCTTTCACGCCCCCACAACTGGAATGCCCCAGCACGATAACATGCGCCACGTGCAACATGCTAACCGCATATTCCACCGCAGCAGACGTCCCGTGGTGGTCGCCATCAGGTTCATAGGGTGGCACCAGATTGGCGACGTTTCGATGGGCGAAAAACTCACCCTGATCAGCGCCGAAAATCGAATTTACATTCACGCGGCTATCGCAGCATGAAATCACCATGGCACGCGGCCGTTGGCCTTCGTTTGCCAGATGCTTGTACCATGCTTTGTTTTCCGCATAGCCGGTCGCTTTCCAGCCATGATAGCGCTGTACCAGGTACTGCGGCAGCGGTTTTGCCTGATCCATATCCATCCCATTTTATCGTTCTGTGGACCGGAACTATACTGTATTCTCATAGAATTCGAGCGAAAATTAGATGCGGCCTCAACACTTTGGATAGGTTTCATCCTCATAAAGGTGCCATGCCGTGGGGGCATAAGAGGTGAGTGAAATGGATCAAGTCCTGAATATCAGGCTGAAAGAAACAGTGCGTGTCGATCAAGATCGACTGGCTGCGTTGTATTTGGAACTCGGCGAGGTCGGGGCCGAAGACGTCGTATGTCGCGCCATGGAAGAAATGGCGTTGCGCCTGTCTCACTGTGGCCGCATGCACACCAGTAGAAACATGAAAGAGCTGCGCAAATGCGCCCGCTCGCTGATCGCGATTGGCGACCAGATCGGGATGCACGCCCTGACCCGCGTCGCAGGCGACGTCACAAATGCGATCGATTCCAGCGACGGCCCCGCCGTATCAGCCACCCTGGCCCGTTTGATCCGGATCGGGGAACAATCCCTGACCGCTATCTGGGATCTACAAGACATCACAATCTGACACCTTGCACGCAGGGCGCGACAGGCTAGGCTGGGGCAAATCTTCCCTCGAAAGGCCTGCGCCCATGCCGCTCCCACTTTTTGCCGATGCAAATGATACCCTCCGCCCCTTGCACGTCGTTGACCAAGACCAGTTTGGCGACTGGCACAGCACGCAACCAGACGATCTAGTCGCGTGGCTTGACGTGCAGGGGTTCACCGGGGCTTTGGGCCAGGCCGTCCTCGTGCCCGGCGCGCCCGAAACCGCGGTGGTGGGGTATGGCACAGCCCGCACACGGGCGCGGGGCCGGTTTCATCTGGCCGCCGCGGCCGCGAAACTGCCCAAGGGCGCCTATGCCATCGCATCGGGCCTTCCCAAAGATCACACCGAAGTCGAAACATTGGGCTGGCTTTTAGCGGGCTACCGGTTCGACCGCTACAAAACGCAACCCCCGATGGCTGCCCAACTGGCCGCCCCAACCGGCATCGATGCACATGCCATCGCCGCCATCGCAACGGGCGAGGCCCTGACCCGCGACCTGATCAACACCCCTGCATCCGACATGGGGCCAGATGATCTGGAACAAGCCGCCCGTGATCTGGCAGTGCAACATGGCGCAGACATCCAAGTCATTCTGGGCGACGACCTGCTGGCCCAGAATTTCCCGATGATCCACACCGTCGGCCGCGCCGCCAATCGCGCGCCCCGGCTGATCGATATGCATTGGGGCACCGACGGGCCGCGCATCACGCTGGTGGGCAAAGGTGTCTGTTTTGACACCGGCGGGCTGAACCTCAAACCCGGCGCCTCTATGGGGCTGATGAAAAAAGACATGGGTGGCGCGGCGGCTGTGTTGGGCCTTGCCCATATGATCATGGCCAGCGACCTGCCCATACAGCTACGCGTCCTGATCCCCGCCGTCGAAAATTCGGTTGCGGGCAATGCCTTCAGGCCCGGTGACATCCTGACCTCGCGCAAGGAGCTGACGGTCGAGATTAACAACACCGATGCCGAAGGTCGCCTTGTGCTGGCCGACGCGCTGGCCTTGGCGCAAGAAGACACGCCAGACCTCATCGTGTCGATGGCCACCCTAACGGGGGCCGCCCGCGTTGCCGTCGGCCCAGATCTCGCGCCCTACTACTGCGATGATACGCAGTTTGTGCAACACCTCGAACAGGCCGCGACCCAACAGGCCGACCCGGTGTGGCGCATGCCATTCCACACCCCCTATGAACCCATGATCGAACCCGGCATCGCCGATCTGGACAACGCCCCCAAGGGCGGTTTTGCCGGTTCCATCACCGCCGCGCTCTTTTTGCGTCGCTTCGTCGAACAAACACCCTACGCGCATTTCGACATCTACGGCTGGCAACCCGGCGATGCCCCCGCGCGCGCCAAAGGCGGGGTGGGCCAAGCCACCCGCGCGTTGTTGAAAACCATCGCGGCACTGTCTGCCACATGACACATGACCCCCGCGATACACCTGATCCCGCGCTGGTGACCCGCGATGACCCGATGCAAATCATCGTCCCCGTGGCCGATCTTATGCGCAAACCCGGCGGCCCCCGTGACCGGCAACTGCTGCTTGGCGATGCGGTCACAGTGCTGCATCACCAACACGAATGGCGGCTGATCCGGGCACATAAAAACGGCTACTGCGGGTATCTTCACGCCACATCCCTTGGCGCGCACGGCAAACCCACCCACACGGTCACGGCGCGCGCTACCCACGCGCATTCCGCCCCCAATATCAAATCTCCCGAACGCACAAGCCTGTCTTTCGGCAGCCAACTCACCGTTCACACACTCACAGATACCTTCGCCGAAACAGACCACGGCTTTGTCCCAAAACAACACATAGATCTGTTGGAAAACACCGCCACAGACCCGGTCAACGTGGCCCACCTGTTTGTCGGGACCCCCTACCTCTGGGGCGGAAACAGCGCTTGGGGCATCGATTGCTCGGGCCTTGTCCAAACCGCGTGCCTGGCCTGCGCCATCCCCTGCCCCGGCGACAGCGACCAACAAGAAACCCACCTCGGCGCGCGCCAACCACCCAACACTGCTTATCGCCGCAATGATCTTCTGTTTTGGGCCGGCCACGTCGCATGGGTGGTCAACCCAACGACATTACTACACGCAAACGCCGGAGACATGGCCGTCGCACAAGAACCCATAGATGCCGCAATCGCCCGGATCGCAGCCCAAGGAGACGGCCCCGTCACCGCCCATAAACGTCTGAATATCGCCTGACACCACCACCCACGCCAAACGCAATCGCCGGAGGCGGTTGCAAATATCGTGTGGCCCGGAACGGGCCTCCGGTCTGCAAAATTCAGTCGACCGCGCGAATGAGCTTTCGCTCCAGCACCCGCAACACCGTCTTCAGGTCATGCCCGCGCCGCAAGATCTGACCATCCATGCCAATCACCGCATACATCCCTTGTTTGTCACGCATCTTTGGGCGTTTTTCGATCCGGTACATCGGGTTTTCCGCTGTCCGCCGAAACACCGAAAACACCGCCACCTCGCGCAGGCACGAGATGCCATAATCACGCCATTCCCCCGCTGACACAAAGCGACCATAGAGCGATAAAATCACCGCCAGCTCGGTGCGATGAAAGGCGACCTGCTGAGGCGGTAGCTGATGCAGGTTATTTGACGGCGGTACCGGGATATTCATAGGGTCAGATTTGCGCTCTTATGCGCACAAATCAAGCCCCCGCACGGGTTGGCCTGCATCCGGGCGCACCAGTTACACACCATAGCGCGCCATAAACGTCTGAACCGCACCATCCACAACCCGCTCGATATCCTCATCCGTCACAGTTTTGGTCATACCAAAGATCAACCGCGGCCAAACATCTGCTTTGCACAATTCGCCAAACTGATCCGCCGCTAGGTTGCGATCTGTGATGCGCAACTCGCCACGGGCCTCCGCCTGTTCAAAATACGCGGCCATTTCCGCGCGCATCACTGCGGGGCCAGAATTATAGAACTTTTGCCCCAATTCGGGAAATCGATCTGCCTCGGCCACACAAATCCGAAAAATCTGCTGGCCAAATTGCGATGTGATAAACCGCAAAAAGTGGCGCCCGGTCTGCTGCAACACTTCCTCGGGCGCGGCACTCATATCAATACTGTCCAGCGCATCGCTTGACTGGCGCTGGCATTCCGTCGTCGCCACTTCCATGAACAACAGCCGTTTATCCGGGAAATAACTGTAAAGCGTGGCCTTAGACACATTTGCCACCCGCGCGATCTTATCAACGCTGGCCCCTTCAAACCCGTCAGCCATGAACACCTGCCGGGCCCCTTCAAGCACCTGATCGAACTTGCGCCCTTTGCGAATAATATCAGCGTTTGATGCCATGGGGCCCTCATCTTGATCCGCCTACCGTATAAACTGAACGGTTCAGTTCCAAGGAAAAATTGCACATCGCGTCTCTTGCGCCGGGTCTTGCGGCCATGCCTCGGGCGCGCTAGCTCAACACATACACCCTCAGCAAAGGACAAAGCCCATGCAAACCCTTTCAGAAAACACCTGCTTTGGCGGCATTCAGGGGGTGTACACCCATACCTCCAAGGTTTGCGCCGGCGACATGACCTTTGGGCTGTTTCTGCCACAAGAAGCGCGCGATGGGCCGGTGCCTTTGCTATGGTTTTTGTCAGGCCTGACCTGCACCCATGACAACGCGATGACCAAGGCAGGCGCGCAGGCTTGGGCGGCCGAACAGGGTATCGCATTGGTGTTTCCCGACACGTCCCCCCGTGGCGACGATGTGGCCAATGATGATGCCTTTGATCTGGGTCAGGGTGCTGGGTTTTACGTGAATGCGACGCAAACGCCGTGGGCGCCGCATTTTCAGATGTGGGATTATATCACCCAAGAACTGCCGCATCTGTTGGGTCAGGAATTTGCATTAGACATGACGCGTCAGGCGATAACGGGGCATTCCATGGGCGGCCACGGGGCGTTGACCATGGCCATGTCCCTGCCGGGTCGGTTCCGGTCTGTTTCAGCCTTTGCGCCAATATCGAACCCCGTTGCAAGCGATTGGGGTCGCAAACAGTTTTCTGCTTATTTGGGCGACGATGAAACCAATTGGGCGGCGCATGATGCGACCCTATTGATGCGTAAAACGGGGTTTGACGGCCCGATGTTGATAGATACCGGCACCAAAGATCAATTCCTTGATTTGCTTATGCCCGAAGCGTTGGCGCAGGCCATTGCCGCGCGCCGACAGCAGGCGACCGTGCGGTTCCAACCGGGGTACGACCACAGCTATTTCTTCATCTCGACCTTCATGGAAGAACACATCGCGTTTCATGCAGACGCACTTTACGCATGACGGCCCTGTATCTGGATGCCGATGCCTGCCCAGTCAAATCCGAGGCAGAAAAAGTCGCAACCCGCCACGGCGTGCGCATGTATGTCGTGTCAAACGGCGGGTTGCGCCCCTCGCAAAACCCACTGGTCGAGACAGTCATCGTGGCCGACGGCCCAGACGTGGCCGACATGTGGATCGCCGACCGCTGCGGCCCCGGTGATGTTGTGGTCACCGGCGACATCCCTCTTGCGGCCAAATGTGTAGAAGCCGGTGCGCAGGTGCTCAAGCATAACGGCGAACCCCTGACCGGCGCGAACATCGGAAATGTTCTGGCCACGCGGGATCTTATGGCCGATTTGCGCGCGGCGGATCCGTTTCGTCAGGGCGGCGGCAAGGGCTTTACAAAGGCGGATCGATCGCGTTTCCTTGACGGGCTGGAACGGGCGCTGCGGACGGCCAAAGCAACCACCAGTCGGTAATTTCAAAGAGGTCCGCATGCCCCCCAAAGCAGTGATTTTCGACATCGGCAACGTGCTGATCGAATGGCAACCCGAACGGTTTTATGATGCCGCCATCGGCGAAGACCGCCGCCGCGCCATGTTCGATGCGGTTGACTTGCACGGCATGAACGAATTGGTCGACCTTGGCGCCCATTTTACCGACACGGTTTATGCGCAGGCTGATGCCACACCCGAATGGCGCGATGAAATCCGCATGTGGCATGACCGCTGGATCGAAATGGCGACCCCGGTGATTGATCATTCTGTCCGACTGATGGCGGCATTGCAGGCACGCGGCGTGCCGGTGTTTTCACTGACCAATTTCGGGATCGAAAGCTACGATTTCGCCGCCACCCATTACCCGTTTTTGCGCCAATTCGACCGGGATTTTATATCAGGCCACATGCGCCTGACCAAACCCAACCCCGATATCTATGCGCAGCTTGAACAGACCACCGGTTTAAACGGGGCGGATCTGATCTTTACCGATGACCGGGCCGACAACATCGCGGCCGCCGCCGCGCGGGGCTGGCAGACGCATCTGTTTGAAGGCCCGCAAGGCTGGGCCGACGCGCTGGTCGAACGTGGTCTTTTGACACCCGCCCAAGCGGTATGACACCGACGGTCATTCCCTTTGCCGAAGGGCAGGCGCACCTTGACTGGATCGCCCTGACGGATGCGTTGGCCGCCGGTCACAGCCTGCCAAAAGCTGAAATCGCAGATACGTTTTTGTACCGCGATCCTGACACGCTGTTGAACCGCGCCGCATGGATTGACGGGTTGGGGTTGGCGGTAAAATCCGCCACAATTTTCCCGGGAAACGCGGCGCAGGGCGGATCAACCGTCAACGGCGGGGTGATGTTGTTTTCCGACCGCGATGGCACCTTGCAGGCAATCGTTGATTTCCATCTGGTCACCAAATGGAAGACCGCCGGAGATAGTCTTTTGGCGGCGCGGCGGTTGGCGCGCCCAGATAGCAAACGCATCTTGATAGTCGGCGCCGGCACTCAGGCGCGCGGCCTGCATGCCGCCTATAGCGCGGCCTTTCCCGGTGCGCAGTTCACCGTGTGGAACCGTACCGCCAAGAACGCCGAAACAGTCGCGCAAGAGCTTGGCATGACCGTTGCGACGTCGCTGCAAGACGCCGTGGCGACCGCCGATATCATCACATCCGCCACCATGTCGACCGATCCGGTGATCCGGGGGGATTGGCTGCAACCGGGTCAACATGTCGATCTGATCGGCGCGTACCGCCCTGATATGCGCGAAGTTGACGACGCAGCCCTGCACCGCGGCACGCTGTTTGTCGATAGTATCGATACCACCATCGACCACATCGGAGAGCTTAAGATCCCGGTGCAGACAGGCGCAATTTCAGCAGATGATATCGTTGCGGATTATTATAATCTCGACGCGTTCCAACGGCGCAGTGACGATGAAATCACGATCTTCAAGAACGGTGGCGGCGCGCATCTGGATCTGATGACCAGTCGCTATATTCTGGACCGTTGGAGCACCCGGTGATCTTGTGGGTTTGCGCCATTGCGGCCCTGTTGATCACCGCGCCGATCCTGCGCGAACGGTTCAAACGCCCCGTAGATGACGCAACCCGCGCCGCAGCGCCGGGCCAATTTGCGCGATTGTCTCAAGGTGTCACTCACTATCAGTGGCACGGGTCCGATGGCCCGATGGTGGTCTGCGTGCACGGCCTGACCACCCCCAGTTTTGTCTGGCAAGCACTGGCGGCGGGGTTGGTGCAAATGGGATTTCGTGTGTTGGCCTATGATCTTTATGGGCGCGGGTATTCCGACCATGTGCCCGGCGCGCAGGATCATGCGTTTTTCCAAACCCAGCTGACCGACCTATTGGCAGATCAAGACGTGGGCGACAACATCACCCTGATTGGCTATTCCATGGGCGGCGCAATCGCGACCGTCTTTGCGGCGCAAAACCGCGCGCGGTTGCGGCGGTTGATCTTGCTGGCCCCGGCGGGGATGAGGCCGGTCGCCACCGGGTGGGTTGGGTCCATGATACGCACACCGCTGGTCGGGTCGTGGTTGATGCTGCTGACATACCCCCGCAGCCTGCGCGCCGGGCTCGCCGCCGAAGCAGACCAACTCACCCATGTGAAAAACATCTCCACCCTGCAAACCGCCGAATTGGGCCGCCGTGGGTTTGTGCCCAGCGTACATGCCAGCCTATGCGGCGCTTTGGCCACAACATTGCACACCGAACACCACGCCCTGCGCGATGCGGGCCTGCCGGTACTGGCGATCTGGGGGGCGGATGATGCGGTGATCCCGCTCGCGGCATCTAAACAGTTGCACCATTGGAACACGAGCGCCCAAACCGCGATCATCGACACCGCGGGCCACGGGCTGCCCTATACACATACGCCAGACGCGTTGGGTCATATCGCCCGGTTTTTACCGCATAGCTGACGACATGCCACAATTTCGCATGATATCCAAAGGTGGCCTTTTCTATGCCACATCGCCGCGCTATTGCGGATAAATGCAAACGCTTGATGACATTTACCAGGGCCTGATCGACGCGGGCTCGCTGCAACCAGATGGCGCGCAACTGACGGTCTTGCCAGAATTCGACCGCATTCGCAGTGCGCTTCATACCCCAGTGAAAAAGGGGCTGTTCCGCAAGGCGCCGCCGCCGCCCAATGGGCTATATCTTTGGGGTGGTGTTGGGCGCGGCAAATCCATGTTGATGGATCTGTTCGTCGAACATATGGGCGATGTACCCGCCCGGCGCGTGCATTTTCATGCGTTCATGCAAGAGATCCACGCCGCGATGCACGAGGTCCGCAAAACCGGGGTCGAAGATGCGATTGCCCCCGTGGCCGCTGATGTCGCCGCATCGGTGCGGCTGTTGGCGTTCGACGAAATGCAGATCACCGACATCACCGATGCCATGATCGTTGGGCGGCTGTTCGAGGCGCTTTTTGCGGATGGTGTGGTGGTGGTGACCACGTCCAACAGATTGCCGGATGATCTGTATTTAAACGGGTTGAACCGCGATTTGTTTTTGCCGTTCATCGGGCTGATCAAGGACAAAATGAACGTGGTCGAATTGGCCAGCCCAACCGACTATCGCCAAGATAGGTTGGGCGGCCAGCAGGTTTATTTCACGCCCATCAACGCAGCCGCACGCCAAAGCATGGATGCGGTTTGGGATGATTTGGCCGGTGGCACGGGCACGCCGCTGGTCCTGAAGGTAAAGGGGCGCGCGGTTGAATTGTCCGCGTTTCGCAATGGCGTCGCACGCACCACGTTCCACGATTTATGTGGTAAGCCCTTGGGCCCCGCAGATTATCTGGCGCTGGCAGAGGCGGTGAAGGTCTTGTTGGTAGACGGCGTGCCTAGCCTATCGCGGGATAATTTCAACCAAGCCAAACGGTTCGTCACCTTGATTGACGCATTATACGAGGCGCGCGTGCGGTTGATCTGTTCTGCCGCCGCAACGCCCGAAATGCTATACCTCGAAGGCGAAGGCACGTTTGAATTTGAGCGCACCGCGTCGCGGTTGCGCGAAATGCAATCAGACGGGTGGGGCGCCTAGCCGTTTTCGCGCAAGACCGCACCGGCCAGATACAGCGACCCGCAAATGAGCACGCGGGCATTTGCGGCACGCGCAGTGATAGCGGCCAATGCGGCATCGACTGTGTCTGCCGTTTGCGCATCAAACCCCGCATCACGCGCAGCCTGCGCCGTATCCGCCGCGGGCAAAGTATTGGCCTCACCGGGAATAGACACAGCGATCAACCCTTCGGTGCCCTTGGCCATGGGTCGCAAATAGCCGCCGATATCTTTGGTATTGAGCATCCCGCAAATCATATACGTTGGCCGACGCGGCAAGCGAGACAGATGGTCCGCCAAGGCCGCCCCTGCTGCGGGGTTGTGGCCACCGTCCAGCCAAATTTCGGCGCCTGGCGCGGCATCACACAGCGGCCCGGTTTTCAACCGTTGCATCCGCGCAGGCCAGTGCGCGCCCGTTACTGCGGCCTCGCAGCCGGTCGGTCCAACCCCCAAACCGCGCAATACGGCCAACGCAGCCCCTGCGTTCATGATCTGGTGTGCACCGGGCAAAATGGGCCGCGGCAGATCCAACAACCCATGATCGTCCTGATACACCATGCCGTCCCGTTCGGGGGTCGCATGCCAGTGCTGACCGTAGGCCAACAGCGGCGCGCCCACCCGCGCGACCACGTCTTCGATGACATCAAGACCCGCGTCTTGTTGCCGGGCCACGACGCACGGCACACCGCGTTTGATGATACCCGCCTTTTCAAATGCGATCTTGGTGATCGTATCGCCCAGAAACTGCTGGTGGTCGATCGACACCGGCGTGATCACTGTCATCGCGGGCTGCGCGATCACGTTGGTCGCGTCCAGCCGCCCGCCCAAGCCCACCTCAAGCAACGTATAATCCGCCGGAGTACGCGCAAACGCCAGCAAGGCCGCGCAGGTGGTAATTTCGAAATAGGTGATGTTTTCGCCAGCATTGGCGGCGTAACATTCGTCCAGGACGGCCGTCAGATCTGCTTCGGTAATCAACGTACCAGCGACCCGGATCCGTTCGTGAAAGCGGGTCAAATGCGGGCTGGTGTAGGCATGCACGGTCTTGCCCGCAGCCTCGAGCCCCGCGCGGATCATCGCCTGCGTCGACCCTTTGCCATTGGTGCCCGCGATATGGATCACGGGCGGCAAATCGGTTTGCGGATTGCCCAAGGCGTCCAGCAGGCGCCACATCCGATCCAACGTCAGATCGATGATCTTGGGGTGCAACGCCATCATCCGGTCTAGGATAACGTCGGACGTGGCCGCGTTCATTTTTTGTCGGTCTTGGCGGGGGGCTCTGCGGTATCAGACAGCGCATGCGGCAGCTCTGCACCCGGTTCTGGCGGCGGTAAATCGCCCCGTACCGCGGGCGGCAATCCCAACAACATCCGAGTTATGATGATAAGTTCATCCCGCATCTGCCCACGGGATGTCACGCGGTCTAACATACCGTGATCCAACAGATATTCGGCGCGTTGGAACCCTTCGGGCAGCTTTTCGCGGATCGTTTGTTCGATCACCCGTGGCCCCGCAAAACAGATCAACGCATTGGGTTCCGCGATATGTACATCGCCCAACATAGCATAGCTGGCGGTGACCCCACCCGTCGTTGGGTGCGTCAGCACTACGATATAAGGCAGGCCTGCTTCTTTTAGCATCTGCACGGCGACCGTCGTGCGCGGCATTTGCATCAAGCTTAGGATGCCTTCTTGCATGCGTGCGCCACCCGCGGCGGAAAACAGGATCAGCGGGCGGTTCAGTTTTACCGCTTCTTGCGCGGCGGCAATGATCGCATTGCCCACATACATCCCCATGGACCCACCCATGAACGAAAAATCTTGCGCGGCGGCCACGATTGGGGTGCGGCCAATTTCGCCACAAGCGACAAGCATGGCTTCGGTCTCGGTGGTTTTCTTTTGCGCTGCCTTCAGCCGATCCGGGTACCGTTTTTGGTCGCGGAAATTCAGCGGGTCGGCCTTGGGGACGTCCACCCCAACCTCAGAAAACACCCCGCCATCAAACAGCGCAGTGAACCGGTCGCGCGGCGTTATGTGCATGTGATGGTTGCAGTTGGTGCAAACATTCAGATTGTCGGAAATCTCACGATGGAACAGCATGGTCCCGCATTCGGGGCATTTCGTCCAAAGGTTATCCGGGGTTTCGCGACGCGAAAAGATCGAATTGATCCGAGGCCGGACGTAGTTCGTGATCCAGTTCATGGTGGTTCCTTTGGGCTGCCGTCCCCCTAGTTAATGCCGTCGTAAAGAAAGTGCAATCAACGGCGCAGGGCCAAACGGGCGGCCAGCCAACTGACAACGATAAATGCGAAATCAACCGGCATCCACGACTGAACGATTTCCGCATCTGCCAACGAAAATGGCGTGAGATACAGCGCAAGGCCAGACATGTCGTCGGGCAGCGAGACGATCAAAATAGCCGTGACGTTGTTGACGAAATGCACAGCAATCGCAGGACCCAACGTACCAGCCCGCGCCGTCAGGTCCGCCATGAGCACGCCAAAAACCGTGGCCCATACGGCGATGGCCTGGGCGTTGGTGCCCGCGTCGTCCGGGATGTAGTGGCCAAGCCCAAACAACACCGAAGGCAGCAATATCCAGACGGCCGGAGACCGGAACCGCGCCGCCAATTGTTGTTGCAGATAGCCGCGAAACAACACTTCTTCGGCGCTGACTTGCACCAACACCGACATCAACGACACCGGCAAGATAACCACCCAAAGGCCTGGGTTCACGTTGGGCACCAGCGGCGCACCCATCCCCCAAGGCGGTAAAATCCAGATCGCGGCGTTGATCACAATCAAGACCGTAAACACCGCACCAAACTGTGCACAACACTGGCGCAGGTTGCCCGTCAGAGTGGTGAATTCGCGTTTATGCGCCACCTTGAGGGCAATCGCGATGCCCAACACCATAAACCCAAAACTGAACAACAACAGATACATAGCAAACGGTGTATCGCCCCGCACCAGATTTTGCGCAAAGCGTTGCGCGTTCTGGCCCTGCCAGCCGTATAACGTTTGGAAAAACGTTTGATTGCACAGCAGATATACCCCTGCGGCGATGCTCATCCCCAGCACCAACCGCCAAATTTGCGCGGTCTCCCGAACCGGAGTGATCAGCGTTTCGTGGGCCCGATACGCACTGCGCCAGAACATCAACCGCCCACCTTAGCTATCATCTTGCGCTGAGGTATCAGTGCTTTGCGGCATGCGCACCTTGGCCTCGCGCAACATTTCCGCCGCACCGGTCAAGTGGCCCGCAACCGTGCGTAGCAAGATCATCAACACATTGGTGTCCGTTTCGATCACCGACCGGAATTCATCGGCGCCAATGCGCAGAAATTTGGTCGTGTCTTGCGCCACCAGATCCAACTGCCGGGGCTCATTCAAAATAATCGCCAGATCGCCAATCAACCGGCCCGGACCCACCGCAGACACATCCCGCCAAACGCCGTCGTCGTCGTGATACCCCATCATCGCAGAGCCCGACAAACACAGATAGGCCGCGTCCGGTTGTTCGCCCTGACTAAAGATACTGGTGCCCGATTTGGCCGTGTACCACTGCGCCGAAAAGGCCAGCAACCGTTGGGATTGCGAATCAAGCCGCCCAAAAAGATCTGTCCGCGAGATCACCTGAATTTTGCGGCGCAAATCATCCGATCCGCTGTCTTCGTAACTTGCCTCTCGTTGTTCGACCCCATCAATCCGGCCATTATTGATTTCGATAAACATGTCATAGGCCGTTGGGTTTTCGAATTTATTTTCCAAAAAGATCATCGTCGCATCGGGCAACAGATCCCGCAGTTTGGCCCGTGTGCGTTTGCGGTTCGCCCCGTCATGGCTTGCCAAAACCGTGTCGAGAATCAAGACATCAGGCCGTTTGATGCCCGCACGACTAAAGGCCGCACGTTCCAGAAACACGCCGGGCAAATTTGCGCCGCCAAGGCCGGTTTTGATATCCAATATCGTTTCCGCAACCTGCCGCTTAAGACCGGATTCCGTCAGCACCTCGGCGACGAGATCTTCGACCAGTTTGCCCCGGACCCCCGCAATGGCCGAAATGCGCCCATACAACGCATTTTCCAGCAACGTCAGGCGGGGCAGGTAGTTTTCCGGCTGAACGGGGATAAACAACTCGCGCATCCGCGTGCGCATTTCTTCGCCTTTGGCTTTGCGGATCTCGACGATCTCTTGCTTGAAACTTTCGGGAAAACCCGGCCCGATTTGTTCGGCGGTGAAAGCAAAAGGCACCGTCAACAACAGCGCAAATTCTTCTTCGCTCAATGCAACGTCGCCCTTATCCCGACGCCGCAACGCAATATCCACCAACTGTTCGTACAGGTCCTCTTCGATCCCCAACGCCGTGAAAAGCGGATGTTTGGTGCCGTCCATGCCGAAGGTCTGGTGCAATGTCTCGATCAATGTCTGCGAAATCGCGATGCCTTGTTCGGCCGCGCCGATTTCGGACAACAGCCCCACCAATCCGCTCTCGCTCACCAACCGCTGTTGCGAAATTTCCCGTTTGGGCGCGGCAAACAACAGATTGCCCCCCAGCGGAATGGACGGGTTAAATTCATCCGGGTGGAACCTGTTCACAAACCGGTCCAGCCCGCTTTCGATCAGCCGCTGGTGAACGCTATCGCGCAGGTCAACAATTGCGGCGGCCAGCTCTGGGTGCAGCTCGACATCCATCTGCGACGTCAGCGTTTTGCGGAACATCAGCTCGTCCACGCCCATCGCTTCCACCAGCTGGAACCACCACCCCCGGATTTCTTCGTTTGTGTTCAGCCCGGCAAGACCGGGGTCGACCCAATCGGCCTTGATACTGTCCAAACTGTTGCCGGAACGGCGCGCCTCAATGCCCTTGCGGTCCTTGCTGTTGGGGTCCCACAACACCGTCTTGGGGCTGGATTTGAGCGGCATCAGCAGGTTGTCCCCCAGGGTGCCGTCAAACAGGTAGGGCCGTGAATGGGCGTACCCGACGCGCGCCGCGATCACCGCTTGGTGCAGTTTCGACAGGTCATGCCCGGCGATCGTCACACTGCCACGTACGGGTAAAATTTCGCGGGTCAGCAGTTCCGCCAGCGCGGTCCGTTCCACCTGGCTGTTTGCTTGAATGGCCACCCGCGCCCCGGCGGGGATTTCGAGCGATAGGTTCTCCAGCACCGCATTGCCGTCAGAATTTCGGACCGTCACATTTTGCATGGAAATGACACCATTCAGATGCGGCACCTCGGTGGGCTCGCCTTCAAACAGGGCTTCGTCGATCATGCCTTTGGGCGCGAACCGCTCCGTCACGATTTCCCAGCGCAGCGACATATCCTGCACCTGATTGTAGTAGGTCAGCAACTCTTTCCACGGGCTCGACAGGTCTTTGTAAGCCGCCAACGCCGCCACCAACGCGCCCACCGTGATATCGCCGCGAATCGCCAGATACCCCCCCGCCGAATAGAAAAAGAACGGTGTAAGCTGGGTGATGAAGTTGTTGAGGAACTTCATAAAGAATTTCTTCTGGTAGATCTGGAACCGAATTTCGAACAACCGCCCCAGCCGGTCTGTGAACCCCGCCAACCGGTACCGCAGCCCGCCATTTGTGCGCAAATCCGCAATGCCTGCCGCCGTTTCGCCGATTTCAGACGAAAAACTGCGCACCTCGACGATGCGTTTCTTGTTCAGCAGGTTGATCTGCCGCTGCAACATCGGGATCAACCACGCCTGCACCGGTATAAGCGCCACACTCGCCAGCCCGAACCAAATGCTTTGCGCGAATAAGAACGCGACGATAATCACCATCTGACCGGCCTGAAACACCGGTTGGGCCACCGCATCCCCCATCAGGCCGCCCATAGGCTCGGCCTCGGACGTCACCATGGAGACCAATTCCCCCTGGCTGGTTTTGCGGAAATACGTGCGCGGAAACCGCATCATACGGTTGATCAATGTGTACCGAAACCGGCGCAGCATACGTTCGGCCAGCACACCTTTCATGGTGTTCAGCCGCATTTTCAGCAACCCATGCACCAGCACTGCGGCCAAATAGACCAAACACAGCGCCATCAGGAATTCCGTCTGACTTAGGGTCAGGCTAAACACCTTGATCTGATCGCTGGACGCGCCGATGGCATCATTGATGATACGCTTGGGCAATTCCAACGTGGCGTACAAAAACGGGAAAGTGAACAGCGTAAAGAACAGCAAAAACAGCTGTTCGCGTTTGGAATATTTCCAGATGAACGCAAACAGAGAATATTCCATGCAAGTGCTTTCGATTTCAGCTTGGCGTCACACCTCGTGCAGCGCGTCAGGCGTGCACAGATAGGCATTTTACAAACTTAGGGTCGCAGTTACGCCAATACAAGCACACATATGGTTAACGGGTTGTGCGTATCCGAACGCTTGTGCCTTGCGGGGCCGCCGACGGTTGGCTATTCGAAGGATACGTATTTGAAGGGGGGAACCAGCCCATGACTAGCCAGCGCTTTGACAAATCCAGATTGCCCAGCCGCCATGTGACCGAAGGGCCCGCGCGCGCGCCGCACCGGTCGTATTACTATGCCATGGGCATGACCGACGAAGAAATTCACCAGCCGTTGGTGGGTGTCGCCACCTGCTGGAACGAAGCAGCCCCTTGCAACATCGCGCTGAACCGTCAGGCGCAGGCCGTTAAGATGGGCGTCAAACGCGAAGACGGCACCCCGCGCGAATTCACTACAATCACCGTCACCGACGGGATCGCCATGGGCCACGAAGGCATGCGGTCGTCGCTGGCATCGCGCGAGGCGATTGCCGATACGGTTGAATTGACCATGCGCGGGCATTGCTATGACGCGATTGTGGGTCTGGCGGGCTGTGACAAATCCCTGCCCGGCATGATGATGGCGATGATCCGTTTGAACGTGCCGTCTGTTTTCCTTTACGGCGGGTCGATCCTGCCGGGGCGGTTGAACGGCAATGACGTGACCGTACAAGACGTGTTCGAGGCCGTCGGCCAGCACCAAGCGGGCAACATGACCACCTGCGAGCTCGAAAAGCTTGAAGCAGTAGCATGCCCGTCGGCGGGGGCCTGTGGTGGGCAGTTTACCGCCAACACCATGGCCTGCGTGTCCGAAGCAATCGGCCTGGCGCTGCCCAATTCCGCAGGCGCACCCGCACCCTACGAATCTCGCGACGCCTATGCCGAAGCATCGGGTGCCGCAGTGATGCACCTGATCGAGAAAAACATCCGTGCGCGCGACATTGTCACACGCCAATCGTTGGAAAACGCCGCACGCATCGTGGCCTGCACGGGCGGATCCACCAACGCGGGCCTGCACCTACCGGCGATGGCACATGAGGCGGGCATTGATTTCTTCCTCGAAGACGTCTGCGAAATCTTCCGCGACACGCCATATTTCGTCGATATGAAACCGGGTGGCGCCTATGTCGCCAAAGATCTCTACGAGGCGGGCGGCGTGCCTGTCGTGATGAAAGAGCTGCGCAAGGCCGGTCTGATCCACGAAGATTGCATGACCGTCACGGGCTATTCCATGGGCGAAGAGCTCGACAAGGTCAGCCTAGAGGCCGACGGCCGTGTGATTTACCCGGTCGAAACACCGCTGTCGAAAACCGGCGGCGTTGTGGGCCTAAAGGGCAACCTTGCCCCCGAAGGCGCGATCGTGAAGATCGCAGGCATGGAGCCGCAGCATTTGTTGTTCACCGGCCCCGCACGAGTGTTCGAATGCGAACAAGACGCCTTTGATGCGGTGCAAAACCGCGCCTACGAGGAAGGCGACGTCTTTGTGATCCGCAACGAGGGCCCATCGGGCGGCCCCGGCATGCGCGAAATGTTGGCCACGACGGCGGCGCTGTCTGGTCAGGGGATGGGCAAAAAGGTCGCATTGATCACCGATGGCCGGTTTTCGGGCGCGACGCGGGGGTTCTGCGTGGGCCACGTGGGGCCAGAGGCAGCACACGGCGGGCCGATTGCCCTGCTGAAAAATGGTGACGTGATCACCCTGAACGCCGTCGAAGGTACGATATCTGTAAACATATCTGACGATGATATGGCAGACCGCAAAGCAGCCTGGACCGGCCCGCGCCCCACGATCTATGGCGCAGGCGCGTTGTGGAAATACGCCAAACTGGTCGGACCAACCTATCTGGGCGCGGTGACCCACCCCGGCGCCAAAGAAGAAGGCCATGAATACATGGCTCTGTAATCTGGCATCAGGCCCCTGCATCCGCGGGGGCCTTTTTCGTTCGGGCCTGCAACAGGTCTGAAAAAACACACGACCCGCTGTTATTTCCGGTTTATCCCTGCGCACGCACATCGTTACATGGACCAAGGCCAGCAACAGCGAGACAGCCACCCATGCGCAAAGGCACAGACAGCTTCTGGGGCGCCGCGATATACCATCAGGCGCTGAGCCGTTGGGCCAAGTCCGTCCGTGATGCGGGCACCATGCGGATCGGGGCGTTGCGTGCCCAACGGACCCGCGCCAGACAGTTGCGCACGCATCTTGACCGTTTCATTCATGCCGCCGATGAACGGCTCAGCAACCCAACGGGGCAACTCAACACCACGCCTTCTGTTTACAATTCGGACTGGACGTGGCGGCCAAGCCTATGGCGCGCGCGGCTTGCCGTACCGGGGCTGTCGGCGCTGGCCCAAAAAGCGCCGCTGGGGGATGACCTGTCCTTTCATCATGACTGCACCCGCTCGGAAATCACTGTCCGGCAACTGCGCAACGCATTGCCCAGCGATCAGGCGCCCTACGGGTTGCAGATCGATATCTGTCATTTCCATGGGTCGTTCTTTTCCATGGCCATCGATATCCCCAACCCCATCGGATCAGACCTGAAGCGCACCCAAGTCGTGGGTTTGCAGTGCCAGATCAACGCCGAACGCCCTTTGCGGATTTTTGCCCGGCTCAACCTGCGCCACGGTCCCAACGCAGAACAGATCACCCGCGAGGTCGACCAAAGCGGCCCCGAGGCCGAGGTTGCCTTTGATCTGGCCTTTGCCAAGCTCCATGAAGCGCGGCTCGAAAAAGCCTGGATTGATCTGATTTTCGAACATCCGCAAATGAATCAATTGATCCTGCGGGATATGGTCCTATTTCGCCACCCACGTGCGCAACTCTAACCGGGGCGACTGATGCACCAGCTGAGCGTTATAAAAACTACATTGGAAAACGGGCATTGGCATGGGCTGATATCTGGGCCGCATGGCGCCGAACCGGCGATCAGCGTCACGCATCTTGGGGTGCCAGTGCCCGATGTTGCGGTGGCCGCGGTGCCTGATGGCACTGGGTGGTCGCTAGATATTCCGATCCCCGCCACCGCGATTGCCGACGGAGTGCAGACGATCCTGATCACCGATACCCGGACCGGGATTTGCCTTGAAAGCATCACCTTAATCGCGGGTGAAATCACGGGCGATGACCTGCGTGCTCAGGTCGATTTATTGCGGTCAGAACTAGAAACGTTGAAACGCGCGTTTCGGCAGCATTGCGCCGACACCACCTAAACAAAAAGCCCCGCCACCGGGTGGCAGGGCTTGTATCATCACAGGCGTAGGCGCGGGTTATTCAACCGGCACCAGCGCGCTGAGACCTTTCAGGATATCAATGGCATAGGCCAGTTGGTAATCCTCTTCACGCAGGGCGGCTGCGGCTTCTGCCTTGTCGCGGTCTGCTTCGATCTGCTTGATCTCATCTTCTGACAAGCTGTCGTTGTTCAGGCTACCGCGCAAATCGGCCTCGGACCGCAATGCCCGTGGGCTTTCATCTTCGGCTTCATCCGCGTTGGGCCGGGTACGCGGCTGTTGCACAATGATGTCCGGAGACACGCCCAGCGCCTGAATAGACCGACCCGACGGTGTGTAATACCGCGCCGTCGTCAACCGCATCGCGCCGTCGCCGCGCAAAGGCATGACCGTCTGCACAGATCCTTTGCCAAAGCTTTTGGTGCCCACAACAATCGCGCGCCGGTGGTCCTGCAAGGCCCCCGCGACGATTTCAGATGCCGACGCAGACCCGCCGTTGATCAAAACAACAATCGGTTTGCCCTGCGCCAGATCGCCATCGGTTGCGTTAAACCGCTCGCCGTCCTGAATTTCGCGGCCCCGCGTGCTGACGATTTCGCCCTCATCTAAGAACGCATCCGATACCCGGATCGCTTGGTTCAGCAAACCGCCCGGGTTGTTGCGCAGATCAACGACGATACCGTTGATGTTGTCGATGCCACCAGCGTCTTCGATCTGCTTTTCCAAACCAGAGGCAAGGTTGGCGTAGGTTTGGTCGTTAAACGTCGTGACGCGCAACACCACGGTGTCGCCTTCCGTACGGGTGCGTACAGCTGTCAGCTTGATGGTGTCGCGGATAATCGACACGTCGAACGGTTCGGTTTCGCCTTCACGCACGATGGTGATCAAGATCTCGGACCCGACCGGGCCGCGCATCATTTCCACCGCTTCGTCGAGCGTCAGTCCCAGAACAGAATCGCCATCAACGTGGGTGATAAAATCGCCCGATTCGACACCGGCATCATCAGCCGGGGTGCCATCAATCGGCGACACAACTTTGACAAAGCCCTCTTCTTGCGTGACCTCGATACCCAGCCCGCCAAATTCGCCACGGGTTTGCACCCGCATCGCCGCCGCATCATCGGGCGACAGATAGCTGGAATGTGGGTCAAGCGATGTCAGCATGCCATCAATCGCCGCCTCGATCAGCTCTTTGCTGTCGACGTCTTCGACGTATTGGGCGCGAATACGCTCAAAGATATCACCAAACAGATCCAGCTGTTCATAGACGTTGCTGGATTTCGCGGTCTCCTGCGCCAGCAAGGGGCCAACAACCTGCGTCGTAGCGATGATGCCAGCAAGGGTGCCGCCCACAGCTGCCATGGCAAACTTTTTCATGTCTCTATCCATCCTTATCGGTTCGGAACCAGAGGCTCGGGTCCTCGGGCGCATTCTTGTCTCTTACTTCTATATAGAGCGTTTCTGACCGGCCTGTGCCAGTGTCATCACCATCAATTGACAATTCTCGCCTGCTTTGTGCGCCAGCGTCACCCATAAGACCCAGTGGCGCACGCGCGTCAATGACATCTCCCGCAGTTCCGTAAACAACACCTAAACCTGCCAAAACAAACAGCACGTCCGCCTGTGGTTCGAGAATCACCACCTGCCCCAGGTCAAGCAACGGCCCCGTATAGCGGATTGTCGCGGCCACCGGGCTGGTAACGATGGCATCGGGGCGGGTGGCCATAATGATGCCCGGTCGCGCAATGCCGGCCGCATCTGTTGCTCCGGCGCGGTGCAAAATGACCCCCTGAACCGGCAACGGCAGATCACCCTTTTCGCCACCTAGATCAACAGGCGCGGGGCGGGTCTCGTCGGCAATGACCTGCGACAAACCACGCGCAAAACTATCCAACGTGTCGGTCGATGCCAGCAAGATCGCCTCGCGGACCGGGTCTTGGGTGAACCGTTGGGGCAGCGCGGTACGTTCGGCAATGGCCTGATTTAACGCGGTGCGGGCGGCCTGCAATTCTGTCAGCCCGCCGGTCAGCTGTTCTGCGGCGTCCGTTTGCATCTGGCGCAGGGCTGTCAGGTCATCCAGATCACGACGCAAAGCGCGCGCGCTGGTGTTCAACGCGGGGGTCATTTCGGCCAACAACATACCCGACCGGACCGTCCCTATCGGCCCGCCGGGGTGCAACAAAGCCACCGGCGTTTCCTGCGACCCGATGCGCTGAAGCACCGCCAACAACGTCGCAATTTCCGCGTCGCGGGCCTGCAACTGTGCGGCCAGACGGGTCTCGCGTACGGCGGCTTGTCGCAAGCCGCTGCGCAAGGCTGCCAACCCGTCTTCAAAGGCCTGAATGGTCTCTGTCAGCGCGCGCACCCTGTCTCGTGCGGTGTCGGCGGTGTTCAATTGCTGTGCGGCGGCCTGCAACATCTGCATGGCGGCGCGCGCACGATCTACCGCATCTTGCTGGGCGGCGGCACTGACAGGCGCCAATAACGCGACACTCAGCGCCAGCCATTTCATGTAAACAGGCACCGCCCCGTCATCTCGGCAGGCGGGTCGATCCCCATCAACCGCAGGACGGTGGGCGCCAGATCGGCCAAACGCCCATCTGTCATCTGCGCGCCATCCGGGCCGCCGACCAACACCACCGGCACCGGGTTCAGCGTATGCGCGGTATGCGCCCCCCCTGTTTCGGGGTCGATCATCACATCGCAATTGCCGTGATCCGCCGTGACCACCATGGCCCCGCCCACAGCGTTCAACGCATCAAGCGCTTGGCCCAACCCATGATCAACCGCTTCGCACGCACGGATCGCCGCCTGCACATCGCCGGTGTGGCCGACCATGTCCGGGTTGGCGTAGTTCACAACGATCAGATCATACCGCGCATTGATCGCCTCAACGAGGGTCTGCGTGACCTCATCAGCCGACATTTCGGGCTGCAAATCATAGGTGGCCACATCGGGTGATTTCGGCATCTTGCGGTCTTCGCCCGCAAAGGACACCTCTTCGCCACCGTTCAGGAAAAACGTCACATGGGGGTATTTTTCGGTTTCGGCCAAACGGAATTGCCGCAGCCCTTTTTGCGCCACCCAATCGCCCAACGTGTTCACGATTTCGGGTTTCGGATACACCACCGACATATATTTGGAATGGGCCTCCGAATATTGCGCCATGCCCATCAAGGCCGCCCATTCAGGGCGCGCGCCCGTTTCAAAGGCCTCAAACCCCGGATCACCAACCGCGGCCATAATCTCGCGGGCACGATCGGCACGGAAGTTCAGGCAAAACATCGCATCGCCCGTTTTCGCGCCAGTGTAGCCACCCAGCGCCGTTGGTACGATAAATTCGTCGGTTTCATCCCGATCATAGGCCGCTGCCACCGCCGATGCTGCATCGGGCGCTGTGGCCCCTTGGGCCGTGACAATCGCGCCATAGGCTTTGGACACGCGGTCCCACCGGTTATCGCGGTCCATGGCGTAATAGCGCCCCGTCACGGTGGCAATCTGCACCCGATCTGGCAACGCGGCAGTCAATGTTTCGAAATACCCCAGCGCCGATTTAGGCGCCACATCGCGCCCATCCGTCAGTGCATGGATCACCACCGGTACGTCGGCGTCATCCAATGCGCGAACGGCGGCGATCATGTGGCTCAAATGTCCGTGCACCCCGCCATCGGACACAACGCCCAACAAATGCGCCGTCCCGCCTGTGGTTTTGAGCTGAGCAATGAACGCTTGCAGGCGGGCATTTTGCGCGAATGTGCCTTCTTCGATGGCCAGATCAATCTGACCCAGATCCATCGCCACCACGCGCCCCGCGCCAATGTTGGTATGACCCACCTCAGAATTGCCCATCTGGCCTTTGGGCAACCCAACATCGGGGCCAAAGGTTGTCAGCGTGGCATGGGGACAATCAGCCATGATCGCGTCCATGGTTGGCGTTTTTGCCAACAGCGGCGCGTTGCCATCGCGCTGGTCGCTCAACCCCCATCCATCAAGAATACACAACACAACGGGGGTCTTAGGGGTCATGGGCGGGGCTCCGGTTTGGGTGATTGGTCACCTTCTAGCGATTGTGCGCCCCGCCGTGAACCCCACACGCACCAGACAGAGACTTGCGACCCGCCAACGCATTGGTCATAACAGCATGGCAAGCCAGAGGACGTTCGCCATGCAACAGCCCCCCGAGACCAAAATCGTCGACACCTACCGGATCGCCTGTGATGGCGGCGAAGGGGCGTTAGGCCATCCGCGCGTCTGGTTGCAGATCCCCAAAGACACCGGTTGGGTGGAATGCGGCTATTGCGACTGCAAATACATCCACAAGGATTACGCGCCCAAAGACTGATCAGCTGAGGGGAATGGGGATACCGTTGCACATCAGGCGCGTATCCAAATCGCCGTTATCGGTCATGACAAACTGGTCAATGGCACGGCCTGACCATACCCGGATCTGAACGCCGTCCTCAGTCACCCCTGATCCAAACGTCGTGCCTGTCGAGGGATCAACAGAGGTGTAGGTCAGATGTCCCTGACGCCCGTCTTCGCATGCAAAACTGGCACGGCCAAAACCAAGGTCTGTATTCGACACCCAATTGCCCTCGCAGACGATCCCTTGATTTGTACGACCATAAATAAGGCCATTCGGCGCCCCGGCCCCGGTCGCGCGACCAATGAACGTGACATTGTTGCTGTCATCAAAGCAGCCGACCACCGGGACACAATACTGCGTTCCATTCGGCGGGTCATCGCAGACCGTGTTTAGGGCCCACTCCGCCGTGACGGTTGAGGCAAGAAGGGTCATTGCAGCGGTGGCTATGATACGGGATAACGTCATCGAGTTTCCAAAATTGGTCAGCTGAGGGCACCCTACAATGAACACCGCATTCGGCAAAGGCCACCACCTTCATCTGATCGACGGGTCGGCCTTTATTTTCCGCGCATATCACGCGCTGCCGCCGCTTACGCGGAAATCCGACGGGCTGCCCATTGGCGCGGTGGCGGGGTTTTGCAACATGCTGCAACGCTATGTGGAAACCAACACCGGCGATGACGCCCCGACCCATGTCGCCGTGATTTTCGACAAAGGCAGCCATACGTTTCGCAACGATATGTACGACCAATACAAAGCCAACCGCGACGCGATGCCCGAAGACCTGCGCCCGCAGATGCCGCTAACCCGACAGGCCACCATGGCCTTTAACATCGCCTGCGAGGAAAAAGAGGGCTTTGAGGCCGACGATATCATTGCCACGCTGGCCGTTCAGGCGCGTGCCGCCGGTGGGCGCTGTACCATCATCAGTTCAGACAAAGACCTGATGCAGTTGGTCGGGGACGGGGTCGAAATGTTCGACGCCATGAAAAACAAACGCATTGATCGCGACGGCGTGTTTGAGAAATTCGGGGTTTATCCTGACCGGGTGGTCGATGTGCAGGCCTTGGCCGGTGACAGCGTTGACAACGTGCCCGGCGCCCCCGGTATCGGGATCAAAACCGCCGCGCTGCTCATCAACGAATACGGCGATCTCGAAGCGTTGCTGGAGCGTGCGAGCGAGATCAAGCAACCCAAGCGCCGGCAGACGTTGATCGACAACGCAGACCAGATCCGCCTGTCGCGCCGGCTGGTCCTGCTGGACGAAGCCACCCCCCTTGATTTCACGCTGGACGATCTTGAGGTTCGCACGCCCGACCCCGAACGGTTGCTGCAATTCTTGGCCGAAATGGAATTCCGCACGCTGACCAAACGTGTCGCGGATCAGCTGGACGTCGCAGCGCCCACCATCGACGACACTCCCGCCACCCCCGATGCCCCGCAAGTCGAAGCCGTGCCGTTTGACCGCGCGGGGTATTCCATGGTCAGCACCGCCGACGCGCTGCAAACGTGGATCGATCAGATTTATGAGCGTGGCTATGTCGCCGTAGACACCGAAACCACCGGCCTGAATGACATGGTCGTTGATCTGGTGGGTGTGTCGCTTTGTGTCGAGGCGGGGCAGGCGTGCTACATACCGCTGATCCACAAGGCCCACCGCGGCGATGATTTATTTGGGTCGGATGACCTGGCCGAAGGACAAATGCCGTTGGATACGGCCTTGGCGATGTTGAAACCGATGCTAGAGGATCCATCGATCCTGAAAATCGGGCAGAACATGAAATATGACCTCAAGATTTTCGCCCGCTATGATGTGGCTGTCGCCCCCATCGATGACACGATGCTGATGTCGTACGCCATGCACGGCGGGCTGCACAATCACGGCATGGATACCCTGTCGGACCGGTATTTGAACCACACGCCTATTCCGATCAAACCGCTGTTGGGGTCCGGCAAATCCGCGATCACCTTTGACAAGGTGCCGCTGGAAGACGCGGTGCCTTATGCCGCCGAAGACGCCGATATTACCTTGCGGTTGTGGCAGCTGTTCAAACCCGGTTTGCATCGCACCCAAGTGACCCGCGTGTACGAAACGCTCGAACGTCCGTTGGTGCCCGTGCTGGCGCAAATGGAACGCAATGGCATCAAGGTTGACCGCGATACGCTCAGCCGCATGTCGAACGCGTTCAGCCAAAGCATGGCCGGGCTAGAGGACGAAATACACACCTTGGCCGGGCGGAGCTTTAACGTCGGATCCCCCAAACAGCTGGGCGAGATTTTATTTGACGAAATGTCACTGCCAGGCGGGAAAAAGGGCAAAACCGGCGCCTATGCGACCGGTGCGGATGTGCTCGAAGATCTGGCGACAGAACACGATCTGCCCGCCCGCGTGCTAGACTGGCGGCAACTGTCCAAGCTGAAATCCACCTACACCGACGCCTTGCAGGACCACATCAACGCCGACACGGGCCGCGTGCATACGTCGTATTCGATCGCAGGGGCATCCACCGGACGGCTGGCCTCAACCGACCCAAACCTGCAAAACATCCCGATCCGGTCCGAGGAAGGCCGCCGCATCCGCGAGGCCTTTGTGGCCGAAGAGGGCAAGACGTTGGTGGCGCTGGATTACAGCCAGATTGAACTACGCATTCTAGCCCATATCGCCGACATTCCCGCCCTGAAAGAGGCCTTTGAACGCGGCGATGACATCCACGCCATGACCGCGTCAGAAATGTTTGACGTGCCGATGGATGAGATGACCCCCGATATTCGTCGCCGTGCCAAGGCGATCAACTTTGGTGTGATCTACGGCATTTCTGGTTTTGGGTTGGCGCGCAATCTGCGCATCCCACGCGGCGAGGCGCAGGATTTCATCAACCGCTATTTCGAACGATTCCCCGGTATTCGCACCTATATGGACGACACCAAGGCCTTTGCCAAAGAACACGGCTACGTCCAAACGTTGTTTGGCCGCCGCATCCATACGCCCAATATCGGGGCCAAAGGGCCGCAAGCCGGGTTTGCATCGCGCGCCGCGATCAACGCGCCCATTCAGGGCACCGCCGCCGATGTGATCCGGCGTGCGATGGTGCGCATGCCTGCGGCCATCGCGGATTTGCCTGCCAAGATGCTGCTACAGGTGCACGATGAACTGTTGTTTGAGGTGGAACAAGGCGCCGAAGACGCGCTGATCGCCGCCGCGCGGGACATCATGGAAAACGCCTGCGATCCTGTTGTACGTCTGGACGTAAAGCTAAGCGTCGATGCCGGGCAAGGCCCCAATTGGGCCGTCGCGCATTAACGTTCTTCGGGGCGCACCATCTTGGCCACAAGGCGACGCGCAAGAGGCGCCACAACCAAGACAGTCGGAAAGGCAACTGACCAGCTTGGCAGCCAGGTCATGATCCAGACCGGGAAAAACCCATCAATCGGGCCCAGCGTGCGCAGGGTTGCAATGCCCGACACCAAAAAGGACATAAGGCCCGACAATATCAAACCGAACAATATGTGTTGATAACGTGCAGGTATCATCCCGCTCCCCCCGTGCTGAACGCGCGGATCATACCCAAAACGCCGCGCGATACCAGACGCAGCCATGCACAGGCTATGCTGTTTGTCCGCGCAATGGGCGCATCCGTTCAAGGTGCTGTTCAGGGGCGGCATTCGCGTCACAGGCGACGCCAACCCAGCCGTCATATGCAATGTCATACAACCCCACATACAGCGCTTGGATATCGGCCTCGCCCTCCGGGGGGTCAGCCACATGCACGTGTCGGATCAGCTTGGCGTGTTGTTCCAAAACCGCGATCGGGTCGCCATGCAGGACCGCCGCCTCGTAGGTGTTAAACTGCAACGCCACATTGGGGGCATCAACCGCATGCAAAACCTCTGCGGCTAAATCATAGCTATCCAAGAAAGACCCCGGCAGATCTATCGGGTTTGACGGGCTGATCGTGATCAAAAGGCCCTTGGGCGCGACCTCTGCTGCGGCTTTGAGGTTTTGCACCAGCGTGTCATGCGCCGCATCGCCTTGGGCGGCGCCAACAAGGATCTGTAGCACCGGCACACGCAGCGCCTGACAATACCGTATCGCCCGCCGCAGGTCATATTTGAACCGGTCCGCGGCCTCGGGCACCGCCGCGAACCCCCGCGCACCGCCGGTATAATTGGGGGGCGGCGCCGCCAGCAGCACCATCGACAACCCCATGCGCAACAATGCCCGCTGGGTTTCCTTGGCAGGCATGTCGTAGGGAAACAGCACTTCGACCCCGTCAAACCCCGCCTGCGCCGCCGCCTCGAAACGGTCGAGATACGGCAAGTCAGGCCAAAGCACGCTTAGATTTGCGGCAGTTTTCATTCAGATCGTCCCGTCCCACTCAGGGGTTACCGTAAAACGGGACCGCGCACGCCGCCAAGCGGTTTTCCGTCAGAGCAGCTCGGCGCTTGGAATGATCGGAAAAAAGGTGCCTTTTGACCACACCCCAAACCAACCGTCATGATGCGCGCCCAGATCGACCAACCGGTAAAAGCTCTTGCGGTCAATCAAGGCATCCAGGTTCGCCCGCACCCGCACATAGGGCGATGGTTCGCCTGTGCCCGGATCACGCAAAACGGTGATCGGCAGGTCGGCACTGGCGGTTGCGCGGTCTTCGACTTGGGTCTGAAACGTCAGGGTTTGGTCGGCCCCCGCGCCCTGCACGTCGAAATCCACAGCCACAAACGGGGCGTCATCCACGGTGATTCCCACCTTTTCGACCGGGGTGACCAAAAAGTAGGCGTCCCCCTCTTTCTTGAGAACCGATGAAAACAATTTGACCAAACCGGGCCTGCCAATTGGGGTGCCTTCATAAAACCACGTGCCGTCCCGCGCGATCCGCATGTCCAGATCACCGCAAAACGGCGGATTCCACAGGTGAACGGGCGGCAAACCGCGTGTTTTCGTGGCGGTGATCGACGCCGCGAGCCCAGATGCCGATGGTGTCACGGTTTTTTGTCTACTCATTGTTTTTGCCATTTCCCCCAAGCGCGATAGACTTACACTACGTATATAAATCATCGGAGCACGTTGTCATGAGCGAAGCGGAAGACATGGTCACAGAAATCGAAGCACTGGGGGCCCAGTTGGCGCAGGCCAAGGCGTCGATCACCAACCGCTTTATCGGGCAGGAACGCGTTGTTGACCTGACATTGACGGCGCTGTTGTGTGGCGGACACGGGTTGCTGATTGGTTTGCCCGGTCTGGGCAAAACACGACTGGTCGAAACCGTATCGACCGTGATGGGTTTGCACGGCAACCGGGTGCAGTTCACGCCAGACCTGATGCCCGCCGACATTCTGGGCTCTGAGGTGTTGGACACCACCCCAGATGGCGCGCGGGCGTTTCGGTTCATCGAGGGGCCGATTTTCTGCCAATTGATGATGGCCGACGAGATCAACCGCGCATCGCCGCGCACGCAATCGGCACTGTTGCAGGCGATGCAAGAAAAAACCGTGACTGTGGCGGGCGAAAACCGCGCTCTGGGCGTGCCATTCCATGTGCTGGCCACGCAAAACCCGATTGAACAAGAAGGCACCTACCCGCTGCCCGAGGCCCAATTAGATCGCTTTTTGGTGCAAATCGACGTGGCCTACCCCGACCGCGACACAGAGCGTGATATCTTGCTGGCCACCACCGGTGACACCGACGCCGAAGCGACCGAGGTCTTCACCGCCGATCAATTGCTGGCCGCCCAACAGTTGCTGCGTCGGATGCCCGTGGGCGACAGCGTGGTCGAGATGATCCTTGATTTGGTGCGCGCCTTCCGCCCCGAAGAAGACGGTGTATCGGCGCAGGTGCGCGATACCGTTGCATGGGGCCCCGGCCCGCGTGCGGCGCAGGCGTTGATGCTGACGGTGCGGGCGCGGGCGTTGCTGCAAGGGCGGTTGGTTCCCTCCGCCGAAGACGTTCTGGATATGGCGCGGCCTGTCCTCAGCCACCGGATGGCGCTGAATTTTGCGGCGCGGGCGCGAGGCGATAGCCTTGCAGATCTGATCGACACCACCGCCACGAACCTAACCGGGGCGCAGGCCGCCGCGTGACCCCTCTCGCGCCCTCCCTCACCCCGTCTGACCTGCGCGCGCGGGCGGAAACAGCCGCCGCCCGCCTGCCTGCGCTATTGGCGCGGGCCGAACATTTGGCGGGGGCCGTCCTGCTGGGCGATCACGGGCGCAGACGTGCCGGTATGGGCGATGATTTCTGGCAATACCGCCCGGCGCAAATGGGCGACAGCCGCCGCATGATAGACCATCGGCGGTCGGCCCGTGGCGATCAGGAATTTGTCCGCGAACGCGAATGGCAGATCGCGCAATCGGTGATGTTATGGGTCGATCAAGGCGCGTCCATGCGGTTTTCCAGCGATGACAAGGTGCACACCAAAGCAGACCGCGCGCGGCTTTTGGGGCTGGCCACCGCGATCCTACTGGTGCGGGGCGGCGAACGCGTTGGACTGACCGGCACCGCCCTGCCGCCGCGCCGTGGCAACACACAGATCTTGCGTCTGGCCGAAATGTTCTGCACCGATGCCGCCCACGACTACGCGCCCCCCGAACACCGTGCGATGATCCCGTCGGCGCGGGCCTTGTTCATTTCGGATTTCATGGGGGATTTGGATGAGATCAAACTGGCGCTCACCAAAGCCGCCGACAGGGGCGTGCGCGGCGTGTTGATGCAGGTGCTTGACCCCTCCGAAGAGGCGTTTCCGTTTCGCGGGCGCACCATATTCGAAAGCATTGGCGGCAGTCTGCGGCATGAAACGCTCAAGGCGAACGACCTGCGCGACCGGTATCTGTCACGTCTGGCTGACCGCAAATCAGAGCTGCAGGCGCTCTGCGCGGTGACCGGCTGGCAATACGGGCTGCACCACACCAACAGTGCTGCGCAATCGGCGTTGCTGTGGCTGTACCGGGCATTGGATACAGGGGGCGTGCGATGACGGTTCTGGGTGGTATCGGCTTTACGGCCCCTTGGCTGTTGCTGGCGTTGCTGGCGCTGCCGATCTTGTGGATCCTCCTGCGCGCGGTGCCCCCCGCCCCGACCCGCAGGCGCTTTCCCGGTGTTGCGCTGCTGTTGGGTCTGCGTGATGACGAAGCGGTATCTGACCGCACGCCGTGGTGGCTGTTGTTGCTGCGCATGTTGGCGGCAGCAGCGGTTATTTTTGGGCTGGCCGGGCCGGTGCTAAACCCCGCAGACACGCAGGCCCAAGGGCGCGGGCCGCTGCTGATCGTGCTGGATGGCAGCTGGGCCGGTGCCACCCGCTGGTCCGACCAACAAGACGCGATCGCCGCGCAGCTCACCCGCGCCAGCCGTGCCGAACGGCCCGTTGCGTTTCTCAATCTGGCCCGCCCGCAAGCGCCCGTTTTCCAAAGCGCCGATGCATGGCGCAGCCGCCTGCCGGGGTTGCAACCGGCCCCGTGGCAACCAGATCAGGCCCGCATCGCACAGGCGATCGCTGCCCTGACCGACATCCCTGATTTCGACACCCTGTGGTTTAGCGACGGGTTGGATTACCCCGGCCGCGATACCGCCCTTGCCACCTTCGAGACCCGCGGCAATGTCGATGTATACCAGACCGCCGCCAACGTGTTTGCCATGGCCCCTGCGGGGTTCGAGGATGGCGCGGTACAACTGCGCGCGCTGCGTGCCACCGCCGGACCTGACCGCGAGATGACGGTGCAAGCGCGCGGCCGTGACCCAGCCGGAAACGCCCGCATTCTGGCCACCGCCACGGCGACATTTGCCGCCGGTGAAACAACAGCAACAACCGCGCTGGCGCTTCCGGCGGAACTGCGCGCGCGCATCACCCGGTTTGACCTGCAAGGCCAACGCTCCGCAGGCAGCACCACCCTCGCCGATGACAGCCTGCGGCGCCGCGAGGTTGCATTAATTGCCGGACGCGAAAGCCGCGAGGGCCTCGAGCTGCTATCGCCCTTGCACTATATTGAACAAGCGCTGGCCCCAAACGCAGACCTTATCCGCGGTGCGATCAGCGATGTGTTGCCCGCAAACCCTGACGTGATCGTGTTGGCCGATGTGGCGACCCTGTCGCCCGCTGAAACCGCCAGCCTCGGCGCATGGATCGACGCAGGCGGCCTATTGGTGCGGTTTTCCGGGCCACGCGTTGCCGCCAGTGATGTCAGCCGCGACGACGAAGACCCCATGATGCCCGTACGCCTGCGCTCCGGTGGGCGCACGGTTGGCGGCGCCATGAGCTGGGGCGAACCCAAAGCGCTAGCACCTTTCCGCGAGACATCCCCGTTCTTTGGGCTTGCGATACCGGGTGACGTGCAGATCACCAGCCAAGTCATGGCGCAACCCGACCCAACATTGGCCGAGCGGGTGATCGCAGAGCTCACCGATGGCACACCGCTGGTGACGCGCAAGGCCCGCGAACAAGGGCAGATTGTGCTGTTTCACATCACCGCCACCGCTGATTGGTCCACCTTGCCGCTGTCGGGGTTGTTCGTGCAAATGTTAGAACGCCTCGCCGTGTCCAGTTCATCGGCACAGCCCGATGCCACCCAGCTGGATGGCACCACATGGACGCCCGACATGGTGATGGACGGGTTCGGCACGCTACGGGATGCGGGCAATTTGCCCGGCGTTGCGGGGGCCGATCTTCTGACCGCGCCGCCCGGCCCCGACATGCAACCGGGTATCTATGCATCGGGCGACCGACGTCTGGCGCGCAACGTTATCGGGCCGGATGCCACGCTGACACCTGCCGCGTGGCCTGCACGCATCCCGGTCACGGGCTTTACCGTGCCGCCGGAGCAGCCTATTGCCGGTTGGTTGCTTAGCCTGTCTATCCTGCTTTTGGTGGCGGATGTGGTGGCGTCTTTGGCCTTGTCCGGGCGTCTGTTGGGGCACGCCAACCGGGCCGTCGCCATCATGCTAACAGCCGCGATGCCCATGGCGATGCCCTATGATACACACGCGCAAACCGCACAAGACGACACCTTTGCGTTGAACGCCACGTCTGAAGTTGTGCTGGCCTATGTTCGCACCGGCAACCGCAACGTCGATGACCTGTCAGAGGCCGGGTTACGGGGCCTATCCGACACGTTGTATTTCCGCACGTCTGTTGAACCCGCCGCCCCTGTTGGGGTCGACCTAGAACAAGACGAGCTGGCGTTTTTTCCCATTCTGTATTGGCCGGTCACGCCTGACCAACCGCGCCCCTCGGCGGAATCATATGCCAAGCTAAACGCCTATCTGCGATCTGGCGGGTTGATCTTGTTTGACACCCGCGACGCGGATGTCGCACGGTTCGGCACGACAAGCCCCAACGGCCGCAAACTGCAAGATCTCGCAGCACCGCTGGATATTCCGCCGCTCGAACCGCTGCCGGCTGACCACGTGCTGACGCGCACGTTTTACCTGTTGCAGGACTTTCCCGGCCGTCACAGCAGCCGCGATGTTTGGGTCGAGGCCGCGACCCCCGGTGCCGAACAAGTCGAAGGCATGCCGTTTCGCAACCTCAACGACGGGGTAACCCCGGTGGTGATTGGCGGCAATGACTGGGCGTCGGCGTGGGCGGTCACGGCCAATGGCGCACCGATGGTCCCCATCGGGCGTGGTTTTAGCGGAGAACGCCAGCGCGAACTGGCCTTTCGGTTTGGGGTGAATTTGATCATGCATGTGCTGACCGGCAACTATAAATCAGACCAGGTGCATGTGCCTGCGCTCCTTGACAGGCTCGGCCAATGACGGGTGCTGTTGTCTTTGATCCGCTGATCCCGTGGGCCCTTCTGGCCATCATCGCGGGGGTTGCGGGTGTCGGTGTTGTGCTGGCCGGGCTGCGTGGCCTAAACAGCTGGCCACTGCGCGCACTGGCGGCTTTGGTGGTGCTGGCGGCCCTCACCGGCCCGTCCTACCAACAAGAAGATCGCGCCCCGCTGACAGATATCGTCATGCTGCTCGAAGACCAAAGTGCCAGCCAGACCTTGGCCGACCGGCCCGACCAAACCGCGTCTGCCGCCGATACGTTGGCCGCCCAAATCGGGGCCCGCGCCAACACCGAAGTGCGCCGCATCACGGTGCCAGACGGCGACGGCGACGCGGGCACGCAACTGATGACAGCCCTGTCTGCCGCGCTGGCCGAAGAACCCCGATCGCGCATCGCGGGAATCCTTGCCCTGACCGATGGACGCATCCACGACGCAGGTCTGCCGCTGGATCTGCCCGCCCCCATGCACGTGTTGATGACAGGAAAATCCACCGATTGGGACCGCCGGCTGAGCATCCGCAACGCGCCCGCCTTTGCCATCATCGACGAGCCCGTCACGCTGACCCTGCGAATCGAAGACATGGGGGCCGCCCCGCAATCAAGCGGTGTTGCGCCGTTGGAAATTTCGGTGGATGGCGCGCCACCCCAGACCTTTCAAGTACCGCTTGGGCAAGACATCGAGCTGCCCGTCACCCTGCCCCACGGCGGGCGCAACGTGATCCAATTTACCGTGCCGCAGGCCGATGGTGAACTGACCGACCGCAACAACACCGCGTTGATCCAGATCAACGGGGTCCGCGACCGGTTGCGCGTGTTGTTGGTATCAGGCGAACCCCACCCCGGCGGGCGCACGTGGCGTAACCTTTTGAAATCAGACAGTTCTGTCGATCTGGTGCACTTCACCATCCTGCGCCCCCCAGAAAAACAAGACGGCGTCCCCGTCAGCGAACTGTCGTTGATCGCCTTTCCCACCCGCGAATTGTTTCTGGAAAAGATCGACGACTTTGATCTGATCATCTTTGATCGCTACAAACGGCGCGGCATTTTACCCGCGCTCTATCTGGAAAACGTGGCGAATTATATCCGTCAGGGTGGCGCGGTTCTGGTGGCCGCGGGCGCTGATTTTGCCGGTGCCGATAGCATCTTTCGCACGCCTTTGGGGGGGGTACTGCCCGCGTCGCCCACCGCGCGGGTGATCGACGCCCCATACCGCCCCACCGTCACCGATTTGGGAGACCGGCACCCCGTGACCACAGGCCTGCCCGGGCGTGGTGACTGGGGGCGTTGGTTGCGTCAAATCGACGTGACGGCGTCGCGTGGTGATACCGTCATGACCGGCATAGATGACAGGCCCCTGTTGATCCTCGACCGGGTCGGCGAGGGCCGCGTGGCCATGTTGGCGTCTGATCATGCGTGGCTGTGGAACCGCGGGTATGAAGGGGGCGGCCCGCAATTGGAGCTGCTGCGGCGGTTGGCGCACTGGATGATGAAAGAACCCGAACTGGAAGAAGAAGCCCTGACCGCAGAGGCCATCGGCCAGACCATGCGCATTCAGCGGCGCAGCCTGTCGGCGGATGTGCCCCCCGTGACCATCACCGACCCTTCGGGCAACACCGTCGTGCTGGAACTGACAGAAACCAGCCCCGGTATTTTCGAAACACCCTTTGAGGGCCCCGAGATCGGCCTCTACCGGCTGGAAAACGGCGACGAGATGGCCGTGATTGGCCTTGGCCCTGCAGCACCGCGTGAATTTGAACAAACCATCGCAACACCCGACGTTCTGGCCCCGGTCATTGCAGGGCTGCGGGGGGGCGCGGTGGCAGTCGAAGACGGTCTGCCGCGGTTGCGAAACGTGCGAATCGGCAGGCCAGCCGCCGGACGAGGCTGGATCGGCCTGACCCCTCGCAACGCATTTGAAACACGAGACCTGCGCCGAACGGCTTTGTTGCCCGGGTGGTTGGTCTTGTTGCTTTCATTGGGTTTTTTGACGGCAGCGTGGCTGCGCGAGGGCCGTCGTTGAGCATTTAGAGCCATCTTGATGCCCTGAACCTTGAGATTCACAGACCCCTCTGCGGCGTGGTTAAACAGTTATTCACCTCGACTGTAGAGACTGCGGCACAAGGGTTTCAAGGATACCGGTGAACCGATGACACTTGCCACGAAACTGGCAGAAGAACGGCGTGGGCGACTGGCCGCAGAACGCTTGCTTGAACTCAAGCAGGCGGAACTTTTTGCTGCGAATCGCAAACTTGGGGAACACGCCAAAAAATTGTCCCACGAGATCGTTGAAACACGCGCCGAAGTCGCCAACGTGCGCAACGAAAACCAGCGGGTCAAATCTGACCTTTCTGCCGCGCATGAAAAAATCGAAATCGTGGAACGTCGGCTGTGGCATTCTATCACCACGATCAACGATGGGTTTGCCTTTTTCACACCCGACCTCGAAATGATCATGGCCAATAGTGCCTATTTGGCGGTTTTCGAAGGGTTGGAAGACATTAAACCCGGCGTCAGTTACGTCACGATCCTACAGATCCTAACCGACGAGGGGATCGTGGATATTGGCGAAACGCCGCCCCCCATTTGGCGCCAACAGATGATCGACCGGATCCAGCAAGTCGAGCCAGAAGAGATCGTGATCCGCCTGTGGAACGGCGAATACATCAAAGTCATTGATCGGCGCGGGCCAGACGGCGATATTATTTCGCTTGGGCTCAACATCTCTGAGAGTGTGAAATACGAAGAGCAGCTCAAGACAGCGCGCGCCAGTGCCGAGGCCGCGAATCAGGCGAAATCGGCGTTTCTGGCCAATATGAGCCATGAGATTCGCACCCCGATGAATGGCGTTGTGGGCATGGCGGACGTGCTGGTCGATACGGTTTTGGATGACGAACAGCGGTTGTATGTCGACACGATCAAAAACTCTGGTGAAGCGTTATTAGTGATCATCAACGACATCCTCGATTATTCCAAAATCGAGGCTGAGCGGTTGCAGCTGCATTCCGAAGCCTTTGATCTGGAACACTCTATTCTCGAAATCATGATGTTGCTGCAATCGTCTGTGCGCGACAAAGGATTGCAACTGCTGTTGGATTACGACCTGTTCCTGCCGTCTGGTTTTGTGGGTGATCCCGGCCGCATGCGACAAATTTTGACCAACCTGGTCGGCAATGCCGTCAAATTCACCAGCCAAGGTCACGTGACGATCAAAGTCCGCGGCGATCCCGGCAATGACGCGGGCACTGTCGCGCTAAATGTCACCGTTGAAGACACCGGAATCGGCATCCCTTCGGATATGATCGAACATGTCTTTGGCGAATTCAATCAGGTCGAAAGTGAACGCAACCGGCAGTTTGACGGAACCGGTCTTGGCCTCGCGATAACGCGCCACCTGATCCGTATGATGAACGGGGAAATCTGGCTCACGTCAGAAGAAGGCGTAGGCTCATGTTTCGGGTTTAAAGTGACCTTCCCGACGGATGAAACGGTGCCGTTGACCCATCCGCCGTTGCCGGAACAATTGCGCCATGTGATGGTCGTCGACAACGTCGAGGCGAGCCGCACGATATTGTCGTTGCAGCTGGAACAGCTGGGGCTCAAAGTCACGCCCTGCGCAGATGCGGCCACTGCACTGGGGCTGTTGGATCGAAGCGTCGATCTGGTGCTGGTTGACCACATCATGTCGGACATGAACGGATTGCAGTTTGCAAAGACAGCGCGGGATGCCGGGCACCGCATGCCTATGCACCTGCTCAGCGCCAACATCGGCTATGCCGCGGCAGATCCCGCCAAAGAGAACGTCGACGGTATTTACCAGCGCCCCTGCGCTCGCCGGGATATGTTGGAATGGTTGGCCGCGTGGAGCGCGCCAGATACAGACGCCGACGAGACACCCTCAATTGACGTTCCGCAACAGCCAGAACAAGGTGCGACAGAACCGCGACGCATGCGGATCTTGGCCGCAGAGGACAACAAAACCAACCAACTGGTTTTCCGCAAGATGCTCAAGACCTTGGACGTAGATCTGAAATTCGCCAATGATGGCCTAGACGCCGTCGAAGCCTACACCGATTTTACGCCTGATCTGGTCTTTATGGATATTTCGATGCCTCGGATGGATGGCAAAGAAGCCACGAGACAGATCCGTGCGCTCGAACAGGCCTCGGGCCGTCAGGTGCCTATCATCGCGTTGACGGCCCACGCCATGGAAGGTGACAATGTCGATATCCTAGCCGTGGGGTTGGATCACTACATGTCAAAACCCGTGCGTAAGGCCGAATTGCACGCGCATATCCTAGACTACTGCCCCGAAAATGCGTTGAACCCCAAACAAGAGCTACCCGATCAAGCCGCCGGATGATCGCGTACAAACACAGGTTTTTCAGACCCGGACAGATCGTCCCGATACACATACCCATCCACGTCAAAACCTTGCACATCATCTGCGTTGGTCAACCGATTTTGGATGATGTGCCGCGCCATTGCGCCGCGCGCTTTCTTGGCAAAGAAACTGATGATACGGGGGCCTTTGCCGTCGTTTTTGTCTTCCATAAAGGCAGGGTTCACCACGCGCAGACGCAACGCCTTGGTTGGAACCGCGCCAAAATATTCCTGACTGGCGCAATTCACCAGAATGTCTGCGCCAACCGTGTCGCCCAAGGCATTCAGGCCGTTCGACAGATCATCGCCCCAATAGTCGTACAAATTCCCGCCGCGTTGGTTTTTCAACCGACTGCCCATCTCTAGACGGTACGGTTGGATGGCGTCACATGGGCGCAAAAGCCCGTACAAGCCCGACAGAATGCGCAGATGGTCCTGCGCCCAATCCATATCTTCGGCGTTCAAGGTTGCCGCGTCCAACCCTTGATACGTATCGCCCGCAAACGCCAAGGCGGCCGGGCGCGTAACCTGCGCGTCTGGTGTGTCTTGGAAGGCGGCAAAGCGGTCGCGGTTCAGTTGCGCCAAATCATCCGACAACCCCATCAGGCTTTTGAGGTCCCCCAACGTCAGCGCACGCGCCGTCTCGGCTAGACGAATCGCATCGTCTTGAAACGCAGGATCCGTCATCGCCACGTCACGTTCTGCCCAATCCAGCCGTTTGGCTGGTGAAATTGCCACCAACATTCGTCGATCCTTACTTTTGTTCATCCGGTTCACGCAGGACTTAGCCCGCCTGACGCAACACGTCCAGAAAGGCCGGACCAAAACGTTCTGCACGTCGGTCACCCAGCAGTCGTTCCAAAGCAGGCGCATCCGGCGATGGCATCTGTGCCACCTTCGCCAACAGTGACGCAGAGCAGCTCAGAGGTTTGTCCACACCTTCGGCGCCGCGGGCCAAATCAGCCTGCGCGGCAAGTAGTTGATCATAGACAGACCCGGCCTCGCGCCCGGCCAATTTGCGCCGGGTTGGGTGCATCTGCTGCGCCTCACCCACGATAACCTCTAAGAAATCAGCGCCATAGCGTTCTAGTTTCTTGGCGCCAACCCCGCTGATCCCGGCCATGTCATCCAACGTTTGCGGGCGGGCCTGCGCCATCTCGATCAGGGTGCGGTCGTTGAAGATCACATAGGCGGGGACGTTGGCGGTTTCTGCAAAAGCGCGACGTTTGGCCTTGAGCGCGGACAGCAGCGGCGCGTCTTCTTCGGCCACCATCGCCTTGACCGCCGGGCGCCGCGATGCGGTTGCGGCCCGGATACTATCGCGGCGCAGCGAAATTTCTGCCTCGCCCCGCAAAATCGGCAGCGCCACATCGGTCATCCGCAGGGCACCGTGCCGTTCCGGGTCAGGGCGCACCAAATCATGCCCCATCATCTGCCGAAAAACAGCCTGCCAACCGCGCCGGTCATATTCCTTGCCCACCGCAAAGGTCGGCAGGCTATCGTGCCCACGTTGGCGGATTTTATCCGTCATGTTGCCCAGCAAAATATCGATCAGATGCCCGGCGCCGAACCATTCATCCGTGCGCAGGATCGCCGATAGCGCCTTGCGCACCGCTGTCGTCCCGTCGAACACGTCTGCAGGCCGGTCGCATAAATCGCAATTGTTGCAGGTCACGCCGTGTTCGTCGAAATACCCCAACAACGTGGCGCGGCGACATGTCAGCGCCTCGGCCAAACCCAACAATGCGTTCAATCGCGCGTGGTCTGCGGCGCGTCGTTCTGGCGGGGCCAGACCTTCGTCAATCTGCGAGCGGCGCAGGCGGATGTCTTCGGGCCCAAATAACGTTAACGTTTCGGCGGGCGCGCCATCACGCCCCGCGCGACCGATCTCTTGGTAATACGCTTCGATAGATTTGGGCAGATCGGCGTGGGCCACCCAACGGATATCGGGTTTGTCGATGCCCATGCCAAAGGCCACCGTTGCCACGACGATCAGCCCGTCTTCGCGTTGAAACCGGGTTTCGGCATCGCGACGATCGTCGGCCTGCATGCCCCCGTGGTAGTGCATCGCGGCATGCCCGGCGTCACGCAACGCCTTGGCGAGGCTTTCTGTTTTGGCCCGCGTTCCGCAATAAACGATGCCCGATTGGCCTTTGCGCGCGGATGCAAAGTCGAGAATCTGCCGCCGGGGGCCATCCTTGGCGGCAAAGGCCAGATGGATATTGGGCCGGTCAAACCCACGCAGAAATGCACGGGGGGCTTCGCCATCAAACAGTTTTTCAACGATTTCAACGCGCGTTTCGGCATCCGCGGTGGCGGTAAACGCCGCCAAAGGCACGTTTAGATCGCGGCGCAACGCGCCAATGCCCAGGTAATCGGGGCGAAAATCATGGCCCCATTGGCTGACGCAATGTGCTTCATCGACGGCGATCATAGACACGTTGGACCGCCGCAATAGCCCCACGGTGCCGCCCGCTGCCAACCGCTCTGGCGCCATATACAGCAGCTTGAGCCGCCCCTCGGCGAGCGCATCAAACACCGCATCGGTTTCTTCTGGCGTATTGACGGATGTCAGCGCGCCCGCGACCACGCCCGCCTCTTGCAGGGCGCGCACCTGATCGCGCATCAACGCGATCAGCGGCGAAATCACCACAGTGACGCCATCACGCATCAGCGCAGGCAATTGGAAACACAGGGATTTACCGCCACCCGTCGGCATAATCGCCAGCACGTTTTCGCCTGCGGCCACGGCCTCGACGATTTCACCCTGACCCGGACGAAAGCTCTCGAAGCCAAAGACAGTGCTCAACAGCTCCGACGCGCCCGACATGCCTATTCCTTATGATTGATCTGCTGTTTGCCGCAGACTCACATACTCAGGAATCGCGAGCAAGCCCCGATAGCCCATCGGCCCACACTGCGGTCAGACGCTAGAGAAACAGCGCGTAGTTGTTCACCAGCACGATCCGCAAAATCGCGACCGCCAACAGCACTGCCAGCGGCGCAAGGTCGATCCCGCCCATCTGCGGCAAAATCTGACGCACCCGGCTATAAATCGGGTCAAGGATACGGTTCAACATATGCCAGATCTGCGCGACCAACTGTTGTTGGGTGTTCAACACCTGGAAATTGATCAGCCAGCTCATGATCACATGCGCGATGATGAAAAACCACAGCACGTTCAGCAGCAACATCAGGATTTCGAACAGCGATTGCATCGGCAGACCTCTCTTTGCGTGATGTCCAGTTAAGCAACGCGCCCGCATTTCGCAAGGCCGCAAGCCCGTCATGGTTGATCAAACCCAAAGCGAGGCTTGCCTGATACGGTTACGCCTGCTCTACCTGCGCCACCAAAACAAGGCAGGCATCCGCGATGAACACCGCACGCAAACGCATCTGGGGGTGGTACGCCTTTGATTGGGCCAGCCAGCCGTACAACACCTTGTTGATCACGTTTATCTTTGCCCCCTACGTGGCCGAAATCATGCAAGACGGCGCGCAGGCGCAGGCGGCATGGGGGTTTGGCATTGCCGCGGCGGGCATTATTATTGCCGTGCTTGCCCCCGTTTTGGGCGCGATTGCCGACACAACGGGCGGGCGGATCCGGTTCATTTGGGGGTTTTCGGCGCTGTATGTTGTGGGCAGTGCCGGGCTGTGGTTGGCCAGCCCTGATGCGTTTAATCTACCGCTGGTCTTGGGCCTTTTCGTGCTGGGTCTGATCGGGATGGAATTCGCGACGATCTTTGTAAATGCTATGTTGCCCGATCTGGGCCCGCGCCAAGACATCGGCCACATTTCGGGTACCGGGTGGGCCATCGGCTATGTTGGCGGGCTGGTCACTTTGGTGGTTATGCTGCTGTTGTTCGCCGAAAACGCCGAGACGGGCAAAACGTTTATCGGGCTGGACCCCGCGCTGGGGTTGGACCCGGACACCCGCGAGGGCACGCGGTTTTCCGGCCCGCTGACCGCGCTGTGGTACATCGTTTTTATGGTCCCGTTCTTTGCGTGGGTGCGTGACCCAAAACCATCCGCGCCCGCAGCCGGGGCCGTGCGCGCCGCACTAAGTGATCTGCGCGCCACCCTGCGCCATTTACCCAAAACGCCGTCGCTGTTTTCGTACCTTGGGGCGTCGATGTTTTACCGCGATGCGCTCAACGGGATCTATGCGTTCGGGGGGATCTACGCGCAGGGCGTGCTGGGCTGGTCGGTGGTGGACACAGGGGTGTTCGGGATCGTTGCGATCATTGCGGGTGCGTTATTTGCATGGTTGGGCGGCAAAGCCGACGTCTATTTTGGCCCGGCGTGGGTGATCCGACTGTCTATCGTTGTGCTGACCGGCGTCGCCATCGCTATTGTTTTCGTGTCACGCGACAGCCTCTTTGGCATCGCCGTGCCCACAGGCAGCAGCGCGCCCGACATCGCATTTTACGTCATCGGCGCGCTGATCGGTGCCGCTGGTGGCACGTTGCAATCGGCAAGCCGCACGATGATGGTACGGCAAGCCAACCCAAAACGCATGACCGAAGGGTTTGGGCTATATGCGTTGTCCGGCAAGGCGACCAGTTTTCTGGCGCCGCTTCTGGTCGGCATTGTTACCGCCATAAGCGGGTCTCAGCAAATTGGCGTCACGCCGATTATCGGACTGTTCATATGCGGGTTGATCCTGTTAGCTTGGGTCAAGCCGAATGGAGATTTCAGCACATGACACTCCGCCCTCTTGCCGCCGCCCTTGCCCTGACGGTTGGTCTTGCCGCGTGTTCGGACGGGACCCCACAATCGACGACGCAGGCCTCGGCGATTTTGCCCACCATCGGCACATCGGGGCACGCGCAAAGCGACAAACCCGCCAAACAGCTTTTTGGGGCGAAACAAGCCGCCTCGGCCGGGACGCCTGCGCCCTTTGGCAGCTATGCCAAGGGATGTGTTGCAGGCGCCGCGCAGTTGGCCGAAACGGGCCCCACATGGCAGGCCATGCGGCTGTCGCGAAACCGCAATTGGGGCCACCCTGCCACCGTCGCCTATGTTCAAGATCTCAGCCGCGCGGCCGCGCAGCAACCCGGCTGGAACGGGCTCTATGTCGGCGATTTAAGCCAGCCGCGAGGGGGGCCGATGCTATCTGGGCACGCCAGTCACCAGATCGGGCTTGATGCCGATATATGGCTGCGGCCTGCCGATAATCTTGCGCTGTCTGTGCCACAACGTGAAAGCATTTCTTCCATTTCCTTGCGCCGTGATCGCGGCGCGTTTGTGAACGAAAACTGGACCCCACAGCACCACGAAATCCTGAAAGCGGCCGCTTCTGACCCACGCGTTGCGCGGATTTTCATCTTTCCCGGCGCCAAAGTTCAGATGTGCAAAGACGCCACGGGCGACCGCAGTTGGCTCAATAAAATCAGGCCGTGGTATGGGCACCACTATCATTTCCATGTGCGGCTGGCCTGCCCGGACGGGGCGAAAGGCTGCATTGATCAGGCACCACCCCCCGCAGGCGACGGATGCGCCGATGCGCAGGCTTGGGTCAACAACATCCTGAACCCGCCACCACCCGACCCAAACGCCCCGGCACCCAGACCACGCCGCCAAATCTTGCTTGCCGATTTGCCCCAACAATGCGCCGACGTCTTGCAGTAACGCTGCTGACAGGTTTAGGTCTCGGTGGCGTGCTCTGGATTCTAACGGCGTATCCGGGCCCATGGGAAGGTGACCAACCTGCGCAGCATATTAGCAGTTTCACGTGGGACGTTCCGCGCACGTGGTTCGGTGGCCTTTCGGGTATCGAAATGACCGACGACGGCGCAAACATCACGGTTGTCGCTGATACTGGGTTCATGGTGTCGGCGACCTTAAAGCGCCGCGATGGGCACATCACAGACGTCAAAATTCAAGATATCGCACCCCTGAAAGTTGACAGATCCAAACGCGCAAATCGCACGTACACCGATGCCGAAGGCTTGGTCACCTTACCCAACGGTATGGTGATGATCGCATTCGAACGAGAACACCGCGTGCAACGCTTTGACATGGATGGAGCGCCGCAAAGCCCCCCGCTACGTCCGCCCAGCAGTTTTGGACTGGACCATAATGCAGGGTTCGAAGCCTTAGCCCGCCACCCTGACGGCGCGCTTTACATGCTTCCAGAACGTACGATCTGGTCCCGTACCCCGATCCCGCTCATCCGGTACGACGGCGCCTCATTTGAGCAGGTCGGCACGATCCCACGGCGCGGCAGTTTTCTCCCCGTTGGGGCAGATTTTGACGAAAACGGGCGCCTGTATGTCCTAGAACGCTCGGTCACACCGCTCGGCTTTCGCACGCGTGTGCGCCGGTTTGATCTGAACGCCTCGCCCTATTCCGAAGAAACATTGCTCATGACCGGCCCCGGCATCCATGATAATCTCGAAGGCCTCAGCGTCTGGCACGACAACACTGGCGTGCGCCTCATCATGGTATCCGACAACAACTATCAGTTCTTCCAACGGACCGAATTGGTCGAATACAGCCTTACTGAGTGACTTGCACCCGCGCGTCAGACCACATAAAGACCCATCGTCGGTCATGAGATCCGACCAAGTGCCGCACCCTTGCCAAAACGGATACATCATATGACACGTGCTCACCTTCCCGGTATTCTTGCCATGGCCGCCATTGTCGTGGCCTCCAATATTCTTGTTCAGTTTTTGTTCGGCCAATGGCTGACGTGGGGGGCGTTTACGTATCCGCTCGCGTTTTTGGTGACCGATGTCATGAACCGCGTTTACGGCGCAGGCCCCGCGCGGCGCGTTGTATTGGTCGGGTTCTTGGTCGGGTTGGTCTGTTCGTTGATCGGCACCCAGATTATCGGTGAATTCGGCCCACTGGTGACCGTGCGCATCGCGCTTGGTTCTGGGTTGGCATTCTTGACCGCACAACTGCTGGACGTGGCGATCTTTTCGGCGCTGCGCGACGGGCGGTGGTGGCGCGCGCCGCTGGCCTCGACCCTGATTGGCAGCACCATAGACACCGCGCTTTTCTTCACCATTGCCTTTGCCGCCAGCCTTACGTTTATCGAACCCGGCAATGATGTCAGCTGGGCCGGGGATATTTTGCCTGTTCTGGGTGTGGGCCCCGCAGCACCGCTGTGGGTGTCACTGGCGGTCGCGGATTGGGCGGTCAAACTGTCGCTCGCGCTGATCGCGCTGGTGCCCTTCCGGCTCATTACCGCTCGGCTCGCCCCCGCGCATTAAGGTTTTGTTTACAAAAAATCGCTTGGTGATTTCTGAAACCTGTGCGACGTTTCTTATATCAGAAACAGATAGGTAAAGGAGGTGATCCAGTGTCAAGAACGGTATTGGAGCGAGGTGTCGGAACAGCTTTGGAGGTCGCCTGCTGAGGCAGCCCTTGATGGGCAGAACTCCTGAGTGGACATCGGTCTAACCGATCCCCCTCCTGAAACCATTCGATTGGGCCGTACTGCAAAGTGCGGCCCTTTTTCGTGGCGTCATTTCGTGCCAAAAGGCAGATATGTTGCGCATCAACGAACATATTAGCATCGACGACTGGGAACTGACCGAGAACTTTGTCCGCGCCTCTGGGCCCGGCGGGCAGAACGTCAACAAGGTCGCCACCGCCGTGGAACTGCGGTTCGAGGCGGCCCGATCTCCGTCTTTGCCTGACCCGGTCAAGACGAGACTAAAGCGGCTGGCAGGCAGACGGTGGACAACCGAAGGCGCGCTGATCATCCAATGTGACGAAACCCGCAGCCAGGCGCGCAACCGTGACATCGCCCGCGATAGGCTCGCCGACCTGATCCGCAAGGCGCTTGTGGCCCCCAAAAGACGCATCCCGACAAAGCCAACATTTGGGTCCAAAAAGCGCCGTCTCAAGGCTAAGAAAACCCGTGGAGAGGTCAAAGCAATGCGCGGCCCGATCAAAGATACGGACTGACACGGGTACGAAAAACCGGGCGCATTTTCTGCAACTGCACGGTACGTAATGGCCCCTGTATGGGGCACTATTAGCCGAATAAAATGCCCAAATTCATGGTTGATAAAAAGTTAATATTGTTACGGTGCAATATTTTAGCACCAATCAAGAGGTACGCACCTCAAAAATATATCGACATGAGGTACGCCCCTCATCTAGCGTCGAGCTGTCCAGATGCCGAATCGGGGGGGACCGATTGGGCGGGGCAATAGGGAGGTATCATATGACATATTCAAAACTGACGGCCGTCAGTGTGTTGAGCTTGGTTGCAACAGGCTTTGGCGCATCCGCACAGGCCGATGATCTAACATTGTGTTGGGCGGCTTGGGATCCGGCAAACGCATTGGTCGAGCTTAGCAAAGAATTCGAAGCACAATCCGGCCACACAATGAACTTTGAGTTCATCCCATGGCCCAACTTTGCCGACCGGATGCTGAATGAATTGAACTCGAGCGGCGACCTTTGCGATTTGCTGATCGGCGACAGCCAATGGATCGGCGGCGGCGCGGAAAACGGCCATTACGTCAAGCTGAACGATTTCTTTGCCGCCGAAAGCATCGCAATGAGCGACTTTGCCGATGCGACGGTTTACGCCTATTCCACGTGGCCCAAAGGGTCCGAAAATTACTACGCACTGCCCGCCATGGGCGACGCAAACGGGTGGTTCTACCGCAAAGACTGGTTTGCGCGCGAAGACATCCGCGCCGCATTCAAAGCAGAAACCGGCCGCGAATTGGCCGAGCCCACCACCCAGCTCGAACTGCTCGAGGTTGCGCAGTTCTTTCAGGAACGCGAGATCGACGGCAAAACCGTTTATGGCGCTGCGATCTTCACCGAACGTGGGTCAGAAGGCATCACCATGGGCGTGACCGGGGCGCTGTACCCGTGGGGGTTCAAATACGAAACGACGCCCGGTTCATACGATATGGAGGGCGCAGTAAATTCGCCTCAGGCCGTAGAAGCGTTGGAATTCTATAAGGAATTCTACGAAACTGCGACACCGCCCGGCTACACGAATTCCTATATGGGTGAATCGCTGGATGCGTTCAAATCGGGCCAGGTTGCGATGGCAATGAATTGGTTCGCGTTCTTTCCGGGGCTTTACGCCGATCCAAACACCGGCGGCGAAAAGATCGATTTCTTTGTGAACCCGCCGCAAAATCAGGCCGGGTCGACATTGGGCGGTCAGGGGATCTCGGTTGTGTCTTATTCCGAAAACCAAGACGCCGCGCTTGAGTATATCAAATGGTTCGCCAACCCCGAGGTTCAGCAAAAGTGGTGGGATCTGGGCGGGTACTCTGCCCACAATGATGTGCTGGAAAGCCCGACCTTCAAGGACAGCGCGCCCTTTGCAGGTGACTTCCTAGAGGCCATGGGTGCCGTGCAGGATTTCTGGCAAGAACCGGCCTATGCCGAACTGTTGCTGGCGATGCAAAAGCGGGTCCATGACTATGTCGTCGCCGATCAGGGCACAGCGCAAGAAGCGCTGGATAAACTGATCGAAGACTGGACCGAAACCTTCGAAGACGAAGGCAAACTCTGACCCGACCCACATGGGCGGCATAACCCCCGCCCTGTCCGATCTCTCAACCCGTAGGGTGCGCCTTTGGGCCACCCTACGCCGGGAAAGCTGTGCCAGATGACTGAAACCCCACTCGACCGTGTTGCGGCGACAACGCCACCAGCGATGGCCCGCAAGATCAAAGGCCTGAGCGACCGCGCCATTGCCTGGATCTTTGTCGGGCCCACGATTTTTCTATTGCTCGCGATCAATATCTTTCCGCTAATCTGGACGATAAATCTCAGCTTTACGAATTTCCGTGCCAACCGTCCCAACCGCGACGTCGAATACGTTGGCTTGCGCAATTACGAACGCATCCTGAACGATTCAGACATCTGGCTGAACATGCAGGCCACGGCGCATTTCTTGTTCTGGACCATTGCGTTGCAAGTTTTGATTGGGTTCACCCTTGCGTATCTGATCAACAAGAAATTCAGAGGCAATGATCTTTGGACGACCATTATCGTCCTGCCGATGATGCTGTCGCCAGCCGTTGTCGGGAATTTCTGGAAATTTCTGTACCAACCGCAGATTGGCCTGTTCAACTACATCATTGCGTTTTTCACCGGCAAGGAACCATCTAGTTTCGAAATGCTCGGATCTGTTGATCTGGCCCCGTGGTCTATCGTGATTGTCGACACCTGGATGTGGACGCCCTTTGTGATGTTGATTTGCCTTGCCGGGCTGCGGTCCATTCCCAACTACATCTACGAAGCCGCCGAGGTCGACCGCGCGTCCAAACTGCGGCAGTTTTGCACGATCACGATCCCGATGATCTTGCCGTTTCTTATGCTGGCTGTGCTGTTCCGTGGGATCGAGAACTTCAAGATGTTCGACCTGGTTGTGCAACTCACTGGCGGTGGGCCCGGCTCCACGACCGAACTGACGTCTATCAACCTCAAGCGTGAGGCGTTTGAGAAATGGCGCACGGGGTATGCGTCGGCCTACGCGATCATCTTGTTTGTCACGGTGTTTGGTCTGGCCAGCATCTACGTCAAAGCACTGAACAAAGTGAAGGAGCGGTGATGCCCACCCACCAAGCACACCTGTCCAAACGCATCACACGAGACGTCGCCGTGCTGTCCAAGGCCGCGGCAGCCTGCGCCGCCATGGCCCACCACGCAAACACCAACGCAACCCCCGACCCTGCGGAGACCCCGTCATGAGCAGTTTCTCGGTCACCCGCCCCAGCGCCCGATCCAAGTGGTTCGCGGGGTCTCTTGTGATCCTATACGCATTGATCACCATGATACCGCTGGCGTGGATCATGCTGACGGGTTTCAAATCACCCGCCGATGCGATCAGCTACCCACCCAAGGTGTTCTTTGAGCCGACCCTCGAAGGATACGTCAACCTGTTCACCACCCGCACCCGCCAAACCGAAGAATTCCTCGCCGCCAACCCGTCACAAACGTGGTACGATGACATCGTGCGCCAATACGATATGGTCATCGCTGGCCCCTCTAAATTCGGCGAACGGTTCCTGAATTCGGTGATCATCGGCTTTGGCTCGACCTTCCTGAGCATTTTTCTAGGGACCCTCGCCGCCTATGCGTTCAGTCGGTTCAAAATCCCGCTGGCCGATGATCTGTTGTTTTTCATCCTGTCCACACGGATGATGCCGCCCATTGCCGTGGCGATCCCGATTTTCCTGATGTACCGCCAGCTGGGCTTGTCGGACACGCATTTCGGTATGATCATGCTGTATACGGCGGTGAACATCAGCCTCGCGGTTTGGCTGCTCAAGGGGTTCATCGACGAAATCCCCCGCGAATACGAAGAGGCCGCGTTGATCGATGGCTACACCCGTTTTCAGGCGTTCTACAAAGTCGTGCTGCCACAAGCCGCGACAGGCATCGCCTCGACCGCGATATTCTGCCTGATCTTCGCCTGGAACGAATACGCCTTTGCGGTGCTGCTGACCTCGGGCACGGCACAAACGGCGCCACCCTTTATCCCCACAATCATCGGTGTTGGGGGGCTCGACTGGCCCGCCGTCGCCGCAGGTGCCACGATCTTCCTACTGCCTGTCATGATATTCACCGTGGCCCTGCGCAAACATCTGCTGCGTGGCATCACCTTCGGAGCCGTACGGAAATGAGCACCTTTATATCCGGTCTTTTGCGCCTAAAACGCGGCCCTTGGGAAATCGTCGCGACGATCCTGATCGCGCTTGGGGTGTTCATGCTGATGCAACCCTTTGTGATGTGGGGGTTCACCTATTCCTTCATCACCACACTTATCGGCACGGTGATGTTTATCATCGTCAGCCACTTTCCGGAGTAACCGCGTGGCCCAGATTATCATCAAAAACGTCCGCAAGGATTTTGGCGCGTTCACTGCGGTCAGGGAATCCAGCTTTACCATCGAGGACGGCGAATTTTTCATGCTGTTGGGGCCGTCGGGCTGTGGCAAAACCACAACCCTGCGCATGATCGCCGGGCTGGAACTGCCCACCGGCGGCGAGATTTACCTCGACGGCGAAGAGATCAGCCAAAAGCCCCCCAGCCAACGCGACATCGCCTTTGTGTTCCAGATGTTCGCGCTGTACCCGCATATGAATGTGCGGAAAAACCTCAGCTATCCTTTGGTCAGTCAGGGCATGCCGCGCGCCGCCGTCAAGGCCAAGGTCCACGAGGTCGCCGAGATCCTTGGCATTACCGACATCCTGAAAAAACCCGTGGGCGGCCTGTCGGGCGGCGACCGTCAGCGCGTGGCCCTTGGGCGTGCCATCGTGCGCGACCCCAAGGCCTTTATGATGGACGAACCCCTTGGCGCGCTGGATGCAGAGTTCCGCGAACATATGTCTGAAGAACTGCGCGCCCTGCACGACCGCATGGGCGCCACCACCGTTTACGTGACCCACGACCAACTAGAGGCAATGCAGATGGGTGACAAGATCGTGGTGATGAACAACGCGGTCGTCGAACAATTCGGCACACCGCAAGAAATCTACGACAAGCCCGCAACGATGTTCGTGGCCGATTTCATTGGCTCGCCGTCGATGAATTTTCTGCGGTTCAACGGTGCGGTGGCCAACGGCGCAGACAGGGTCGACCTGCATGGGAATTCCATGGCCGTGCCCCTCCAAAGACAGGGCGCGTCTGGCAAGCTGGTGTTTGGCGTGCGCCCCGAACATGTCACGTTATCTGATGCGGGCACTTACCGTGGCGAGGTGCTAGCCACCGAATACCTGGGCACCACGCAGATCATCACGCTAGATACCCCCAACGGCGAACTAAAGGCGCGCGTGCCTGCCGGTCAGGTCGCAACTGTGGGCGAAAACATCGGGCTGCGGTTCAAACCCGACACCATCACGTTGTTCGATGAAACCACCGGCGGCGCGCTCCGCTCTGCGCTCAACGAAGGGAGCCTCGCCCATGGCTGAAGTCATCCTGAAAGCGGTGTCCAAATCCTTTGGCGATACGGCGGCTGTGGCGGGCATAGACATGACGATCCCCGACGGGGCGTTTGTGGTGCTATTGGGGCCGACAGGGGCTGGCAAAACCACCACCCTGCGCCTGATTTCCGGGCTGGAAACGCTGGACGCGGGCAGTATCAGCATTGGCGGGCGCGACGTCGCCGACGAAACGCCCGCCCAGCGCGACGTGGCGATGGTGTTCCAGCAATATTCGCTTTATCCGCATCTGACCGTGCGCGAAAATCTGGAATTTCCGCTGAAATCGCCTATTCTTAGCACGCCCAAAGACGAGATCACCCGCAAGGTCAACGAAGTCGCAGAGGTGCTGCAAATCGCGCACAAACTCGACAACAAAGCGACGGCCCTGTCGGGTGGTGAAATGCAACGCGTGTCTATCGGGCGGGCCTTGGTGCGCGAGCCACAGGTCTATTTGATGGACGAACCCCTAAGCTCGCTTGATGCCAAATTGCGCACCGACCTGCGGATCGAGCTCAAGCGCATTCAGGCCAGCCTTGGTGCCACGATCTTGTATGTGACCCACGATCAGATCGAAGCGATGACCATGGCGACCCACGTGGGTGTTCTAAACGAAGGACGGCTGGTGCAGTTCGGCACCCCGCGCGACATCTACGAAAACCCCAATTCCGTCTATGTTGCCTCGCGTTTGGGTCAACCGCGCATCAACATCCTGCCGGCCGATCTGTTTGGCACGGCCCCCAAAGGCGCGCATCACATCGGGTTGCGCCCCGAACATGTGACCCAAGGCACGGGCCGCGCCGCCCGCGTCACCCGGCTGGAACGACTGGGTGATCACACGCGCCTGCACCTTCACCTCGATGGTCATGACATCATCACCCTGGCCGACCCCCACGCCGATTACACCCCCGGCAACGAGATCCAGATTACGCCGCAAGACCCCTTGTGTTTCGACACACACGGCGGCCGTATTTACGAATAAGGAACCGATCATGGCACAGTTTATCAACGGCAAAGACACATTGGTCACCGACGCCATCGATGGGCTTTTGGCGACATCAGGCGGCGCGTTGCACCGGCTCGATGGGTATCCGCATATCAAGGTGGTCTGCCGCAGTGACTGGGATAAATCACGCGTCGCGCTGATATCGGGGGGCGGGTCCGGGCACGAACCTGCCCATGCGGGGTTTGTCGGCCCCGGTATGCTCACCGCTGCCGTGTGTGGCGAAGTCTTTGCCTCGCCGTCGGTGGATGCGGTCCTTGCGGGTATTTTGGCCGTCACGGGGGCTGCGGGCTGCTTGCTGATCGTCAAAAACTACACCGGCGACAGGCTGAACTTTGGCCTCGCCGCAGAGCGTGCGCGCGCGTATGGATTGCAAGTGTCCATGGTGATCGTCGATGACGACATCGCCCTGCCAGACCTGCCGCAACCGCGCGGTGTCGCGGGCACATTGTTCGTGCATAAAATCGCGGGGTATCTGGCCGAAACCGGCGCCGATCTGGCCACCGTGGCACAGGCCGCCCAAGACGCCGTGACCGACATGGCCTCTATCGGGACATCGCTGGATACATGCACCGTTCCCGGTTCGCCCAAAGAAGACCGCATCGCCGCTGGCATGGTCGAGTTGGGCTTGGGTATTCACGGCGAGGCCGGGGTGCAACAGGTGGCCTTTGACGGCGCCGCATCCGCGATGGGCATGGTGCTAGACAAGCTGGCACCACATATGGACGGTGATCGCCACGTGGCGCTTGTGAACAATCTGGGGTCAACCACGCCGCTGGAAATGGCCGTGTTGGCCCATGCGCTGACGACCTCGCAAAAGGCCCGTCAGATCACCGCGGTGATCGGCCCCGCCCCGATGATGACATCGCTGGATATGCATGGGTTTTCCGTATCGGTCTTGCCGCTCACGCCCCAGCGGGAGGCCGCGCTGTCGCACCCCGTGCCGATGCACGATTGGCCGGGGATGACGGCGCTGGCACCTGTGACCGTCAAACCCCTTCCAGATGGGCTAAGCCCGATCCAGCCGATCCCGTCCGAAAACCCAGCCACCCGTCACCTGATCGAAACCTGTTGCGATCTGTTAATCGCAGCCGAAACGGACCTGAACGCGCTTGATGCGAAATCGGGCGATGGCGATACCGGCAGCACGCTAGCCACTGCGGCGCGCGCGTTGAAAGGATCCATGGACCGGATGCCACTGGCGGACCTGACGCAGCTTTTCCGTGCGGTCGGGAACGAGCTTAGCCAGACCATGGGCGGGTCATCTGGTGTTATCCTTGCGATCTTCTTTGGCGCCACCGGCGATGCCTGCGCCAGCGGTAAACCCACCACCGAAGCCTTGAAAACCGGCCTTGAGCGGATCAGTCAGGTCGGCGGCGCCCAGCAAGGCGACCGGACCATGATTGATGCATTGCACCCCGCGCTGAATACGCTGCATATAGGCATTGCCGACGCCGCGCGCGCCGCCCGCACAGGTGCAAATACCACCGCAACCATGGGCCGCGCTAAGGCCGGGCGCGCCGCATATGTCCCCGAAGAAAACCTGATCGGGCACACGGACCCAGGCGCCGAAGCCGTGGCCCGCCTGTTTGAAGGACTGGCCACCACGATGGATGGATAACACGCCCCTATGAAGCCCGGCCGCGACACGCCTTTAAACCCAACTGTAAACGACATTGCCCGCGTGGCTCAGGTTAGCCTTGCCACCGTCGACCGTGTGCTGAACGAACGCCCCGGTGTGCGCAAAACAACCGTTGAAAAGGTCAACCGCGCCATCGCCGATCTGGGGTATGTGCGCGACACAGCCGCCGCCAATTTGGCGCGTCGCCGGATCTACCGGTTCTTGTTTATCCTGCCCGCAACCAACAACGAATTCGTCGACCTGATCGAACAGCAGGTCAATGACCTGTCACAGGGGCTCAAGCGGGACCGAACCCAAGTGTCTTGCCTGCGCGTGCCCGCGTTTGACCCCATGGCGTTGGCCGATGCCATCAATGCGCTGAACCCCGCGCAGGTCGATGGGGTGGCGATTTTCGGGCCCGAAACGCCATCAGTCCGGGACAGTATCTCGCGATTGCGCGCGCATGACGTATCGGTGGTGTCGCTGGTGTCCGACATTCCCAGCTCGGAACGCAACGCCTACGTGGGCATCGACAATATCGCGGCCGGGCGCACGGCGGCCCAATTGATGGGGCGGTTCTTGGGGCCCGTCACGGGCGACGTGCTGGTGATGACGGGCTCTATGCTGGCGCGCGACCACCTTGAACGGCGGCTGGGGTTTGACGAAGTCATGGCCCGCGATTTCCCGAACCTGACGGTTTTGGCATCCCTTGAAGGCCGCGATGACCCCGACCTGATCGAACGGCTTTTGCCCCAAGCCCTGGCCTCTGGGCGCGATATTCTGGGGATTTATTCATCAGCTGCGGGCAACGCCGGGCTGGTCCGGTATATTGATCACCATCGCGGGCCCACACACCCTATTATTATCGCGCATGAACTCACGCCTCTGTCGCGGATGGCCCTAGGGGGCGGGCTGTTTGATGCGGTGATCAGCCAAGATTCGGGTCATTTGGTGCGCAGCGCCGTGCGCATCATGCGCGCCCACAGTGACAATGCGCCCATCAACATGGCCCAAGAACGCATCCGCATTGACGTGTACATCAAAGAAAATCTGCCGCCCGATCCGGGCAGCACAACGGGAGGATAACATGAAAACCATCAAGGGACCGGCGCTGTTTCTAGCGCAATTCGCAGGCGACGACGCGCCATTTAATTCGTGGGGCGCCATCACCAAATGGGCAGCCGACTGTGGCTATAAGGGCGTTCAGGTGCCCAGCTGGGACGCCCGCCTGTTTGATTTGGACACGGCCGCCACCAGCGTGGATTATTGCGACACCTTCAAGGGCCAAGCGGCCGAAAACGGCGTAGAGGTCACGGAACTATCGACCCACCTGCAAGGGCAGTTGGTCGCGGTGCATCCCGCCTATGACACCACCTTTGATGGCTTTGCCCACCCGTCCGTGCACGGCAACCCAAAGGCCCGACAAGAATGGGCCGTAGATCAGGTGATGAAAGCCATCAGCGCCTCGGCCAACCTTGGCATCAAGAACCACGTGTCGTTTTCCGGCGCATTGGCCTGGCCCTATATCTACCCGTGGCCGCAACGCCCCGCCGGGCTGATCGAAACTGCCTTTGACGAACTGGCAAAACGCTGGCGCCCCCTGTTGGATCACGCCGAAGACAACGACGTAAACATCTGCTACGAAATCCACCCCGGCGAAGACCTGCACGATGGTGTGACCTTTGAAATGTTCCTCGAGCGGGTCGACAATCATGCGCGTTGCAACATGCTGTATGATCCGTCGCATTACGTGCTGCAATGTCTGGATTATCTCGATCACATCGACATCTACAAAGACCGGATCAAGATGTTCCACGTCAAAGATGCCGAATTTAACCCAACGGGTCGGCAGGGCGTTTATTCGGGATACCAACCTTGGGTTGATCGTGCCGGGCGGTTCCGTAGCTTGGGCGACGGGCAGGTCGATTTCGCCAGCATTTTCTCCAAGATGGCCGCGAATGACTTTGATGGCTGGGCCGTGGTCGAATGGGAATGCTGCCTGAAACACCCCGAAGACGGCGCCCGCGAAGGCGCGCAATTCGTCAAGGATCACATCGTCCGCGTGACCGAGCGCGCCTTTGATGATTTCGCAGATGGTGGTGCAGACGACGCCACAAACCGCAAAATGTTGGGGCTATCATCATGACAAACCGTATTCGATTGGGAATGGTCGGTGGCGGAAACGACGCCTTTATCGGGGCCGTGCACCGCATCGCGGCCCGGCTGGACGACCGGTACGAACTGGTTGCCGGGGCGCTGTCGTCGACACCCGAAAAGGCGCGCGCCTCTGGTGCGGCGTTGGGGCTGCCGCGCGTCTACGATGATTTCAAACAGATGGCGATCCGCGAGGCGCGCCGCAAAGATGGCATCGAAGCGGTCGCCATTGTCACCCCCAACCACATGCATTTCGCCGCCGCGCGCGAGTTTCTGAAACGCGACATCCATGTGATCTGCGACAAGCCGCTGACCTCGACAATGGCAGACGCGCGCAAGCTGGCCACGGCCGTAGAGGCCTCAAACGCGCTGTTTGTGCTGACGCATAATTACACCGGCTATCCGATGGTGCGCCATGCCCGCGAGATGATCGCGGCTGGCGATATCGGCAAGATCCGTGTGGTGCAGGTGGAATACCCCCAAGACTGGCTGACCACCGCGCAGGATTTCAAACAGGCCGAATGGCGCACAGACCCCGCGCGGTCTGGCGCGGGCGGGTCAACCGGCGACATCGGCACCCACGCACATAATTTGGCGCGGTTTGTCACTGGGCTTGAGGTCGCGAGCCTCGCCGCTGATCTGGATGCATTTGTCCCCGGCAGACCCGTGGATGACAACGGCCACGTGATGCTGCGGTTTCACGGCGGGGCCAAAGGCATGCTGTGGTGCAGTCAGGTCGCGCCCGGCAATGAAAACGCACTGCGGATCCGCGTGTATGGCGAAACGGGCGGGTTGGAATGGGCGCAGGAAGATCCCAACGCCCTTTGGCACACACCCTTTGGCGAACCCAAGCGCGTTATCACCCGCAATGGCGCAGGTGCAGGCGACGCCGCCGCGCGTCTCAGCCGCGTGCCCCCCGGCCACCCCGAAGGCTACCTAGAGGGATTTGCCAATATCTACAGCGAGGCGGCAGATGCTATTGTGGCGCAACGCGACGGGCAGCCGCCGGCCAGCGACGTCACCTACCCAACCCTCGACGACGGGTTACGCGGCATGCATTTTATTGATGCCTGCGTGCGGTCGTCGGCGCGCAATGCCGCGTGGGTGACCTTGCCTGATTAACCATATTCCGCATTGGTTACAGATTGAAAACAATGTGTTTTCTACGCAAATCAGGATACCTGTGGGGTGATATTTTCACGGGTATCTACTTGTACTTAAAGACAAACATGGGCCTGCATAGGGGCGCATCATTTCGCAGTTGCAGCATGTCTAAAATCTACCGAAAACCCGCTTTAGTTTGGAAACCTCTCGGCAATTATTCTGAGTAAAACTTAGCGTCCAAATGATTGAGAGGCCAAATGTTAGACACCAGCTCCGCAGACAAGCTCGCGGCCATTCTGGGCCAATTCTCAGTCCCGATGTTTGCCGCCGACCGCGCCTCTGCAACGAGTGACTTCAAGGTCGTATGTATCAACCAAGCCCATGCCACGGCCAGCGGTCTGGAACCGGCCGCCCTCAAAGGCGTATCTATAAGGTCAATCTTACCCCGCTCCGAAGCCGACATTCTGATAGACCATTACGTCGAATGCGCCCACAACCGCGCGCCCCTGCGGTACCTCGTCACGCTGACCCTGCCCGACGGTATAAAGCAATGGGACACAACAATTCAGCACGTTCCTCTCGCTTCGGGCGGCGACCGCGTGGTAGGAACCGGCCTGCCCTTGGCCATCGACGCCGCGAAAGCCGGCACGCAGATGACCTATGACAACGTCCGCTATTTCTCTGCGCTGGCCGATATGCAATTGCAGAACCTGGTCTCGATGTTCGAAACCGCACACCAACAGGGACTGTTCAACAGCAATAGCACGTCCCGCGTGGATCAGCTTTGCGGGATCTGCCGGACCGTGCAGCGGTCGGTTGAGGATATCCGTGAAACCATTCGCCGGGCTGACCCGCATAAACCCCCGACCCGCGCCATCAAAAAGGGCGATGTCGGCGAAAGCACGCTGCGCGCTTTGTGCGAAACCGCGCTTGCCAAAGGCTAACCATCTGCCGGGTTTGGCACCGCCTTGGGTGGCCAAATCATGCCGGTCTTTCCCCCCAACCCATGCTTTCACAAGCGCCCAAGGCAAGCTATAGGGAAGCATGACACACAGCGTTTACAAAAATGACTTGCCTGATAATCTGGACCTTGGGCCGATGGTAGCAATTGACTGCGAAACGATGGGGCTCAGGCCGCATCGTGACCGGCTGTGCGTGGTCCAACTCTCAAGCGGCGACGGCAAAGCGCATCTGGTGCAGATCGCCAAAGGGCAAACCGACGCCCCGAACCTATGCGCGCTGCTGGCTGATCCGAAGGTGCTGAAGCTGTTCCACTATGGGCGCTTTGACATCGCCGCGATGCACAACGCCTTTGGCGTGACGGCTGCACCCGTCTATTGCACCAAAATCGCCAGCCGCCTGGTGCGCACCTACACCGACCGCCATGGCCTGGCCAAACTGCTGCAAGAGCTGCTGCAAACCGACATTTCAAAACAACAACAATCCAGCGATTGGGGTGCCGAAACCTTGACCCCCGCACAGATCGACTATGCCGCGTCAGACGTTCTGCACCTGCATAAACTGCGCGATGCGCTCAACGCCATGTTGCAACGCGAGGGCCGGATGGACACCGCGCAGGCGTGTTTCGACTTTCTGCCAACCCGCGCGCAACTGGACCTAGCCGGTTGGCCTGATACGGATATTTTTGCACACTCATGAGTGACACCTTTCTTGATACCGCCCGCCGGGTGATCCGCGCAGAAGCCGACGCTCTTGGCACCTTGGCCGAGGGGCTGACGGACACCTTTGGGGACGCGATCAATCTGCTGTTAAACGCTAAGGGTCGAGTGATCATCACCGGCATCGGGAAATCGGGGCATATCGCGCGTAAAATCGCCGCGACACTGGCCAGCACCGGCACGCCCGCGCAATTCGTACACCCCGCCGAGGCCAGCCACGGTGATTTGGGCATGATCACCAGCGCCGATGTCGTTCTGGCGATTTCAAATTCGGGCGAGGCGCCTGAGTTGGCCAATCTGATCGTATATTCGCGGCGGTTTGACATCCCGCTGCTGGGCATCACCAGCGTTGCGGGGTCCAGCCTAGGGCGCGAATGCGATGTGGTTTTGCTATTGCCTCGCTTGGGCGAAGCCTGCGGCACCGGCGTTGTGCCCACCACCTCAACGACCATGACATTGGCTATGGGCGATGCGCTGGCGGTTGCGCTGATGGAACATCGCGCCTTTACCCCTGAGAATTTTCGCGCCTTCCATCCCGGCGGCAAATTGGGCGCGCAGTTGAGCCGCGTGTCCGATCTGATGCACACGGGCGACCAACTGCCCCTGATTGCGCCCAGCACACCTATGTCGGACGCCTTGATCGAGATCAGCCGCAAGGGGTTTGGCGTTGTTGGCATCAAAGATGCCTCTGGCCATCTGGCCGGAATTATCACCGATGGCGATTTGCGGCGCCATATGGATGGGCTTTTGTCCCTAACGGCGGCAGACGTCATGACGGCATCCCCCGTCACCATCGCCCCCGGCGCATTGGCCCAAAAAGCCGTGGCCATGATGCAGGACCGCGAGATTACCAGCCTGTTTGTGATGGACCCTGCTGGCCAACCCACACCACTGGGCTTGATCCGCATTCACGACTGCCTGCGCGTCGGGTTGGGGTGATCCACCATGAGAGGGGGGGACCGCTATTCACGCGCAGTGGCTTGGCTCAAGGTGGCATTGCCGCTGGCCGCGCTGGCGTTGCTGTCTACCTTGTTTTTGCTGTCGCGGGTCGTGGACCCATCCGACGCGATCCCCTTTGCCGACACCGAAGTGCAAGACCGGCTGCTGAACCAGCAGATTTCGGGGCCGTACTATTCCGGCACCACCCCCGACAATGATCAAATCGCCTTTGTGGCCGACACTGTGACAAGCCCCAGAGGCATTACAGGCGCCACCCAAGCCAAAGACGTTTTCGTAAAGATCGAAACCCATGCAGGTGCCGTCATAAACGTGACATCCGACACCGCATCAATTGACGTCGGTGAAGACGTTGCTAACTTGACAGGGAATGTCGTCGTCACCACCTCACAGGGGTATGTTATGACCAGCCAAGCCATATCTGCGCGGGTCACCGTTTTGGACGTAAGATCGCCCGACACAGTGTTCGGCACAACGCCCGGGGGCGAACTGGTTGCTGGTTCTATGCACTTATCCACCCCGCAAACAGGTGGCGCGGCCCAATTGGTTTTCACAAGTGGCGTGAAGCTGGTATACGACCCAAAACAGGTGGAAGACTGACCCGTGAAAATAACAAGATTTATCGTGCTCCCGTTGGTTTTATTGACCTTGGCAACCGCAACATTTGCCCAAGGGACCCAGATCGCGTTTGGCGCGGTCAAGCAGGACCCCGATCTGCCTGTCGAAGTCACAGCTGAAAATCTATCTGTCGATCAAGAAACCGGGCAGGCGGTCTTTACGGGCAATGTCGTCGTGGGTCAGGGCGTGATGCGCCTGTCATCAGACCGGTTGTTGGTAGTCTACCCCGAAGACACCAAGGGCATCGAACGTATGGAAGCCACCGGCAGTGTCACGCTGGTCTCTGGGCCAGATGCAGCCGAAGCGGAGCGCGCCGATTATAATGTGCGTGACGGTGTCATCGTGATGACCGGCAATGTGTTGCTTAGCCAAGGGCCGCAGGTGCTGACGGCTGACCGCATGACCGTAGATCTCGACAGTGGCACCGCGAAAATGTCCGGGTCTGTCAAAACAATCCTGCAGACGGGCGACTAACATGGCGCGCCCTACCCTGACGGTCTCGGACGGTTCTGCCGGGTTGCGCATTGATCATTTGCGCAAATCCTACCGTAAAAAGACCGTCATTCGTGACTTTTCGATGCATCTCAACCGCGGAGAGGTCGTGGCATTGTTGGGGCCCAACGGGTCCGGCAAAACCACAACCTTTTACGCCGTGGCCGGGTTGGTCACGCCCGAGGGCGGCACCGTCGTGGTCGATGGTCAAGACATCACCGCCTTGCCCATGTATCGCCGCGCGCGGCTGGGCATTGGCTATTTGCCGCAAGAAATGAGCATTTTTCGCGGGCTGTCTGTGCAAGACAATATCAGCGCCATCCTCGACATCACCGAATCCAACCGGCACAAAAGACGCGAACGCCTCGAAGAACTGCTTAGCGAATTTTCCATCGAACATCTGCGACGTGCGCCCGCGTTGGCCTTGTCTGGGGGCGAACGGCGGCGTGTAGAAATCGCGCGGTGTTTGGCTGCGAGCCCCAAATACCTGCTGCTTGATGAACCTTTCGCGGGGGTTGATCCGATCTCGGTTGGGGATATCCGGCATCTTGTTGCCGATCTGAAAAAACGGGGCATCGGCGTTTTGATCACGGACCACAACGTGCGGGAAACGCTCGAAATTGTGGACCGGGCCTATATTTTGCACGAAGGCCGCGTTTTGATGTCGGGCACCCCAAACGAGGTCGTCGAGAACGAAAACGTGCGCCGCGTTTATCTTGGCGACAACTTCAAGATTTCCTGAACGAGCCCACCAGCATAAAAACACTTTTAAGCGAATGCATCCGGCTTTTGTTTGACTCTGGTACCTGTTTTCGGGCTCAATGCTGATATGGCTTTTACCAGTCTTTGTCTGACCCCACATCGGCTTGCTTGGCAGGGTACCGACGATCAGCATCGGGTATTTGGCTATTTTCCACGATCCTGAAACGATGCACCGGAGGGGACAACCCCCCCGGCGCGTTGGTGCAGGGTCGACCACATCAAGGAGTGACTATGCGGTATCAAATCAGCGGCAAACAAATCGACATCGGCGAAGCTCTACAAACCCACGTAAAGGATGAGTTGAGCGTGTCGGTTCAAAAATACGCCGAACGCCCGACCGAAGCAGTGGTGGTGTTCTCTAAGTCGGGGCACGAGTTTGTCTGTGAAGCGACCGTTCATTTGTCCACCGGGTTGACCGCACAAGCCAAAGCACACCAGACAGAAATCTACGCTGCATTCGATGGGTGCTGTGAGAAAATGGAAAAACAACTGCGACGATACAAGCGCAGATTGAAGGACCACCACAAAGATCGGGTCGAACCGGTTGAAATCTACGGCGCATCCTCTTATATCCTCGCATCAGATGCGGACGCGGAGTCTCAGGAGCCAGAGACATTGCAGCCGATTATCGTGGCAGAGATGGAAACAAAAATCCCATCCTTGTCGGTCGGTGAGGCCGTGATGCAGATGGAGCTCGCAGGAGCGCCTGTTCTGGTCTTTAGAAACGAAGGCAAAGAGGGTTTGAATGTTGTCTACCGTCGGGATGACGGAAACATCGGTTGGATAGACCCGCAATAGGATTTCTCTGAGGCGTAACCGTCTCACAAACAGTGCGAGCAGTATGGATTTTAACAAACTCCTCAAACCAGAGGCGGTGAAGGTATTGACCGCCTCTTCAAGCAAAAAGCGGCTGATGCATGATCTTGGTGATCTTGCAGAGCATGCCTATGGCATGAAATCTGGTGATGTTCTGGACGCATTGTTGGAGCGTGAAGCCTTGGGCCCGACGGGTGTTGGGCATGGCATTGCCTTGCCCCACGCGCGCCTAGGCGGGTTGACGTCAGTGGTCGGCGCGTTTGTATTGCTGGACAAACCGATTGATTTCAATGCAGTAGATCGGCAACCTGTTGATATCGCTTTTGCGTTGTTTGCCCCGGAAGACGCCGGTGTGGAACACCTAAAGGCACTGGCACTGGTGTCGCGGACCCTGCGCGACCCCGGCATCTGCACCAAGCTGCGCGCCAATCCAAATGCGGCCACGCTTCATACCATTTTGACATCTGGCGAGGCCGAACAAGCCGCGTAACCTGTTCGATTTATCGGATAAGGTAGGGCTTTGGCGGTTTGTCCTGATCATGCTGTTCGGCTGTGGAGTCGACCGGGAAATCCCCCATCAAATACGGATGCATGCCTTGGTTTTTGAGGTTTTGCAGAAACTGCCCAAACCCATCCAAATCCACCATGCGGGGTACTTCGGACAGGCGCGACTGACCTTGCGGACCGAACTGCTCGAGGACAGTTTGCAATGGTTCCATCGGCGCTTCGATGAAATCTGTCATTGTCCAGATCCGAACGCGGGCCTTTACGCTGGGTTTGCGCAGCCGATCCAAATGCACGCTCTCCACTCTTTGCAACCCCGCCGCTGTCCTGCGCAGATCCGCAAAATTGGCGTTTGACCGGAACAACGGAACCGCCCACGCGCCGCTGATCACACAGATATGCGCGTTTGGATCCCGCATCATCATCTCTGTGATCGCCTGATTGTCGCCGGGCCCAAACTGAAAACACTGGCGCATACCGCGTGTGTTCCAGATCAGATTTCTTAAAAAGCTATTGGGGTTATAGTCCCGCAGTACGGCATTGTTGGACAAAGCACCGTTTATGATCGCTTCACCATCAGCAAAATGCGCCTGATCCGGGGCGAACAAATGCCCGTGCACCCGACCATGGATCGTTTTGGACAGCCACCCTTCGAAATCTTCAAACAATTCGGAAAACCCGTGTAACACCGAATAGGGCGCGGCTGTCGGTGCGATATCGCGGTTCTTTGCGGGAAAGCGGCTTTGCATGCAAAGACCCGCACGACCTCGTGCGCGTCGTTCTAAAGCTTTGGAGAAAATGCGGTCAATTTTACCCGGACTTGGTTCTTTTTTCGCCAAAGCACGGGCAGGTTCGGCCAGAAACGCGTCATAAAGGCCGTCTGCCCGCGGCCAAATTTTGCGCGCGACAAAGCAATCCGACCGGCGCAGCAGTTGCAGGTGGTCATCATAAAAGATGTGGGGTTTGCCCTGAAAATCAAACTTGGACAACGTCAGTGACCGGCTTTCAATGCGCACCGCATGCAGGCGGGCAAGGGTTTGGAAATAGCTTTCGTCGGGGATCCAAACGCGTTTGAAATACCGATCGAACCGCGCACGGTTCGGGTCGTTCAAAATCGCAGATAGCGTATTTCGGGTCAGGCACCACCATTGTGACCCCATATGCGGGCGCAATTCTGCAGGCACCCGGCGTTTCAGCCCCAGCCGCTGCTGCAATGCGACATAGCGATCAAACAAAAACCGCTGACGTTTCCACGAAAACGGAAACCACAGGGTGAACCGTTCGGCATCCAGCCCGCCGATCGTCCATGGCACGTCCGATGTTGTGGCGCTTTCAATGAAATCTGTCTGTGCGCGTGCCGCCAAATATGCGACCAATTCATTCACAGGGCGCAACGGCAGACACGCGCCAGACGCCAGGTACACGTGACCCACATCGGGATGCTGCGCTAACAAATGGCCCGCTGCTGCCTGCGTCGCCGCAACAATGCCCCAGGTCCCCCATTCGCAGCGATATCGCGTGCAGAACGACACGTTTGGAACAGCCGCCAACGCGCTTTCAAACGCGGCGTATGTGTCCTGCGGGACGCGTTTATCCACATGCACAACCACCGGGCATCCTGCATCCGCCCAATGGCGCACAACCTGTTCGGCGCGAACCAGCGCAGTGTGCACCAACATGACGACGCCGACGCTCATGCCCAGTTTCCTTTGGACATCAGGCCAAGGATCTCAAGCTGGCGCCAGTTGATATATTTTTCGGACCACTTGCACCAAAGCTGCAGGTCCCCCGACATTTCGTTGACATAGGTCCGATACTGATCTGGGTCGGCATGGTGCTGGTTTCGCACGACCTCTTCGGCGGCCTTGGCCGTGAAATTATCAAGAAACTTGGCGTGCAGCAAAATCCCCGATGCCTTTTCGCCACCGGCGCTATCGTACACACGGTTTAGCGCGCTTGGCAGCAACATATGAGTCGAATTCACGTAGGCGTAGCGCCTGTCCCATTTAACCAACGGGATCTTGTTCAATGCCGGGGCGCGCCGGGGTTGATTGTCGAAAAACACACGGCTGCGCGGACCACCCTGAATCCACAGATTACCATAGATTGGGCCGGGCCTAACCGTGTAGTTACCGCTGTCAAACCAGCCGGTGATGTCCATCGGGTTCTGGCCGCGCTGATAACTGTGGTCCACCAGCCGGCCTTTGGGATACATGTCCAACAACATCGTCGAAAACGACTTGATCTCACAGCTATCAAGCCAATCGGTCAAGGCGTGCAACGGACGTGTATCGCAGAACGGATAAATCAGAAATTCATCCGCGTCGACGACCACACACCAATGACCATGGGCATATCTGCTTTGCAGATCGTTCAACCAATCGACACCATAGCGCGCGGCTTTATAACTGGCGCCGGTGTGCCAGAGCGACACATCAGGTTGGCCCGCCAGATAATCGGCCGACCCGTCTGTGCTGTCATTGTCTACGATGCAGAAATGCGAAACCCCCAGATCACGGTAATACTGAAGGAAATAAGGCAACCGCAGATTTTCGTCGCGCATTACCGAAAACAGAATGATATCATCAGGTTGTAGGTTAGACGTTCGATCAGCAACCGGGGTAAGCTTCCGACCCACGCGACGGGCCCGAAACCGCAGACGCTTGCGCGCCCATCGCATCCGGTAGGATTTCAGAACTCCCAAATCTCAACCCTTCTCCCGGCTTCCGGCACACGCAGCTCAAGGCTCCCTCCCCGTTATCCGGCACTCTTACACGTAACGTTTTCTGGTTAACGCTGGCTTACAGACATTTTATTGCCGAAAGATGCCATTTTCGAAATTATATTAAGGGCTTTGATCTAAGTGTGTGAAACTTACAACACTACCAATCGCCACGTGACATCAACCGCAGTCGTACCAATTGCCGCCAGCCAGAAAATTTGAGCGATTCTGGCGCCCATAAATCAGGGCTTTTTGCCACCGCGCCGTAGTAATCATCATACAGCGCCGAATTTGAAAAATGTTCCTTGCGGATCTGTTCTTGGCGGGCGCGCGCGGCTGCATCGGGCAGGAATTTGCTGTGCAACAACACCCCGCTCACCGGTTCGCCATTGCCGGTATCGTAGGTCTCGTTCAACCAAGTGGGCAACGCGTCATGCATCGAATTCATATAGACGTAGCGACGACGCCATTTGACCAACGGGGTCTTGTTGAGCGTCGGCGCTCGGGTGGTGTCTTCGGCAAAAAAGCATCGTGCACGTGGCCCGCCCTGTAGTGAAACATTGCCAAGTTTGGGGTACTTTTGCACCCAATACCCGTAGGCGTCGAACCATGGTAGGGCCAGCGTCGGGTCATCGCCAGCGACGTATTTTACCTCGTCGGTGGGGCCCTTGGCGTAAAGATCCAGCATCATCGCGCCCATCATCATCTGCCCGCGGCGTTCCATCCATTGGGTCAGTTCAGGCAAGGCACGTTGGTCATAATCGGGGTATATCAACAGTTCATCTGCATCGGCCGTCACCGTCCAATGCCCGCGCCCATAGCGCATCAACAGCCAGTTCAGCCAGTCCATCCCAAACCGCGACGCCTTGTAGCTATGGCCCGTTGACCAAAGCGACACATCCGGTTGACCCTGTAACAACGACAGCGTTTCGTCATCGCTGCCGTTGTCGACGATCAAGAAGTGCCGCACCCCCAAAGCGCGGTAATGCTTCAGGAAATACGGCAAACGCAGGGCTTCGTTGCGCACGCAGGCGAACATCAAGATATCATCACGCGCGATAACACGGGTCTGGTTTTGCAGCGCTGACAACTGGTGCCGGCTGCGAAACGCCCGCCACAGCATCTTTTTGCGCCGAAGCCGGTGCTTGTATCTGGATAAAAGTGAGGACAGCACCACAAGGTCCCCTTTGAAAACACTGAACTGCATCGCCATATTGCGCGAATGATGTGTTGCGCCAACCGAAAATTGCGTGGTGCCACAAAAACGGCGCAAAGGATGCCCCTTGCGCCGTCATGTCTTGTGTAAATGTCGCGGTTTATTCGGCAGCTTTACCCATGCTGACCACGTCATTCAGGTAAGCTGACAGGTCTTCGCGCAGGTCTTCCCGTTCGAGGCCAAAGGCCACGGTTGCCTGCAAGAACCCAGATTTGGACCCACAATCAAACCGTTGACCCCGGAACCGATACCCATACACGTTGCCGGTATTGTTGATCTCTTCTGCGATTGCATCCGTCAGCTGGATCTCTCCACCGGCCCCAGAGCTCATCGTGTTGAGGTTGGTCAGCACCGACGGCGACAGAATATAACGCCCGATCACAGCAAGGTTAGATGGCGCTTCTTCGGCTTTGGGCTTTTCGACCATACCCCGAACCTTCACCATCGACCCCATGTCTTCGGAAACATCCAACACCCCGTAAGAAGACGCCTTTTCCGGTGCGACTTCCATTGCGGCGACCATATTGCCACCCGTTTCCGCGTAGGCCTCAACCATTTGCTGCAAACATGGCTTGTCAGCCGCGATCACATCGTCTGGGAGGATCACGGCAAAGGGTTCGTCGCCGATCAAACGCCGCGCGCACCAGACCGCATGACCCAGGCCCAGCGCTTTGTGCTGGCGGATATATGCAATCGCGCCGCTGTCCATGTTGGTGTTTTCAAGAACCTCGAGCAAATCGGTTTTGCCCTTTCTTTGCAGTTCTTGCTCCAACTGTGGCGCGTGATCAAAATAGTCCTCCAATGCGCCCTTGCCGCGGGAGGTTACGAAAATGAACTCTTTGATGCCTGCCGCACGGGCTTCATCGATCGCATATTGGATCAATGGCCGGTCAACCAGTGTCATGATTTCCTTGGGGACCGATTTGGTCGCGGGTAAAAACCGCGTTCCCATTCCTGCCACCGGAAAAATCGCCTTCGTTACTTTGCGGTTCATACTATTGCCCTCACTCTTAAATCCAAAATCACACCCCGTGCGATGCTACATAGCGCCCAATTGCGTCGAAAACACGACTGAGCTGCCACATAAAGCGATTTCATTCGCATCGTAGTATAACCCTACAAAATATCTTTGGGGGCCGCCAGCATACACGCCACAGCTGTATGATTTTCGGCAGCTTTCCAACAATCTGTTGCAATATTTGAGCTATTGGGGGGTTTACTTGCCCAAATCTGTCTCATTTTGGCGTCAATCAATGCCCATCTCGACCATCATACGCTCAAGCTTGGGCACATCCTGCGGGTTATTCAGTTCCCAGAAATGACGACCTTTGGCGGCGACTTCGACGCATAAGACCGAACGACCGTTTTCCATAAACCGCAATTGCTCTAACCCTTCAAGGCGTTCCAGAGGTCCTGTGGCCCACGTGGGATAGGCCGCCAATGCGTCTGGGCGGTAAGCATAGACCCCGACATGGTGGAAAACCGGCGTTTCATCATCATCCGCATAGGTCGCAGATGAAAACGGGATCACTTCTTTGGAGAAATAGAGCGCTTGGTGTGCGGTATCAAAAACCGCCGTGGTGCCACCAACCCGCCCCGCCTTACGATCGTCCAGCAACCCGTTCAACGTGGCGGCGTCACACCGCAACACGGGCGTCGCGATTTCGGCCTGTGGTGCGTCGCGCAAACCGTTGACCAGATCTTCGATGAACCAATGCGGCGTCAGCGGCGCGTCGCCTTGCAGGTTCACAACGGTGTCGTACCCTCCGCCCAAAACCGCATGCGCCTCAGCGCAACGTTCTGTCCCGTTCATCCAATCTGGCGAGGTCATGACCACCTCTGCGCCAAAGGCTTCGGCGGCATCCTTGATCCGGTCGTCGTCGGTGGCAACCACCACGCGCGCAACCCCCGTGACCTCTTGTGCGGCCCGCCAGCTGCGTTCGATCAGGCTGCGGGATTGGCCGGACGCCCCTTTCAACCCCACCAAGGGTTTGCCCGGATACCGGGTGGAGGCGTAACGCGCGGGGATCACGATCAAAACTGACATCAGCTATCTTTCAATACAACAGACGGTGCAGCCGCGATAAAGAACGGGTTGGCGTACCCATCCTTGCCATACATCAAGGGCGTCAGGTCATCAAAACGGACCACGACGCCACCAGCCCCGGACAGAACCGCGTGACCCGCCGCCGTGTCCCATTCCATCGTTCGGCCGACGCGTGGGTATAGGTCTGCCTCTCCGGTTGCGACGAGGCAGAATTTCAACGAAGATCCGGCGCTTTTCATATCCTTGACGGCGTATTTGTTAATGTAGTCATCCGTCGCCTGATCCCGGTGCGATTTCGACGCAACCACCATCAGCGCGTCGTTTTGCGCATCCGAAACAGAGATCTTCTGGGTCGGACCCACCTGATCAACGGCCAACGCACCGGTTTCTTCGACAGATTGCCCAGCGGCATCGGTATAAAACATCCGCCCCTTGGCCGGCGCAAAGACCACACCCCGCGTCGGCACACCGCCTTCGACAAGGGCGATATTCACAGTGAAATCACCGCGGCGGTGGATGAATTCTTTGGTCCCATCAAGCGGATCAACGATAAGGAACGTATCGCCCGAAATGCTGTGGGTGTCGGATTGTTCTTCTGTCACGAGCATAACATCGGGAAACGCCGCGCGCAGACCGGCCGAAATCAACGCATCCGCTGCCTCATCCGCTGCGGTAACAGGGCTGTCGTCTGACTTAACCTTTACGTCAAAATCATCGGCCTCGTAGATCTCCATGATCCGGGCGCCCGCCTCGATCGATAGACGGCGCATCACTGTGACCAATTTATCGTAATCCATGTTTATACCCGCTCGCTGCACAATCGTTGATGTTGAAAACGAGGACCCTTATGATGAACCTCTAACGGAACAGCAAGAATTCCGTGAGACAGTTGCATTCATCACAAGGCAAAACGGTCATGTTTCAAGCAACTCCAAGGAAAGACAGCGGGCTGGTCTCGGCGCTTACCCTCATGGTGCTGGTCTATCACGCCACCGTCAGATCAATACGCAAGAGCCACAACAACGCCTTTATGGCGATTTTTATAAATGTTCTGCAGATGCTCATTTTTGTGTTGGTGTTCTTTTTTATCTTCACAATCTTGGGGCTGCGCGGCTCCGCCATTCGCGGTGATTTCCTGCTCTATATTATGTCGGGCATTTTCCTGTTTATGACCCATACCAAAGCCATGGGAGCCGTCGTCGGGTCCGAAGGCCCGGCCAGCCCGATGATGCAACACGCCCCCATGAACACGATCATCGCCATCGCATCTGCTGCGATTGGTGCGCTTTATGTGCAGGTCCTGTCGTTGGGCATTATCCTGCTGGGGTATCATGTGGCGGTTAACCCGGTCGTCATCGAACACCCCCCCGCCGCCTTTGGGATGTTGATGATCTCTTGGTTCACCGGCGTTGCTTTGGGCATCGTTTTATTGGGAATAAAGCCGTGGTTTCCGCAATTTGTAGATATTTTCACACAAGTCTACAGGCGCGCGAATATGATCGCCTCGGGCAAAATGGTGGTCGCAAATAGCCTGCCCGGGTCGTTGCTGGTTCTGTTTGACTGGAACCCTTTGTTTCACGCAATCGATCAAGCCCGCGGCTTTGTTTTTATCAACTACAACCCGCATTACAGCGACTGGCGCTATGCCGTATGGGTCGGCGTTGTGCTGCTCACAATTGGATTGATGGGCGAATTTTACACACGCCGCCACGCCTCGATCAGCTGGAATGCGCGCCGCTAAATCGCTCCGGAAATTCAATCATAGGTTGAAGTTTTGATTTTGATAAAACTTAGGCGCTTTTCTCCGCCGCATATTCACATATTATCTACCTTAAAAATGGTAGATGTTATCCCCAGTTCGATTGGCGGAAAAAAGAGATGATCGCTTCAGAAAAGCAACACATATGGCGCGCGTATGTCTTGAATGCGCACGTCGTTTTCTTTCTGTCTGCGGTTGTCGCATGGCGGCTCATCGCCCCGTTGAACCTAGCCGAATCGTTTTATGCCTACTTCCGAGCCCACGATGAATGGGATCGCCACGAAATCGGTGTTTTGATCGTCACCCTGTCCATCGCACTTGTGTTATCTCTGGTCCATAAGTCACGGCAGCTACGCAATGTGATGCGAGAGCGCGAGCACGAGCACCACCGCGCCGAACGCAACGCACGGCACGATTCGTTGACCGGACTGGTTAACAGGCGCGCGTTTGCCCAGACATTAGAACGTTTTGTGGCCAAACCCCAAACCCACGACCGGTTTATCGCCATGATCGACCTAGATCGTTTTAAACCAATCAATACGCACCAAGGCCATTCGGTTGGCGATTCGGTGCTCCAAGGCGTCGCGGCCCGTCTGGATGGGATGGTTGGCGGCAAAAACACCCTCGCACGTCTTGGCGGCGACGAATTTGCGATCATATTTCACTCAGGCCACACGGCGTTGAGCGTCGAACGGATTGCCCGTCGCTTGCTGCACGCAATGGAACAACCCTTCGTTTTTCAATCCCACCGGCTCTACGTCAGTTTCAGCGTGGGCCTCGTCAATTGGACCCCCGATATAACCCCATCGCAGGCTCTCGGCCGGGTAGATAAAGCGTTGGCCGCAGCAAAGGATCAGGGGCGTGCACGGTTTGCGTGGTATGACGCAGAGCTTGATCGCGCCTCGCTAAATCGTGCCCAAATTGAAAGTGATCTCAGAGACGCGATACGGAACGATAAAATCGAACCCTGGTTTCAGCCCATTGTCGACATGGTAAACAACCGCGTCACCGGTTTTGAAGTTCTCGCCCGATGGTACCACCCTGACAGGGGGTTTATTTCTCCGGGCGTTTTCATCGAAATCGCCGAAGACAGCGGTCAAATCTCGGCCTTGGGGCACAACCTTCTTAAACAGGCCTGCCTAGCGGCAAGCGAATGGGAAGATGATCTATCTCTATCCATCAACGTCTCCGCCTTGCAGTTTCATGATCCGTCTCTGGTGGACAACATCAAAGACATATTGGACGCTAAAAATTTCGACCCCCGGCGGCTGACCATCGAAATCACCGAAAGTTCGGTCATACGAGATTTCCAAACCGCGCGAGAAAAGCTTGAGGCGCTAAAGGCCATAGGCATTTCCGTCGCCTTAGATGACTTTGGAACTGGGTATTCTAGCCTCGCCAGTCTCAGACAATTGCCTTTTGACCGCATCAAAATCGACCATAGTTTCATCACTGATATAACAAGGCAGCCGCAGAACCAGAAAATTGTCACCGGGATCATGTCATTGGCGCGGGGTCTAGATCTGGATGTCACTGCCGAAGGGATTGAGACGATACAGGACCTGCAATTTGTGCGGTCTCTGAATTGCGTTTTGGGTCAAGGGTTTCTCTTCGACAAAGCCGTCCCCGCCAGAGACATTCCATGGCTGCTCGAAACAAAATGGAGCGATCTGCATAGATCCACCACCCAAACGCCTGACATCCCGACCATTGATTGCAAGACCCGCCGCTAGTAACGGGTCGCGAGGCACCACTCAACTGACAACTCGCAGCGTCAGGTTGATCCGCCCGCCTTTGGGCAGCAACGTGCTAGACCCAAACCGAATACGGTCCACACCGTGATGGGCAAGCCGGGCAGCGCCATCCATCACCACCACATCGCCAGATTGCACCCAAATCGACTGGGTTTTGCCGCCGCGCGCAACTCCCCCCATGCGAAACAGACCTTCATCACCAAGCGACACCGAAACAACGGGCCAATCAAAGCTCTTTTCATCTTTGTCTTGATGCAATCCCATGCGCGCGCCTTCCCCATAAAAGTTGATCAAACAACAATCAGGTTCGCGGTCATACCCGGTAAGTTCATTCCAGATGCGCAAAATGTCCTCGGGGATTTCAGGCCACGGCGTGCCATTCGGATGCATCGGATCATACCGATATCCCTGTTGGTCTGTGATCCACCCATATCGCCCGGCCGCCGTCATGCGGACGGACATTTTTTTGCCCCCCGGCGTGGTCAGCGCCATCAGCGGCGCTTTTGTGACCAGCCCGCGCACAACATCCAACAGCGATTTCTGCGCCGCCAAATCCAAATAAGATTTATGTACATCAAAGCCCGCAACCCTAAGATGCGCCATGCGCGCCCTGCCTTTCTGGAAAAATACCCTAAATTCACCACAAGAATTCGGATCGTGCGCGTTCCAAAAGGTTGCAGCGCCCCGAGCCCCTCCTTATATACGCTGCGAACCGCATGAAGCGACCCGCTTCATGTGTTATCCAGATCGGGACAACGGCGCCATAAAGGGTCGTTCGTTCCGCGTCATCGCCTTAATATAGAGGGATCTAAAAATGGCCAAAGTGATTGGTATCGACCTTGGAACCACGAACAGCTGTATTTCCATCATGGATGGCAGCCAACCCCGTGTAATTGAAAACTCCGAAGGCGCGCGGACGACCCCGTCTATCGTTGCTTTCACCGAAGACGAGCGCCTCGTGGGTCAGCCCGCGAAACGGCAAGCCGTCACCAACCCTGAAAACACCGTTTTTGGTGTCAAGCGTCTGATCGGTCGTCGCAATGACGATGCGGACCTGGCCAAAGACAAGAAAAACATGCCGTTCAATGTGATCGACGGCGGCAACGGCGACGCATGGGTCGAGGCGCGCGGCGAAAAGTATTCGCCCAGCCAGATTTCTGCGTTCATCTTGGGCAAGATGAAAGAAACCGCCGAGAGCTATTTGGGCGAAGACGTCACCCAAGCCGTGATCACCGTGCCTGCATATTTCAACGACGCCCAGCGTCAGGCGACCAAAGACGCCGGCAAGATCGCCGGTCTCGAAGTTTTGCGCATCATCAACGAGCCGACAGCGGCGGCGTTGGCCTACGGTTTGGACAAAGAACAAACGCAAACCATCGCGGTCTATGACCTTGGTGGCGGGACGTTCGATGTGACCATTCTGGAAATCGACGACGGTTTGTTTGAAGTTAAATCCACCAACGGGGATACGTTCCTGGGCGGTGAAGACTTTGACATGCGCATCGTGAACTACCTTGCGGATCAGTTCAAAAAAGAACACCAGGTTGATCTGACACAAGACAAAATGGCCCTGCAGCGTCTGAAAGAAGCCGCGGAAAAAGCCAAGATCGAACTGTCGAGCGCCAGCCAGACAGAAATTAACCAGCCGTTCATTTCGATGGGTGCCAACGGTCAGCCGCTGCACATGGTTATGAAACTGACGCGCTCCAAGCTGGAAAGCCTGGTCAACGATCTGATCAAAAACTCGATCAAGCCGTGCCAAGCAGCGTTGAAAGATGCAGGCCTGTCCCCATCCGATATCGACGAGGTTGTGTTGGTTGGTGGTATGACCCGCATGCCAAAAGTGGTCGAAGAAGTGACCAAGTTCTTTGGCAAAGAGCCGCACAAGGGCGTGAACCCAGACGAAGTGGTGGCCATGGGCGCCGCGATCCAAGCCGGTGTTTTGCAGGGCGACGTCAAAGACGTTGTGTTGTTGGACGTCACGCCATTGTCCTTGGGCATCGAAACATTGGGCGGCGTTTTCACCCGCTTGATCGATCGCAACACCACCATCCCAACGAAGAAGTCGCAGATCTTCTCGACCGCAGAAGACAACCAGAACGCTGTGACGATCCGGGTGTTCCAAGGTGAACGTGAGATGGCCGCGGACAACAAAATCCTCGGGGCGTTCAACCTCGAAAACATCCCGCCCGCGCCACGTGGTATGCCGCAGATCGAAGTGACCTTTGACATTGATGCCAACGGTATCGTGTCGGTTGGCGCGCTTGATAAAGGCACCATGAAAGAACAGAAGATCACCATTCAGGCTTCTGGCGGGTTGTCGGATGCGGACATCGACAAGATGGTCAAAGACGCCGAAGAAAACGCCGAGGCGGACAAAGAGCGCCGCGAGCTGATCGAGGCGACCAACCAGGCGGAAAGCCTCATCCATTCGACAGAAAAGTCGATGGAAGAGCATGCCGACAAGGTTGATCCGACCACCGTCGAAGCGATTGAGTTGGCGATTGCCGCGCTTAAGGACGAGTTGGAAACAGAGAACGCCGAGAAGATCAAATCGGGCATTCAGAACGTCACCGAAGCCGCGATGAAGTTGGGCGAGGCCATTTACAAGGCCGCGCAAGCGGATGGCGAAGACATGGCGGCCGCTGCTGACGAACCACAGGGCGGCGACGATGACATCGTCGATGCCGAGTTCGAAGATCTCGACGACGACAAGCGCGCGTAAGCGAAGCGTAACCGGGAACTATTGCATAGGCCGACCTCAGGGTCGGCCTGTCACGTTCCAGCGAGAGGACTTACCTCATGGCAAAACGCGACTATTATGAAGTGCTTGGCGTCGCCAAAAGCGCCTCTGCGGATGAGATCAAAAAGGGCTACCGAACCAAAGCCAAAGAGCTTCATCCCGACCGAAATGCAGACAACCCCGAGGCCGAATCACAGTTCAAAGAGGCCAACGAGGCCTACGAAGTCCTGAAAAGCGCCGACAAGAAAGCCGCCTATGACCGCTATGGTCATGCGGCATTCGAAGGTGGCATGGGTGGCGGTGGTGGCCGCCCCGGTGGTGGTCAGGGTGATTTCGGGTCGGCCTTTTCGGACGTGTTCGATGATTTGTTTGGCGACTTCATGGGTGGCCAACGCGGCGGTGGCGGCGGAGGGCGGCGCGCATCACGCGGGTCAGACCTACGCTATAACCTGCGCGTCACATTGGAAGACGCCTTTAGCGGCCTGCAAAAGACGATCAACGTTCCCACGTCTGTAAGCTGCGACAATTGCAACGGGTCCGGCGCAGAAGGCGGCGCAGAACCAACCACCTGCCCCACGTGTTCCGGCATGGGCAAGGTCCGGGCGCAACAGGGGTTCTTTACCGTTGAACGCACCTGCCCAACCTGTTCTGGCCTTGGGCAAATCATCAAAAATCCATGCCATGTCTGCAAAGGCGCGGGCCGGGTCGAAAAAGATCGCGCGCTAAGCGTTAATATCCCAGCCGGGGTAGAGACAGGCACGCGTATTCGTCTGTCAGGCGAAGGCGAGGCCGGCATGCGTGGCGGGCCAACCGGTGACCTGTATATTTTCATTGATGTAGCCGAACATCAGCTGTTCTCGCGTGAGGGTGGCAATCTGTTTTGTCGCGTGCCCGTATCCATGGCCAAAGCGGCGCTTGGGGGGTCGATCGAAGTGCCCACCATCGACGGCGGCCGTGGGCGTGTGCAAATCCCATCTGGCAGCCAGTCGGGACGTCAGATGCGGTTGCGTGGCAAGGGAATGCCGGCGCTACGTGGCGGCGGATCGGGCGATATGTTCATCGAACTGGCCGTCGAGACACCTGTGAACCTCACCGCACGGCAAAAAGAACTGCTGGCAGAGTTCGAAGACCTTTCGGAAAACAACAACCCCGAAACATCGAGCTTCTTTTCGTCGGTCAAGAGCTTTTGGGACAGTATGAAAGGGTAATACCCCCCTTTATACGGCCACCCCATCGGTTATTTCATTCCCCACCTCACCTGCGTAATTTCAGGTTGGGTGGGCTTTTTTCGATGTATATGGTGCTGTTTTGCGCCTTGGTTAACCAAACCGAAACCATGATTTCGCAAGGTTGACGCATGACACATGAGCCCAATACCTTTGCCGAAAGCACATTGCCGCTTCTTTTGGACGAAGCTGAGCCGGTACCGCTTCCGGCGGGGAAGGTGCCGTCCTACCTTCTGGACCACCGCAAACGGTTGCGCGCGCGCTTTATGCAGGGTGGTGCGGACCCGATGCCCGATTACGAATTACTGGAACTTGTGTTGTTCAGGGCGATCCCCCGGCGCGATGTCAAACCGTTGGCCCGGCGCCTGATGGATCGTTTCGGTGATTTCAACCGCGTCTTGACCGCACCCATTGAACGTTTGCGCAGTATTTCAGGTGTCGGTGATGCGGTTGTCACAGAATTGAAGTTGGTAGAGGCGTCGGCCCATCGCATGGCGCGGGCGCGCATCATCCAGCAGAATGTCGTCAGCAGCTGGGACGCGCTGCTGGATTATTGCCACACCACAATGGCCCACCGCGAGACAGAACAGTTTCGTGTGCTTTACCTTGACCGCAAAAACGTTGTCATCGCGGATGAGGAACAGGCAAAGGGCACCGTTGATCACGTGCCTGTCTACCCCCGAGAGGTCGCAAAGCGCGCGTTGGAATTGAACGCCAGCGCGCTTATTTTGGTGCACAACCACCCCTCGGGCGATCCGACACCATCGCAAGCCGATATTGCGATGACAGACCAGATTAACAACGCCTGTCAGGCGCTTGGCCTTGTTTTACACGACCACCTGATCATCGGAAAGTCGCAAGAGCTCAGCTTCCGTGGCGACGGCTATTTATAAGCCGGTTACCGGACCCAAACCTCGACACGCCGGTTGGTTTTACGACCCCAGCTGCTGTTGTCACACGCCATCGGCATGGCCTCTCCGAAACCATCAACAGCCAATGTGACGCGGTCAATATCGGCAGTTTCAGCCATTTCGATAACCGCACGGCGCACGGCCTCTGCGCGCTTCAACGCGATGCTTTTGTTTGTTGCAGCCGGGCCCTCGGCATCGCTGAACCCAACAAACACCACCTCGCGCGCGTCGTAGCGACCTTGTTCTAAGGCCCGCGCCAGTTGCTGTATGTTTGACCGCGACTGTGCATCCAGCCTGACAGAGCCCGGCTCAAACCGGAATGAAACCGTCAATCGTTTCATTGGGGATAAGGTCCGCACCATGCGCTGCAATTCACGCAAAGACACGCCCTGACCCGCTGCACCAATCGCGTTGGAAAACCGATTTCCTTGTGCGTCGATGGGCACTTCTTCCAACGCCTGATCGACAAAACCGGCCCGTCGGATAACAATCTGCGCCGCGGGCCCACGGGTATACGCCAGAAATTCGCGTGCTATTTTCGGCAAACGCCGTGCAGGCAGATACAAAAACATCGGCGCCGTTAATGGGTAATCTTCGGTTTTGACGGTCCGCCGTGTCGCGTGCAATGTCCGGCCGCAAGGACCTGTCAACGCCAATGGCTGCGCCCGACCTACTTCGGCAAAGCTGACCAACCCCAGGGCAAAGCTGTCTGCGGCGACCTGTTCAGACACCGAAATACCGCGCGTATGGCGCGTGATATCGCCAGACATGTCCAACCCCGTCGGGCGGATGATCATATCTTCAATCGCCTGAGCCAGCCCGGTTTGCCGTGCCGGTGCATGCAGCGCAATCGGCGCATCAGGCCCCCCAAGGTCAGACCAATTTGTGATCTGCCCCGCATAGACCCGCGCCAGATCCAGCGGCGATATGTCCCGCACCGGATTGCGCGGCGCGACGATCGGCACCAAGCCATCCAACGCAATGACACGGCTGCGTTTGCCGTCCGCAAGGTCGCCAAGGCCAGCGTCTTGTGCCAGCAGCTGTTCATCCGGGCGGATTTCACGCAAGGCCATCACGATATCGGCTTCATTGGCCAAAAGGTCTGCGAACCCTTCGTCGGTATTTGTCACCCGAAACGAAAAGATCGCGGCGTCTTTGTTGGTGTTTTCATCGACCAAACGATAGCTAAAATGCGTCTTATCAAGCGTCAGCCGCAGCGCGTTATACCCATTCCGCAGGGCAAAAGCCTCGACCAAAGCGGGCATCATCACCGCCCCCATCGTCGCCGACCCAGAAATATTCAATTCGGCCACATAGTCTTGCAGGTTCGGGCACGCAGGCCCGTCGCACAGCACACCTGACCCATCCAACGTCAGTTCGCCATACACCGTATCGATCCGGTAAAATTCGCCGTCAAACCCAAGCAACGTGCCCGTCAGCGCGATGTTGCCATCACGTGATGTCAGGGTCACATCCTGTGCCGCAATTGGCTGTGCGACCAGCGATAACATAAGTGCCGCGAAGACCGCCGCACGTCGCAGTTTCATGTGCAAGACGCCCCGCTATCGTCAAAATCTGACAGAATTCTCTGCTGTTACAGCAGATTATACAACCGCAGAATATCGACACCGGCACAAATCACCGCACTGGAGCCGTTATGTAAGGCGCCCGTGGCAATGTTTGAATTTCTTACCAGACCCGCAAGGGCAAAGGTCATTCCGACCCGGATTACCCCATGTCGTTGGGTCGTCTTCCACAAACCCCGGTGCGGCTTCGCCTGCTTCGGCCGCTACCGTCACGGCACCAGCCGCAGCCGCCATTTGGGTCGCTTGCTGCGCGCGGATCTGATCCAACATCTCGCGTTGTTCGTCTTCGGACAGCGGACGGATCTGCGACAGTTTTTGCGTCACGTCAGACCGCAGGCCATCCAGCATACTTTCAAACAACTGAAATGATTCGTTTTTATATTCGTTCAGCGGATCACGTTGCGCATACCCCCGGAACCCAACGACAGACCGCAGGTGTTCCAGCGTCAACAAATGTTCACGCCATTTGGCATCGATCACCTGCAACAACAGCTGTTTTTCGATGTTGCGCATGTTGTCAGAGCCAAATTGCGCCGCCTTATCCGCCATAAACGTATCGCTGGCCGCAACCAACCGGTCACGGATGGCTTCGTCATCTACACCTTCTTCTTCGACCCAACCCGCAACAGGCGCATCAATGCTAAGCTGCTCTTTGACGGCCGCATAAAGCCCATCTGAATCCCACTGATCGGCGTAGGTGTTGGGCGGCAGATACTGGTCGATCATGTCGTCTATGACCTGATGGCGCATATCGGTGGTGATCTCGTTAAGATCCGCCGCCTCCATGATATCGCGGCGCTGGGTAAAGACCACTTTGCGCTGCTCGTTCATCACATCGTCGAATTTCAACAACTGTTTCCGGATGTCAAAGTTGCGCCCTTCGACCTTGGCCTGCGCACGTTCCAGCGATTTGTTCACCCAAGGGTGCACAATTGCCTCGCCTTCTTTTAGGCCCAGTTTCGTCAGCACTTTTTCCAACCGCTCAGACCCGAAGATCCGCATCAGATCGTCTTCGAGGCTCAGATAAAACGACGACCGCCCTGGGTCACCTTGGCGGCCCGACCGGCCGCGCAGCTGGTTGTCGATGCGGCGACTTTCATGCCGTTCAGAGGCCAAAACATACAGACCACCGGCCTCTAGCACCTGCGCCTTTTCGTCGGCGTGCCGGGCTTCGACCTTGGCGCGGATCGCTTCTGGGTCGGCGTCCGGATCCGCGGCCAGCGCGTCCATCACCTGCATATCAACGTTGCCGCCCAACTGAATATCAGTACCGCGACCAGCCATGTTAGTGGCAATCGTCACCGCGCCCAGCTTACCAGCATCAGCCACGATCTGCGCTTCTTGCTCGTGTTGGCGGGCGTTCAAAACGCTGTGCTTGATGCCTGCATCGGTCAACATCTGGCTCAGCACTTCGGATTTTTCAATCGACGTGGTGCCGACCAACGCAGGCTGCCCTTTGGCGTTGCTCTTTTGGATCTGCTCCAGCATCGCGCTGTATTTTTCGCGTACGGTGCGGTACACCTGATCGTCGTCATCGACCCGCGCGATGGGTTTGTTGGTCGGTATTTCGACCACCCCCAACCCGTAGATTTCGGCAAATTCTTCGGCTTCGGTCAACGCCGTGCCGGTCATTCCTGCCAGTTTGCCATAGAGCCGGAAATAGTTCTGGAACGTGACAGAGGCCAACGTGACGTTTTCAGGTTTGATCCCTACATTTTCTTTGGCTTCGATCGCTTGGTGCAAGCCATCCGACAAACGGCGTCCCGACATCATCCGACCGGTGAATTCATCGATCAGCACAACCTCGTCGTCGCGCACGATGTAATCTTTGTCGCGTTGAAACAGCTTGTGTGCGCGCAGGCCTTGGTTGACGTGGTGTACGATTGTTGTGCTTTCGGGGTCGTAAAGCGTCTGATCGTCTTCGAGCAAGTCACGCGACCGCAGCAGGTTTTCAAGAAACTCGTTGCCGTCATCGGTGAACGTCACGTTGCGGGTTTTCTCGTCGAGATCAAAATGCGTGTCGTCAAGCTCGGGGATAACCGCGTCAATGACCTTGTACATATCCGACCGGTCCTGCGCGGGGCCCGAGATAATCAAAGGCGTCCGCGCCTCGTCGATCAAGATCGAATCCACCTCATCGACAATCGCGAAATTGTGATGTTTCTGGAAGATCTGATCCAGCTCAGATTTCATGTTATCGCGCAAATAATCGAACCCAAGCTCGTTGTTGGTGGCATAGGTGATGTCGCAGGCATAGGCGTCACGCTTGGCCTCTTCGGGCATATCCGCATGGGCAACGCCGGTGGTCAAACCAAGCGCGGCGAACACTTGCGCCATCCACGCCGCATCGCGTTTGGCGAGATATTCGTTTACCGTAACGATATGCACGCCCTTGCCGGTGAGTGCATTAAGATAGGCCGCAAAGGTCGCGGTCAGGGTCTTGCCCTCGCCGGTCTTTTGCTCAGCAATATTACCCTGATGCAGGAAAATCGCGCCTGTCAGCTGGGTGTCAAAGGCGCGCAAGCCCAAGGCCCGCCGGGCCGCTTCACGACAGTTAGCAAAGGCTTCGGGCAGCAGGCTATCCAGGCTTTCACCATCCAGCGCGCGCTGACGCAGCGCTTGTGTTTTGTCTTTGATCCCATCATCGCTCAGCGGCTCGAACTCGGGCTCCAGCGCATTGATTTTGTCAATGAGAGGCCGGATCGCTTTGACTTTGCGATCATTGGGTGTCCCAAAGACCTTTTTTGCGAGTGTACCGATGCCCAGCATGCGTTCTCCAGCCGATGTTCAAGTATTGGCGCTGATGTGCTTGCTCGTCTGCGACACAGCCCATAAATAGAAAGGGAACGCAACACTCTGGCCGCGCCCATAGGGCGATGTAAGGGTCACGCTAAACCGTGTCAATGTCGCGGACCCTCGCGGCGCAACCCTAGGACGAATCCATGCAGAAACACCTCAGAATTCTGGCGCCTGCAACGCTTTTGATCTGCCTTGCCACCGCATCCTTTGCGCAAGATCCGGCCGCCGCAGAAGAAACAACGGCAGAAACGGTTGTCGCCACGGTAAACGGGCAAGAAATCACGTTGGGGCACATGATCGCGGCCCGGGCCGGCCTGCCGCCCGAATATCAACAGCTGGATTCAGCGGCGCTTTATAATGGTATCCTTGAGCAATTGGTGCAGCAAAGCGCGCTGGCACAGACATTTGAGGGCGGTGCGCCCCTGCGTATCACCAAGGCGTTAGAAAACGAAGAACGGTCATTGATGGCCCGCGAAGCCATTGAGGCCATTCTAGAAACCGCCGTTTCCGAAGAGGCCCTGCAAGCCTTGTATGATCGCCAATTCGGCGACATCGACCCCGAAGAGGAATTCAACGCGTCCCATATTCTGGTCGAAACCCAAGAAGAAGCGCTGGCCGTCAAAGAAGGCATCGACGGGGGCGCGGATTTTGGTGCGACTGCGCGCGAGTTTTCGACCGGTCCGTCCGGGCCCAACGGTGGCCAACTTGGGTGGTTTGGCATCGGCATGATGGTCCCTGAATTCGAGACGGCCACAAAAGCATTAACGACCGGTGAGGTGTCTGCGCCCATCCAGACCCAATTTGGTTGGCATATCATCAAGCTGAACGAAAAGCGTCAGGCCAACATCCCAACGCTCGAAGATGTGCGCGAAGATTTAGCCGCGGAAATCAGACAGATGGCCGCGCAGGAGGCCATTGCTGCATCCACCGACGCCGCCGATGTTAAAATTCGCGCTGACGTAGAGATCGACCCCGCGATATTGCAACAAACCGAACTGTTGGACTAAACCACTATGGCTTCGATCACTGCGGTGTCACCTTTGGCGCCAGGTTCCTTTCCCGATCTACCTATTGTGGATGGTGTCGCGTTTTCGACTGTTGCGGCGGGGGTTCGGTACCAAGGCCGCGACGATGTGATGTTGGCGAAACTGATCCCCGGCACCACAATCGCCGGGGTCTTTACAACATCGGCCACACGGTCCGCCCCGGTTCTGGATTGTCAGGCAAAACTGGGGGTGACCCCCCAGGATGGCGCGGCGTTTTTGGTGAATTCCGGCAATTCCAACGCGTTCACTGGGCGCAATGGCGTGGACGCCGTGGACGCCATCGCGCACGCGACCGCCAAGGCCTGCGACATTCCCCAAGAACGGGTTTTCACCTCGTCTACCGGGGTCATCGGAGAGCCGCTGCCGTTCGAGAAAATCACCAGCCATCTGGATACGTTATCAGCGACCACAACCCCTGACGGCATCCAAGCCGCGGCGCAGGCCATCATGACAACCGACACCTTCGCCAAGGGCGCGGGCGTGACCGTACAGACCAAAGACGGGCCGGTCACCATCGCCGGGATCGCCAAAGGGTCAGGCATGATCGCACCCGATATGGCGACGATGCTTGTCTACATTTTCACCGACGCGGTGATCAGCCAACCGCAGCTGCAAGAATTGGTCGCGCGGCATAACGCCAAGACGTTCAACTGCATCACAGTCGACAGTGATACCTCTACGTCCGACACCCTGCTAATGGCGGCGACCGGCGCGTCAGGGATCGATGTCAGCGATGATGCTGCGTTCTCGCAAGCGGTGCACGACGTTATGCAAACGCTCGCGCATCTGGTGGTGCGCGATGGCGAAGGGGCCACAAAGTTCGTCGAGATCAACGTGACGGGTGCGGCATCCGACGCAGACGCCAAGATACATGCGTTATCGGTGGCCAATTCGCCGTTGGTCAAAACAGCGATAGCGGGCGAAGACCCCAACTGGGGTCGTGTCGTAATGGCCATTGGTAAATCCGGCGCCGCCGCCGACCGCGATCTGCTATCCATTCGGTTTGGCGACGTGTTGGTTGCGGAAAAAGGATGGGTCAGCGCGGGCTACGACGAAGCAAAAGCAGCCGCCCATATGAAAGGCCAGACGCTGTCTATTGGGGTCGATATCGGGCTAGGCAATGGGGCCGCGACCGTGTGGACCTGCGATTTGACCCACGGCTACATTGATATCAACGCCGATTATCGATCATGACCGACATGAAACTGGTTTTGGTGTCTGCGGTTGCCCTGATTGACGTCGACGGACGGGTCCTATTGGCGCAACGCCCCGAGGGCAAATCCATGGCCGGGTTGTGGGAATTTCCGGGTGGCAAAATTGAACCGGGTGAAACGCCCGAAGCGGCATTGGTGCGCGAACTGCAAGAAGAGCTGGGCATCAACACGTGGCAATCCTGTCTCGCGCCACTAACCTTTGCGAGCCACAGCTATGATAACTTTCATTTGTTGATGCCTCTGTTTGCCTGTCGAAAATGGGAAGGCACTCCAATTCCCAAGGAAAACCAACAACTTAAATGGGTAAAACCGGCGGCATTGAAAGATTACCCCATGCCAAAGGCAGACATCCCATTGATTTCGGTCTTGCGTGATTGGTTATAGGTATTATTACCTATAACGAGTTAGCCTGCGGTTTTTCGCCTATAGGTAGAGTAATCAAATTTATTTATGGTTTTTTAACCAGTTCTCGATAACCTAAAATTAGTCATGATCCTGGGGAGGAGACCGACAATGTTACGCACGATCACACTAGGCAGTGCTGTGTCTATTCAAGGACTTTACGTCAGGGCTCTGCCCGATGGGCGGATTGTCGTTAAGGTAGATGACACAAGCTATACGGGCGCACCCGTCACCAAGGTCGCCTAAGCAAGCACTTTTAAGTCACAAGGAAAAGGGGCCCGGCAGTTTTGCCGCGCCCCTTTTTTTGTCGCGTACGCTCAATATCAGCTGAGCGTACGTGTGATTTCTTCGCGTTCGAAAATCTCGATGACGTCATCGGCGCGGATATCATCGTAGTTCTCAAATGCCATACCGCATTCTTGACCCGACTGAACCTCGGCGACTTCGTCCTTGAACCGCTTGAGCGTTTTCAACGTGCCCTCGTGGATCACAACGTTATCCCGCAGCAACCGCACGCCCGCAGACCGGCGCGCGACGCCTTCGGTCACCAAACAACCGGCAACTTTGCCGACGCCTGTCACCTTGAACACCTCTTTGATGTTCGCGTAACCGATAAAGTTCTCGCGGATTTCTGCGCTGAGCAGGCCAGAGGCTGCGGCTTTCACGTCATCCACAAGGTCGTAGATCACCGAATAATACCGGATCTCCACGCTCTTTTGGTTGGCGGTGTTCCGTGCCGAGGCATTCGCCCGGACGTTAAAGCCCATGATCGGCGCGCCAGAGGCTTCGGCCAGACCCACGTCTGTTTCGGTGATCGCGCCAACGCCAGAATGCAAAACCCGCACCCGGACCTCATCGTTGCCGATTTTCTCCATCGCCTGAACGATCGCTTCGGCAGACCCTTGCACGTCCGCTTTGACCAAGATCGGCAGTTCCGACACGTTTTCATCCGCCTTGGCATTCGCCATCAACTGTTCCAGCGTCGTGGCCGCACCGGCCGCTGCGCGTTTGTCTTTCGCAGCATTCGCACGGTATTCCGCGATCTCGCGGGCCTGTGCTTCGGTTCCGGTCACGTTCAAAACATCGCCCGCTTCGGGTGTGCCGTTCAGACCCAGCACCTCAACAGGTACGGATGGCCCGGCTTCTTTCACGCGCTCGCCTTTGTCGTTGATCAGCGCACGAACCTTACCGTACTGCTCGCCGACAACAAAGATATCGCCTTGGCGCAACGTCCCGTTTTGAACCAGAACGGTCGCGACGGGGCCGCGGCCCACATCCAACTGCGCCTCGATCACCGCACCAACCGCAGCACGGTCAGAATTGGCTTTCAGTTCCAGAATTTCAGCCTGCAGCGCAATGGCTTCCAGCAGTTGGTCCAGACCTTGCCCAGTGATGGCAGAGACCTCAACGTCCTGAACTTCACCAGACATCTGCTCCACGATCACTTCGTGTTGCAGCAAATCGGTGCGCACTTTGGTTGGGTCGGCTCCCGGACGGTCAATCTTGTTGATCGCCACAATCATCGGAACCTTGGCCGCTTTGGCGTGGTTGATCGCTTCGATGGTCTGCGGCATCACCGCATCATCAGCGGCCACAACCAGCACGACAATATCCGTAACTTGCGCACCGCGCGACCGCATCGACGTAAACGCCGCGTGGCCCGGTGTATCCAAGAAACTCAGGACCTGCCCGCCGTCGGTTGTCACCTGATACGCACCGATGTGCTGGGTGATCCCGCCCGCTTCGCCAGACACGACCTTGGCATTCCGGATCGCATCCAAAAGCGACGTTTTACCGTGGTCGACGTGGCCCATGATGGTGATCACAGGTGGACGCGACGACAGATCTTTTTCGTCGTCTTCAACTTCTTTGATCACATCTTCGACGTCGGCGTCAGAAACGCGCACAACCTTGTGGCCAAATTCTTCGACGATCAATTCGGCGGTATCCGCATCGATGGTCTGGTTTTGCGTCACCATCATGCCGTTGTTCATCAACGCCTTAACGACTTCGCCCACCTTTTCAGACATCCGGTTCGCCAGCTCAGACACGACGATCGCCTCGGGCACCTGCACGTCGCGCATCACTTTTTCACGTTCGACCTGACCACCCATGGCTTTTTGACGAGCGCGCTCTTGCTTACGCTTCATCGCTGCCATGGACCGCTGACGGCCACCTTCGCCACCAGACAGCGCCTGGTTCAGCGTCAGCTTGCCGGAACGACGGTTGTCATCGCCGCCTTTGTTGCCACGACGGTTATTGTCACGGTCACGATCTTGCTGTTTGCGTGGGGCATTGTCGGGGGCCTTGGCACTCGCAGGGCGCGCAACAACAGGTTCCGCCGCAGGAGGCGCAGCCGCTGCTTTGGCAGCAGCTTCGGCTTCTTCTTTGCGGCGCGCGTCTTCCTGGGCCTTGGCCTTCAGGCTTTCTTCGCGCTCACGCTCGGCACGTTCTTTTTCTTCGATCTCGGCACGACGGCGCTCGCGGTCTTCGGCGCGCGCTTTTTCTTCGGCGGCGCGTTGCGCGGCCTCTTCGACTTCACGCGCCTTGGCGGCCTGAACCGCCTTTAGCCGACGTTCCATCTCTGCGTCGGAAATACCCGCAGGCCGCCGCGACGGATCACCCAAAGAGGATGACCCAGAGCCGCCTTTTCCGGCACCCGGCTTGGGCACCACAACACGCTTGCGCTTGGTCTCCACCACGACGTTTTTGGTCCGCCCATGGCTAAAGCTTTGCTTTACGTTGCCCGGACGCGCGCCACCGCCACGCAGACCCAATGTTTTTTTGCCGTCAGTATCGCTCATGAAGCTCGTCTATCCTTTCGAGTGGCCGATGCCACCCTCGTTTTCGCGCACGCCTTTAAGTCTGTTGGCTTCCTCTACAACACGTTGCGTGAGTCCACCAGAGGCGAGCGCCCCATGTATCACAGTTTGGCGTCCGAATGCCAAACCCAATTCATCTGCCGTCAGCCAGCCAATGTAATGACCGTAGTGCGGCGTGCTTAGTTTCGATTTGCCGCGCCCTGATCCATCAACCGCCTGAACCAGAACTTCGGCTTCTTCCATCTGAAGCCAGCTCTTAACTTTTTCGTACCCAGCGACCGCCTTGCCAGCCTTACGTTGCAAGGAAATCAGATCAACCACACGGCGCGCCAGTTGTTGTTCAACTTCATCCACCAGACCATCCGAAATGGTCACCGTTCGTTTGGCGCCACGCGCAAAAAGCCGCTTATCCACCGCTTTGGTCAATGCGGCGCGATCTGCTGCCACGTAAATCCCGCGCCCGGGCAGTTTGCCAAGGATATCCGGCACAATCTGCCCTTCAGGGCCCGCAACAAACCGGATGAGCCCATACTTAGGCTGCACCTCGCCCGTGGCAATGCACTTGCGTTCGGGACCGTCACCGCGGTCTTTCGGAGCGCCACCGCGTCCCATCAGGTAAGCCCGAGGCCTGCGATCAGGCCTCGGCCTCCTCGACGGTTGCGTCGTCTTGCTCGTCTTCGGCTTCTGGTTCCAAATCGGCCGGATCAACCCAACCCAGCATAATGCGTGCGGTCATAATCATATCCTGTGCATCTTCAAGCGAGACATCAAAGGGCTCTAGCACCCCATCATCCTTAACACGCTCACCGTTGGCAGTGGTCCAGCCACCCGCCAATTCCCAATCCGCGCAGGTTGCGAAATCTTCGAGCGTTTTAACATCGTCCTTGGCCAGCGCTTCGATCATTTGAGGGGTCAGACCTTCAAATTCGACCAAGCTATCCTCGACACCCAAGCTACGGGCACTTTCAAGGGCTGCTTTATTCTGCGCCTCAATCACGTCACGGGCACGGGCCTGCAGCTCACCTGCGGTGCCTTCGTCCACACCATCAATGACCAACAGCTCGTCAAGTTCGACGTAGGCGACTTCTTCAAGGTTCGAGAACCCTTCCGACACCAGCAGCTGCGCAAAGAACTCATCGAGGTCCAAATTATCCACGAACAACTTGGTGCGCAGTTCAAATTCGGCCTGACGGCGCGCGCTTTCTTGCTCTTCGGTCATGATGTCGATGTCCAGCGCAGTCAGCTGGCTGGCCAAACGGACGTTCTGACCACGGCGACCAATCGCCAAGCTCAGCTGCTCTTCGGGCACCACAACTTCGATCTTGCCGGCTTCTTCATCCAAAACAACCTTGCTGACCTCTGCAGGTTGCAACGCGTTCACCAAGAACGTCGGCTGATCTTCGTTCCACGGGATGATGTCGATTTTTTCGCCCTGCAGTTCGTTCACAACGGCCTGAACACGGCTACCACGCATACCAACGCAGGCACCCACGGGGTCAATCGACCCGTCATAAGAGATCACCGCAATCTTGGCGCGGCTACCGGGGTCGCGGGCTACGGCTTTGATCTCGATGATGCCGTCATAAATTTCGGGCACTTCCATCTTGAACAGTTCGGCCATGAATTCTGGCGCTGTACGGCTCAGGAAAATCTGCGGGCCGCGTTGCTCGCGACGCACGTCTTTGATGTACACACGAATACGGTCATTGGGGCGGTAGCTTTCGCGGCCGATCTTTTCATTGCGGCGCAAAATCGCTTCGCCCGCGCCCACGTCAACAATGACGTTGCCGTATTCTTCGCGCTTGACCAACCCGTTGATGATCGTGCCTGCGCGGTCTTTGAATTCCTCGTACTGACGGTCGCGTTCGGCTTCGCGCACCTTTTGCAAGATCACCTGCTTGGCGGATTGCGCGGCGATGCGGCCCATTTCAACCGGGGGGACTTCTTCGATGAATTCCTGCCCAACCTCGGGGTTGGCCATGTACTGCTTGGCTTGCTCGACGGTGAATTCAGCCTGATAGTTTTCAAGCTCTTCTTCGTCGACAACCGTCCGCACACGGGTGAACGTCGCCTTGCCGGTTTTGCGGTCAATCGACACGCGGATGTCCATTTCTGCGCCGTAACGAGATTTGGCCGCCCGCGCGAGCGATTCTTCCATCGCGTCGACCACCAAACCCGGGTCGATCATCTTTTCGCGCGCAACCGCCTCGGCGGTCTGCAGCAGCTCAAGCTGGTTTGCGGATGTGATTGCCATCTAGATTTCTCCCTCAGCAGAAACATCCGTATCAGTCTCGTCGGATATTTCGTCAAATTTCGTCTCGTCAATCGCGCCTGCGGCTTTGCGTTGACGTAGCATTTCCTTGATCAGATCGTCGGTCAGCACCAGCTTGGCATCGCTCAGCCAATCAAATTTCAAACCAATCGTGCCCTCAGTCACGTTGAGCAAAATTTCATCGCCTTCAACACCGGCCAATTCGCCCTTAAAGCGACGGCGACCGTCGATCATATCGCCTGTTTCGATCTTGACCTCGTAGCCTTCAAACATCTCGAAGTCTTTGATCCGCGTCAATGGACGGTCGATACCGGGGCTCGACACTTCTAGTGTGTATTCATCCAAGATCGGGTCTTCGACATCCAAAATGGCGCTGACGGCTTGGCTGATCTGGGCGCAATCGTCGACCTCGATACCACCATCAGGCTTGTCGGCCATGATCTGTAGAATCGTCGATTTGCCAGACATCAGGCGCACGCGCACCAGTTCAAACCCCAAGTCCTCGATCACCGGGGTGATGATCTCGGCCATGCGGCGGTCAATGGCAGCTTTTGCAATCAGATCGTTTGTCATCGGACTTTCAGGCATAAAAAAACGGGCGCGCGGCCCGTAACAAGTATCGGTGGAGCGTTTGGTTTGGACCCGAACGCACCGCTGTTGAAGTCGATATACGCTCAGCGCGGCGAGTCTGCAACCCCTGATCGCGTCAGCCCATCCACCAACGCTCGGCTGCGCGGAAATTATCCAATGGTGCGCGGGTACCCACAGCCAACGGCATGCGCAGCTTCTCATGCGCGGCAGTGCTGGCATGGCGCGCATCGGGCAGCAATGCGAACCCTGCCAACCCCTGCGACAAATCCGTGCCTGACACGTCCGCCACATCAACAAACCCGTCCTGCAAGGCCTCGATCCGCACCAGATCCGACGGGATAGACACCAATTCCACCGTATCAAACCACCCGGCCGTGCCGTCTTTGTAGTGCCGGTCAACCCGCTGGCCAATCACCTGCCGGCCGGGCAAAAACCGGTGCAGGCGGTATACCCCGGTGCCGATGCCATCCCGCATCGCCTGTTCGACATCATCAGCAGGATAGATCACCAGCCGCGCATCGGACAGACGGTAAGGAAAATCGGAATCCGGTAATTTTAGATGTATGCGCAATTGGGTATCATTGATGGTCTCGATCCTGTCGAGATCCGTCAGCAGCCCCGCGCGATGCATTTCAAGTGACGCCGCGACATCGCGCGCCGTAAAATGCGCCCCATTGTGGAACTGCACAGCGCGGCGCAGGTCAAATGTCCAGCTTCGGGCATCGGCGCTGCCCTGCCACGCCGTCGCAAGCTCACCACGCAACGTGCCGTCGGCTGCAACCTCGGTCAGGGTATCAAACACCAACCCAGCCATCGCGACCTGCATGAACACGCCCATCTTCAGCCGCGAATCGAACTGGTCTGTGCGGGCAGCGCCCGACAATGCCATGCGCAAACGACCACCCCGCACCGGCGATGGCCCCGCCGACACACCGGTGGCCGCCAGCAACGCCGCCGCCGCACCCGACGCAAAAAGCGCGCGTCGTTCGATATGTCGGGACGCGCGGCTCACTTGCCTGCGATCCTATCCATGGTGCGCACCAATTCTGCGCTGATGCCCGGCTCTGACAACGCGTGCCCCGCATGGCGCACCATCTTCAAATCGCAATTGTCCCAGCTTTGCGCCAAGGCATATGCACTGTCGGGGGGGCAAATCATATCGTACCGGCCCTGTACGATCACGCCAGGGATATGCGCAATACGCCCGACATGTGCCAAAATCTGGCCGTCAAATTCCAGAAAACCTGCGTTGATGAAATAATGGTTTTCCAACCGGGCAAAGGCGCGTGCATAGTCGCCAGGGCTGTCGCCCATGGACCCGGTGGATTGGATCGACGCCAGCGCATTTTCCCAGGCAGACCATGCTTTGGCAAACCGGGTTTCAATACTGATATCGCCCGAAAACAGCCGCCGATGGTAGGCTTGGATCAGGTCGCCGCGTTCGTCTTCGGGTACCAGCGCCACAAACCGCGCCCAAACCTCGGGCCAGAATTTACCGGCTCCACCACCGTAGAACCAATCCAATTCGGTGCGGGTCATCAAAAATACACCGCGTAAGACGATATGACGCACGTGGTCGGGATGCGCCTGCGCATAGACCAACGCTAGCGTCGCACCCCAGCTGCCGCCAAAGACGATCCATTGATCAACGCCCAGTTCGCGGCGGATCAGTTCGATGTCATCAACCAAATGCCACGTGGTGTTGTGCGTCACGCTGGCATGAGGCCGCGACCGTCCGCAACCGCGTTGATCAAACAGAATCACGCGGTACACGTCTGGGTCAAAATACCGCCGCATCGCAGAGCTGCACCCACCGCCCGGACCGCCGTGCAGCACCACAACAGGGATGCCCTGCGGATTGCCGCATTGCTCTACGTACACCTTGTGGCCTTGGCCAACATCAAGCATCCGTTGATCAAACGGATCAACCGGCGGATACAGATATTGGACTGCGCGCTTTTGGTCCGGGTATTTGTCCATTACAGGCCTATATAATACGAAACTGCACTTGATCATATGGAGACCAGAATGCAAGCGCCCCAAACCACAGTTGACCCATCTGAAATCGCAAAATTTGAGGCGATGGCGGCCGATTGGTGGGATGAAAACGGTAAATTCAAACCGTTACACATGCTGAACCCGTGCCGGTTGGATTATATCACTTCCCAGATTGCTGCTGAATTTGACCGCGATCTGACGGCGCCAGAGCCGTTCAAGGGACTGCGGATTCTCGATATTGGGTGCGGCGGCGGGCTGTTGGCCGAACCGATGGCGCGGTTGGGGGCCGATGTCGTTGGTGCCGATGCCGCCGAGCGGAACATCCCCGTGGCGCAAATTCATGCCGAACAATCCGGGCTAAAGATCGACTACCGCCACACCACCGCCGAAGACATGGCCGACGCGGGCGAACAATTCGATGCGGTGCTCAATATGGAGGTCGTTGAACATGTTGCGTCCCCCATCGATTATCTGGTGGCCTGTCGCATGCTGTTGAAACCCGGCGGGCTGCATATTTGTTCGACGTTGAACCGCAATCCAAAATCCTACGTTGTGGCGATCATTGGCGCCGAACACGTCATGCGCTGGCTGCCCAAAGGCACCCACGACTGGACGAAATTCATCACACCGGATGAACTATATGATTTGCTGCAAAATGCGGGCCTTGATCCGGTGGATCGCAAGGGGTTTGTGTTTAACCCGGTTGCGTGGTCTTGGCGGCTGTCGGATCGGGATCTAAGCGTGAACTACGTGACCGCCAGCGTAAAGCGGGCCTAAACTTCGCTGCCCAATTGGCGACGCATCTCGCGCAAGATCGGCAGGGCCTCGCGGACTTTGGTGTCGCCCAATTTTTCAACCACCTGGTTGATAAGCGGGGTCAACGCGCCCACCGCATGGTCGCGCGCCTGCCGGCCTGCAGGGCTAATCGCGATCATCTTGCGCCGCGCGTCGTCCCAATCGGGGCGGATATGCACGTACCCCGCCCATTCCAATTTGCTCAGCGTGTTGGTCATAGCGCCGCGCGTGACGTGAAATGTTTCAGCCAACTGCGCGGGCGTTCGTTCAACCTGCGCGCCTGCAAGGTGGTTCAGCACCGAAAAATGAGAGATCTCCATACCCTTAGGCAACACCTTGCTCAGCCGGGCGCGCACCATCTGGTCCGCGGCCAATACCTCACTAAAAAGTGCAATCGCCAAAGAGTTTCGGTCGTCGTTCATTAAGGTCCATCGAATGGTCGTGCGTTTTCAAGACTGGGGACACGGCCCCGCGCCTTTGACACTTCTCCCATATCGAGGTCTGTCATGTAAACGCCCGGCGCGACACCTGCGTCCATTTGGATCTCTCCCCAAGGGGCGACAACCAAGGAATGGCCATAGGTTCGGCGGGTCTTGTGGTGGGCACTTGCGTGTTCGCCGGTTTGGGCAGGCGCCAGTACAAAACACCCTGTTTCAATGGCGCGTGCGCGCAATAACGCGTGCCAATGTGCAGCACCAGTGACCGGCGAAAACGCCGCCGGAACCGTCAAAATTTGCGCCCCGGCATTGGCCAAGGCCGCGTGCAATTTCGGAAACCGCAAATCGTAGCAGATCGTCAAACCGATCGGTGCAAAAGGCGCCGTAGCCACAACAGCCTGCGCGCCCGGACGGTATCCTTCTGATTCGCGCCAGGTTTCTTCGGGGCTGACATCCACGTCGAACATGTGGATTTTATCGTAGCGCGCAACAATCGTGCCATCCGGCCCAATCAGGAAACACCGGTTGGCAAACCGCCCGTCCGCGTCGGCGGTTTTTAACGCCAACGATCCGATCAACAGCCAGATACCGTGCATCTTTGCCTCGCCGCGCAAAGCGGCAAGGGTGATGTCGTCGTCTTCGTGCTGCAAAACGCTGTTTTGATGGACCCGGCTGGTCGAAATGCAATTCGTGACCTCGGGGGTCAGAATAAATTCCGCCCCCGCTTCGGCGGCCTCGCGCACGTAGGCCAAGGTCACCGCAAGATTGGCCGCCGGGTCATCCGACACGTTCAATTGCAGCAGCGCGGTTTTCATCAAGCCGCGAGCAATGCGTCGAGTTTACCTGCGCGTTCCAGTGCGTACAGATCATCACACCCGCCAACATGGATATCGCCCACGAAGATCTGCGGCACTGTGCGCCCGCCATTGGCACGTTTGATCATCTCGGGCTTGCGGTCTGGGTTGCTCAGAACGTTTACCTCAGAAAAGGAAACGCCCTTTTGGTCTAGCAGACGTTTGGCCGCATGACAGAAACCGCACAGAGGCGAGGTATAAATATCGACAGTTTGCATCTTCGTTCCTTGCTGTGTCTTGTATCACGAAGGTATCTAAGCATCCTTGACCGCCCGCGCTAGTGTTACGACGTAAACAGGGCCTGATCCCGCAGCAAGACAGGCATCCGCGGCCACTGCAAGGGTCGCACCAGACGTCAGGACGTCATCCACCAACAAAACCGGACGGGACACCAATCGGTGCCGCCGTCGCGGGTGGATCGCAATGGCCCCCTTGACCGATGAAAACCGAACCTCGCGGGTCATTCCCTCCAACGGGGCGGTTCTGGTGGGGCGTTGCAACAGATCCGGGCACACCGGCAGCCCCGTATGTTTCGCCAATGCCTGCGCCAACAACGCCGATTGATTATACCGACGTTTGACCATGCGGGTCCAATGCAGAGGTACGGGTGCTACAATCATGTTTTCTTTTGGAAAATCGGCAATAGCTTGGGCCATCCATTGCCCTGCGGGTTTTGCGATCTCTTGACGGTCGCCGTGTTTCAGCGCCAACACCAAATTGCGGCCATTCCCCTTATACACCAACGCAGATCGCCCGCGGGTCCAGGGGCGCGGCGTGCGCATGCAGTCATCGCAGGTCAAATTTTCGCCCTCATCCTGACCGGGCAATGGCGTGCCGCAACAATCGCACACAGCACCACCAATAAACAACGTATCACGCCAACATGTGCCGCACAGGCCAAAGTCGCTCATGACTTTTCCACCGCACCCCAGACAGCGCGGCGGATAAATTGCTGAAACTGCCGTTTGAAAATTCAACGCCACCGTCCTATTTCCCCCATATGAATGACCCAAGAATATTAACTGATGTCACCGCCCTGCAGCAGCACCGTGCGCAGGCCAAAACGTTCTTTTTGCAAGAGGCGGCAGCCGACGAGGTCCAAGATCGCCTCTCCATGGTTAACAGGGCGTTTAATTCGTCGGCGGTCGTGACGCCTTTTCCAAATCTTTGGACGCCCCGAATGCCCAGCGCTGAAATATGCGCCGATGGCGATGTTTTGCCCCTGCAAAAGGGCCAGCACGACCTTGTTATACACGCGATGGGGCTGCATTGGGCCAACGACCCAGTGGGACAAATTATCCAATGTCGCAGGGCGCTAAAACCCGATGGCATGTTGATCATGGCGACGCTGGGCGGGCAAACCTTGCAAGAACTGCGCGCCTGTTTGGGTCAGGCAGAGGCCGCGATCACCGGCGGCATGTCGCCCCGCGTCGCCCCAATGGGAGAGATTCGCGATTTGGGCGCATTGCTGCAACGGGCGGGGCTGGCCTTGCCTGTGGCAGACAGCCTGAACCTAACCGCGGAATACCGTGATGCTTGGCACCTGATGCACGATCTGCGTGCCTTGGGCGAAAACAACGCGCTGGCCGCCCGGCAGCGTCATCCCACCAAACGGCAAATTTTCGAAGAAACCGCCCGGCTTTATTCTGACCATTACGCCACCGCCGAAGGCCGTATCTCTGCGACATTCGAACTGGTGTTCCTGACCGGCTGGGCACCCGACGACAGCCAACAAAAACCCTTACGGCCCGGCTCTGCCAAACACCGCCTTGCAGATGCATTGGCCGTACCAGAAACCCCGCTGCGCGATTGACCCGCGCGTAAAACCGTCTATCTCAGGCACAACTTTGCTTCACAAGGACACCCAAGATGCTGGACAGCAGCGACTCTGCGCCCCTGGCCGTTCGCCCACCGCACGCCAAAGACGATCATCCCGCGATCACCAAGCCCAAGGTGGGGATCCTGCTTGCCAATCTCGGCACGCCGGACAACTACGACTATTGGTCGATGCGGCGCTATCTGAACGAGTTTCTATCAGACCGCCGGGTGATCGATTACAGCCCGTGGATCTGGCAGCCGCTGTTGCAGTTGATCATCCTCAGCAAGCGCCCGTTTTCCAGCGGGGCCGCGTATAAGTCGATCTGGAACGAAGAGGCCAACGAAAGCCCCTTGATGACCATCACCAAGGCGCAAACCATCAAGATCAAAGCCGAGATGCAGCAGCGTCACGGGGATGACGTGATGGTCGATTATTGCATGCGGTATGGCAACCCATCCACCCGCTCCAAAGTGGCCGAAATGACCGCCGCCGGATGCCGTAAGATCCTGTTTTTCCCACTGTATCCGCAATACGCTGGAGCAACATCCGCCACCGCCAATGATGAATTTTTCCGGGCGTTGACCTATGAAAAATGGCAACCAACGACCCGCACCGTTGATCCGTATTTTGACCGTACCGATTACATCGACGCCTTGGCGCAATCAATCGAACGCGCCTACGGGATGATGGACAAAAAGCCCGATATTTTGGTCTGTTCCTATCACGGTGTGCCCATTCGCTACCTGATGGAGGGCGATCCGTATCATTGCCAATGTCAGAAAACGACGCGGCTGTTGAAGGAACGTCTGGGTTGGGAAGACACCGAAATCACGACGACGTTCCAGTCTAAGTTCGGCCCTGAAGAATGGCTACAGCCCTATACCGTCGAAGAGGTCGCGCGGTTGGCCGAGGCTGGCAAAAAGAACATCGCGGTCTGTGCACCTGCGTTTTCGGCCGATTGCATCGAGACGCTCGAAGAGATCAACGAAGAGATCAAGGAGAGCTTTGAAGAGGCCGGCGGCCAGCATTTTACCTATATCCCGTGTCTCAATGATGATGATGCCCACATTACAGCGCTCTCAAATATTATCGATGAGAATATTGTTGGTTGGACAGGCTAATCCTTGATGAAACGAAAAAAGGCGGCGCACTGGGCACCGCCTTTTTAATAAGTAGAACCGAGTTCCGATTAGGAAACGGCAGCAGCAACAATCAGCAGCAGCAGGATTGGCAGCAGTACGCCTGTGGACGAACCTTCTGCTTCTTCTACGATGACCACTGGTTCAACAACTGGCTCGGCCAGCGAACCGGCGTATGCTGTCGAAGCGGCGGCTGTCAGTGCAGCGGCGAGAACGAGTTTCTTCATATCATAACCTCCAGAAAAGGCGTGCGACACAATGTGGCGGCACGCACCTAAAACTAACCTCGTGAGTGCCGGTAAAACATCATAAGATGATGTTTGTAAACTTGTTTCCCAAAGAGCCTCACATATCCGGTTTGATGTCGTCAAATTAGCAACACTTGCGTGCCAACTTTAGTCAATTCAAACAGCTCTGCGATGTGCTCGTTGTACAGCCCAACACACCCATTAGAGGACTGCCGCCCGATTTTGCGGGTGTCGTGCGTGCCGTGGATACGGTAGTATGTCCAGCTCAGGTAAAGCGCGTGTGTTCCCATTGGGTTATCCGGGCCGGGGCCGATAAATGCAGGCCACTCGGGGTTGCGTTCCAGCATGGATGGGGTCGGCCGCCAGCTGGGGCCTTCGACCTTGCGCACGATTTTGGTACGACCACGGCGCGTTAGCTCTTCTGTCAGCGGCACACTGGACGGGTAAAGCTTGTAAAAGCTCTCATCCTCGGCCCAATAGTGTAACGCGCGGCTGTCGATATCGACCAAAACGGCGCCATTCTTGAGGTCAGAGAAATAAGGCTGCCAATCAAGCGCCCGGAAACTAGAGATATTCCGCTGCACCGACTCGGTCAGGTCGCGTTCTCCCTGCGTGGTGTCCGCCGAATTGACAGACGTCGTATCTTGGGCAACGGCGGGCGCGGCCACCATCGCGGCGCTCCCGGCCAAAAACGACCGGCGGCTGGGTTTCAAAAAGCGTTGATCAGACATCGACGGCCTCCATGGCTAAGTGGTCGGGTAGAATTGCTGCGCAGTTTATTGCGCGAAAGTCGCGGTCGCAAATCAAACACTTGTCATCCTCGCCAAGGACGCTGATGTGCGTTTGAAATGCAACGCATTGCGCGGTATGCGTTGGGTTAACGTTTTAGGAGTACGAAATGATCCGTTTGATATCCATTTTTTTCGCATTGGGCGTAACTTTGGCGGCCTGCGGGCAAAGTACCGGAACATTTGACGGGTCAAGCAACGGCGGTGTCTATCGAATTGGCCGCGGTGATGTCGACAAAGTCCAGTTCCGGATGCTGGATTCGGTTAACGCCTTGCGCAATGCCTCGGGTCAGGCACCCCTTGTGTTTGACGCCAATCTGAATGCCGCCGCCGCAACGCATTCGCGCGACATGTCCATTCAAAACCGCCCTTGGCATTTTGGATCTGACGGCTCTTCGCCCATCGACCGGGTTCAGCGCGTTGGATACGGGGGCACATTGATTGGCGAAAACATCTCTGAAACCTACGAATCAGAGCTGGAAACGCTGGCGGCCTGGATGGAACAACCCGACACGCGCCGGGTGATTTTATCGGCAGATGCGACGCAAATGGGGTTTGCGTGGTTTCAGGAAGACAACGGTAAAATCTGGTGGACGATGGTCACCGGGGCGCCGGCTGTCGTGCCTGCCCCCGTGTAAAAATCACGGGTTGATGGCGATCAACGTGTCATTGGCAACCATCGCGTAGATTTCTTCGATTTCTTCGTTGGTGACTGCAATACAGCCCCACGTCCAATCCCCTGACGACAGCTTAAAGGGATTTTTCTGGCCGTGAATAAAGATATCACCGCCCGGTGATTGACCCAGCGCCTTGGCCGCAGCGACATCATTTACGTTGGGGTAGTTGATGCCCAACGACAGGTGAAATCGCGAATTCGGATTGCGGCGGTCGATGCGGTACACCCCTTCTGGGGTCTTCCCGTCGCCCTCGATCTCTTTGTCACCAATCGGCGCGAACCCAAGCTGAATATCGTAGCTTTTCAACACGGTATCATTGTGCAGCAAATGCATCCGCCGCTGCCCTTTGTTGACCACCACAAACGTGACTTCGGGGCCGTCGTACCGGCGGAATTTCGACCCACCGGCACATCCCGCCAACACCATCGCGGCGGTGGACGTGAGTATTAATTCTCTGCGACGCATTTTATGCTGTCCTGTATGTCTTTTCGACGTTCTGCTCTTGTGTCACGGCTACCATGGAGAATTGGTTAAACCACTTCACAAATTTGTTAAGTATCCGATTTATCCGCAAGCTGCTTTTCGATCGCGATCAACCGGTTCAACACCTCATCTCGGTAGGCATCGGTCACGGCGCCCGCCTCTTCTTGGTGGGCATCTTGCATCGAATTCACGATCAAACCCACCAACAAATTCACCACCGCAAAGGTCGTGATCATGATGAAAGGCACGAAAAACGCCCACGCGTAGGGGTATATTTCCATCACCGGGCGCACGATCCCCATCGACCAGCTTTCCAAGGTCATAATCTGGAACAACGTGTACCCGCTCGACGCCAGTGATCCAAACCATTCGGGGAAACTGGCCCCAAAGAGCTTGGTTGCGATCACCGCACCGATATAGAAAATGATCGCCATCAGCAGGAACACGCTGGCCATGCCCGGCAGTGCGGTCACAAACCCTTCGACCACGCGGCGCAATCGTGGTGCCACCGAAATAACGCGCAACACGCGCAAAATGCGCAGCGCCCGCAGCACCGACATGGTTTGCGATCCGGGCACAAGCGCCGCGGCCACGATGGCAAAATCAAACAGGTTCCAGCCGTTTTTGAAAAACCGCCCACCCCGCGCAACGATTTTCAGCAAGATTTCAGCGATGAAAAATCCCAGACAGGCCACATCCAACGCGACGATCACCGGGCCCATCTGCGCCATGACTGTGGTGGATGTTTCCAGCCCCAACAGAATGGCGTTAAAGATAATCACCACCATAACCGTGGTCGTAACCCAAGGCTGGTCCAGCCAAATGTCTAGTTTTTTCCGCAATGTCATGTCTGGCCTCCCACGGGTTATGTGCGCGTATCAGATGGCGTAAAGCTGGCCACCAGTTCCACATGTGCGGCCCAACGAAACTGATCCACGACTTGGATCCAATTCAGGGTAAAGCCCGCATCCACAAGCGTTTTTGCATCCCGCGCAAAGCTCACCGGATTACACGAAACATAGGCGATACGCGCAACGTTCGACTGGCACAGCTCTGCCACCTGCGCTTCGGCACCCGCGCGGGGTGGGTCCAGAACGACCGCCTGCGCATGGCGCAATTCATCGGACATCAACGGGCGACGAAACAAGTCGCGTGCGACCGCAGTGACGGTTTTGAGGCCCGGCGCCCGGCGCCAGCCCTGATCAAGAGCCGCGATCATATCGGCGTCACCTTCAACCGCATGCACTTCGGCATCCCGCGCCAGTGGCAACGCAAATGTGCCGCACCCCGCGAACAGATCAACCACCTTGGCCGCATCGCCGGTAATTTCACGCACCGCGCGCAGCAACGCGGCCTCGCCATGGGCGGTGGCTTGCAAAAACGCACCGGGCGGCGGGGCGACATCTATGCTATCAAACCCGTGCGTTGGTGGGTTTTCCATCGCGATGATCTCATCGTCCCACGACAAGCGCGCCAGACCGAATTGCGTGCAAATCATCGGCAATTGTTGCCGCAACGGCCCATCCAGCGGTTTGCCATTGGTGACAGCGACATCCAAGCCGGTTTTGGTAGCCGTGACCATCACCGACAGCGCCGCCTTGCGGCTGGCCCCGATCATGGCCAAGGCTTCGGCGATCTTTGGGCCATTGCGCAGATCGGGATCGATCAATGTGCAATCGGGAACCGGGATAATCGTGTCTGATGCCCGCCCATGAAACCCGGCCAAAGCGCCCTTTTTTGTCCGCCGCGCAGCAAAACCCGCGCGCCTGCGGGATTGGGGTGGCGATGTTTCGATGGGCCTAAAAACAGTCTCTAATCCGTGGGCGGCGATCGCCCGGCGCACCAGATCAACCTTCCAATCTGCTACAAATTCATCATCCGCATGCTGCAACTGGCAGCCACCGCAAGATTTAAAATGGCGGCAGGGCGCGGCGACGCGGCGGTCAGATGGCTGCACCACCTTCACGTCGCATAGTTTGGCCCCGTCGACCCGGCCTGTGACGGTTTCGCCCGGCAATGTCAGCGGCGCAAAAAGAGGGCCGTCGGCGACGCCATCCCCCTGCATACCCAAATGTTTGATCAATATGTCTGTCATACCGTTGCAGTACGGGAGGACGCACGCAGACAAAAGCCCCTATTCTGCGGCTTGCGTCCGAATGAACCCACCCGATTGTCTGTCCCAGTATTGCGCATAAAGTCCCCGTTTCTCCAACAGGTCAGTATGGCTGCCATCTTCAACGATCTGGCCTCCGTCCATCACAATGATCCGGTCCATTTCAGTCAGGGTCGAGAGACGATGCGCGATGGCCAGCACGGTTTTGCCCTGCATGACCCGGTCAAGAGCCGCCTGGATTGACGCCTCGACCTCACTGTCGAGCGCGCTCGTTGCTTCGTCCAAGATCAATATGGGCGCGTCCTTAAGGATCGCCCGGGCCAGCGCAATCCGCTGGCGTTGCCCACCCGACAGCTTCACACCGCGTTCGCCAAGGTGCGCGTCATATCCGGTGCGCCCTTCGTGATCGACCAGATTAAGGATGAACTCATGCGCTTCGGCTTTGCGAGCGGCCGCGATCAGATCATCGTCGCTGGCATCTGGGCGGCCATATAAAATGTTATCGCGCGCCGACCGGTTGAACATCGCCGTTTCCTGCGTGACCATCCCGATATTGTGGCGCAAACTATCCTGCGTGACCTCGGTAATGTCTTGACCATCAATTTCGATCACGCCTTTTTCGGAATCATAAAGCCGCAGCAACAGGGCCACGAGAGTCGATTTGCCCACCCCCGACGCCCCGACAAGCCCCAGTTTTTCGCCGGGTTTCATCGTCAGGTTTACGTCATGCACGCCACCAGTTTCGCGCCCATAGCTGAACCCCAAACCGCGCAGTTCGATCTGCCCAGAGGTGACCTGCAAGGGGGGTGCATCGGCGCCGTCTTCGACCCGGTTGCGGGGGGTCAGCGTGCGCATGCCGTCTTCAATCTCGCCGATGTTGGAATAGATCTGCATCAGGGTAAAACTGACCCAGCCGGTCATCTGCGCAATGCGGATCGCCACGGCCCCTGCGGCCACGATATCGCCCTGCGTGGCCTGCCCCGCCTGCCACAACATAACCGTGCCGCCCATCAAGACCACCGGCAAAATCCCGGCCATGGTCATCAATACAAACCGGAAGCCTGCGGCCAGATAGCCGAAATTCACGGCGCGCGTGCGGAACCTTTGCATGGAATCCAACGCGGCTTGGTCTTCGTGATCCGCGTGGGAAAACAGCTTGACCGTCTTGATATTCGTGATTGTATCAACCACTTGACCCGACACCATCGCCCGCGCGGCGGCACGCCCCGCCGACCGTTCGCGAATGCGCGGCAAGAACCAGTTGATCATCGCGAAATAGCCGACCAACCAAACGCCGAACCCCAGTGCGACGCGCCAGTCGATGGCCAACAGCAACAAAACCGACCCCGCCAGCGACGCCAGTGCAAAAGCGACCACGTTGATCACCTCTGACACCACGTCCGTCACCGCGCGCGCCGTTTGCATTTGCTTTTGCGCGATACGTCCGGCGAAATCATCGTCAAAAAACCCAACCGTCTGGCCCAGCGTCCACCGATGGAGCCGCGACAACACCAACGGGTTCACATTGGGCTGCACGATGATCGCATTGGCCGATGCAGACAGGCCAAAAAACAACGGGCGGGCGATCAAGAAAAACGCGATCGACCCCAAAATCAACGCAGCATTTGCGCCATCAAAGACCCCATCAGGCCCGGCAGAAGACGTCGCATCAATGACATGACCCAAGATCAACGCCGTCACTGCTTCCATCGCGCCTGCGGCTGCCGACAAAACCGCAGCCAACACCAACGCGGGCCACGCCCCCGACAAACACCACCGGAAAAAAGCACCCAATGTCTGGGGCGGTGGCCCTTCGGCGGGGCGAAAGGCGTTGATCCAATTCGATATATTCAAGGTGTATCCTCGGTGTTTTCGGTGGCCAGAAATCCGCCCGACTGCCGGGCCCAAAAATCTGCGTAGAGTCCGCCCTGCGCCAAAAGCGCGTCGTGGGTGCCGTCTTGCACGACCTGCCCGCGATCAAGCACCAAGATACGGTCCATTTGCGCAATGGTCGAGAGCCGGTGCGCAATGGCGATCACGGTTTTGCCCTCCATCATGCCATAAAGCGTGTCTTGAATCGCGGCTTCGACCTCGCTGTCTAGGGCGCTGGTGGCTTCGTCCAACAGCAAAATCGGCGCGTCCTTTAAGATAACACGCGCCAAAGTGACCCGTTGCCGTTGCCCGCCAGACAGCTTCACGCCCCGTTCACCCACCTGCGCATCATACCCGCGCCGGCCTTGTGGGTCCTGTAAATCAAGGATGAAATCATGGGCCTGTGCCTGCCGCGCGGCTGCGTAAATGGCATCATCGCTGGCCTCGGCACGGCCATAACGCAGGTTGTCGCGCACCGATCGGTGCAACAACGAACTGTCCTGTTGCACCATGCCAATCGCCAGACGCAGGCTGTCTTGTTGCACCTGCGTGATATCTTGCCCGTCGATTAAAATTTGACCACTTTCAGGGTCGTAGAACCGCAACAGCAGCTTGACCAACGTGGATTTACCCGCGCCTGACCGCCCGACCAGCCCGATCTTTTCGCCGCGCCGGATCGTCAGGGTGACATTTTCCAGCCCCCCGGCGCCCCGCCCATAGTGATGCGATAGCCCGTTGATTTCAATGGTACCGTCGGTCAATGCCAGAGGGGTGGCATCTGCGGTATCAGTCAGGGTAATCGGCTGCGCGATGGTTTCCATGCCTTCGGCCACCACGCCCAATTCGCGGAAAAACGTGGTCAGCGCCCACATGATCCATCCGGTCATTGCATTCAACCGCAACGTCAGCGCCGTGGCTGCCGCGACAACGCCGACGCTGGCCGTGCCCTGCATCCACAAGACCAACCCCCAACCGACCACACCAATGATCAGCAACCCGTTCAGAAACACCAACGTCACGTCCATGACGGTGAAAATCCGCATCTCGGACTGAAAGGTTGTGCGGGTGTCTTCGATGGCCTCTTTGGCATAGTCGAGCTCTTGGTCATGATGCGCAAACATCTTGACGGAATGGATGTTGGTATAGGCATCCACCACACGGCCGGTAACCACCGACCGCGCGTTTGAGGCCGCCTGCGACGCGGGGCCCACGCGCTTGATCGTCCAGCGCAACAACAGACCATAAAGCGCAAACCACACCAGCAGTGGGATCAACAACCGGGGGTCAGACGACGACAGCAAGATCGCCGCACCCAACAAGTACGCCAACGAAAACGAGATCGCGTCAAACACCTGAAAGACGACCTCGCCCGCGGCGGGGGGCGTCTGCATAATGCGGTTGGCCACGCGCCCGGCAAAGTCGTTTTCGAACCACCCTACGGATTGCCGCAACACCTGTCTGTGCGCCCGCCAGCGGATCATCGTGCCAAAATTCGGCAAGATCGCGTTGTTCAGCAACGCCACATCAAGTGCCTGAAACAGCGGCCGCATGATCAGGATAAACAGCGCCACAAGGATCAATTCGGTGCCGTATTGCGCCCACATCATGTGCGGGTCGCCATCCATCAGGTCAACGACCCGCCCCATGTAAAAGATCAGCCAAATCTCGACTGCAGCGACAACAACCGACATGACGCCTGCCAGAATAAACACGCGTTTAAAGGGCTGTGCGTATTGCAACATAAACGGCCAGAGCCGCTGGGGTGGGTGATTTGTTTCGGGATAGGCGCAATAGGGGTCAACAAGACGTTCGAAAAAGCGGAACATGGCGGGGGCCTTTGGTCGAATATGCGAAATGATCAGGCGCTGCGGTGCAGGCCATCGGGTAACGGTTTATGGCAAATTCAGCCGAACCAGATCCCGCGATACATTCCGTATTCCTCCCTCTTGATGGGTACTATCTATACAAGAAAAATGTGTTTGTCGACCATCTCAATCAGATGCCAATAGCGCGTCACGGGTCAGGGTAAAACCAGACGCTATCCACCTGTTTTCTAGCGTCGCCAAACGATCGCCCAGCGCCTTGCCCGACAGACCCGGCATGAGATCTTGCGCCGTTAGGGGCAACCGCGCTTGCGCCGCATGCTGCAAGGGCTGCAGCATATCTTTGCCCATGGGTTGGTTGGCCATAGCCCCGCGCAAAATGGCGACCTGAACCGCGCGGTCAAAACCATGCCTGTAGGCGATCTCATGATCAGGCGTCATGGCCCCTAACATCTCGCGCATTTGTGCCACGGCTTTGGCGTCTTTGTTGGTCAGCCGCAAACGGTCTTGCAGGTCTTCGCCACCCAGCGCGGCCAGCCGCAACCGCCAATCTGGCGGCAAGCACAGATGATCGGCCAGATGCACAACCGGGCCCAGAAATGTCACGTCACTGCCGGGCAAGATCTGCGGCAAGACGCCAATCTGATGCATCACGGCCACTGCGGGCATGGGGTCAGGTGCAGCCAACAGGCGGCACAGTTCTTGGCCGACCCGTTCTGCAGAAAGTGTCTCTAACCCTGCGGAATTTGACGCGATGGCGGCCAGTGCATCAGGGTCAAACCCCTGCGCCGGGTCCGCATATCGGGCATGAAATCGGAAGAACCGCAGAATACGCAGGTAGTCTTCGCGAATACGGGTTTCGGCGTCTTCGATGAACCGAATGCGCCGGGCGTGGCAGTCGGGCAGCCCCCCCAGCGGGTCAACGATATCACCCGCCAGCGTCGCATAAAGCGCGTTGAGTGTGAAATCCCTGCGCCGCGCGTCTTCGGTGATGTCATCCGAAAACGCCACGACGGCACGCCGCCCATCGGTGGCAATATCCTTGCGAAAGCTCGTGATCTCAAACCCGGTGCCGCCCGCGATCACCGTGACTGTGCCATGGTCAATGCCAGTTGGCACCACCTTTAACCCAGCCGCCTGCGCCAGCCGCGACACCTCTTGCGGCAAGACAGGTGTAGCCATATCGACGTCAGACCCAGCGACACCCAAAATGGCATCGCGCACACAGCCACCGACCATGTAAATCGGCGCCCCCTGCGCGGCAATCGCCTGACACACTGCGCGCACTGACGGGTCCGTGAGCCATGGCGTATTTGCAGGGATCATTGTGATAGTTGGTCGGTCCATGCCCGCAACATACGCGCAGTTGCGCCCCAGATGTAATAGGGTCCGTAAGGCACCGCAAAATAGGACCGCATCTGCCCACGCCATTGCCGCGATTGCACCACAAAATTCTCGGGCGTCAGCACGTGTTGCAGGGGCACTGTGAACACCTCGTCGACCTCTCCGGGTTCGGGGCGTATGTCAAAGGGGCGCGTGACGTGGCCAATCACCGGGGTCACGGTGAACCTCGTCACCGTTTCATGCGGGGACAGTGTGCCCAACACATCAACCGCGTCTTGGGGCAGGCCGATTTCTTCGTGCGCCTCGCGCAGGGCGGCGGCGACCACATCGCGGTCGGCTTCATCCTGCTTGCCACCGGGAAAGGCGATTTGGCCGGGGTGGTGTTTGAGCGCGGACGATCGTTTGGTCAGCAGTAGTTGCCAGACGCCGTCCTTGTGCATGATCGGCACCAAAACCCCCGCAGGCCGCAATTTGCGCCCCGCAGGCAACACCGTTTCGGGGTTGAGATCAAAGTCAGATGACGGACGACCCGGCTGGCGAAAGCCCGTGCGGATCGTCTCTAGGTCAAGCGTCATCGCCGTTTGCGTCTGCCTCAAACCCAACGGTTGCGGGGTCAAGGTCGTAGTGCGCACCGCAGAACTGGCAATCAGCCGTAACGCGGCCCGCATCGGTGGTCATCTTTTCGATGTCGCGGGCTGAATAAATCGACAGGCTTTGACGCACACGGTCTTCGGAGCAAGTGCATCCAAACCGGACGATCTGTGTGTCGAACACCCGCGGCGTTTCGTCGTGGAACAACCGCAACAACAGATCATTGGGTGCCAATGTCGGGCCGATCAATTCGATATCTTCGACCGTATCGAGCAAAATGTTCACGCGGTTCCAATTTTCGGCCTCGTCATCCTGCACCAGATCGTCGGCAGACAGGACCTCGCCTGCACCTTCGCCTTGCGCAACAAAGGGCGATGCCTTGGGCATGTGTTGCAACATCACGCCGCCGCCGCGCCAATGTTCGGGCACGCCCGGTTCAGTGGATTTGCCAAAGCTTAGCGAAAAGCGGGTGGGCAATTGTTCGGACTGCGCAAAATAGGTCTCGGCGCAGGCGGCCAGCGACCCGCCTTCTAGCGGGGTGATGCCTTGATAGGGCGTCATACCCTTGCCTTGGTCGATCATGATCGCAAAGTAACCTTCGCCCACCTGATCAAATGGCGCGGCATCCGTCAGCCTGTCGGCGTCATAGCTGGCATAGGCCCTGATTCTTGCCGGTTCGCCGTCTTTTTCGGGGCCGTAATAATCCGTCGCAATCATCCGCACAGCCCCTTTGGACTGCACCTGCAACTGAAGTTTCCAGCGCAATTTGATGGTTTGACCGATCATCGCAGTCAATAACGCCATTTCGGCCACCAAGGCTTCGACCTGCGGCGGGTAATCGTGTTGTTCCAGAATACCATTCAGGGCGCCATCCAACCGTGCAACACGGCCGCGAATGTCGCTGGCATCAAGTTGAAAGGGTAAGACGGTATCGTCCCACGCGATCTGCTGTCCAAGTGTCATGGGGGTTTCCTTATCGCCACCGGGTTGGCATACCGACCCCATATAACCGTCTTGGGTCCGTTGAAAAGAGGGCAAGCCAGAATGATGAGACGTGTCGGCCATGCGCCCCATGCAAATCAACGCTATGTTCAGCGCCCCGGCGCCTATGCGATATTGCCCTTGGGTGGGTCTGTTTTGCTGACTGCGCAACTGGGCGATACGGTCGATATTCAGTTGCCCGGCGGGGGGATCGACCCCGGTGAAAGCGCGATCCATGCGTTGCACCGTGAGGTAATGGAAGAAACCGGCTGGCGCATTGCCGCGCCGCGCAAGCTGGGGGCGTTTCGGCGGTTTATCTATATGCCCGACTACGGATTTCATGCTGAAAAGATCTGTCATATCTATGTCGCCAGACCTGTGCACCGGCTTGGCCCACCTCTGGAGCCGGGCCACGAAACAATCGTAATGTCGCCCAGCGCCGCGGTGGCCACCCTAGGCAATGACGGCGACCGGTTGTTTTTGGCGCGCTATTTCGCCTGACCGGCGCCGTGGAATTCAAACAAAAGCCCCGACACATCGTCAGGAAATTCGGTCAGGCCTGATAATTTTGTCATTGCCGCCAAAATTTCGGTGAACAGCGCAGGCCCCTTAACTGACTGCAGATCATTCAGAATTTTCTCAAGACCTTCTTCTTCTAGCAGCGCGCCTTTGGTGTCGGGGCATTCCGTCACGCCGTCCGACAAAATCAGCAAACGATCGCCCGGCGAAAGCTGTATCTCAAACTGTGAAAAGCTAACGTTTGGCATCAACCCAACGGGGAAGCCCCCCGTGCCGTCCTGTTCCAACGTGCCATCTGCGCGCTGGACAACCGGGTGCGGATGGCCCGCCTGCCCGATGACAACCCGCCCCGTTTCCATATCGATATCGGCGAGCATCATGGTAAAATAATGCTCGGTTTCCATCTCATCCAGCACCAGCTGGTTCAGAATCGCGATGGCATCGCGCGGGGCGCGCGACCGGTAGCCAGTGTCGGTTTTTTCCAGCGCGATATTCTGATCTGGCGCGGTCGCCGACAGATATCCTGCCAATCGCGCCGTCATCAACGCCGAGCTGATCCCATGGCCAGACACATCAATGGCGAACAAACCCAGATGCCCGTCAGACGCAGGAAAGAACCCCACAAGATCGCCGCCCACATGACCGCTGGATTGCAAAAGCAACGCCAGATCGCCGCCATCAAAAGTTTTTTCACGCTCGCGGATCAGGGATTGTTGCAGCTGTTTGGCCTGCACCAGATCACTGTCCAGCGAATCGTACAGCCGCTGCAATTCAACCAAGGTTTCCTTGATCACCCGGTTTTTCAACGTCAGTTCTTGTTGCATTTCGATGATACGCTGGCCCGCGCTAAGCCGGGCGCGCAGTTCGGGGGGGTTGACCGGTTTGGTCAGAAAATCATCCGCGCCCGCATCCAGACCTTCGGCGATATCATCGGTTTCGCTTTTGGAGGTAAGCAGGATGAAATAGCTATAGGTTTCATCTGATAACGCCCGGAATGCTTTGCAAAAATCCAGACCGGACATGCCAGGCATCATCCAATCGCTGAGGATGAGATCCGGGGTATCTTGTTGGCAAATCGCGAGCGCCGCCTCACCGCTGTCGGCTTCGGTCACGTGATACCCCCAGCGTTTGAGCGAACTGGACAAAATCCGGCGTTGCGCGCGACTATCATCCACCACCAACACATGTTTGACACCGTCGGGTAGATCAGCCCGGTGCATGGGGTCCGATGCGGGCACTTCGCTATTCATGGCTTGCTCCACGCTAAATCGCCTAGACGTACCCTTTGAAACACTAAGGCCGCGTTAAAGCGAAATTTTGGTGCAAAAAGCCAAAGGCCGCAAAAACGGAACGTTAGTCTTTGTGGCGTACAAGACCTACACCCACAGCGCCGAGGACAGTATGATTGATTGGAGCAGGGTCGCGACCCTAAGAGAAGAGATCGGAGCAGAGGATTTTGACGATGTTGTTGAGTTATTTCTAGAAGAAGTCGACGCCGCCGTTGATGAACTTGCCGCGCAACAGCACGATAACGACCTCGAAAGCAAACTGCATTTCCTCAAAGGAAGCGCGTTAAGCTTAGGGTTTCAATCTTTTTCCGAGCTGTGCCAAGCCGGTGAAAAAACAGCCGCTATGAACCAAGACACTATCATTGATCTGCAAGAAATCCTGCACTGCTACACCCAATCCCGCACAGTTTTTGTGAATGACCTGCCGGACAAAATGGCCGGTTAGCCGTGGTCAAACCACAAACTGCGCCAGTGTTTCGTTGTTCGTGATATCCGTATAGGTAAACCCTGCGGCGTCAAGTTCGCCCAAAAACCGTGCGAAATTTTCTGGCCGGGTGGTTTCGATCCCGATCAGGACAGACCCAAAATTGCGTGCCGATTTTTTAAGATACTCGAACCGGGCGATATCATCATCTGGGCCAAGAATACCCAGAAAGTCTTTCAACGCTCCGGGTCGCTGCGGCAGCCGCAAAATGAAGTATTTCTTTACGCCCGAATAGCGCTGCGCGCGTTCTTTGACCTCGGGCAACCGCTCAAAGTCAAAATTACCGCCAGAGGCCACGCAAACAACCGACTTGCCGCGAATGTCATCCCGAACGTCATTCAGCGCCTCAATCGACATAGCGCCCGCAGGCTCCAGCACGATGCCCTCGACGTTCAACATTTCGATTATGGTGGTGCAAATACGGTCTTCAGATAAATGAATGGCATCCGCACGGGCCACATCACGCAACCGCGCAAAGGTCCGTTCTCCTAATTTTGCAACGGCCGCGCCATCGACAAAACTATCAATCGGCGACACATTGATCGGCGCACCGTGTTTCAACGCGCGCCCCAAACTTTGCGCGCCCGTGGGTTCAACGAATGTGTAGGCCAGCCGGGGCCCAAAATAGCTGCGCACCCCAGCTGACAAACCACCGCCACCTACCGGCAGAATGATCCGGTCGGGCACACGACCCAGCTGATCTTCGATTTCGACGGCGACAGACGCCTGCCCTTCAATGACGTCTTCATCGTCAAAGGGTGACAGAAAATGCGCGCCCTCTTGTGTGCAAAACGTCTGGGCGGCCCCCAGGGTTTCGTCGAAATAATCCCCAACCAGGCGGATTTCGACGTGATCACCACCAAATATCCGCGTTTTCTGCACCTTTTGCTGTGGCGTCGTTACAGGCATAAAAATGACCCCACGCACCCCAAAATGCCGGCACATAAACGCTACGCCCTGCGCGTGATTTCCCGCACTTGCGCAGACAAACACCGACTGTCCGGGGATAACCTTGCGCATCGCATTGAACGCACCGCGCAATTTATACGACCGCACCGGGCTAAGATCTTCGCGTTTGAGCCAAATATCCGCGTCAAACCGGTCCGACAGGTGGTCGTTGCGCAGCAGCGGTGTGGGCGCGAAGACGGCGCGCATTTCCCGTTCTGCCGCGCGGGCGGCATCTGCAAAGGCGGTGGCGGTCATGAAACGGGTCCTTTTTGGCAATTGTTTGATCAGTAGGCCCGCACGATCAGCCGGTCAACGCGCATCCACCTTGCCGCGCCGCGCAAAACCCGATATCGCAGCCGGGATTTTGAGACGAAGGAACTGTTCATGTCTGCGCCGAAAAAAGTCGTGCTCGCCTACTCTGGCGGTCTGGATACATCGATCATTCTGAAATGGCTGCAAACCGAATATGGCTGTGAGGTTGTCACCTTTACCGCCGATTTGGGTCAGGGTGAAGAACTGGAGCCTGCGCGCAAAAAAGCCGAACAGATGGGCGCAAGCGAGATCTACATCGAAGACGTGCGCGAAGAATTCGTGCGTGACTTTGTGTTCCCGATGTTCCGCGCCAATGCGGTGTACGAAGGGTTGTACCTGCTGGGCACCTCCATCGCGCGGCCGCTGATTTCCAAACGGTTGGTCGAGATCGCCGAAGAAACCGGCGCGGATGCCGTGGCCCACGGTGCGACCGGCAAGGGCAACGACCAAGTGCGGTTTGAACTCGCAGCCTATGCGTTGAACCCCGACATCAAGGTGATCGCACCTTGGCGCGAATGGGATCTGTCGAGCCGCACCAAGCTGATCGACTTTGCCGAGAAAAACCAAATCCCGATTGCCAAAGACAAACGCGGTGAGGCGCCGTTTAGTGTGGACGCCAACCTGCTGCACACATCCTCCGAAGGCAAAGAGCTCGAAGACCCGGCCGTGGATGCCCCAGAATATGTGTACCAACGTACCGTTAGCCCCGAGGACGCCCCCGATACGCCCGAATACATCGAGGTCGGATTTGAACGCGGCGATGCCGTCAGCATCAATGGCGAGGCGATGTCACCTGCGACCATTCTAACCAAGCTAAACGAACTGGGCGGCAAACACGGGTGTGGACGTCTTGATTTGGTTGAAGGCCGGTTCGTTGGCATGAAATCGCGCGGCATCTACGAAACACCCGGCGGCACATTGCTGCTAGAAGCGCACCGCGGGATCGAATCGATCACCCTGGATCGTGGCGCCATGCATCTCAAAGACGAACTGATGCCCCGTTATGCCGAACTGATCTACAACGGGTTCTGGTACAGCCCCGAACGCACCATGTTGCAGGCCGCCGTCGATGCATCGCAAACCCACGTGACGGGCACCGTGCGGTTGAAACTGTACAAAGGTCACGTGCGCACGGTTGGTCGTTGGTCAGATCACAGCCTGTATTCTGAGGCGCATGTTACGTTTGAAGATGACGCAGGCGCCTATGATCAAACAGACGCCGCCGGGTTTATCCAGCTGAATGCACTGCGGTTGAAACTTCTGGCCGCGCGCGAACGCCGCCTGAAATAATGCGGTTCATCGCAATTTAACCGCTTCTAGTTTGCGGTAGTATGGCAGGGCTTGATCCAAAAGCTCTGCCATATTTGTCTCTAACATGGGCAAACTGCCTTCTGTGCCGGAAAATCCCGTACTGCGATGCACCGCGCCGTACCAATGCGCCGCCCAAACACCGTCTTCGGCGCGAGGCCCTGCGGGCCAAGCCAACATTGCAGGGTCAAAGGGCAACCCAACCGCAGTACACAAACGCCGCAACATGCCTTCGGGGTCGGCGCGTATGTCGGTGCTATCGACCACAACCCCGCCAAATTGATCATAGATCCGGCACTGCTGAACGAACCCAATGTCATCTAATGTTGGCGCTTGGCGTTTGGCGGCATAACTGGCGATCACCCGCGCCGGGTGGCGGATCAAATGCACATTGACGCACCCCTGCGCCCAATCCAAAGGGAACCCATCCAACATGTGATGCGGCATATGTTTCATGTACAAATGCGTTGGCGTCTTGCGGGCGCAGACATCGGCAACCGTGGCCGCGTCTGTTTGATGTGTTGCCAATATTTCCGTCCGCATGGGGTGATTCGCGCCAGACGCTGCAAGGAACGGCGCGTAAAATGGCTCATCCATGACCGTGAAATCATCGCGCGCGCCGAAACTATACATCATTGCCGTTGAGAGATTTCGCGGCCCGGACCACATCGCGATTTTCATAAGCGGCCCATTGTTTCAAAAATCACGCGATAATCCCCTGAGATGTTTCAATTTACGGTAAAAACCGCTGCGTCAAAAGCCAAGTCCGTAAATTGATCTCACCTGCCCGTGACATCGCATGCTCGTGAATTGTGGCCTTGCCCGAAAAAAGACACACTTACGTCCAAAGGAGATGCACTATGTTGAAACGTGAAACACTCAAATCTGCGGCTTTGGCCGGTATGATCGTTCTGGGCTTTGTTGCACAAAGTAAAACGGCCATGGCTGAAGACCTGCAAACCCTAACCGTCGCTGGTGGATGTTTTTGGTGCGTCGAAGCCGACTTTGAGAAAGTCGAAGGCGTCAAAAGCGCGGTATCAGGATTTACCGGTGGCACGGTCGCAGACCCCACCTACAAACAAGTAACCGCAGGCGGAACAGGGCATTTCGAAGCCGTGCAAATCACCTTTGACGCCGATGTTGTTGGTCGCCGCGCGTTGCTTGATTTGTTCCTACGGTCGGTCGACGTGACCGATGCGGGCGGCCAATTCTGCGACCGGGGCGAAAGCTACCGCACTGCGATTTTCACGGCGTCATCCGCCGAAAAACAGATCGCAAACGCGGCCAAAGCCCAAGCCGCCGCTGATTTGGGGCAATCCATCGTGACGCCAGTTTTGGCGGCATCCGAATTTTACCCCGCAGACGCGTACCACCAAGATTACTACAAAGGCAGCAAACTGGTGATCACACGCTTTGGCCCCAAACGCCAAGCAGCGGCTTACAAAGCGTACCGCAACGCCTGTGGACGAGATACCCGCGTCAAAGCACTTTGGGGCAGCGCCGCACCGTTTGTTGGTAGCTGATCAGCCGACCTTACACGCCGCCAACACCGCCATGTTCAAGATGTCATTGGCTGTAGACACGGTAGAACAGATCTGGATCGATCCTTCGACACCCGCAAGGATCGGTCCGATCACCGTCGCCCCGGCCATTTCCTGCATCAGCTTTACGGAAATACTGGCCGAATGGCGCGCAGGCACGACCAAAATATTCGCCGGGCCCGTCAGCCGCGAAAACGGATAGCTTTCCTGCGCCGTGGCATTCAGCGCTACATCCACCGTCATCTCGCCTTCGTATTCGAAACTAACGCCGCGTTTGTCTAAAACATGCGCCGCCTTGGCCATTTTTTCCGCCCGTTCGGACACCGGGTACCCAAAATTTGAAAAACTCACAAAGGCCACGCGCGGCTCTAACCCCATGTTTTGGGCAACGGTCGCAGCACGTTCCGCGATATTGGCAAGATCTTCCTCGTCGGGCCACTCGTTCACGATGGTATCCGCAATGAACAAAATACGCCCCTTGTGCAGCACCGCGGTGATACCCGCCGCGCCGTGCTCTTTGTCTGCGTTATAGACGTGGTTGATCCGGTCAAGAATATGCGCCGATTTCCGCGTGGCCCCGGTGACCAACCCATCACCATGCCCATGCTGCAACATCAGCGCCGAAAACACATGACGGTCGCGCGCTGCGAGACGGTGGATGTCTTGGGTGTCGAAACCGCGCCGACCCAGCCGGTCGTGCAGGAATTGTTTGTAGGTGTCCAAATGCTGCGTGTTGGCGGCATTCACCACCTCGATCTCGCGGTGCGCGTCGTCAAGGCCGGCCGCATCCAGTTTGGCCTTCACGTCATCCGCGCGCCCGACGACCAGGGCTTTGCCAAGACCGGCACGTTGATACATCACGGCGGCGCGCAACACGCGGGGGTCGTCGCCTTCGGCGAAGATCATCCGGGCCTGATTGGCGCGCGCACGGGCATTGATGCCCCGCAAAATGCTGGCCGTTGGGTCCATGCGCGATTTCAACGACAGCTCGTAGGCCTCCATGTCGATAATCGGACGCCGCGCCGCACCAGTGTTCATCCCCGCGTGCGCCACTGCGGGTGGCACCCGGTGGATCAACCGCGGATCAAACGGCGTGGGGATGATATAATCGCGTCCAAACGTCAGGTGTTTTCCATAGGCCAGTGCGACCTCATCGGGCACATCCTCGCGCGCGAGATTGGCCAAAGCATGGGCGCAGGCGATCTTCATTTCGTCGTTGATGGCGCGCGCGTTAATATCCAGCGCGCCGCGGAACAGGTAGGGAAAGCCCAGCACATTATTGACCTGATTGGAGTAGTCACTACGCCCGGTGGCCACGATCGCATCGGGCCGAACCTCATGTGCATCTTCGGGTGTGATTTCCGGGTCAGGGTTCGCCATGGCGAAAATAACTGGGTTTTCCGCCATGTTAGAGACCATATCTTGCGTCACAGCCCCTTTGACCGAAACGCCCAGAAACACATCGGCCCCCTTCATCGCGTCACTTAATGTGCGCAAATCGGTCGACACGGCGTGGGCCGATTTCCACTGGTTCATGCCCTCGGTACGGCCTTGATAGATCACGCCTTTGGTGTCGCACATGATACAGTTTTGATGGCGTGCACCCATCGCCTTGAGCAACTCAAGACAGGCGATGCCTGCCGCCCCTGCCCCGTTCAAAACAATCCGGACGTCTTCGATGTTTTTGCCAGATAGCTTGAGCGCGTTCAGCAGACCCGCCGCGCAAATCACCGCCGTGCCGTGTTGGTCATCATGAAAAACGGGGATGTCCATCTCTTCTTTGAGACGTTGCTCAATGATGAAACATTCCGGCGCCTTGATGTCTTCTAGGTTGATGCCGCCAAATGTGGGGCCCATCAGTTTGACCGCATTGATAAAGGCATCAGTGTCTTCGGTGTCCAATTCGATGTCGATACTGTTCACATCCGCGAACCGTTTGAACAAAACCGCCTTGCCTTCCATCACCGGCTTGGACGCCAGCGCACCCAAGTTCCCCAGCCCCAAAACCGCCGTGCCATTGGAGATCACGGCGACCAGATTGCCCTTGTTGGTGTAATCATAAGCCGTCTCGGGGTTTTCCGCGATCGCCTCGCAGGGTACGGCGACACCCGGCGAATACGCCAGGCTAAGATCCCGTTGCGTGGTCATCGGGACGGTCGCGGTGATTTCGAATTTTCCGGGGGTGGGTTCAAGGTGAAAGGCCAACGCCTCTTCGGGTGTCACGCGGTTTTTGGACATTCGGCAGGACCTTTCAGGGGATGACAGGACCTAACATTTAGCTCAGGCCTCATGCGTTCTCAAGCGTCCGCTATTTGAGGCTTTTACCTGCCGTCGTGCATTTGTAAGGTCTGCGGAAACTGCCGGGGGGCTCTTATGACCGTCACGCCGATGATGGCGCAATATCTCGAATTGAAATCAGGCTATGCGGATGCGCTGCTGTTCTACCGCATGGGCGATTTCTACGAGATGTTCTTTGATGACGCCGTTGCCGCGGCCGAAGCGTTGGATATTGCACTGACCAAACGGGGCAAACACGACGGCGCGGATATTCCCATGTGCGGCGTGCCCGTGCACGCGGCCGAAGGGTACCTGCTGACGTTGATACGCAAGGGGTTTCGCGTTGCGGTTTGCGAACAAATGGAAAGCCCCGCCGAGGCCAAAAAGCGTGGCTATAAATCGGTGGTAAAACGTGACGTCGTGCGATTGGTCACGCCCGGCACTCTCACCGAAGAAACCCTGCTAGAAGCGCGGCGCCACAACTACCTGACCGCCTTTGCCGAAGTTCGCGATGCGCAGGCCTTGGCGTGGGTCGATATCTCCACCGGTGCGTTTCATGTGATGCCTCTAAGCGATCTGAGGTTGGGTCCCGAATTGGCCCGTCTGGCCCCGTCCGAATTGATCGTGCCGGAAAACAAGGAAACGGATCTGCGCGAAATTGCCGATGATTTTGGTATCGCGCTAACGGGTCTTGCACGGTCTGCGTTTGATAGCACTGGCGGTGAACAACGGCTTTGCGCCTTGTTTAGTGTCGAAACACTGGATGCCTACGGGGCATTCACCCGCGCCGAAATTGCGGCGATGGGCGCTATCCTTCAATACCTCGACATCACGCAAAAGGGCAAACTACCCCTGCTGCGCCCGCCCCAAAAAGAGGCCGAAGCCCGTACCGTGCAGATCGACGCGGCAACCCGGCGCAACCTTGAACTGACGCAGGCCTTGTCAGGCGGACGGGCCGGGTCGTTGCTATCAGTGGTTGATAAAACCGTAACCGCAGGTGGGGCGCGCCTGTTGGAACGGCGGCTGTCCAGCCCGTCACGTGTGTTGGATTTGATCCAAGACCGTCTGAATGCGGTTACATGGTTTACCACAGAGCCCCAGTTTAGAGACGATATTCGCGATGGATTACGCAAAACACCTGATCTCGATCGCGCGCTATCGCGTCTGTCGATGGACCGCAGCGGACCACGGGATTTGGCCGCGATCCGCAACGCGCTTATTCAGGCAGACGTCATTCATAACGGGCTAAATGACCATGATATCCCCGATCTGCTCACGCGCGCCATGGGGTCATTGACCGGTCATGCGGACTTGATTGATAGGTTAGATGCGACCCTTGTGGCCGAACCGCCCTTACTAATCCGCGACGGTGGTTTTATTGCACCAGACCATGACCCAGAACTGGATGAGGCCCGTCAACTGCGTGACGAAGGACGCGCAGTTATCGCCAGAATGCAGGCGGATTTCGTCACTAACACGGGAATTTCGTCGCTCAAAATCAAACACAACAACGTTTTGGGCTATTTCATCGAGACACCTGCAACCCACGCAGAAAAGATGCTGTCCCCACCCCTGTCAGAAACATTTATCCACCGGCAGACCACCGCAAATCAGGTACGCTTTACCACCGTTGAGCTATCGGAGATGGAGACAAAGATCCTCAATGCAGGTGCCCGTGCGCTTGAGATCGAAAAGCGCCTGTTTGAACAATTAGCCTCCGCAACGATGGCGTGCGCCGCGAATATCGCGCAAACGTCCGCCGCATTGGCAGAGCTGGATCTAGCGAGCGCATTGGCGCATCTGGCAACATCTGAAAACTGGTCCGCGCCTCAAATAGACAACAGCCGCGCGTTTGAGATCAAAGGTGGGCGCCACCCCGTTGTGGAACATGCGTTGAAACAAGGTGGCGGTCAGGCGTTCATCGCGAATGACTGCGACCTTGGTGCGGCGGAAGGTGACGCGCATGTATGGCTGTTAACCGGGCCAAACATGGCGGGTAAATCGACATTTTTGCGGCAAAACGCGATCATCGCGTTGCTAGCGCAAATGGGCAGCTTTGTCCCTGCGGACACCGCGCATATCGGGCTGGTTAGCCAATTGTTCAGCCGCGTGGGCGCATCCGATGACCTGGCGCGGGGGCGGTCGACGTTTATGGTGGAAATGGTCGAAACCGCTGCGATCCTTAATCAGGCGGACGACCATGCCTTAGTCATTTTAGACGAAATCGGGCGTGGAACGGCCACCTACGATGGCCTGTCGATTGCCTGGGCGACGCTGGAACACCTGCATGATGTGAACCAAAGCCGCGCGTTATTTGCCACGCATTATCACGAGATGACCGCTCTTGCCGGAAAACTGCCGGGCGTCGAAAACGCGACAGTCGCCGTCAAAGAATGGGACGGCGAGGTGATCTTTTTGCACGAGGTACACAAAGGTGCGGCAGACCGATCTTATGGCGTGCAAGTCGCGCAACTGGCGGGCCTGCCATCATCGGTGATTGCCCGCGCGCGGGTGGTTCTGGATGCGTTGGAACAAGGCGAACGCGAAGGTGGGGCCAAACAAAAGACGCTGATCGATGATCTGCCGCTGTTTTCTGCGGTCCATACGGCGCCTATGCCCGCGCCAGAAAAATCAGCCCTAGAAGGCGCATTGGAAAGCGTGCACCCGGACGATCTGAGCCCGAAGGAAGCGTTGGACATTCTGTACCGTCTCAAAGAAACGGCAAAGCGCTGATCATCGCGCTTTGCCGTACATTATGGGGGTTAACCGGGTGTCGATGACACGCCAACCTGCGCAGGGCGCAACAACCGGTCGTGCAACATGAAGCCTTCGGCAGCGACCTGAATGATATCGCCGGCTTTGGTGCCCGGCACAGGAGCCTCGAACATCGCCTGATGTTGCTGTGGGTCAAAACGATCACCAACTTCGGGTTTGATCATGTCGATCCCGTGCTTTTTAAAGACACTCAGCAATTCGCGCATCGTCAGTTCGATCCCTTCGATCAGCGCACTGTTGGCCTCTTTTTGTTCGGCGGTGATGGTTTCCATCGCGCGTTTCATGTTGTCGTACACCGGCAACATGTCACGGGACAGTTTGGACCCACCGTAGTTTTCAGCCTCGCGGCGGTCACGGTCCGACCGTTTGCGTGCATTTTCGGCGTCGGCCAGCGCGCGGATAAAGCGGTCTTTTAACTGGTCGCGTTCTGCCCGCAGTTGATCAAGCTCCAGCGCTTCATCATCAATCTCTTCCATCTCGTCGGCAAAAGCCTCGGCTTCTGCGTCATCAATGTCATCAAGAAAATCGTTGTTCTTTGGGTCTGCCATATTTCACCTCTAGCTCCGGTCAGAGATCAGCTTTCCAACCAGCTGCGCCGTGTAATTCACAATCGGCACAATGCGTCCATAATTCAATCGCGTCGGACCAATGACACCCACGGCGCCAATGATCTTTCGATCAGCGTTCATATATGGGGAAACCACCAGAGAGGAACCCGAAAGTGAGAAAAGTTTGTTCTCAGAACCGATAAAAATGCGCACACCGTCACCATCTTCAGCAAGTTCAAGGAATTCCGCGATATCACGTTTGCGTTCTAGGTCATCAAACAGGCGGCGGATCCGGTCAAGATCTTCGGCTTCGCCCTCGTCACTGAGCAGATTTGACCGACCTCGGACAATCAAACGTTCGATCTGGTCGCCCTCGCCTTCCCAGACGGCCAACCCGCTTTCGACCAGGTCGCGCGCCAACGAATCGATCTCTTGGCGGCGGTTCTTGATCTCGACCGCAATAACGGCGTGCAGTTCTGACAGGGTTTTACCCTCGATCAGGGCATTCAGGAAATTCGCAGCCTCGCGCATAGAGCTCGGCGTTTGACCGGGCGGCGGCGTGAACAGCCGGTTTTCCACGTGGCCATCGGCAAATACCAACACGACCAGCGACCGATCCGGCGACAGCGACACAAATTCGATATGCTTGATCGGCGCTTCATGTTTGGGGGTCAAAACCAACGACGCACCCTGCGTGACCCCCGATAGCGCAGACCCAACACGGTCCAGCAACCCGCTGACCCCTTCGGTGTTGGACGCCATCGTTGCATCTATCCGGCCACGGTCGGTTTCGTCCGGATCGCCGATTTCCAGCAACCCATCGACAAACATGCGTAATCCCATCTGGGTCGGGATGCGTCCGGCGCTGACATGTGGGCTGTCCAGCAACCCTAGATATTCCAGATCTTGCATCACATTGCGGATCGTCGCGGCGCTGACCTTTTCGCTAAAGTCCCGCGTTAACGTCCGCGACCCCACCGGCGCGCCATCTTGCAGGTATCCCTCGACGACGCGGCGGAACACCTCGCGCGAGCGATCGTTCATTTCGCCAAGGATGTTGTTTGCGTCAACCATAACCGAACCTCAATTGGACCGTCACAAAAGCACGAAATGCGCAGAATTCGATCGGGGTTGCATAAGTATACTGGGGAACGGTATCGGAGAGTATACAAAAAGAGGATATCCCATGCGCCCTTCTGGTCGAGCTCTGGACGAAATGCGCGCTGTTTCTATCGAAACAGATTTCACGAAACATGCCGAGGGCTGCGCCCTGATCAAGATGGGCGACACGCATGTCTTGTGTACGGCCACCATCGAAGACCGCGTGCCACCGTTTATCAAAGGGTCCGGTCTGGGATGGGTCACCGCGGAATACGGTATGCTGCCCCGTGCCACGAACACCCGCATGCGCCGCGAGGCCGCGATGGGCAAACAAGGGGGCCGTACCGTCGAAATCCAACGTTTGATCGGGCGGTCATTGCGCGCAGGCGTTGACCGGGTGGCCTTGGGTGAACGTCAGATCACCGTGGATTGCGATGTGTTGCAGGCCGACGGCGGCACGCGGTGTGCGTCTATCACCGGCGGCTGGATTGCGCTGCGTTTGGCGGTGAACAAGTTGATGAAGGCCGGTGACGTGATCAGCGACCCGATGGAAGACCCGGTTGCCGCAATCAGCTGTGGCATCTACGCGGGCCAACCCGTGCTGGATCTGGACTACCCCGAAGATTCCGAAGCGGGTGTTGATGGGAATTTCATCATGACCGAATCCCGCAAGCTGATCGAAATCCAGATGAGCGCCGAAGGCTCGACCTATTCGCGTGATCAGATGAACCAGCTGATGGATCTCGCCGAAAAAGGCGTGTTGGAATTGGCCGCCGCACAAAAGGCCGCCACAGCATGACGCGACGATTCGACGGCAAACGCATTTTGGTGGCCACGCACAACGCAGGCAAACTGGACGAAATACGCCAGTTGTTTGGCCCATATGGCGTTGACGTCGTGGGTGCGGCCGAGATGGATCTTGATGAGCCCGAAGAGACAGAAAGCACGTTCATCGGCAACGCCCGGATCAAGGCGCGTGCGGCGGTTGCGGCGACCGGCCTGCCCGCGCTTGCCGATGATTCTGGCATTGAGGTCGACGCGTTGGACAATCAGCCCGGCGTCTATACCGCCGATTGGGCCGAAACACCCAACGGACGTGATTTCATCATGGCGATGACCAAAACCCACACGATGCTCGAAGAGAAAAACGCACCTCACCCACGGCACGCGCGGTTTTGTGCGACCTTTGTGTTGGCTTGGCCCGATGGTCACGAGGAAATTTTCGAAGGCACCGTTGCGGGCCATCTTGTCTGGCCTATTCGCGGCGAAATTGGTCATGGCTATGACCCGATGTTCCAGCCCGACGGGCATGATATAACCTTCGCAGAAATGGACGCCGCCGCGAAAAACCGCATCAGCCACCGTGCTGACGCCTTTAACAAACTGATCGAAGGTTGTTTTGGCTGACGATTGGGAAAACGGCGGGTTCGGGCTTTATATTCACTGGCCCTATTGCGAATCCAAATGTCCTTATTGCGATTTCAACAGCCACGTCACGCAGCACATAGACCATGCCGCGTGGCGTGACGCCTACCTGTCCGAACTTGACCGTGCTGCGGCTGAAACCAAGGGCCGTGTGTTGCGGTCTGTGTTTTTTGGCGGCGGCACACCTAGCCTGATGGCTCCTGACACCGTTGCGCAGATTATCGAGCGCATTCGGCGCAATTGGCCCTGCTCCAACGACCTAGAGATCACATTAGAAGCCAATCCCGGTTCCGTAGAGGCCGGCCGTTTTGCCGCATTTCGCGATGCGGGCGTCAATCGGATTTCTATGGGGGTCCAAGCGCTCAACGATGATGATCTTCGGCGGCTTGGGCGGTTACACAGCGCCGATGACGCTATGCGCGCCTTTGAAATTGCGCGCGGGTGTTTTGAACGGGTGAGTTTTGATCTGATCTACGCGCGGCAGGGTCAAACACTGGCCGATTGGCGTGCCGAACTGACCCAAGCGCTGTCAATGGCGGTCGATCATCTGTCGCTGTATCAGCTGACAATTGAACAAGGCACCGCGTTTGGTGACAGGTACAACGCGGGCAAACTTCGCGACCTGCCCGACGAAGACCTGGGCGCTGATTTGTTTTCCCTGACCCAAGATCTGTGCGGCGAACACGGCCTACCCGCGTATGAGGTATCGAACCACGCGCGGGATGGTGCGCAATCTCGGCACAATTTGATCTATTGGCGATATGGTGACTATGTCGGCATCGGACCGGGTGCGCACGGGCGGCTGACCGTCGGCAGGCAACGATATGCGACGGAATGCTATTCAAACCCCAAACGGTGGCTGGACGAAGCCACATCGGCGCGACCTGAAAATCCACGTACGGTGCTGTCACTGGACGATCAAGCCAACGAATTCATACTGATGGGGCTGCGGTTGACCGAAGGGGTCGACCTAAAGCGGTTTGAACGCCTTGCTGGGCGGCAGTTGGCACCCAACAAGGTAAAATCTCTGCAGGACCTAGGGCTGATTTCAGTTCAAGCTGATAGATTAACCGTTAAAGATCAAGGAGTTATGGTCTTAAACGCCATAATTTCCGATCTTCTGATCGGTTAAGAACCACTTAGAACCCGGCACAATTCATCAAGTTCATCCAGCGTTTTGTAGTGCAAAACAACCTGCCCAGATTCGTGGCCTGATTTGTGATTTAGCTCTACTTTTACGCCCAAAGACGCCGAAAGATCACCTTCCAAAGCTTTTGTATCAGCATCTTTGGTGTCAAGTACTGCCTTAGGCGTCTTGCTTTGAAACGGTTTATTATCGTCGGCAGTGCTTTTTTTGACCAACGATTCTGTCGCCCGCACAGACAACCCGCCCTTGATGATCTGCTGCGCCAGCTTCATAGGGTCCCGCGCAGGAACCAACGCCCGCGCGTGTCCCGAGCTAAGATCACCAGTGCGCACCATCTCTAACACAGGCGCAGGCAGGTTCAAAAGGCGCAATAGATTGGCGATATGGCTTCGGCTTTTACCTAGGGCTTCGGCCATTTTCTCTTGGGTGTGCCCAAACCGGTCCATCAGTTGCCGGTATCCAGCGGCTTCTTCGATAGGGTTCAAATCGGCACGTTGGATGTTTTCGATGATGGCAACTTCCAGCACCTCAACATCCGTGAAATGGCGAACAACAACTGGTAATTCATGCAAATTGGCGATTTGCGCAGCGCGCCAACGGCGTTCACCCGCGACGATTTCATATTTATCGTCAGCAATCGACCGGACAATGAGCGGTTGGATCACGCCTTTTTCTTTGATTGATGACGACAAATCACTTAGGTCGTCATCCGCAAATCGTTTCCGCGGTTGATCTGGGTTTGGTATGATTTGCTCGATGGGAACCAACCGCTCAGCGGCCGATGGGCCTGCGTTTGTGGCCTTTTCCGTTTCGGCCACGTCGGACATCAATGCCGATAGCCCACGGCCAAGCCCACGTTTTCGATCTGCTACACCCGCCATTTCGACCCCCTAAGCCGCCGTCTTCATATTTTTAGTCAATACTTCTTGCGCGAGCGCCCGATATGCTTGCGCCCCTTTTGACGCCGTATCGTAGGTCAAAACTGGCATCGCAAAAGACGGCGCTTCGCTGACACGTACATTACGTGGAATTCTGGTGGCGAAGACCAGTTCACCAAGGTTATCGCGCGCGTCTTGTTCCACCTGCAATGATAGGTTGTTGCGGGTGTCATACATCGTCAACACGATGCCTTCGATCCGTAAATCTTTATTGCCGCTTTGACGCACCTCACGGATAGTCAGCATGAGTTGCGACAGCCCTTCCAGCGCAAAAAACTCGCTTTGCAGTGGGACTAAAACAGAATCAGCCGCTATCATCGCGTTTACGGTCAAAAGATTAAGCGAAGGCGGACAATCGATTAGAATATAGTCTAATGCGTAGATATCCATCTCTGGCTGACGAAGTGCATCGTGCAAAAGAAAGCTGCGTTTTTCGTTTGAAATCAATTCGATATCGGCTGAACTAAGATCAACAGTCGCAGGAACAATCGCCAACCCTGGTGTAGCCGTAGGCGTTACAACCGACGTTAACGCTACATCCCCTAGGATAAGGTCATATGTTGTGAATTCACGGTCATCAACCTCAATACCTAGTCCGGTTGACGCGTTTCCTTGCGGATCCAAATCAACGACCAGCACCTTTTTTCCAGCCTCCGCCATTGCGGCGGCCAAGTTGATAGTTGTGGTGGTTTTACCTACACCACCTTTTTGATTGGCCACGGCGATAATTTTGGGAGCGTTTGGGCGGGACAGATCAGGCATGTTGGATATCTCTCACCTCCAGGATAGCAGATTGGGCGCTTGTTTTACTTGTATGAGCCTTCAGCTCAAATGACCATGATTTCCGTGCAATTTCGACTTCTTTTTCCCAAGTCACGCCTTTGAAGAGCAATGCGACACCACTTGGCTTCAGGTGCCTTTGCGCAAGGGGTAAAAGAGCGCTAAGATCCGCCAGTGCGCGTGCAGACAAGACGTCGCTTTGTGCTGGCGACGTCGATTCAATGCGCGACACGGTTACCTCTGCATTTAGATCCAACTCACGGATAACAGTACGTAAAAAGACCGCTTTACGCATATCACTTTCAATTAATTTTACCCGCATCACAGGATTGTTCTCTCGGGATAATATCGCGATCACCAACCCTGGTAACCCTCCCCCGCTCCCAATATCTGTCCAAGTGCGACCAAGATCAACGAGGTTATAGGCTTGGGCCGAATCCCAGATATGGCGATCCCAAAGATCACGATAGCTAGATTTGGATATCAAATTGATCTTTTGCGACCACTTCAACAGAAGGTCGTGGTAGCACTGCAAACGGTCAAATGTTTCACGTGAAACATTTAGGTGTGAACTGGTCATGCACTTTTTAACTTACTTAGTTGACGAACACGCAACAAAACAATGTTCATCGCGGCAGGTGTCATCCCATCAATACCTGACATTTGCCCGATCGAAGCAGGCCGCGCCTTATCCAACTTAGCCTTAAGTTCATTCGATAATCCATCCACCAATGAGTAATCAAATTCCTTCGGGATAAGGTGACGCTCATCTCTTTGCAACAACTCTATATCTTTCGCTTGCCGCGCAATATAATTCGCGTAAAGCGCTTCGCGCTCCATTTGCAATGCGATTTCCATGTCAATCGAACCGAGACTTGAATCCAACTTTCCAACATCGTCGAAGGTAACTTCAGGAAACGCCAACAACTGTAGTCCTGTGCGCTTCTGGCCGTCTTGGTTAATCTTAATCCCAACTGCCGCCGCTTGAGTTGGTGTAAATTTCCGATCAGTCAAAAATCCGCGAGCTGCGTCAAGCCGTTCAACCTTATTCAGAAAAATATCCGCCCGATGTTGGCCAACACATCCCAATTCAATTCCAAGGTTGGTCAGCCGTTGATCTGCGTTATCAGCACGTAAAGACAATCTAAACTCCGCTCGCGATGTAAACATCCGATAAGGCTCGCTAACACCTCGCGTCGTTAAGTCGTCTATCATAACCCCAATATAGCTCTGTGACCGAGAGAAAATAACAGGCTCGCGTCCTTGTGCGCGTAGAGCAGCATTCAAACCGGCAACAATTCCTTGCGCACCGGCCTCCTCATACCCTGTCGTGCCGTTGATCTGCCCCGCTAAAAATAGGCCCGGTACGCTTGAAAGTTCTAGCGTTTGTTCCAATGCCCGAGGATCCACATAGTCATATTCGATCGCATACCCGGGTGTAAGGATAACCGCGTTCTCGAGACCAAATATAGATTGAACATACTCCTTTTGCACAGTCTCTGGCAAAGACGTCGAAATTCCATTTGGATAGATCTGATTACTCGTAAGCCCCTCCGGCTCCAAGAAAACCTGATGCGAGTCTTTATCTGAAAAGCGAACAACCTTATCTTCGATAGACGGGCAATAACGCGGTCCAACACCGTCAATATGCCCCCCGTACATAGCCGATCTATTAAGGTTTTTCTGAATTATCTCATGAGTTTGAGGATTCGTATGGGTGATTCCACATGGTACCTGCTTCAAGTGCGTACCGGTCGACATAAATGAAAATAGAACAGGTTCATCATCACCGGGCTGATTTTCCAAAACATCCCATCGGATACTCTTTTTCTCTAGCCTAGGGGGTGTACCAGTCTTTAATCGGCCCAGAGGTAGCCCAAAGGAATCTATACGATCGGCAAGCCTAATTGACGCCTTCTCACCCATCCGCCCACCGGATCGGGATTCATTCCCAATATGGATAACCCCACGTAAAAAAGTGCCTGTCGTCAGAATGACCTGATTGGACAAAATCTCCGACCCGTCTTGCAGTACGACGCCGGAAATACATCCCTGATCCATAATAAAATCAACGACTTCGCCCGATATCACACGCAGGCGGTCCTGCGCTAATGTCTCAGCAAGAACTTCGCGCCGGTACACATCACGGTCGGATTGCGCGCGAGGTCCCTGGACAGCTGGACCCTTACGCCGATTAAGCAAGCGAAATTGAATACCCGCTTTATCTGCCACGCGACCCATGACACCATCCAGTGCGTCAATTTCTCTAACGAGATGCCCTTTGCCGAGCCCCCCTATCGCAGGATTGCAGGACATAACTCCTATACTGGATTGTGAAATAGTGACCAGTGCGGTTTCAACGCCCATTCGCGCAGAGGCATGGGCAGCTTCGACGCCCGCATGCCCGCCTCCGACGACAATGACATCAAAATGTTTCACGTGAAACACTCCATTACTTACCTAAACAAAAACTAGAAAAGACCTCATCAAGCAGGTTTTCAACGTTGATCCGCCCAGTAAGAACTTCCAACTGCCGAATCGCACTTCGTAACTCTTCCGCGGCTATATCATATTGATCAGGTCCATCGTTAACGACCTCTAATGCTCTCGTTAGACCAATTTGTGCCTCTTCCATCGCACTACGATGGCGTTCGTGTGTCGCCAAGCCTGCCCCAGCAGACTTTATAGTTAGAAACTTCTCAATTTTTTCAATGAGATCTGCAACGCCCAACCCTGTTAACCCCGATACACCTTCAATATTATCATCGGATAAATCAGCTTTCGGCAACAAAATAATATCGTCACCGCCGGGCTCTAACATTAACTTTTGACCTAACTCCATAAGAAATATGCGAACATCTGCCGCCCTTGCCCGTTCGATACCTCGTGCAACCCCGACCGCTTCGATCACGTCGTCACTATCTCTCAATCCCGCCGTGTCCAAAAATGTGACCGGTAGACCGCTCAGATCCATCCGCACCTCAATAACGTCGCGCGTCGTCCCAGCTATTTCCGATGTAATCGCGGCATCTCGACCAGCAAGCCGATTAAGTAAAGTGGATTTCCCCGCGTTCGGCGCACCAACGATCGCTACCTCAAATCCAACTCTGATCCGTTCCGCGACAAAACTTGCTGATATCTCATCTGTCAGATCGTCTTTAACGCTATTCAAGAGATCCCGAACCTCAGGACTCACATCAACAGGAACATCCTCGTCCGCGAAATCAATCGTCGCTTCTAGCAACGCAGCACTGCGAATTAACTTTTGTCGCCAGCGATCAACCCGATCACCCAAGGCGCCCGAAAAAACCCGAACCGCTTGCTTTCTCTGCGCCTCCGTTTCCGCGTCGATCAGCGCGGCAAGACCCTCAACCTGCGATAAATCAAGTTTCCCATTTTCCAAAGCACGGCGCGTAAATTCACCGGGTTCAGCCAGTCGAGCCCCTTCTGCGACACTCAACTGCCTTAACACAGATCGAACAATGGACACGCTACCGTGCAGATGAAATTCAACAACGTCCTCGCCGGTAAAGCTATTTGGCCCTTGAAACGCCAAGACAAGGCAGTGATCCAACACCTCGCCGCTGCAATCTTTTAAAACACGCATTCCCGCCTTCCGTGGCGCGGGAATAGACCCGGCAAGTTGCGCAGCAATCGACATCGCGTCAGGCCCAGATAACCTAACAACCGAAACGCCAGCGCGCCCTTGTGCCGTTGCCAGTGCAAAAATTGTATCCATAATCTAACTCACTGTTTTTAAACAATAAGTTACGTATTCATTGAATCAAAGAAATCCGAATTCGTTTTGGTCTGCTTCAACTTCGAGATCAGGAATTCGATCGCATCCGTGGTTCCCATTGGGTTAAGGATCCGGCGCAAAACAAAGGTCTTTTGTAAATCAATCTTATCAACCAAAAGGTCTTCTTTCCGCGTACCTGATTTCAAAATATCCATAGCCGGGAACACACGTTTGTCCGCAATCTTACGGTCAAGAACGATTTCAGAATTACCAGTCCCCTTGAATTCCTCAAAGATCACCTCATCCATACGGCTACCCGTATCGATCAATGCAGTCGCGATGATCGTCAGCGACCCACCTTCTTCGATGTTCCGCGCCGCACCAAAGAACCGCTTTGGCCGTTGCAACGCATTGGCGTCAACACCACCAGTCAAAACCTTACCAGACGACGGCACAACGGTGTTAAACGCGCGGCCCAATCGCGTGATTGAATCCAGCAAAATAACCACATCACGCTTATGTTCAACCAACCGCTTGGCTTTTTCAATCACCATATCGGATACCGCGACGTGGCGCGTCGCAGGTTCATCAAAGGTCGATGATACCACCTCGCCCTTAACCGAACGTTGCATATCCGTAACTTCTTCGGGCCGCTCGTCGATCAGCAACACGATCAGATAACATTCAGGATGGTTACGTTCGATCGAATTTGCGATATTTTGCAACAGAACGGTCTTACCCGTACGCGGCGGGGCCACAATCAAAGACCGCTGCCCTTTCCCAATCGGCGATACCAAATCGATAATCCGCGACGACCTGTCTTTGCCTGTCGGATCGTCAGTTTCCATCGTCAGCCGCTCATCCGGGTAGAGTGGCGTCAGGTTCTCGAAGGCAACTTTGTGACGCGCCTTCTCAGGGTCTTCAAAGTTGATCTGAGTCACATCTAACAGCGCAAAATACCGCTCATTATCATCCGGGGCCTTAATCACGCCCTCAATCGTATCCCCGGTGCGCAGTGAAAACTTGCGCGTCATTTCAGGCGATACGTAAATATCATCCGGGCCGGGCAGATAATTCGCCTCAGGAGACCTCAGAAAACCGAACCCATCCTGCAAGACTTCCAACACGCCATCGCCCGAGATTTCCCAGCCTTCATCCGCGCGCTCGCGCAGGATCTGGAACATCATCTCGCCTTTTCGCATGGTCGATGCATTCTCGATCTCGAGATCTTCCGCCATCGATAGCAAATCTTTAGGACTTTTGCGCTTAAGATCCGCGAGATTCAACGTCTCGAGGGTCTCATTGGCTGCCGCGGTGTCGATCGTGTCATTCGTCATGCAAATACCCGTGATCAGCGTCGGGCAAGCCCGGCTGATATCGTGTTTAAAATGTCTGGTCTGCGCCATCCCCGGACGGGGTGGTAATCGCCTCATACGGCGCTGTGGCGCACGAGTCAATTGTTTCAGAACCGGACAACCACCGACAGAACGATCACAACCATCAAAACGGTCGGTACCTCGTTCATCATACGGTACTGGCGGCCCGTCAAAACATTAGAACCCGCGATAAATTCTTTACGACGCAACCCCAGCCAATGATGAAACCACGTCATACCCACTACGCCGGCCGTCTTTGTCCAAGGCCAGATCGCGGACCAATCGACAATACCGGGTACAGAAATCAGACTTACTCCTAAAATCCACGTGGCCATCATGGCCGGATTCATAATCACTCTGAGCAGCTTTAGCTCCATCGTTTGAAACAGCTGATGTGTTTCGCCGTCTTGGCCCACTTGTTCGACGTGATAAACGAACAACCGTGGCAGATAGAACAACCCGGCCATCCACGCGATGACTGCCATGATATGAAACGCTTTGATCCATGGGTAGGCGTTCGAAAGAAAGTCGGACATTGGATATCTCCACTGAGAGACCCTTACTTATTAATTAATAAGAGAAGAAAAAAGATTGATGATTATGTAGGGCTCACATTTTCTGTGGATTACGTGGTTTTACCATTGGTTATGCAGATGGGGAAAACATATTAAGATTTTGTAAATGAATTTACTATTATCGTTTAAAAACAATAGTATAAAATCATATTTTTCCGAAAAATAAAAGGATAACCGTGTGTGTAACCGCCTTAAACCGTAGTTATACACATCTTAAGGTTTATCCTTTTCCGTAGAGGGGCAGATCTTTAATGACCCTGGTTTTCCCACAGAACTTGTCTCCTGTGCGCGATGTGGCCAATTTGATCAGAAGAACATATTAAGGTTTTCTTAATGATGCACACAGGATTACCCACATGGCCCCTCATATCATTCTTGCATCTGCATCCCCGGTACGCGCACAATTGTTGCGTCAGGCCGCCGTCCCGTTCGATGTTCAGCCCGCGCGTGTCGACGAAGATATGGTCCGCGATGCCCTACTGGCTGAAGACGCCTCGCCTCGTGATGTGGCGGATGCGCTTGCTGAACTTAAGGCGCGTAAGATCAGTGAAAAACACCCAGAAGCGCTGGTTATTGGGTGCGATCAGGTGCTGGATCACGGTGGTAAACTGCTGTCAAAACCGACCTCACCCCAAGATGCAGAATATCAGCTGATGGCATTGCGCAATGATCGCCACACATTGCTATCTGCCGCCGTGATTTGCGAGGCCGGGAAACCCATCTGGCGGCATGTCGGTCAGGTTCGTTTACGCATGCGCGCCGCGTCTGACACGTATATATCTGGCTACGTTGCGCGAAACTGGGACAGTATTCAACACGCGGTGGGTGCATATAAGCTTGAAGAAGAAGGAGTGCGCCTGTTCCACCGCATCGACGGTGATTATTTTAACGTGCTGGGCCTGCCGTTGTTGGAACTACTGGCCTATTTGACCCTGCGTGGAGATCTAGAACAATGAATACGGCACCGCTGCCCCCCGCAAAAATCCCGCTGGCAGGTGTCATCGGGTCCCCGATTGCACATTCAAAATCGCCGCAGGTGCACGGTCATTGGCTGGCGACCTATGGTATTCCGGGGTTTTACATCCCAATGGATGTGGCCCCACAAGATTTGCGTACTGTATTGAAAACGTTACCAAAGGCGGGGTTTGTTGGCGTTAACGTTACAATACCCAATAAAGAAGCAGCCCTCGCCATCGCCGATTTGATCACAGACCGGGCGACATTGATCGGTGCGGCCAATACGTTGATCTTCCGAGAAGACGGCAAGATTCACGCCGACAATACGGACGGGTATGGTTTTCTTGAAAACCTCCGCGCAGGCGCGCCCTTGTGGCAACCCGCAAACGGTCCGGCGGCGGTATTGGGTGCTGGCGGTGCAGCGCGCGCGGTGATTGCATCGTTATTAGAAGCAGGCGTGCCAGAGATATATCTGACCAACCGCACCAAAATCAGGGCCGAAAAGCTAAAGGATGATTTTGGCAACCGGGTCACCGTCGTGGACTGGGCGCAAGCGGGTTACATGTTAGAAAATGCCAATCTTGTGGTGAATACAACGTCGCTTGGGATGGTCGGAAAACCGCCACTCGAGGTCCCATTAGAGGGGCTGCCACAGACGGCGACGGTCACGGATTTGGTGTATACGCCGTTGAAAACGCGGTTGCTGGATGTCGCGGCGCAAAAGGGATGCGTCACAGTTGATGGTCTTGGTATGTTGTTGCATCAGGCCGTGCCGGGGTTTGAACGCTGGTTTGGCACCCGCCCAACCGTTGATGCCGCCACGCGGGACGCGGTGCTGCGCTGATGTTCCGCTTGGGGTTAACGGGGTCGATCGGCATGGGAAAATCAACCACCGCGTCGTTTTTTGCCCAAGAAGGTTGCGCGGTTTGGGATGCAGACGCCGCCGTGCACCGTTTATATGCAAAAGACGGTGCGGCCGTCGCCCCAATTGCAGCGATGTTCCCCGATGCGGTGCAAGACGCCGCGATCAGCCGTACGATCCTTAAACAGATCATCGCACAAGACCCCACGGCGATAAAAGCGATTGAACAGATCGTGCACCCGCTGGTCGCCACGGATCGCGCGTCGTTCATAGATACGACCACCGCAGAGATCGCTGTTTTTGACATCCCGCTGTTGTTTGAAACAGGCATTTCCGCAACCATGGATGCGGTCGCTTGCGTCACCATTTCGCCCGACATTCAGGCCGAACGGGTCGCAGAACGGGGCACCATGACCCGCGCGCAATTTGATGTTATTCGGGCCAAACAGATGCCCAATGACGAAAAATGCGCGCGATCCGATTTTGTGATTGTGACCGACACGGTTGAACATGCCCGTGCGCAGGTTCAGGATGTGGTGCGACAGATCAAAGAAAGACAGCCCCATGCGTGAGATCGTGCTTGATACGGAAACCACCGGCTTTGACCCGCAATCGGGTGACCGGATCGTCGAGATCGGCGCGGTCGAATTGATGGGCCACATGGCCACCGGCAAGACGTACCATCAATATATCAACCCCGAACGGGGTATGCCTGACGAAGCGTTTCAAGTGCACGGGCTGGGCGACGAATTTCTGAGCGACAAACCCAAATTCGCCGCCGTCGGTCAGGCGTTTCTTGATTTTATCGGCGATTCAAAACTGGTCATTCACAACGCTGCGTTTGACATCAAGTTCCTGAACGCAGAGCTGGGCTGGATGGGCTTGCCGCAAATTCCGTGGGAACAGGCGATTGATACGTTGGAAATCGCGCGCAAACGCTTTCCCGGGTCGCCCGCATCACTGGATGCGCTGTGCCGGCGGTTTCACATCGACAACACATCGCGCACGCTGCACGGCGCGTTGCTGGATAGTGAAATCCTGGCCGAAGTATATCTGGAATTGATCGGGGGGCGGCAGCCTGATTTTGGCCTGTCGACGGCGCACACGTCTGGATCTGGCGCGCAGGGTGACGCTTGGTCGCCGCGCCCGCGGGCCACACCGTTGGGCACCCGCGTGTCGGCAAAAGAGGCCGCCGCCCATGCCGAATTTGTGGCAACATTGGGCGACGACGCGATGTGGCTTAAACCCTGACGATTATGCGTCGAGCTTGGGCTGTTCTTCGGCCTGACGGCGCGCGATTTCATTGCGGTAAAGCGAGACAAAATCGATGTTTTCGAGGTTCAGCGGCGGGAACCCACCGTCGCGCGTGACGTCGCTGACGATCCGGCGCAGGAACGGGAAAATCATGCGTGGGCATTCGATCAACAAAAACGGGTGCAGTTGATCGTCAGGCACGTTGTCGATGTGGAAAATACCGGCATAGTCGATTTCCAGAACGAACAGCGTCGCATCGCCGTCTTTGGCCTTGGAGGTCACGTTCAGCTTGATCGACGTTTCATATTGCTTGTCGGTCGAACGTTTTTTCGCATCCAGATTAACCTGAACCTGAACGTCCGGCGTTACATCAGCCGGCGCGCCTTTTTGGGCCATGATGTTTTCAAACGACATGTCGCGAATGAATTGTCCAAGAACGCGCATTTGCGGCCCTTGTGGTTGTGCTTCGGCCTCGGCCATCGGTCTCTCCTAGCGTAAAAATCAAATCGCGAGAGCCATATCAGTTTGGGTCTAGGTTCTCAATGGTCGGTCCATTTGGATGGCCCTCTCATTTCTTTATGTTCGGGCGGAACCTCTGAATAGTCCCCGTCGATGACATCGCCATTGGCCTGCGGTCGGTGCGGATGCTGAGGCGCGCCAAACCCCTGCACGTTCACGCGGGCCCGGACGGCCGTAAAAACCGCCACTCGGACGGCAGGCACCAACAGTAAAAACCCGACCGCATCGGTGAAAAACCCCGGCGTCAACAAAAGAGCACCCGAAAACAGGATCATTGCACCATGCACCAAGGGTTCGGTTGGATCCCGCAAATCAGAAAACGACGATTTTAACTGGCCCATTGCCACGAGCCCCTGATTTCGGACCAACCATGTGCCTGCCATCGCCGTCAAAACAACGGTAACAAGCGTCCATCCAAGCCCAATCGCGCCGCCAATTTGGACGAACAGCGTGATTTCTATCAGCGGTACCGCGAGAAAAGCGATAAATAGCCACATTTTGCTATGTCCTTTCATGGCGCCAAGAGTGGACTTGCGCGGGTCTCACACCTACATAAGGGGTATGAACGTCCGTTTCCATGACTTACCCCACATGAGGTGCATATGAATTCGCAACTGATACAGCTCTTGGTGCTCGCTGGCATTGCTGTTTTTCTTATTATGCGTCTGAAAAACGTATTGGGGACACGGGACGGCCACGAACAGCAACCGCAACCCAAACCGCAAGCGCGTGGGGCAACCACGCCCGAATTCGAAGTGATCGAAGGTGGTCCTGATCTGGATATCACCGATCATGTTGACGAAAACAGCGCGGCCGCCAAGGCGTTGTCGTCCATGAAGCGGATCGAGCCGTTCTTTAACGTCACCGAATTTTTGGGCGGTGCGCGCAGTGCCTACGAGATGATCGTGATGGGCTACGAAAAAGGGGAGCTGTCGGATATTCAGCCTTTCCTGGCCGAAGATATATACGAATCCTTCGTTGATGGTATCGCCGCCCGTGAAGATCAGGGTTTGACCGTCGAATCCGATTTCATCGGTGTCCGAGAGTTGACGTTGGTAGATGCGACCTTGGATGCAGACAACCAAGAGGCTGAATTGACCATCCGTTTTGTGGCCGAGCTGACGTCTGTTGTCCGCAATGCCGAGGGCGAGATCATCGATGGCGCCGCCAACGAGATCAAACGTCAAAAAGACACATGGTCCTTCGCGCGTGCGATGGGGACGGATGACCCCAATTGGCTGCTCGTCTCCACAGACGCATGACCCGTGGCCTTGGGGCCGCTGTTTTGGCGGGGATTTTCGGTATGACCGTTTCCGCCAGCTCGGACCCAAGGGTCGAGGTTCTCTCGTTTGACCAGCTTGATGGCTGGGCAACAGATGATCATGCCGCCGCTTTTACCGCGTTTCAAAATACCTGCGTCGATATGGATGACCCCGATTGGCAGGCGATGTGCGGTTACGCGACATCTAACCCCGACCCCAAAGCGTTCTTTGAACTGCTGTTTCGTCCCGTGTTGATCGACGACGGCCAAGAACCACTGTTCACCGGATATTTTGAACCAGAACTGGACGGATCCCGCATCCGCACAGCACGCTATCGATACCCGATTTACGCGATGCCGCCCGAGGCAAAGCGCACCGATGTTTGGCATTCACGCCGACAGATCATTGATGGCGGGGTGCTCGAAGGGCGCGGGTTGGAAATTGCGTGGGTTGATGACCCGGTAGAGCTATTTTTTCTGCAAATCCAAGGGTCAGGCCGTGTGAAACTGCCCGATGGTGGCAAGCTACGGGTCGGATACGGCGGCGCCAACGGGCATGTCTATCGGTCTATCGGGGCAGAACTGGTGCGCCGCGGCACCTACTCCGTGCATCAGGTCAGTGCCGAGGTCATCAAAAACTGGGTGCGCCGTAACCCAAACGACGGCCGGGAATTGCTGTTTCATAACCCATCCTACGTGTTTTTTCGCGAAGTCAGCGAGGTGCCCGCCCACAAAGGTCCGCTTGGGGCGATGAACCGGTCGGTGACGCCGATGCGCAGCATCGCGGTGGACCCGGCGTTTGTGCCGTTGGGCGCGCCAGTTTGGGTGGAAAAAGACGGCGAAAGCCCTCTGCGCCGGTTGATGATCGCACAGGATACAGGATCTGCGATAAAAGGCGCCCAACGCGCCGATGTTTTTTTCGGGACGGGTGATCAGGCAGGCCGTGCGGCGGGTCGGCTGAGAGATCCGGGCCGTATGGTCGTGTTACTGCCCATCCAGCGCGCCTATGCATTGGCCCCTGAGGCCACCCAGTGACACGTCGAAAGCTGTCGGAAGAAGAGGCCGCGCTTTGGCGCATGGTTGCGGACCGCACGACCGCGTTGCATCAGCGTGGCACGTTTGACCCTGACGCCTATGCGCCACAGCCAAAAGCGCCGATACAAGACAAACCGCGGCCCGATTTTGGCAAGCTCGCGAAAACCTTCCCGGCCAAGCCTGAACCGCGCAAAACCAACGTTGATCTGGTGCCGTCACTGCCTGAACGTCTGCAAAAAGCCCCCGTTCAGATGGACCAAAAGACCTTTGGCAAGCTCAAGCGCGGCAAGATGAAACCAGAAGGTCGCGTGGATCTGCACGGTATGACGCTGGACCGTGCGCATGGGGTTTTGACCCGGTTTATTTTGACGTCGCATGGGTCGGGCAAACGGTTGGTCTTGGTGATCACCGGCAAGGGTAAAAACCGCGACGAAGGTGGCCCTATCCCGGTGCGCCACGGCGTTTTGCGCCATCAGGTGCCGCAATGGTTGTCGGGTCCGCCGCTATCGGCTGTCGTGATGCAGGTCGCGCAGGCGCATGTTAGTCATGGCGGCGGCGGTGCCTATTACGTGTATCTCAGGCGGCACCGGTAGGCAGGTCGCGCTGATATCGCAAAACCCCGAACCCGGCGAGAACTGCACCGCCAAAATAAAACGCGGCCATCGGGATCATCTGATCAGGGAAATCCACGCCGAAGTCGATCAACACACCACTGACGCCCGGCCCAATGGCGGATCCGAACACCATCAACGCAGCCACCGCAGCCTTGATCGCGCCAAGGTGCCGCGTGCCATAAAACGCGGCCCAAAACGCAGTGGTTGCGGTGCCTTGTACGCCTTGCCCGGCACCAAATATCACCAGACCAACCCCAGCCATCCAGATGGTATCGGCTGCCGCCAGCACCAAAAAGGCAATGCCAAAGGGGATCAGCTGAAAGGGTACGATCCATTTGACCCCGATGCGGTCAACCGCCCAACCGGTTGCAAAGGTAAACGCCACCGAACATAGCGTTGATAGTGGAAATAACGCGACATAGGCGCCAAGGCTCCAGCCCTTTACCTCCGTCAGGTGAACTTGTTGGAAAAACAACGCAGTCCCCCAAGCGGCGGGGCCGACAACGACGGGTATTAGCGTGTAAAACAATGGGTGGCGCAGTAGGTCGGCGCGCGACCAATGCCGCCCCAACATCCCGGTGCTTTGGGTGTCGTCGGCCATTGATTGGGGTGTGCGCTCTTGGCGCAACAGCCGTTGCATAATGGGAATGGTCGCGATGATGCAAACACCGGCCAGCAGCCACAACAACCGCCAGTCAAAGGTGACAAGCAAGGCAACAAAGACGATGGGCAGCACGGCTTGACCCGCGGCAAATCCCATCGCTGACAGTGAAATCGCCCGCCCCCGCGAAGCCACAAACCAACGTGACATGGCGACGGCGGCCAACTGCGACATCATCCCCTGCCCCATCAGCCGCAGCGCAAAGATAACGGCCACCAATATCACCGCAGATTTGGCCAAGGACATCGCGATACAGGCCGCCGCCAGCAAAACCATGACCGCCAAGGACAATTGACGCACACGGAACTTATCGGTCAGCGTGCCTGCCCAGATCATGGTAATCGCCGAAAGCGTGGTAGCGATGGTGTAGATGCCGCCCCATCCGCCATCCGCCAGGGCAAAGGCGTGCTTAATTTCGCCAGCGAACAGCGAGATGAAATAGGTCTGCCCAAAAGACGACGTGAAGGTTAGCAAAAACCCCGCCAGCAGGAACAATCGGTTGTCGATAAGAAAGCGCAGATACACCATGCGCCTGATGTTGCAGGCAGGCGTTCGGATGAAAAGCGCTTAAAGCACGTAGCGGCTGATATCGGTGGATTTCGTCAGTTCGCCGAGGTTTTTGTCAACAAAGGCGGCATCAACTACGATGCTCTCTCCGGCTTGGTCGGGCGCGTTAAAGGACAGTTCTTCAAACACCCGTTCGATCACCGTATAAAGCCGCCGCGCGCCGATGTTTTCGACCGATTGGTTCACGTCAGCGGCGATTTTCGCCAGCGCCGCAATGCCGTCTTGCTCAAACGTAACGGCGACGTTTTCGGTGCCCATCAAGGCGGTATACTGCAAGGTCAGCGCATTGTCGGTTTCGGTCAGAATGCGGATGAAATCCTCTTCTGTCAGGGCGCGCAGTTCTACGCGGATGGGCAACCGGCCCTGCAATTCGGGCAGCAAATCCGACGGTTTGGCGATATGGAACGCGCCTGACGCAATGAACAGGACGTGGTCGGTTTTCACTGGGCCATGTTTGGTGCTGACGGTGGTGCCTTCGATCAGGGGCAACAGATCGCGCTGCACGCCCTCGCGGCTAACATCACCGCCGCGCGCATCGGACCGGGCACAGACCTTGTCGATCTCGTCCAAAAAGACGATGCCGTTTTGCTCTACCGCTTCGATGGCCGCCTTGTTGACGGTTTCATCATCCAGCAGTTTATCGGCCTCTTCGCCGACCAAAATGTCATAGCTTTCAGCGACTGTAAGACGTTTGCGCGTGGTGCGCCCGCCCATCGCTTTGCCGAAAATATCGCCCAGGTTCAACATGTTCATTCCGCCGGGCTGGCCGGGAATATCCATCGCGGGAAAGGGGCTTGATGTATCGGCGACCTCCAGATCGATCATCTGGTCGTCTAATTCGCCCGCCTTCAGCTTTTTGCGGAACATATCGCGCGTGCCTTCGCGGGCATCCGTCCCGGCGATGGCATCTATCACTCGTTCTTCGGCGGCGTTGCGGGCGTTGGCCTTGACGTCTTCGCGCATGTGGTCGCGGGTCATCGCAATGGCGCTGTCGACCAGATCGCGGATAATCTGTTCGACGTCGCGGCCGACATACCCAACTTCGGTGAATTTTGTCGCCTCGACCTTTAGAAACGGCGCGCGGGCCAGTTTGGCCAACCGGCGGCTGATTTCGGTTTTGCCAACGCCGGTGGGGCCAATCATCAGGATGTTTTTGGGGTAAACTTCGTCGCGCAGATCATCGCCCAACTGCTTGCGCCGCCACCGGTTGCGCAGCGCCACAGCGACGGCACGTTTCGCGTCGTTTTGCCCAATGATGAAACGGTCAAGTTCTGAAACGATCTCGCGGGGGGTCAGGTCAGTCATGGATCAGGCCTTTGTCTGATAAGAAGGAGGAAGCCGGTGCAGCGGGATAAATCCGGGCAGCAGTTTCAACAACCGTGCGCGGATCTTCTCCCAACGGGCCCCAAGAAACAGCAGGACAACGCCGAGGAAAAACACAGTGAACACCGCGCTGTTTTCATCAAAGATCGTCGCAGTCAGGACCACGGTATAGCCAATGGCCGCAATCAGAAATGACCGGCGGTCAATCACGATAGCGATCAGTGCAAAAACCGCCAACATTGTCACCAACAAGGGGTTGGACCATGCCTCTGTGCTTTCGAGAAGCGTCAGCGCCATGGTGTTCATCAACGCGGGCGCGGCGACAACGTGCAGCCAAAACCCGTTTGCACAGCGGCGCGTCACCCTGTGCGGGTCGGACATGTCAAAACCCATGGCGATGGCAAACACGACCACACCCAAGGCAAGCGTGATCCAGGCAAACGGCCCACCGGCGGATAGTAAAAACAGTTGCTCAATTGACTGCGGCGACCCGCTGGTATTGCCCGCCACCAAAATGGCAATGCCAAAGGCGGCCAACGCGATAATAGCCAAGGCAAAGGGCACGCGAAAGCGGATCCAGAACACCAGCAATGCAAGGGTGGCGAGGGCAAAGGGCAAGGGCAGGCTGGTGTTATCGCCCTGCGCCAGCATGAACACTTCGGCAAACGCGCCAGCCAGACCGTAGGCGCTGTTGCCCGCAAACAAGAGCGTTAGCACAATAGCCGGCGCAATCATGCGGCGTTTGCGGATGAAATATTCCGACAGAACCCACAGAAAAACCGCGCCAATCGCGCCCGAAATCATCAGCGTATCGCGGATCTCGATGGGGTCGCGGCTGACCCAAAACGTCACAATGCCGACCCACCCCAACGCAAGGATCGACAGACCCACAACGATGAAAATCTCGTTGAACCCTTTGAATAACTCAAACGGTTCATCCCCCGGATCAAGGTTTTCGCGCGCGCCCTGACGGCTATGGGCAAGGCTCATCAATGCGGCGGCTTGTGCTTCGGTCACGATGCCCGCGCCAACGCCCGCCCGCAGATCGTCTTTTTCGATCATGCGCTGATTGTCTCGACCGTGAGCCTGCCGTTGGTATAGACGCAAATATCTGCGGCAATCGCCATTGCGTCGCGGGCGACCTCTTCGGCGGTGCGGTTGCTGTCCATCATCCCGCGGGCGGCAGCCAGGGCGTAGTTGCCGCCTGAACCTATCGCGGCCACGTCATGTTCAGGTTCCAGCACGTCGCCCGCCCCGGTGATCACGAAAATATCGGTGCCATCTGACACGATCAACATTGCTTCGAGCTTTTGCAGGTATTTGTCGGTGCGCCAGTCCTTGGCCAATTCGACGCTGGCCCGCGCCAGTTGGCCCGGTGTTGCCTCTAATTTGGTCTCTAGCCGTTCAAGCAGCGTAAACGCATCTGCGGTTGATCCGGCGAAACCGGCGACCACGTCAAACCCGCCGGGGCTTAGCCTGCGGACCTTGCGCGCGGTGCCTTTGATGACCGTCTGGCCTAATGACACCTGCCCGTCACCGGCGATCACAACCTCTCCGGCTTTTTTCACTCCGATGATCGTTGTCCCGTGCCATCCGGGGAACTCGTCCTGCGCCATATGGGCCTCCTTTGCCGTGGTGACTATATGGCGTGGCGACTGTGGGCGTACAAGGGTTGCGTGAAAACGGGGACGGGAAACGACAAAGGGCGCCTGCAACAGACGCCCTTTTCGACGGGTCGTGAACGCGTCGCTTAGATGGAGTCTTCGATCCAGCTTTGCAGCGCGGCTTTTGGTTTGGCACCGGCCATGTTTGACACAACCTGACCGTCTTTAAAGATAAACAGCGCCGGAATGCCCCGCACACCCATCTGAGCAGGTGAATTGGGGTTGTCGTCTACGTTGACCTTAACGATCTTCACTTTGCCGTCCATTTCGGCAGACAGCTCTTCTAGTGCCGGGCCGATCTGTTTGCACGGGCCGCACCATTCAGCCCAAAAATCCACGACAACTGGAATGTCGGATTTCTTGACCTCAGACTCAAAGGTTTCGTCGGTTACAGCGAGGGTGGCCATGATGCTCTCCTGACAGGCTACGATTGGATAGCGAACCTATGAACCGGTTGGTCCCGCGTCAAGATGCAGCACGCTTTCTAACATTGCCGTCACGATTTCGTGCGGCAAGATCATCAGGTCTTGCGTGCGGGTCCACAATATCGCGGTCTCAATGCGGTGGTGCGGGTAAATCTGCGCCAAGGCATGGGCGTAGGCCCCCATCTGCCGCAGCAGCCCGTCTGGGCATGTGTCTGGTGTGGTCGGCACGTGGCGGTTTGTTTTGAAATCGACCACTAAGATCCGGTCCGGCATTACGATCAACCGATCCACCACACCGTTTAGACGGCCCTTCCCCCATGGCGCAGAAATCGGAACCTCAGACAGCGTTCCATCGGCAAACAACAGTTCAAGATCGGGGTTTTTCAAAACACCCATGGCCTCAGCGCAGGCCTCGGCATGGTCTGCCGTATCTGGATCGGCGGCGCGCAGTGTCGTCGCAACGGTTGTCCAATCGGCAGGGGCCGTTGCACTTAAGACCTCAAGATACCGATGCACCAATGTGCCATATGCTTTGGCGGCGTCTTCGTCGCGGCCGGTATCACCGGGCAGCGCCTTTGCCCCACCCAGATCCGATGGCGAAATAGTTTCAACAGGGTCGGTGCGGGCAGGCGCCTTGCGCGAAAACATCGGGTCCAACGTGACGCGCGGCGGGGTGTGCGCAACGATGTCGACGTCTGGCAGGTCGTCCCAATCTTGATGCGCATGGCGCCTGATTTCGAGCCCCTGAAATTCGATATGCTGGGTTTCCAGCCCGTCCATCGCGGTTTCGACGATCTGGTACAGGCTGTCATTGCGTTTTGATAACTCGCCCCCTGCGGCGACAATCAACCACTTTTCGGCCCGTGTTAGAGCCACATATAGCAGCCGCATGCGTTCTTCGAGCTGTGCTGCCTTCATGTCATCGATGCGTTGCGTCATCGCTTGCGGCATGTCGGCAGTGTTCGTTTTCCACAAAGGTCGGTCGTCGATAACAATGATGTCGTCTTTGATCTGGATGTCGCGCCGACCCATATCTGGCAAGATCACGATAGGCGCCTCCAGACCTTTGGCACCATGGATCGTCATCACCCGGATCTGGTCAGACGCACTGTCGATCTGGCGCTTTACTTCTAGGTCGTCTGTTTCCATCCACACCAAAAAGCCCGTCAGGCTGGGGATCGCGTTGCGTTCATAGGCCAGGGCTTGCGACAGCAGCGCATTGACCCCGTCTTCGGCCTCGCGGCCCAACCGCGCCAGCAGCCGTTTGCGCCCACCATGGCGGGTCAAAATACGTTCGATCAGGTCGTAGGGGCGCAGAAAATCCACATTGGCCCGCAGATCATTCAAGATGGCCAGTGTTTCGGCATAGGTATCGGGTTGGCGGCGCAGTGTTTGCCACAGATGGTCTTCTGTACGACCATGCGCCAGATCAAACAGCTGTTTTTCGGTCCACCCAAACAACGGGGATCGCAACGCCGTGGCTAACGATAGGCTGTCTTCGGCGACAGCCAAAAACGACAACAACGCGGCAAGGTCGCGCACGGCCAATTCACCCCCAACCTTGAGCCGATCGGCGCCGGCAATGGGTAGCTCGTGGGTTTTGCAGGCGCGGATGATTTCGGCAAACAGATCTGACCGGCGCTGCACCAAGATGAGAAAATCACCGGGTCGCACGGGACGTTTCGCATGCCCCCCATCTGCGTCTACCGGTACCGTGACGCGGGTGTTGACCATCTGTTTGATTTGCGCGGCGATCTGTTCTGCCAAGATCACCGTGTGGCGCCGGGCGTCCCGCCTGTCGAGGGGTTCGTACCACTTGCGGTCATCCGGGGTGGTTTGTGTTTCGATCACGGGCCACAAATCGACGCGCCCCGGCAACATCGATTTGAACGCGAAATGTTGGGTGCCATCACCGAAGCCCGCATCGGGTTGGGCGGCAAAGGCCGCATCAACCGCATCCAGTACGGCGCGGGACGACCGGAACGAATATGCTAATGTTAGGCTCTGAAATTGCTGGTCTGCGGCTTCTAACTTGGCCTTGAATTCGGCTTGCATTCGGTCAAATTCACGGGGGTCTGCCCCCTGAAATGAATAGATCGACTGTTTTTTATCGCCCACAACAAACAAGGTGCGCGCCACGTCTTTGCGTGCGCCTTCGCCGCTGGAAAATTCATCGGCCAGTTTGCGGATCACATCCCATTGCGTGGGGCTGGTGTCTTGAGCTTCGTCCACCAAAATATGGTCGATCCCGCCGTCAATCCGGAACAACACCCAAGCCGCGACCGCAGGATCCGTCAGCAGATCGCGCGCCTTAAAGATCAGGTCGTCAAAATCGAGCCACCCGCGCAGCATCTTTTGGTCTTCGTACAGCGCGATAAACCGAGCGGCAAAACCATGCAATGCGGCGCTGCGCGTGGTTGCATTCAGCGCCAGACGGGCATCGCGTGCGTCTTCGATGCGCTGCATAAATGCGGTGAGCGCAGGCATATAGGCGTCGATCACCTTTTGCGTGGCTTTGGTGGGAAAGCTGCCCAGTTTTGCGGTAAAGGGTGATTTTGCCGTTGGTCCGGTTAGAAAAATAGTCTCTAACTTGGGCAATTGATTGAAACCCATCGCACCCAAAGACGCCAGCTTATCCGCCGCTTTTGCGTCATTTCCGCCCTTGGCCCGCATAGCTGGCAGGATAGCGGTGATCAGGTCATCCTCGTCACCGTCAAACACGGCTTGTGTAATCGACGTTTCCGACAAGTTGGACGGCTGATCAAACAGCGCCAAGATATCCGCCCGCGTGGTGGGTTGCGCAAACCGTTCGCGGTGCTGGACAAGGGCGCGGGTCAGTTTGCTGAAATCATCGCCAGTGTAATGCCGTGCGATGGCGTCGATTAGCGCAACATCCGGGCCTTCTGCCATTTGGTCCACGATCTCGGCGCGCAACAGATCTGCGGCGCGATCTTCGATTTCGGTGAATTGGGGGCTGACACGGGCTTCAAGAGGAAACCGCCTTAATAGAGCCGCACAAAACGAATGAATCGTCTGAATTTTCAGCCCACCGGGGGTTTCAATCGCGCGGGCAAACAGGGTTCGGGCGTCACGCAAACGGGTGCTGTCGATATCGCCCTCGATCCCCAGTTCGCGCAGTGACATCTGCAACGCCGCTTCGGGCAGCATCGCCCACGCGCCAAGCCGTCGAAACAACCGGTTTTGCATTTCTGACGCGGCGGCCTTGGTGTAGGTCAAACACAGGATATGTTGCGGTTCTACCCCGTTCAACAACAGCCGCGCGACTCTGTCGGTGAGCACCCGCGTCTTGCCAGACCCAGCATTTGCAGCCAACCATGTGGATGTTTCAGGCCGCGCGGCCATGACTTGCGCGCGGGTCGCGTCATCTCGTTGGGTCATGACAAATCCTCGGGGGCGGCATCGTCGGTGGCGTCCCATTCCCCAAATCGTGCCAATTGATCGTAGTCGCCTGCGATTTTGTCCTCCATCATCATGCGGCGTGACGTGAACCCTTGATCCGGTTGCAAATACGCCTCGATCAGTTCGCGCAGGTTCGCCAAAACCTCGGCGGGGGGTTCGGTATCAAGCGGCGCACCGACCTCAACAGGATCAGCGCCCAAACCGATAAACACCGCAAGCGCCACTTGCGCGACGCCGAGGGTTTCAAACGCACCCTGTTCGACCATCGCCGCCTCGATCAACAGTTGTTTGTCAAACGTCGCTTGTTGACGTGGCGTTGGGGGCTTGCCGGTTTTGTAGTCGTAGATCTGCACCCGGCCGTCCGACGATTGGTCAATGCGGTCGGCGCGCGCGTTTAGTGTGACGCCAATGTCAGGCCAGACCAACTTGCCCTTGGCTTGATCTTCGAACACCACGGGCGTTGCTGTGGACTGGCGTTGGGCTTCTCGTGCGACAAACCAATTGGCAATTTTGTCCAGCCGCGCCAGCCACAGGGATCGCGCGGCGGGCCACGGAACCTCGGATTGCATGACGTTGCGGGCGATATCCATCATATGCGCCGTCGTTAACAATGCGGGGTCTTTGAGTGTATCCTTGACGAACCGTTCCAAGATCGTGTGCGCGACCGTCCCACGCATTAGCGCATCTGGGCTTTGCACCAACGGGCCAAGCCGCGCCAGTTTCAACACGTGTTTGGCGTAAACAGCGTAAGGATCGCGGATCAGCCGTTTGATTTCTGTCACCGACAAAACATGCGGTCGCGCGGCGCGTGGCGGCATCGGAGAGGGGCGTTTTGCACCCGGCACATCCACGACCTGCTCAAATTCGGTCACGCGGGCGATCCATTGATCCCCCCGCGCCAACATCCCGCGCAACGCTTCTGCGCCGCCTTGATCGCGCAACCCATCCAGCAAATTGCGCAACCGGTTTAGCCACCGCGATACCACGGTTTCGGCGTCATCCGACCGGATAGAACGGGTCAGCCAAACCTCATCCGCACCGATGGCTTGTTGATAATCATGCGCCGACAATCCAATGCGCCGTTCGGGCAGCAAAAGTCCCGCCTGATGGCGCAGCGCGCGGTTCAACCACGGGTCTGGGGTTGGCGCTTCAGGCCATGTGCCATCGTTCAGACCCGCCAAGATCACCAAGTCGGCGCCTTGCACCCGTGCTTCGAGGGTGCCCCAAATCATGATGTCGGGGTGCGGGGCATCGCGGTCGCGCACCTCTTCGTTAGATAAAAGCGCGCCGACCAGATCGCCGTAGTCAGCCGCGCTCATATCAGTGCCAAACGGCGCCTGTTCCGCAAGGGATTGCATGACCTGCAGCGCCTTTTGACCCGCTTTTTTCTGCCACAACTCACCGGGGTCATCGCAGGCCGGACCTGCGGAGATATCCTCGGCGAGGGTGGTGTGCGCACTGACCCAATCCTTAAGAGGGCGCGGTTTTGTCGTGAGGTTTTGCGTGAACAACGTGCCGACCCAGTCCGCCCATTTCAACACGTCGGCCTGATCTTTTTCATTGGAAACAGCGCCCTGAAGCAAACCTGTCAAACCGTCGGCATCAGGATACGGCAGCCCCCGTTTGCGAATCCGGAGTTCCAGACGTTGGGTGTTCAATACGTGCGGCCCGCGCGCAGCCCCGCTATGGGTCAACGGGTGTTTGAGCAGGGTCAGAAGGGTTTCGGCGTCCAGACGGCGGGCAAAAAGCTGTGCAACATGGCGCAAAAATCGGCCGGGGGGCGACAAATGCAAGGGCGTTCCGGCGGAATCATCAGGCAGCAAATCCCATTGATCCAACGCGGCTGTGACCTGCCGGGTCAACACCCGGTCGGGCGTAATCAACGCCGCAGTTTCACCTGTTTCGGCGGCTTGTCGCAGGCGCAAGGCGATCGCCAGCGCCTCGTGCCGGGGGCTGGGCGCGTCCAACATGGTGATATTTGCGGTGGCCTGATCGATGTCTTGCAGTTTAGCGCCTTCGGTCAACCATGCGTCGGTCACCGGGGCAGGACGCAACGACAACGAAACCAGCGCATTGCGCGCCGGTGACGGCGCCGATTTGGTATGCCAAGGCGCGATATCACCCGAAGCCACGTCAATCTCTGACATGAGTTTTTGAAACCGATACTGCGGATGATCTTCCGATAGCAGTGCATCGCCCAATCTGGCCCAAACATGGGTCGGCATGTCAAAATCAAAGCCGGGTAAGACAAGCGCGCCTTGTGGCAACTGCGCCACGGCCTTCATCAACAACATTGTTGTGCCGCGCGACCCGGTAGATCCTGCGAGAATAACGGGATGTTCGGGTGGGTTTATGTCCCATTTTCGCGCCAATTCAGTCACTAACATACGCTGTCTGGCTTCTTGATCTGGGGCGGTGTCGCTTTGATCAAGGTAGCCTTGCGCGATCTGAATGAACCCCAGCGCACGCTGCCAGTGGCCGGATTGGTCGGTGACATCCAGCGCCGCAATTGTGCCGGCACTGACCCCTTCGCCCTGCATTTCGTCGATCAATCCGGCCAAACTGTCCGTCAGATCATAAAGAGAAGATTTTGGAGCGAGGTCTTTTTGTTGATCGATCAGCCGCGACACCAAAGTGATAAGATCCAAGCGCCGTCGCAGGGGGGAAATGGCCTGTGGCACGAGGATCGCGGGATCAAGCGGCTCAAGATCTGTGATGAGCCCGATTTGCGGCAAAAGCATCGCGGGGTGTTGGTCAAAAAGAGCCCGCAACCGTCGTTGCATGCGCCGCGTGTTGACCAGCAATTGCACCCGCGCCAGCGCTTCTGGGGGCTGGTCGGCCATGCGCGATACAAGCCCATCAACGAGCGCTTTGGGAAAATCTACCCCCGGTGCAACGCCAAATACATTCGGTTTAGAGCCGATTTCAAACATCCGGATCTGCCAAAAGCGCTTCGGCGATGGGGATCCCACCGGGATGGCCGACATCGCACCATTGCCCCGGATACTGCACACCAAAGATCCGGTCATCGGCGAGCAGAAGATCCCACAGCCGGTTCAACGAGAACGCCTTTTCTTGGATGTCTACCAGACGGTCAGTCTTTATGATTTGCGCACCACCGTACACCAGCCCGCCGTTGCGAACCAGATGCCCATTAGGGCCAATCTCGAAATCCCCATGCCCGGCGTAGGCATGGGTTTGATCCAGCGGAATGCATATCAACAGCGCGTCCATATCATCGGGCCGCCAGGCGTCGCGCAAGATATCCAATGGGCTTGGCCCCTTCCAGACGGCATCCGTGTTCAGGGTAAAAACCGGCCCGGCCCCCAGCATGGGCAATGCGTTGCGCAACCCGCCGCCGGTGTCCAAAATATCAGGGGTTTCCAAGATCGTGCGCACGTCGCGGCCAGCCAGATGCTGGTCGAGCGTTTCAGGCAAGTAGTGCAAGTTCGCCACAATATTTTGCGGCGCAATCTGACGGGTTTGATCAAGGGCGTGATCGATCAGCGGGCGACCCGCCACCGTGACCATCGGTTTTGGTCGGTCATGCGTTAACGGCCGCATACGCGACCCAAACCCAGCCGCGAACAGCATTACGGTTTCGGGTATGTCGCGCATTTCGATCTCAATATGTCCAGGTTTTCGGCGGTAGGTGGCGGCAGCGTGTCCGTGACCAACGTGGCAATTGGCGCCAATGCGGGGTGGCTGAGATTACTTTGGATGTGCCCCCAAACCCGCGGGATCAGGTCCACATAATGCGCCTTGCCATCACGTATGCAAAGGCGGGCAAACACCCCAAGGATCCGCAAGTTTCGTTGTGCACCCAGCAGCGCGTAGGCCGTATCAAATGTCTCGGCGCTGTGGCCGGATTGATCCAGAAAATACCTGATCATGTTTGGCGCGGTATCCGGCGCCAGATCGCGGCGGGCGTCCTGCATCACCGACACAAGATCATAGGCGGGGTGCCCCAACACCGCATCTTGGAAATCTAGCAAACCAACCTGCGCGGCGCCCTGTCGTTCGGGCAACCACAATAGGTTTTCCGCATGATAATCCCGTTGGATCAGAACCTTGGCGTGTGGATCAAGCGGTGCAAGAAGATCTGTGAACGCGGATAGGAACGTGGCCTTTGCCGTGGGGTTCGGGCCGCTCAGCGCGTCAAGGTACCACTCAAACGCCAGCGCCGAAAGCGGCCCCATCGTGGCGGAATCGTATTCGGGCAACGATGGCGGGGGCGCTTGATTAAGGTGCAGCAAAACATCAACAGCCCCTGTATAGAGCCTGTTTTCTAGATCTGGTTGGGTGTTCAGTACACGGGCGAACAGGCTGTCACCCAGATCTTCGAGCAACAAAAACCCGTTTTCTTCATCTCGTGCGAGAATTTGCGGTGCGCTCAGCCCAATGTTGCATAGGTAATCTGCGATCTGAACAAAGGGCCGGACATCCTCACCTTTTTGGGGTGGGGCGTCCATCAATACGGCGTGCCGCCCGTCTGGTTGGTTCAGCCGATCATACCGCCGGTTAGACGCATCCCCCGCCAGCGATGCGCGGGTCGCAGCGCCCCAACCCGCACCCTGAATAAAACGATGCATTGCGTCAGCGCGTGATGTCATTGTGTGAAACCCTGCGTCTTGCGGGCCCATTTTTCATGGGTCCATGTGGCTGTCAGATGGCGGCTATCGTCGGATGGGCCTTGGCTCAACGTCAGCGCAAGCGCATCCTGTGGTGTTAATACGTCCAGTCTGTCCGGCCATTCGATTAAGCAAATCGCGGTTTCAAACGCGTCTGGCAACCCCAGTTCGTCGAGCTCTGTATCGGTTGTGATGCGGTAAAGGTCTGTGTGCCACAGAGCACCCAACGTGGTGTCGTAGGTTTGCACCAACGTAAAGGTGGGCGATGGAACGTCTTCGGGGGAAACCAAGATTGATTGGATGAGGTGCCGTGCAAAATGGGTTTTGCCTGCGCCAACATCACCGGTCAGCAAAACGGTATCCCCCGGCGTCAGATTGGGGCCAAGGGTTGCGGCTACCTGTGCGGTGGCGTCACTGCTGTCGAGTGTAAGAGATATGCGATTTGCCGTCATGCCCCATGCTTACCGGGCCGGGGGGCGGCTGCAAGGGTGTTTTGGCTGTTAGGCGGGGCGCTTTACCGACGTGATCTCTTTGGCGGGCAGGTCGATGATGTCTTCGTGCATGAACCGGATGACGGTCGCGCCTGACGCAATTCGCGAAACGGTGCATGCCAAAGCCACGTCACCGTTCAATGTTGCGGGCATATCCCAGCTACTATGTTCGCCATAGCCGCGCACAAAGTCGGTCAATGCGGCCCACCGCGCGCCGGGTTTGCACTGATTTTTCCATTCCTGAACGGAATCGGCGATTGTGACATCGGCAAAGGAATTATCGGGGTCCAGCCCCCACAGTTCCCGGTAGGCAAGATTACAGAACGTCAAAACACCGGTTGATGAAAAGACGACAAGCGCCTCATCGAAGGTATCCATCAGGGATTGCCCAAGTTCCAATTCGGCACGGAAATTCCGCGTCAGTGAGACCTCGGCGCTGATGTCTTCGATCAAAAAAGCAATGGCGCCGTCGGGGTGTGGACGTCCGCGCACACGGTAGGTTTGGCCGGTCTCTAACGTCCATGTTTCCTGATACCGTCCGTCGGTGGCCGCTGCGATGACCTCCGATATCTCCTGACGCCAGGAATGATAGTTCTTTGGCTCGGGCATGCGGCGGTTTTCGCGCATCCGGTCGAAAAACGATAGCAACGTTGGCCGCCCGCTCAGGAAATCTGCGGGCAGATCCGTCAGGTCAATCAAGGCGGGGTTAAACAGCGCAAGCTGGCCGTTTCGGTCAAATATCGCCAACCCGATGGAAAGCTGCGCAAAGGTTTTCGCCAGCGTCTGGACAAAATTGCGCTGGGCGACCTCTGATTTGACAACGGCGTTGATGTCGACCGCATGAAATATGGTAATGTCACCGACGGTGACGGCATTCACATCATACCAATCTTTTTTGCCATCAATCGTGGATTTGGTCGATATCCGTTGCCGCCCAGTTTTTTCGTTCAGCGTACTGGCGACCTCAAACACCGGTTTTGTGGGTTGTGGCGCGCTGTTGTGCAGACGGTTGTACAGATCTTCATAGGCGGCATTGTGCCATGTGACTTTGCCCGCAGAATCGATCTGCCATACAGCATGCGGGGTCGTATCGCTGGCACGCCGCAAGTCTGCCAATTCACGGTGAAGCGCCCTAAGTTTCTGGGACTGTGCGGCGTTGATCATCCGGTCATCAGCCATGTGGATCTGGGTGAACTTACCGCGATTGGTCAGCGTAAGGGTTGCGGTATCTTCAGCATGCCGCGCTTGTATCATAAGGTCGCCCGGCTGGTTGACCAAAGGGTGTTCTGGCACACTGGGAAACCGGTTGATCATGCGTTCGCGCCAATCGGCCCAATCATCTTGGCCAGGGATCAGCCGGTAAAGCTGCTGTGCGGTATCAGAGGCATGGTGCAGGTTTTCATTTTCAAAGAGAAACGAAATGCCGTCGGCACGGATGTCGTTGGCCTTGCTGGGGGGCAGTGGTGACGCGCCTTGATCTGACCGTGCTATCCAAAACAGCGCCGCGCCGGTGCTTAGACCGGCTGCAGCCATGACTGCCGCGATGTCCCAGAAAGGCATATGCCGAACTATCCTTGTGTGAACGGAAAACAAACCTAATATCGGGTAAGGCTGGTTAACGCCGCGTTAACGCACGGGCATCTTATGCGATGATTTTCTGATTTTCGCCCAACGGTAGCCGCGATGTGCTTGTTTCTACGCCAATAAGCGCGCGTTCCCAGGTCACTTGTACAATCGCACCCAGATGGGTTTGCGTCGGGTTCACCGTTTCTGCCGGATCATGGCCATTGGCAAATCGCAATTCGGCACCTGACCGTTCCAGCAGCGTCTTGGCGATAAACAGCCCCAAACCCATGCCTTCGTACCCCGGCCTAAGGCGCCGCGTCGCGTTGTTGGCGCGGTTGCTCATGAACGGATCCCCAATGCGGCCCAACATATGGGTCGGAAACCCGCGACCATCGTCCATAATGCGCAATGTAATTTCTGTTTCGGTCCAGCCGACTTCGATCCAAACGCTTGTTTTTGCGAAATCTACGGCGTTTTGGATGAGGTTGCGCAGGCCGTGGATGATTTCGGGCTTTCGCAAGATCGTTGGTTGCTGTTGGGGGTCGGCAAGGTGCTGGAATTCAATCGATTTGCCGCGATCCAGATGTGGATCGGCGGCTTCCTCAATCACCGTCATCAACGGGGCTTGCCGCAGGTGCAGGTCGTCTTTTCCGGCCCGGCCCATGTCACGCAGAATGTCGCGGCAGCGGTCAGCCTGTTCATTGATAAGAACTGCATCCTCTTTTAATTCTGGCCGATCAGACAGTTCTTCGATCATCTCACCACTGGCCAGCTTTATCGTCGCAAGTGGGGTCCCCAGTTCATGGGCAGCCGCAGCAACAACACCACCGAGATCTGTTAACTTTTGCTCGCGCGCGAGGGCCATTTGGGTCGCGGCCAACGCATCTGACATAGAGTGTATTTCTGATGTGACCCGCACAGAATAGGCACTAATAAAGACAATCGCGATGATCAGCGCAATCCAATTGCCAAAAACGAACAGCGGCGGAAATTCCAAGATAAACCCGGATGCGGAGCGCAGGGGCAGGTGAAATTGCGACAAGATCGTGACAATAACGATGGCGGTGCTGCCCAGCAAAACGGTGGACCGCAAGGTTAAAACCGCCGCCGATATGGTGACCGGCCCCAACAAAAGCAGGGCAAACGGGTTGTGCAACCCACCGGTCAGAAACAACAGAAAACTCAGCTGAAGCAGGTCAAACAGAACCATCAACGTGTTTTCGACCTCGCCGAGGCGCTTGTTTTCGGGAAACACAAAGATCGCGACAAGGTTGGCAATGACCGATGCGCCGATGACCAGATAGCACAGCCCCAATTCCAACTGCAGCCCGTACCAATGTTGCGCCACTGTGATGGCCGTCAACTGGCCACCGATGGCGAACCACCGCAGCAAGATCATCGTGCGCAACCTGATCCAATTGGCGCGGGTGTGGCCGCTGAGCGGTCTCACGGTGCTGTCGGTCATTGGTTTCACCACTTATTGAGTTGCATAGATGTCGCAGGACGGTAGGACTGCGATCTGTTAGGACGAGGTCAATCTACCTCAAATCAGGAGAAGCGAAACCCATGCGCTATATTGTTCCCACTGCCGCCGCCACAGTTCTGGGCCTTACAGGGGGCATTTGGTTTGCGTTGCATGGGGGTGGTGACGAATTCGCGCAATGCAGTGGCAGTCAGGTCGCAGGCGGCGAGGCAACCATTGGCGGCCCGTTTGAATTGGTCAATGGTGACGGAGTGACAGTGACCGACCAAGACGTGATCACTGAGCCTACGTTGATCTATTTCGGGTATACCTTCTGCCCGGATGTGTGTCCGATTGATACCGCCCGCAACGCCGAGGCGATCGACATATTGGCCGACCAAAACATGTCAGTGACGCCTGTGTTCATATCCATCGACCCCCAACGTGACACGCCAGAAGTCGTGGGCGATTTCGCTGAAAACCTACACGAACGTATGATCGGCCTGACGGGATCTCCCGAACAAGTCAAAGCGGCCAGCGCTGCGTATCGGACGTTTTATAAAGCGCATGAGGCAGAGGATGAATATTACCTCGTGGATCATTCCACCTTTAGCTATCTCGTTCTCCCTGAAAAAGGGTTTGTCGAATTCTTTCGCCGCGAAGCGACCGCGCAAGACGTGGCAGACACGGTTGCCTGTTTCGTAGAAAACACCTGAACGGGCGGATATTTTGCCCTTGGGTTTGACGATCGGGGTGCGCCGCCACATATTGGTACCGAAAGGACCGACCTGTAAGGAAGTCATTCGATGAAAGATGTCGCAGAACTGAACCCCGAAGACGACAATACCCTGCTTTTGCTGGACGACGACGAACCCTTTCTGCGCCGCCTTGCGAAGGCTATGGAAAAACGCGGTTTTGCGGTCGAAACAGCCGACAGTGTTGCGGCTGGCACGGCGATCGCCACGGCCCGCCCGCCTGCTTTTGCTGTGGTCGATTTGCGCTTGGGCGATGGCAATGGCCTCGATGTGGTCGAGGTGTTGCGCGAACGGCGGCCCGATGTGCGTGTTGTGGTGCTGACAGGATATGGTGCAATTGCAACGGCGGTTGCTGCGGTCAAGATTGGCGCCACCGATTATTTGTCAAAACCTGCGGATGCTGCCGATATCGTGAACGCGCTGCTGACCAGCGGTGATGATTTGCCGCCGCCGCCCGAAAACCCGATGAGCGCGGATCGCGTGCGTTGGGAACACATTCAACGGGTGTTTGAGCTGTGCGACCGGAATGTCAGTGAAACGGCGCGCCGTTTGAACATGCATCGCCGCACATTGCAGCGTATTTTGGCGAAACGATCCCCCAGATAGCTGTCGCGACATTGGGGGGGCGTTTGAACCGCTGGCGGTCAGATATCGTATCGTTTGCTAATCTTATCGACACGCTGACCACTGGCGAGCGCGACGTCTTCTTCAAAACGCCAGTCGCGGAAGCCTCTGCTTTGATAGTAGGTCAGCCCGCCTTCGTTATCCGCGCGAATTGTTGCGTTGATCCAGTGATAGCCCAGCTCTTTTGCGGCGCTTGCCGTCGCGTCGAATAACGAGGACCCGATCCCAAGCCCAGTGCGGCCCACGCGGACAAACGTGGCAATATCCACAGCGCCATCCGGTAGGTCTGCGTTTGGCGCGATCCACTGAAACCCGACAACGGCCTCTTGGTCGTCAACCGCCACATGCCACGCCGACCCGGCCGAGGCCGCATCCATTCGCGTTTTCAGATCCTGCCCCGTGACGCGCCGGGTCAGCGCCGTGGTGCCGCCGATCTTGATGATTTCGTTCAACAGATCCGCCATAGACCCGCAATCGAGCGCCATCGCGGGCCGCACATTGATCATGTCATGTCTTCCAAAAGCGCAGAATGCCGCGCGGTAAAGGCGTGGCGGGTTTCTACGGGGGGCCGCAACATGATGTGCAGGTTTTCGGTGAATTTCAGATCTGGTTTGCCGAAAAACTTGTTGGCTTCGGCTTCTGAAAACCCGGCGATCTGGGTGGCTTCCATCCACGCGCTGATCTTATCCGCGCGTTTGATCTGCCGTTTGACCTGCGCAGGCAGCGCGGCGGGCAGACCAAACCGTATATGAACTGCCGTCATTAACCGCGCATCCAACGCTTCGTACTCTGGGCCGACGGCTGATTTGACCGGCGATATCATATCCCCAATTACGTATTCTGGCGCGTCATGCAACAACGCTGCGAGGCGCCATTTCGCGGGGGCATTTGGCGCGATACGCCCAAACAACGTTTCTACCAGTATAGAGTGTTCAGCCACAGAATACGCGTGATCGCCGTGGGTTTGCCCATTCCAGCGCGCAACAAACGCCAGCCCATGCGCGATATCTTCGATTTCAATGTCGAACGGCGTCGGATCGAGCAGATCAAGCCGCCGTCCTGACAGCATCCGTTGCCACGCGCGGGGGGATTTTGGATCTTTGGTCATCGTCTTGTTTTGGAGCGATCCTGCGCAATGAGCAAGGTGGCCGGTGAAAAAACCGTGCTGTGTCCGAATAGTGGCTACAGATTTGCAGGACGATGACGGGGTTTTAGGCCTTGTTCTGTTAACGCGGTGTTTTCCATACAAGCCATAGGGATTGCTGGCGCTATGGTGGAGTGTTATGCCCACCGTCAAACCAACAGTTGAACCAACAACCCCACGGTTGAAGAGGAAATCACGATGGCCACAGATTATATCGTAAAAGACATCGCTCTGGCGGACTATGGCCGCAAAGAGCTGAATATCGCAGAAACCGAAATGCCGGGCTTGATGGCGTTGCGTGACGAATACGGCGAAAGCAAACCTCTCAAGGGTGCGCGGATCGTTGGGTCGTTGCACATGACGATCCAAACCGCCGTTTTGATCGAAACACTGGTGGTGTTGGGCGCTGATGTGCGCTGGGCGTCCTGCAACATTTTCTCAACGCAAGACCACGCAGCTGCTGCGATTGCCGCAGGCGGCACGCCGGTGTTCGCGATCAAGGGCCAGTCGTTGGAAGAACACTGGGATTACCTTGATAAATCCTTCGCCTTCGAAGAGGGTCCAAACCTGATTTTGGACGATGGCGGCGACGCCACGCTTTACATCCTGTTGGGTGCCCGCGCCGAAGCCGGTGAAGACGTGATTGCCGTGCCCACGTCCGAAGAAGAGGCCGTGATCAAAGAGCAGATCAAAAAACGCATGGCGGCAACGCCCGGCTGGTTCACCAAAATGCGCGATCAGATCGTCGGTGTTTCCGAAGAAACAACAACGGGCGTGCACCGTCTTTATGATCTGGTCAAACAGGGGCAACTGCCCTTCCCCGCGATCAACGTGAACGATTCTGTGACCAAGTCGAAATTCGACAACAAATACGGCTGCAAGGAATCATTGGTTGATGGGATCCGCCGCGCGACCGATACGATGATGGCCGGCAAGGTGGCCGTCGTCATGGGGTACGGTGACGTGGGCAAAGGGTCTGCGGCATCGCTGCGTGGTGCGGGTGCCCGCGTGAAGGTCACCGAGGTTGATCCGATCTGCGCGCTGCAGGCCGCGATGGACGGATTTGAGGTTGTGTTGCTCGAAGATGTGGTCGGCACGGCTGATATTTTCATCACCACCACCGGCAACAAAGACGTCATTCGCATCGAGCATATGCGCGAAATGAAAGACATGGCGATCGTTGGTAACATTGGCCACTTTGACAATGAGATCCAGGTTGCCGCGTTGAAAAACCACAAGTGGACCAGCATCAAAGAGCAGGTCGATATGATCGAAATGCCGTCTGGTAGCCGTCTGATCTTGCTGTCCGAAGGGCGTTTGCTGAACCTTGGCAATGCGACGGGCCACCCGTCCTTTGTGATGTCCGCGTCCTTTACCAACCAGGTTTTGGCGCAGATCGAACTGTGGACCAAAGGCGACGACTACAAGAACGACGTCTACATTCTGCCCAAACACCTGGACGAAAAAGTTGCGCGCCTGCACCTTGACCGTATCGGCGTAAAGCTGAGCAAGCTGGATGCAGAACAAGCCGCCTATATCGGCGTGGCCCCCGAAGGTCCGTTCAAGCCAGAGCACTACCGTTATTGATCTGTGCCTGACGATCCGGAGCCCGCTCTAGACCGACGCAAACGTCGCCCCGTTTTTGGCCGGGCGGCGTTTGTTGTTTTATGTGCGCTGTTGTTCATGTCCTACCGGTTGATGACGGCGCCAGATACGCCGCTGCCGTCGGGCTGGAACCCGGTCATGCCCCTGTCGGTTGCAGATCCAGTGACCCCTTTGACACGCTGGAAATTGCAGCGGGCATTGTCAGAACCGCAGACCTGTCTGGATGCGCTGCAAACGGGCGCCACAGCCCAACCCCTGCCCGACCGTGTGGATAACCCGCAATGTGGCATTGCAAATCAGGTTCGCCTGTCCATGGTTGGGGCTGCGCAGGTCGCTCCGTTCGAGACGCGCTGCCAAACGGCGCTACGGATGGCGATGTGGGTGACCCACGGTGTGATCCCGGCCGCCAATACGCACCTAAGTCTAGATGTCGCCGAAGTCAGGCATTATTCCAGCTATTCATGTCGGCAGATCCGCACGCTAGGCGGGTCGAACAACCGGATGAGCACACATGCCACCGCCGATGCCATCGATATCAGTGGTTTTGTCCTTGCCGATGGCACGGAGGTTTCTCTGTCAAAACATTGGACGGCGGGTGGCCCCAAGGCCGCGTTTCTGCGGCAGGTCCGTGATACGGCGTGCGACTGGTTTCGCCTCACATTGGGGCCTGATTTTAACCGCCTGCACGCAGATCATTTCCACCTGCAAAATACGGGCAGCGGCTTGTGTCGGTAGGCGGCTCTTTGCAACGGGGAATAACACGCGCAAAAATACCTTTTGTGACAAGAGGTATCTGACTAGTCTCGCTTGGGACGGTCGGAGACGCCGGCCGGTATTGCCAACTGGGAGACTATTTATGGGCAAACGGGATGATTTGATCGCGCAATATGCGGATGATTTAAAGACCAAATGCGGGGTGTCGCCAGACATGGACCTGCTGACCAAGGTCACAATCGGGTGTGGCCCGTCCATTTATGACGCGGATGCAGCGACCGTCGCGTCGAGCCAACCCAGCGAACTTGAGACCGTGAAAAACAACTTTCTTATCAAGAAGTTGGGGCTGGCCGATGGTCCTGAGCTTGATAAAGCGATCAGCTCCGTGGTCGAGACCTACGGCAAATCCGAGCGCAACAAATACCGCGCTGTCGTCTATTATATGCTGACCAAACATTTTGCTAAAGAAGCCGTTTACAGCTAATTTAAAATACGACTGATTGCGGGGCGCCTCCTTATATTAAGGGGGCGTTTCGTTTTTATAAGACATTTGACTCATTGAAAAATTGCATTTTTTCGTTTGTCGGCGTACACATAGACATCCGGCTAGAATAGCCAGGACCAGATTTCAAACACGTGTGGGAGTGCGTGGGGTGAAGAAGGGTTCTGGCGACGCGTCAGGACCCTTCTAATTTTTTGCACCCTTGCGTTACAAAGTCACCTAAACTGTGCTGGATACAGTGCGCCGCCTACGTTCAAGTCACCTCATAGGCCCTTTGGGCGGCCAATATGCCGACCAATTCAAGATCAAATTAGTATGGCGTCCCCGACATATCGCAAATGATACGCCATTCTTCGGGCGTAACGGGCTGCACGGAAAGCCGGGCACTGCGCACCAACGCCATATCGGACAATCGCGGGTCTTGTTTGACTTCATCCAGCGTAATGGGCGTTTTCATGGGCATGACGGCGCGAATATCGACACATTCCCACCGGGCATCTTGGGTGCTGCTGTCGGGGTGCGCCGGGGCGATGACCTCGACAATACCAACAATCGCGCGTTCCTTTTGCGAATGATAAAAGAACCCCCGGTCGCCCACTGCCATTTGCCGCATGAAATTCCGCGCCTGATAGTTGCGCACACCATCCCATTCTTCGCCCTCATCGCCTTTGGCGACCTGTTGGTCCCAGCTCCAGGTGGTGGTTTCAGATTTGAACAGCCAATACGCCGTCATCCAATCACCCGGTTCCACGGGATCAGATCGACAGATGCGAACAGGCCCGCTTTGCCGTATGGGTCGGCTGCAACCCAGGCTTCGGCTTGGGCCATGTCGTCCACATCCAGAATAATCAGCGACCCGGCCATTTCCCCGGCGGCGTCCAGCAATGGCCCGGCTTGTTGCACCGGGCCGCTTGATTTCAGGTAATCCACATGCGCGGGGCGGTTTTCTTGGCGGATCGCCAAGGCGCCAGGTTTGTCGTGCGCGATCAAAGCAACAAGCATCTATCTTCCTTCAAACTATGCGGTGGCATATTGTGCACCACCTTTGCGCCATCCAACCGTTTTTTCGCGGTTCTCGCAACCGTTGACGCGCAGGTGCGATGCCGAGCGGCTATGCCTTTGCGCCTTTTTTCCCGCTGCCAAGCATGGGTTGGCTGGACCGGTCCAACGGCCAGCGGGGGCGCGCGGACAGGGTGAAATCATCGGGTGCACGCAGCGCCATTTGTTCGAGCCCGGCAAACGCGATCATCGCGGCATTGTCTGTGCAAAGGGCCAAGGGCGGTGCAACGAATGCACAGTTGTGGTCGCTTGCGACGGTTTCAAGAGCGGCCCGAATGGCGGTATTTGCGGCAACGCCCCCGGCGACGCAGACAGTTGGTTGTGCGGGGTTCAACTGTAGGTATTGGGTCAACGCGCGGCGCGTTTTTTCGGCCAATACGTCGACAACAGCGGTCTGAAACCCGGCACACAGGTCGCGACGCAGCCCGTCTGGCAGGCCGTCGTGTTCAGAAATCACCGCATCGCGTGCGCGCAGAACGGCTGTTTTCAAGCCAGAAAACGACAGTTCGCAATTGGGCCGATCTAACAAAGGCCGCGGCAACGCGAACCGTTTTGCACAGCCTTGGCCCGCGGCGCGTTCGACGGCTGGGCCACCCGGTTGCGGCAGACCCACCAGCCGCGCGACCTTGTCAAAGGCCTCGCCGGGGGCATCGTCAATGGTGCCGCCCAGCCGCTGAAATGTCTCGGGGTCTTTAACAATCAAAAACTGGCAATGCCCGCCCGACACCAGCAACATCAGGTAGGGATAGGCGATATCATCCGTAAGCCGTGGGGTCAGCGCATGCCCCGCCAGATGGTTTATGCCGTATAGCGGGCGCCCCGTCGCGGCGGCCAGCCCTTTGGCGCACATCACTCCAGACACCACGCCGCCAATCAACCCTGGTCCGGCGGTTACGGCAAACGCGTCAATATCAGGCACCGCGCACCCGGCTTGTGCAAGCGCCTCTTCGACGCAATGATCCAGCAATTCCGCATGTGCCCGCGCCGCGATTTCTGGGACAACACCGCCAAAATCAGCGTGCAGCGAGGTTTGCCCTTTTACCACCGACGACAGGATGCGCGTGCGCCCCGTGTCATCCCGGCGCAACACGGCAGCTGCGGTATCATCGCAACTGCTTTCCAAACCTAGAATTGTGAGTGATCCTACCACGCGTGACCCCGTTGCAAGCGGCTTTATCCGCAGGTAACACCCCTGTGGGCCACTAACAATGCCGAGGACCTTATGCGCACGCCCCGCATTTCATTGATCATGACGCGTCCGGCACGGGCGAACACGCAATTCATCGACCAGCTGTCTGAAGATATGCAGGCACGGTTGGATATCGTCGAAAGCCCGCTGATCAACGTGGTCTCTGTTCGGGCGGATTATGCGGTGGGGCCGGACGAGTCCGTGATATTTAGCTCTGCGAATGGTGTCAGGCATGCGCCTGCCGGTCGCGATCGGCGCGCGTTTTGTGTTGGGCATGCCACGACGAAAACCGCCCATAACGCCGGGTGGCATGCAATTTTTGCAGGGGAAACAGCCGAAGCGTTGGTTGTTTTTCTGACGGCCTACCCGATCCGGTCGCATATTTGGCATCTTGCGGGCCGACATACCCGTGGCGAAATCGCGGAAACGTTGAACGCGCAGGGTATTTCGGCGACGCGGATCACTACCTATGATCAGACCCGCCTGCCGCTGACAGATCAGGCGATTGAGGTGCTTGGTGGATCTGATCCGGTCGTTGTGCCGCTTTTTTCCCCGCGAACGGCGGTTCAATTTGTGCAAGAGTGCCCAAAGACTGCGCGACCGCATGTGGTTGCGTTAAGTGAGGCAGTGGCCGAGCCATTGGCGCATTTTAAGTTGAAAACGCTGGATATTTCATCGCGCCCAACGGCGGCAGAGATGATATGCAGCCTTGAAAAAACTGTGGCCCGCATCAGCTTGGGTTGAGAGGAACGACCCTCCCGAGTAAGGTCCTTTGACGTGCGGTTGGGGAAGATTCGAAAAGGGTGACGTCGTGGCTAAAGCAAAGAAACCAACATCGGGTGAACCGCTGGAAAATGCTGACGATGTGTCGTTGGATCACATAACACCAGAACCATCAGATGACGCGGTAGAGGCGGATTTCTCCGATGCGGACCCTGTCGTACAAGAGGCCGCCGAGGCGACACAAGACGATGCGGATACCCCCGTGGAAGACGCCGCACCTGATGTCACAGACCACAACGATGGTGATACCGAAATTCTCGACGCGGCAGATGTCGAAGATCAGACATCCACAGACGTGACAGCCGAAACGGTTGAGGCGACACCCGACAATGACCACAGCGCGCTGGCCGCCGTGCCGCCCGAGCGGACGCATAGTTTTTGGCCCGCCGTGTTTGGCGGCGTTGTTGCGGCGGCCTTGGGGTTTATTGCAGGGCGCGGCGATATGTTGGATGCGTATTTGCCCCGCGCCGAGGCCCCGGCCCCGGTAGATTTAGCCCCGGTGACAGAAGATATCGCAGCGTTGGCGGCGCGGATCGGGCAACTAGAAAGCGTTGATCCTGTGGATATGTCCGCCGAATTTGGCGCGGTTGAAACGGCGCTTGATGATGTGACGGCACGTGTCACCGAGATCGAACAACGCCCGCAGGCCCCTGCCCCCGCAGCGCCCACAGACAACAGCGGTGAACTGGCCGCGCTGGAAACATCAATTGCCGATCTTGAAGCGCGTTTGGCCGATGAAGACGCCCGCGCCAGCGCCGAGGCTGCGCGCATTTTGGCCCGCGCGGCGCTGACCCGTGTGATCACGGCGGTCGAAAGCGGCGAAACATTTGAACCCGCATTGGGCGCGCTCGAAGAGGTCGCGCCGATTGAGGTGCCCGAGATCTTGCGTGTTGCCGCTGCGAAGGGCGTGCCCAGCATGTCTGCGTTGCGGGAAGACTTTCCCGAAGCCGCGCGTGCCGGATTGACCGCCGCGCGTGCCGAGGTGCCAGAAACTGAAGTCGCCGGGATCGGGAATTTCCTGAAACGGCAGCTAAGCGTGCGGTCGGTCACCCCTCGCGATGGGTCTGACCCCGATGCGATTTTGTCCCGTGTTGAGGCCGCGCTAAAATTGGCAGACCTAGACACGGCGCTGGCCGAGATCGAGGCCCTGCCCGATGCCGCCAAAACCGCGATGCAGGGTTGGCTGGCAGGCGCCACGTCCCGCAAGCAAGCGAGCGATGCGGCTAAATCGCTCTCTGACAGCCTGACGGTTAATTAAGAAAGACACATTATGCTTTGGTCCCTTATCAAGATTGTCCTTTTTGTTGTTGTCGTCGCGGCCCTCGCATTGGGCGCGGGGTATTTGTTGGAAAGTCAGGGCGGTGTTCAAGTCACCGTTATGGGCAGTGAATATACGTTTGGGCCGCTGCAATCGGTGATTGCGATTGTCGTTATGGTGGTGGCCGTTTGGGTTTTGCTCAAACTGATTTCGCTGGGCGTTGCGGTGCTGCATGCTCTGAGCGGCGATGAAACAGCGTTGTCGCGGTATTTCGACCGTAACCGTGAACGCAAAGGGTTTGACGCGCTGTCCGAAGGCATGATGGCGTTGGCCAGCGGCGAGGGCCGTGTTGCCATGGCCAAGGCGGCCAAGGCCGACCGGTATCTGAACAAACCCGACCTGACTAACTTGTTGACCGCCCAAGCTGCGGAAATGGCCGGGGATCAGCGCAAGGCCGAAGAGACCTACAAGAAACTGGTCACAAACGACGCCACGCGGTTTGTCGGTGTCCGTGGGATATTAAAGCAAAAGCTGGCCAGTGGTGACACCGACACGGCGCTGCAACTGGCAGAACGCGCGTTTGCCATCAAGCCCAAGCACGAAGAGGTGCAGGATATTTTGCTTGGCCTTCAGGCGCAGAGACAAGACTGGTCTGGCGCGCGGGGGACCCTAAGTGCCAAGCTGAAATACGGCAATCTACCGCGCGATGTACACAAACGCCGCGACGCTGTTTTGGCCCTGTCCGAGGCTAAGGATGTTCTGGATGAGGGTGTGTCCATCAAAAATCAGGAAAAGGCGATCGAAGCTAACAACCTGTCGCCCGACCTGATCCCCGCCGCCGTCATGGCCGCGCAAAGCTATATCGAAAAGGGCAAACCGCGGTCGGCCACGCGTTTGTTGAAAAAGGCGTGGGAAACGACGCCGCACCCTGATTTGGCCAGCGCATTCGCCGCAATAGAGCCTAACGAAACACCCGCTCAGCGGATCAAACGGTTTGTTCCATTAACACGCAGCAACTTGCAACACGCCGAAACGCGGATGTTGTTGGCCGAGCTGCATATCGCCAACGAAGATTTCCCCGAAGCGCGCCGCGCGTTGGGTGATTTGGTCGAAACGGACCCGACGGCGCGGTCTGTCACGTTAATGGCGGCTATTGAGCGGGGCGAAGGCGCGCCAGACGCGGTGGTGCGCGGCTGGCTTGCCCGCGCGTTGACTGTGTCGCGGGGGCCGCAATGGATCTGCGGCAATTGCCAGCATATCCATGCTGATTGGGCACCGACCTGCGAGAATTGCGAAGCGTTCGATACATTGGCGTGGAAAACACCGCCTTTGACAGAAGTCGCAATGCCGGGCGGCTTACAGATGTTGCCGTTGATTGTTGGCACGGCCGAAGATCAGATCCCCGAAGACGATATGATCGACGACGCAGAGCTGCTGGATGCAGACGAAGAACCGCCTGTTGTGGTCGCAATGGACCAAGAGAAACGCGCCTAGCGCTTGACCTTTCTAACGCAAGGGTCCTTATCTCTGGCTTGGCCGATAGGGGACTTTGGTGCGCGATCAGACAACGATTACATTGAGTGTCGAAAACATGTCTTGTGCGTCTTGCGTGGGGCGGGTTGATCGCGCTTTGGCGGGGGTAACTGGCGTCAGGGATGTCGCGGTTAATCTCGCGACCCAAGAGGCCACCGTGCATGTCCATACCGGTGGGCCGTCGGCGCAGGTTTTGGCCGACAGGGTGACACATGCAGGGTACCCGGCGGCGGTGCGTGGTGCGCGCGATACGGCCCAACGCGATCAACAACACCGCGATCATACAGCCGCTTTGGCCCGGCGCGCGGCGATTGCGGCGATCTTGGCGTTGCCGATTGTTGTGTTGGAAATGGGCAGCCACATGGTGCCCGCAATGCATCACTTGATCATGCGAACCATCGGGTTGCAGCAAAGTTGGTGGGTGCAGGCGGTGCTGACCACGCTGGTCCTGCTGGGTCCGGGCCGCGCGTTTTACACCACCGGGTTTGCGGCGTTGCGCAAAGCGGCCCCTGATATGAACAGCCTTGTGGCGATAGGGACATCAGCGGCCTACGGGTATTCGCTGTGCGTGTTGATTTTTCCGACCCTCCTGCCTCGGACTGCACATGCGGTGTATTTCGAAGCGGCGGCTGTCATTGTGGTGTTCATTTTGTTGGGCCGTTGGCTAGAGGCGCGGGCAAAAGGACGCACGGGCGCGGCCATCACCGCGTTGCTGAAACTGCAACCCAAGACGGCACAAGTCCTGCGCGATGGGGTCGCCGAAACAGTGCCCGTTGATCAGATCCAACCGGGTGATGTCGTTGTGTTGCGTCCCGGCGAACGCGTGCCTGTTGACGCGATAGTTGTCGAAGGCCACAGCCACCTTGACGAAAGCATGCTCACAGGTGAGCCGATGCCGGTTGAAAAATCCCCCGGTGACGTGGTGACCGGCGGCACCATCAACGGGCCCGGTGGTTTGCAACTGACAACCACACACGTCGGTGCCGATACGGTTTTGTCGGGCATTGTCCGGATGGTCCAGGATGCACAGAGTGCCAAACTGCCGATCCAAGCGATTGTGGACCGGGTGACATTTATCTTTGTGCCGGTGGTTCTGGGGTTGGCGGTGCTGACTGCGCTCATTTGGTTGGTTTTCGGCCCCGCACCTGTGGTGTCCCACGCGTTGGTAGCGGGTGTGGCGGTATTGATTATCGCGTGTCCCTGCGCGATGGGCCTTGCCACGCCGACCTCGATTATGGTGGCGACAGGACGCGCCGCGCAGTTGGGTGTGTTGTTTCGCAAGGGTGATGCGCTTCAAGGCGCATCAGAAGTGGGCATCGTGGCCTTCGATAAAACCGGCACGCTGACGACAGGCAAACCGGTGCTAAGCACCTTTGATGTGTTGGGTAACAATGACCCCGATACAGTGTTGCGGATGTTGGCGGGGGTCGAAACCCGCGTCACGCATCCGGTTGCGCATGCGATTGTTGCGGCTTGCGATGCCCGGTTGCCTGATGCGGTCGATGTCACCGCGCTTAGCGGTCTGGGTGCCTCTGGCATGGTCGACGGGCGCAGTGTTTTGATTGGCTCGGGGCGGTTGATGCACGAGAGGGGCGTTGATTTGGGTGACGCAGAAGCCCGTGCGCAGGCATTGGCCAAGTCAGGTCAAACGGTGTTCTTTGCTGCCATTGACGGAGCTTTGACTGCGGTCATTGGCGTGTCGGATCAGATCAAACCGAATGCCAAAGACGTTGTGGTCCGGTTGCACGACCGAGGGATCAAAGTTGCGATGATCACCGGCGACAAACGTGAAACAGCGCAGGCCGTGGCGCACGATCTGGGCATCGACGAAATTATCGCAGATGTCATGCCCAATGGGAAAACCCACGCGTTAGAGACACTACGCGGCGCCAAAACCCGCATCGCATTTGTGGGGGACGGCATCAATGACGCGCCTGCGCTGGCTGCGGCCGACGTGGGGGTCGCTATCGGGACAGGCACTGACATTGCCATCGGCGCGGCGGACGTGGTGCTGATGTCGGGTGATCTGCAAGGCGTTGAAACCGCGCTGGGGATCTCGCGCGCGACTATGCGAAATATCCGGCAGAATTTGTTTTGGGCGTTTGCGTATAACGCGGCGCTTATTCCGGTGGCTGCAGGCGTGCTTTACCCGTCGTTTGCGGTGCTGTTGTCACCGCAACTGGCTGCGGGCGCGATGGCGCTGTCTAGTCTGTTTGTGCTTAGCAACGCGTTGCGGCTTCGTGGATACAATCGGGTTATCGGGTAGAAAACTAATATTTACCTTGCCGCCGCAGGGCTCTTTCCGCTTTGATAGAGCCTGAAAAAACAAGGGTGTCGGATGATGCAAGCAGATCCACCGATTGTACTAACTCAAACAGACGGGATCGCGACGATCACGTTGAACAGGCCAAAGTCACTGAATGCGTTGTCCGAAGATATGCTTGGTGCGATGCAAACGGCCTTGGATCAGATCGCAGTTGACCGCGCCGTACGTGTGGTGATTTTGCGCGGCGCTGGGGCGCATTTTTGCGCCGGTCACAACCTAAAAGAAATGACCGCGCACCGCCAAGATGATGACGGCGGCGCGGCGTATTTCACCGCGCTTTTCGCGACCTGTTCCAAGATGATGATGTCGATCGTCAATTTGCCGCAACCGGTTATTGCCGAAGTGCAGGGTATCGCGACAGCTGCGGGATGTCAGTTGGTGGCCACATGCGATTTGGCCGTGGCCGCTAAAACGGCGACGTTTGCGACCTCTGGCGTGAATATCGGCCTGTTTTGTGCGACGCCCATGGTGGCGTTGTCGCGCAATGTCGCGCGGAAAAAGGCGATGGAAATGTTGCTATTGGGCGAATTCCAAACTGCTTCGCAGGCGGTTACCTTGGGGCTGATCAACACTGCGGTGCCAGAGGCAGAACTGCAGGCGACAACCCACGCAATGGCCAAGAAAATAGTCTCTAAAGCACGGATTGCCGTGAAAATCGGCAAGGCCGCATTCTACGAGCAAGCGACCATGACCCTAGAGCAGGCATATTCCTATACTGGCGCGGCCATGGCCGAAAATATGATGGCGCATGATACCGAACGAGGAATAGAGGCCTTTATTGCCAAAAAGCCTATGCCTGATTGGACAGACGACTAGGCTCTAATAAGGCGGAAATCTTAGAAATCTAGGTTTTCGACATTCAGCGCATTCTGCTGAATAAACTCCCGGCGTGGCTCGACCACATCGCCCATCAGTTTGGTAAACAGGTCATCCGCCTCGGCCATATCGTCCACTTTGACCTGCAATAAGGTGCGCGCATCCGGGTCCAATGTGGTTTCCCATAGCTGGTCGGGGTTCATCTCGCCCAGACCCTTGTAGCGTTGCAAAGACAGGCCTTTTTCGCCCTCTTGCAAGATCGCATCCAGCAGATCCATTGGGCCCAATATGCTTTGCTGGCGATCTTTGCGCACCAAGGCCGCTGGCATATTGTAAACGTCCTGCAGGCTTTTGGTAAAGCTGCCAGTGCGTTTGGCCTCGCCCCCGCGCAAAATACGGCCGTCCAGTGTACGAACCTCTTCGACACCGCGCAGGATACGCGCCAACCGGATGCCGTGATCCTGCGTGATCCGACCCTGCCAACCGCGTTCGTATTCGGCGGCAATCAGGTTCAGCCGCGTCGCAACCTTGTCTGCAGTGCCTTGTAGATCCGCATCGACGACGCCGGGTGCAAAGGCCCCCGCAATCGCAGCTTGTTCCAGAATATGGCGCGGATAATGGGTGGGAAAGGCATCAAGCACGCGGCGCATTTGGCGCGCCTGATCGACGACGCGCATCAGATCTTGCCCCGAGATTTCTTCACCGTTGCCCTGTTTTAATATCGCCCCATCGATGCCTTGCTGCACCAGATAGTCTTCCATCGCGGCCTGATCTTTCAGGTACACTTCGGATTTGCCACGCGACACTTTGTATAGCGGCGGTTGCGCGATATAGAGATGCCCGTTTTCGATCAACTGAGGCATCTGCCGGTAGAAGAACGTCAACAATAGCGTCCGAATATGTGCGCCATCCACGTCCGCATCGGTCATGATGACGATCTTGTGGTAACGCAGTTTGTCGACGTTGAATTCGTCGCGCCCGATCCCGGTGCCAAGCGCCATGACGAGGTTCCCGATCTCTTGGCTCGACAGCATCCGGTCAAACCGTGCGCGTTCCACGTTGAGGATCTTACCTTTCAACGGCAGAATAGCTTGCGTTTGGCGGTCACGGCCCGTTTGGGCGGACCCTCCGGCGCTGTCACCCTCCACCAAGAAGACTTCGGTCTTTGACGGGTCTTTTTCAGAGCAATCTTTTAGCTTCCCGGCCAAGAAATTCACATCCATCGCGGACTTGCGCCGGGTCAATTCGCGCGCCTTGCGGGCCGCTTCACGGGCCTGTGCTGCTTCGACGATTTTGCCCACGACAATGCGGGCCTCGGTGGGGTTTTCTTCAAACCACTCGGCCAGCTTTTCGTTGACCATGCCTTCAACCGCAGGGCGCACCTCGGAGGAAACGAGCTTGTCCTTGGTCTGGCTGGAAAATTTCGGGTCGGGCACTTTGACGGACAACACGCAGGTCAATCCCTCACGCGAGTCATCGCCGCTGAACGATATCTTTTCCTTTTTGGCGATCCCGCTGGATTGGGCGTAGTTGTTGATCGTGCGGGTCAACGCCCCACGAAAGCCCGCCATATGCGTGCCGCCATCGCGTTGCGGAATGTTGTTGGTGAAGGGCAGCACGTTTTCATGATAGCTGTCGTTCCACCACATGGCGATTTCCACGCCAATCTCGTCGCGCTCGCCGGAGATGAAGATCGGTTCGGGCATGACCGATGATTTCGAGCGATCAAGATATTTCACGAACTCCTTAACGCCGCCTTCGTAAAACAGCTCGGATCGCAGGCGTTCGGCAGGTCGCTCGTCCGTCAGAATAATCCGTACGCCGGAATTCAGAAAGGCCAGTTCGCGCAGACGTTTTTCCAAGACATCGAAGGAATATTCGAGATTGGAAAACGTGTCCGTCGACGCCATAAACCGCACTTCGGTGCCTGTCCGGTCGGTTTCACCCAGAATTTCGAGATGTTTGGTGGTGTATCCGCCCTCAAACCGCGCGATATGTTCTTTGCCCTCGCGCCAGATCCGCAGCTCTAGCCAATCGGACAGCGCGTTGACCACAGACACGCCCACACCGTGCAAACCGCCCGACACCTTGTAGGAATTGCTGTCAAACTTACCGCCTGCGTGCAACTGGGTCATGATGACCTCGGCCGCTGAGACGCCTTCTTCGTCGTGGATCCCCACCGGAATACCGCGGCCATTATCGCTGACGGAAATCGATGAATCATCGTGAATAGTGACGGTTACAGCGTCCGCATGCCCTGCCAATGCTTCGTCGATACCGTTGTCGACGACCTCATAGACCATGTGGTGCAGGCCCGACCCATCATCGGTGTCACCGATGTACATCCCAGGGCGCTTGCGAACAGCCTCTAACCCCTTGAGAACTTTGATCGAATTCGCGCCGTATTCTTCTGGTGTCTGTGTGTCGTCGGACATGCCGCTAAACCTTCGTATTTTTTATATTTTATAAGGTTTCTGAGGCCGATTGTCACGCGCGCGGCACAATATTTTGTGTCAGGTAAGGGGGATAACCACACCGACACATATCAATAGCACACCAGAGGTGATGTTGATCCGCGCCAGGGTTCGTGGGGCAGTGATCAACGACCGGACCCGCCCGACAAATCCGGCCAACAATAGGTTCCCCAAGAGCGGGACCAAAACCGATACCGCGATGACTATCGTAACATCTAACGCGGTGACATTGCGCAGATCAAAGAACCCCGGCAGGACGCCCATATAAAACAACACCGCCTTGGGGTTGCCTAAAATCGCCACCAGCCCCGCGACAAAACCGGGCCAGATACCCGGCCGGGTGAGCCGACTATCAGCGCTGATTTGTTGATCAGCTTGGCGGATCAACAGCACGCCCATCAAAATGAACACTGCGCAGGCAATCCAGCGGACAACCATCATGAACACATCGAATACCGACAGAACCCACGAAATACCCAGCACAGCGATCAGGGGCCACAGAACATCACCCACGGCGACACCCACCGCCAATGGCCACGCGGCCTGAAACCCACCCGATAGTGACCGCGCCATCAGGGCCAACCACACGGGCCCTGGCGTCAGAAACAAGATCACCAGCGCGCCGGCATAGAGAGCCAGATCAACCCATGCGATGGTCATGCGCGTGGGGCCACTTCGGATAGGCCATCAACATCGCGCACTTCGACGTATTGCGCGCGATCACCCAGACCTTCGAATAATTCGGCCTCGGTGCCGGTCATCCAGGCTTGCGCCCCAAGTGCGGCGATTTCGTCGTATAGGGCGGCGCGGCGGTCTGGGTCTAGATGGGCGGCGACCTCGTCTAGCAGCAACACAGGGGGCGCGCCGAAATCGCGCGCGAGGGCCCGCGCGTTGGCGAGGATCAGCGACACCAGCAGTGCCTTTTGTTCGCCGGTAGAGCAGTCTTTTGCGGGGACATCTTTGGCCCGATAAGTGCCATATAAGTCTGCTCTGTGCGGGCCGATCAGGCTGCGGCCCGCCGCCATATCCCGCATGCGATTGTCTGCCAACGCCGCGCGCAGGTCGTCTTGTGTGGTGGGCAAATCGCCCTCTGCGTGGGTCAATGTTAACGCAGCCGCCGGAAATGCAGTGGCTGCCCCGGTCTGCGCATCGGACAGCAAGGTCAGTGCGGCTCGCCGGTTGGCGTCAATCGCGATGCCCGATTGCGCCATTTGTGTTTCTAACGCGCCATACCACGCGCCATCGCGCACCCCGTCCTTGAGCAGACGGTTGCGTTCGCGCATTGCGCGTTCATAGGCCAGTGTCGCTTCGGCATGCGCGGGTTCAAAGCTCAGGGTCATCCGGTCCAAAAACCGCCGCCGCCCTTCGGCACCTTCGATCCATAGCCGGTCCATCGCGGGGATCAGCCACAGCACCCGCGCAATCCGCGCCAGTGCAACTTGTGGGGTGGCTTTGTCATCAATGCGAACCTGCCGCGCGGCCCCTGCTTCTGACCAGATCTCGATCTCGTGCATCTGGTGAAGGGATTGTAAAAGCCCGGTTACTTTCCACCCCAAGGCTTCGGGGCGGCGGGTCATATCTTCGGCGCTGGCGCGCCGCAGGCCCCGGCCCGGTGAAAACAACGATACTGCCTCTAGCACGTTGGTTTTTCCGGCACCGTTAGACCCAAACAACGCGACGGGACGGCCATCCAATGCCAGCCGTCCCAGTTTGTGAGATCTGAAATGTGACAGGGTCAGCGATGTTAAATACAACGCCATCGCTGACCTTTCATTGTTCGAAAACTACGTCTGCGCAGGGCAAACCGATATCAGACGCGCATCGGCATGACGACATAAACCGCCGAAAGATCACTGCCTTCGCGCATCAATGTTGGGTCGCCGGATGAGTTGAACAAGAACACCGCGTTTTCGCGATCGACCTGGCTGGCGATTTCCAGTAGATATTTCGCGTTGAACCCGATTTCGAGGCGTTCGTCGCCGTAGGCCACGGCAAGTTCTTCTTCGGCGGCACCGGAATCTGGCGCATTGACCGACAAAACCAACCGATCTTCGTCCAGCTGCAGTTTTACCGCGCGCGACCGTTCGGAGCTGACAGTCGCCACGCGGTCTACGGCTTTGGCAAAATCTGCGGCGTCGACCTCTAGTTTGCGCGTGTTGTTTTGCGGGATGACCCGTGTGTAATCGGGGAAGGTTCCGTCGATCACCTTGGAGGTCAGCGTGATTTCAGAGGTCGCAAACCGCACTTTGGTTTCGCTGACAGAAACGGCGATCTTCATGTCGTCGTCTTCGAGCAGCTTGCGCAATTCACCGACCGTTTTGCGAGGGACAATAACACCGGGCATGTCGGCTGCGCCTTCGGGCAGCTCTGCATCAATCCGCGCCAATCGGTGGCCGTCTGTGGCAACGCAACGTAGCACCTGACCGCCGTCTGCATCAGACACATGCATATAGACGCCGTTCAAATAATAGCGGGTTTCTTCGGTGGAAATCGCGAATTTCGATTTATCAAACAACCGTCGCAACACCGGTGCGGGTGCCGAGAAGTTCGATGCGTATTCAGAAGACGCCATCACCGGGAAGTCTTCTTTTGGCAGTGTGGCGAGCGAAAAGTTGGACCGCCCCGCCTCGACTGTTAACCGCCCCGTTGCGCCGTCTGCCGTTAACGTGACCAACGCACCGTCTGGCAGTTTGCGCACGATTTCATGCAATGTGGTTGCGGCAACTGTCGTGGCGCCTGCGCGTTCGACCATGGCGGGCGCCTTGTCGACCACCTCGATATCCAGATCGGTCGCGCGGAAGGTGACGTCGCTGCCTTCGGCTTCGATCAACACATTCGCAAGGATCGGTATCGTATTGCGCCGCTCAACTACGGACTGCGCCTGAGACACCGCCTTGAGCAGGGATGCACGTTCTATGCTGATTTTCATGAGCCTAATCCTTCCCACTCGTCGGGAATGGCAAATTACCGCGTTCTACCGACTTCACAAGAGTTTTATTGTTTTGTGGTAAGATACAAGCCGCAGGTCAAGACCCGCGACCATTTTGCAACGCCGCGGGTCTGAGATGTGATTATTCTTCTAGCGCGCGGCGCAGAAGTTCCAGATCTTCGGCGATCTGACCGTCCTGAATTTTCAGTTCTTCGATCCGCTTGACGCCATGCATAACGGTCGTGTGGTCGCGCCCCCCAAACCGACGTCCGATTTCAGGCAGTGACCGGCTGGTCATCTTTTTGCACAGATACATCGCAACCTGTCTGGGCCGCGCGTAGCTGCGCAACCGTTTGGGGCCGATCATATCCGACAGACGGATGTTGTAATGGTCCGACACTTTGCGCTGAATTTCCTCGACGGTGATCTTGCGTTCTGAGGCCCGCAATACATCCGACAGACAATCCTGCGTCAGTTCCATGTTGATCTCGCGTCCAACGAGCGACGCAAATGCAAAGAGCCGCGTCAACGCGCCTTCGAGCACTCGAACGTTGGTCGAAATCCGGTGGGCGAGAAATTCCAGAACACCCGCTTCGACCTCAAGACCGGGGTAATTGATGCGCTGCAATTCGACTTTGCTTTGCAAGATCCCCAAGCGCAGTTCGTAGTCGGTGGGGTGAAGATCTACGACCAAACCGCATTGCAGGCGGGATTTCACGCGATCTTCCAGGTCCTTGATTTCGCCGGGGGCGCGATCCGCGGAAATGATGATCTGTTTGTTTTGATCCACCAAGGCGTTGAACGTATGAAAAAACTCTTCCTGAGTGCTGTCCTTGCCGGCGATGAACTGCACGTCATCCACCATCAGCACGTCAACCGACCGAAAGATTTCCTTGAAATCCATCATTTTGCGGTCCCGAAGGGCCTGAACAAAGCGGTACATGAATTGCTCTGCAGACAGGTAAAGCACGTTCATTTCAGGGCGGCGCAACCGCAGTTCATGGGCGATCGCATGCATCAAGTGGGTCTTACCAAGGCCAACGCCACCGTAAAGAAACAGCGGGTTGAACGTGACGGGTCCACCTTCGGCGACACGGCGGGCAGCTGCGTGGGCCAGCTCGTTGGGTTTGCCGACGACAAAGGTATCAAACGTAAAACGCGCGTCCAACGGGGCGGTTGACAGGTTCCCGTTGGTGGCAGGCTTTACTGGGCTGGGCGCAGCTGCGGGTTTGGGTTGGCGGGGGGCATGTGCGCTGCTGCCAGCCGTCGCGCCCACCGGTGTGGGAACCGCGAACCGCAGGCGTCGCACCGTTGGATCTTCGGCTTTGAGTTCGTGCAGAATTAAATCTGCGTAGTTTTGATTGACGTAATTCCCAAGGAAGTTCGTCGGCACGTCAAAGGTCGCAATCCCGTCGTCTGCCGCGCGAAATTCAATTGGCTCAATCCAATTCGTATAATTATTCTGGCCTACAGTCTTCAGCAGTCGCTGCCTCAACTGCCCCCACTTTTCTTTAGTCATGTTGACCTGCGTTCCTTTTCGCGTTCCCAATTCAGATGCGGTTCGTATTTTGGTGAACCACACCGCCTCTACCGTTCGTCACGAACGTACCTCCCCCGCCCTGTTTCCCCTGAAAACAGGCCAACGTCCCACGGACATTTACAGAATAGGTCACGGCTAAAAGGACCTGACTTTAATTAAAAAAGCCATAACCTCTCGGGCCACACCGTCCGTTCTTTCTTGACAGGGCAAAACGCTGTTTCGCAGCTTTTGCAGACAAAGCACCACGCAATGCGTGTCATGCTCAGCCCCCGTGGCCTGTTTTCGCACTGCTGCGAAATGACCGATCAGAGCCCGTCCCCCCATGGCGAAATGAATCGCTGGACATAGGTAACAATTTCGTCTGCGGCACGGCAACTGATCTTCATTGTTGACTCTGAATTTTCAGAAAAGAATCTCCGAGCCTGTGAAAATCATCTAAAGAATGCAAAAAAGCGCCGATATTCGGCGCTTTTCTCATAATTTTTGAGGAGAAATAAAGCTCCCCCTGTGGTTGATTAGGCGATCGATTTTACACGCGCAGACAGACGTGAAATTTTTCGCGAAGCGGTGTTTTTATGAAACACCCCTTTTGTAACGCCGCGCATCAGCTCGGGTTGGGCCGCTTTAAGCGCTGCGGTTGCAGCTTCTTTATCACCAGAAGCAATAGCTTCTTCGACCTTACGCAGGAACGTACGGATACGCGAACGACGTGCTTTGTTGATCTGGAAGCGGGCTTCGTTTTGACGCGCGCGTTTCTTGGACTGTGGCGTATTTGCCATGTGTGCTGCACCTTCTCGGCTATGTTTGTGTCTCAAGTATGCACAATGCCCCGATCCGGTGGAAACCCACGGAAGGTGATTCTAGCCAAAGCGGGCTGCACGCGCATGTCTGGCGCGGTCTATACGCCGATCTCACGGTTTTGCAAACCGGAAATCACGATGCTAGCCTCGAAACAGGCGTTCCATTGGCTGCCACCCGTCTTGCGGCGCCAGATCATTCGCATCGCATTCGAAATAACATCCGCCGCCGGGCGCTTGGTCGTGGGTCCGGCTGATCGGCAAGCCCGCGAGATGGCAATACAGTAACGTACCCACGGCCCCATGCCCGACAAACAAAACATCGCCCGACTTATGTATCGCCAAACACGCATTGAACGCAGTCACGATCCGGGTCTGCGCGTCTTGTGCTGTTTCCCAGCCGCGGATGCTGGTGCAGGGCTGGGCAAAAAACGCATCTGCGACGGTCTCAAATTCCGCAGGCGGTAAAAAGCCCGTCGCACTGCGGTCATTCTCGTGCATCGTGTCTTGGATATCGACGGGGCAACCCAACGCAGTGGCTAACGGGCGCGCGGTCTCTAGCGCTTTGGTCTCGTTGCTGCTGATTATGGCGGTGGTGTCGGTCAACGCGCCGGATGCCGCCAGCGTGGCTACGCGATTTGCCCCCAACGAGTTCAGAGACCAGCGTTGAACATCGGTGTCAGGGTCCATCTGAACCTGCGGATGGGTCAGATACCGCAAAACGCGAGGCATGAGGCGGGTCTCCGGCGTGTTGGCGCGCGGCAATTACCGGTCGCGGAACTGCGCTTCGCGTTTCTCGACAAAGGCGTTCATACCTTCGGACTGATCTTCGGTTGCGAAAAGCGAATGGAACATGCGCCGTTCAAACAACAACCCCTCGCTGAGGGGGACTTCATAGGCGCGGTTGACCGATTCTTTGACAACCATCACCGTGATCATGGATTTTTCGGCGATTTTCTGGGCAGCACTATGCGCTTCGTCTAGAAGTTTCTTGCAGGGCACCACGCGCGACACCAGACCCGACCGTTCGGCCTCTTCGGCGTCCATGAAACGGCCCGTCAGGTTCATATCCATCGCTTTGGATTTACCCACAGCGCGTGCCAAACGTTGGGTGCCCCCGAGACCCGCGACGACGCCAAGGTTGATCTCAGGCTGGCCGAACTTGGCGGTATCGGAACAGATAATAAAGTCGCACATCATCGCCAGTTCACAGCCACCGCCCAAGGCATACCCAGAAACGGCCGCGATGATCGGCTTGCGAATGCGCATGATCTGATCTGTTTCAGGGGTGAATAAATCGCCCGAAAACACTTCGACAAAGCTTTTGTCTTTCATCATCGCAATATCGGCGCCGGCGGCAAATGCCTTTTCCGACCCAGTTATGATGATGCAGCGGACCTTGTCGTTGGCCTGCGCCTTGGCCAGCGCGGCGGCCAGTTCTGACATCAGTTCGCTGTTCAGTGCGTTCAGTGCGCCGGGCCGGTTCAGCGTAATCTGGGCAACATGGTCTTCGACATCAACGATGATCGTTTCATAGGCCATCAGGAAAGCTCTCGATTTGTGTTACGAATTACGACTCAATACCAAGCATCGGTCATGTTCAAGCTATCTTTGACATTGCGCACAGAAGAAAGTCGAGCGTCCAGATTGCACGATGCGCCCCACAACGCCCGCGCATCCCGCCGTCCGACAGGGCGCGCCTTCGCGGCCGTACACATCAAAGCTGTGCTGAAAATATCCAAGTTCTCCATCGGCTTGACGGAAATCTCGCAGGGATGAACCACCTGCCTCAATGGCATCTGACAGGACGTTTCGGATGATAGGGACGAGGCCTGAAATACGGGCCTTAGAAATCTGCCCAGCCTTGCGGGTTGGCCTTATTTTTGCGCGGTAAAGCGCCTCGCACACGTAGATATTGCCCAATCCGGCAACAATGCTCTGGTCTAAAAGCGCAGATTTGATCGGCGACATCTTGCCTTGAAACGCCGCGATCAGGTGGGCTTCGTGAAAGGCGTTGCCCAAGGGTTCAGGCCCCAAAACGCGTAGCAGCTTGTGGTCTGCGGCGTCTGCCGTGGTCATCAGATCCATCGCGCCAAAACGGCGGGGGTCATTGAAGGTGATGCGCGTGCCGTTGTCCATATGCAGCACCACATGGTCGTGTTTTTCCGGCGCGGGGTGGTCATGCACGAATTGCCCCAATGGGTCGCCCGATACCAACATCCGCCCCGACATGCCCAAATGCACCAACAGCGTTTCGCCCGAGCTGAGATCGATCAGAATATATTTGGACCGTCTGCGCAGCGCCAGCACCCGTTGCCCCGCCAGCCGCGCGGCCATATCGGGCGGGAACGGCCAGCGCAGATCGGGCCGGTTCACGTCGGCTTGCGATATAATGGCCCCAGACATGGCCGGATCTAGGCCGCGCCGAACGGTTTCAACTTCGGGCAATTCTGGCATCTTCATTCCCTGTGACGAAAGGGCCGCATTGTGCACAGCCGCAAGAGCCCTATAACAAAGTGCTGTACCCAAGGATCACAAGAGCTGATGACCGACCAAAACGATAAAACAACGCATTTTGGCTTTGAGACCGTTCCCGAAAACGAAAAAGCCGGGCGCGTGCAGGGGGTGTTTAGCTCCGTTGCCAGTAAATACGACATTATGAATGATGTGATGTCGGGCGGTATCCACCGGTTGTGGAAAGACGCGATGATGGATTGGCTGGCGCCGCGGCCCGGTCAACAGCTGCTGGATGTGGCGGGGGGGACGGGCGACATTTCGTTTCGTTTCCTCAAACGTGCCGGGGCAGGGCATGCGACCGTGCTGGACTTAACGGAATCCATGCTGGTCGAAGGCCGCCAACGCGCCGATGCCGCACAGATGCACGACAACCTCGATTGGGTGGTCGGCGATGCAATGGCGCTTCCGTTCGAGGATAATACCTTTGACGTCTATACCATTAGTTTCGGTATTCGGAATGTCACGCGCCCGCAGGATGCCCTGACCGAAGCCTACCGCGTGCTCAAACCCGGCGGGCGCCTGATGGTGTTGGAATTCAGCCAGCTGCCAAACCCCGCCATGCAAAAAGCCTACGATCTTTATAGTTTCAACGTGATCCCACGTATGGGGCAGTTGATTGCAAATGACCGCGACAGCTATCAATACCTAGTGGAATCGATCCGCAATTTCCCGGATCAACAGACGTTTTTGCAAATGGTGCGTACGGCGGGTTTTGAAAACGCGAAATATCGCAACCTTAGTCTGGGCGTCGCTTGCCTGCATTCTGGCTGGAAGATCTGATGTTTTCGCCATTCCATCAATACGTTGCGGGTTTGGGGTTTGTGCCCCGGCCCGTCAAGGCGCACCCCCACTGCGCCCCCAAAGGATAACCCATGCGCGGACCTCATAATATCTGGCGGCTTATCCGCACCGGTGCCACGCTCGAACGCACGGGCGCGATGAATGTTGTGCTTGATGCCTTTGAGGCGCCACCGGCCCTACGGTTTGTCGCGCGGGCGCTGGGGCTGCCGTTTAAATGGCTCGGTTATCAGGGTGATTTGAACATGCCTCCAGCGACACGGGCCCTGACTGCGCTGGGCCCGGCGTATATCAAGTTTGGTCAGGTGCTGTCGACCCGCCCCGACGTGGTGGGCGATGAATTGGCGATCCAACTGCGGGTGTTACAAGATAAGCTACCCCCCTTTTCCATCGAAGAAGCCAGAGCTGAGGTGGAGCGCGAATTGGGCCTGCCGGTCGATCAGATTTTCTCTGATTTCAGCGCACCGGTCGCGGCGGCGTCTATCGCGCAGGTGCACAAAGCGACGCTTGCCTCCACCGGGGAATCGGTGGCTGTCAAAGTGCTGCGCCCTAAAATCGAACGGGCCTTTCGCAAAGACGTCGATGCCTTTTATCTGGCCGCCCGTATGGTCGAGATCTTCTCACCGGGATCCCGCCGCCTGCGCCCGATAGAGGTGATCGAACATTTCGATGGTGTGGTGCGCGGCGAACTGGATCTGCGGTTAGAATCCTCTGCTGCGTCAGAATTTGCAGCGAACACCAAAAACGACGCGGGCTTTCAGTTGCCTGACATCAAATGGGAATATTCCGCGCGTCGCGTGATGACGTTGGGCTGGGCCGATGGCGTACCGATGGGCGACAATGACGCCATCGATGCGGCAGGACACGACCGGGTCGATCTGGGCGACCGGGTGCTAAAGCTGTTCCTCAACCATGCGCTGCGCGACGGGTATTTTCATGCGGATATGCACCAAGGCAACCTCAAGGTCGCGCCTAACGGTGATATCATCGCCTATGATTTCGGGATCATGGGGCATATCGACGAATACACCCGCCGGGTTTACGCCGAGATCCTGTTTGGGTTCATCCGCAAGGACTACAAACGCGTCGCCGAGGTGCATTTTGAGGCGGGTTACGTGCCTGCAGACAAAGACGTAGATGAATTTGCACGCGCCCTGCGCGCCGTGGGTGAACCGATTTTCGGGATGGATGCCAACCATATTTCTATGGCGCGGTTGCTGAGCTACCTGTTTGAGGTCACCGAACGTTTTGGCATGGAAACCCGGACAGAGCTGATCTTGTTGCAACGCACCATGGTGGTTGTCGAAGGGGTGGCGCGGTCGCTTAACCCACAGATGAACATCTGGCAGGTGGCGGCCCCGCTGGTGACTGACTACATTTCAAAATCCATCGGGCCCAAGGCCGTATTGACCGATCTGGCGAAAACGGCCCGCGTGGTGGCGCGCTTTGGCCCCCGCCTGCCGGGCATGGTCGAGAACGCGTTGCTGCGCCAAACGCAGACCACCGACCCGTCACCATCACACCGTCTCAGAGAACGCGTGTTTTTGGCGGTGGTGCTTGGGCTGTCCGTTGGATTTGGCAGCGCGGCGACCGTTATGGCCGTTATGGCGATTTTCTGAAACAGGTCTGGCCTGCTCAAAATAGGGCGGTGGTCACATGCGTTCAATCGCCAGCGCGATGCCTTGACCGCCGCCAATGCACATTGTGATCAACGCTTTTGATCCCTGGATCCGCTCAAGTTCATAGAGCGCCTTTACAGTGATGATCGCGCCGGTCGCCCCGACGGGATGCCCCAACGCGATGGCGCCCCCGTTCGGGTTGACCTTGGCGGGGTCAAACCCGAGGTTCTTATTCACAGCCAAGGCCTGCGCTGCAAAGGCTTCATTGCTTTCGATAACGTCGAAATCACTGGCGGACAAACCGGTGCGATCCAGCAGGTTTTGCACGGCAGGTACCGGCCCAATACCCATAACCTCGGGCCTGACGCCCGCGTGCGCATAGCCCAGAATACGCGCCTTTGGTGTTAGCCCAGCGGCTTGTGCCGCCTGCGCCGTGGCCAATACGATAGCACCCGCACCATCGTTAATACCGCTGGCGTTCCCGGCTGTGACGCTGCCGTCTTTTTGGAAAACCGCGCGCAAGTTCGCCAGCGCATCAGGTGTCGTGGGTTTGGGGTGCTCATCGACCTCGAACGCGATGGTGTCTCGTTTTACGCGCACGTCAACGGGCGCGATTTGGCTGGCAAAATGCCCCGCCGTGATCGCCGCTTGGGCGCGTCGCTGGCTTTCTAGGGCAAAGGCGTCTTGGTGCGCCCGGCTGATGTCGTGTTCACGGGCCACGTTTTCGGCCGTCACGCCCATATGCCCGGTTCCGAATGGGCAGTTCAGCGCGCCCAACATCATATCTAAGGTGCGGACATCGCCCATTTTGGCGCCCCACCTTTGGTCAGGCACGATGAACGGCGCACGCGACATGTTCTCGGCGCCACCTGCCAGCGCAAATTCCGCATCGCCCAACATGAGTGACTGTATCATTGACACAATCGCCTGCACCCCGGACCCACAAAGCCGGTTCACATTCATCGCGGGCACGCTGTCTGGCACGCCTGCCTGCATCGCGGCGACCCGGCTAAGGTACATGTCGCGGGGTTCGGTGTTGATCACATGGCCAAAGGCGACATGCCCAATTTGGGTCGCCGCAACACCTGACCGGTCCAGCGCCGTTTTGGCCACCACGGTGCCCAGATCAATTGGCGAAACCCCGGCAAGCGCGCCGCCAAAAGCGCCGATTGCGGTGCGTGCCCCGCCCAATATCACGATGTCCTTGGTCATGTGGATGTCCCCCTTGGTTTGCATCTTTATGGGGTTGAACGCGCGCGCTGTCAGTAAAAACGTGCCGTCATGTAGGCGCTTTCGTTTGACAATTATCCTCTATACCGGTCATTTGTCCGGCATGACGGACGCCACAGATACCATATTGACCCAACTGCCTGCGCGCCTCAAACAGGCGCGGCGGTCTCAGGGGCTATCGCTGGATGCGGTGGCCAAATTGTCTGGCGTGTCGCGGTCCATGGTTAGCCAGATAGAACGGGGCGAAAGCAGCCCAACAATTGCGACGTTGTGGAACCTGACGCGCGCCTTGCAGGTCGATTTTGCCGGGTTGTTGGACGACGGGCCCACCGCCCAGATCGAAACATTGCGCGCGCAAGACGTGCCAACCATCGATAACCTTGGGTCTGGGTGCCGTATTCGGATCTTATCCCCGCCAGAAGACGCCGGGCGTCACGAGGTCTACGAGCTAACGTTATCGGACGGCGGGATGTTGGACAGCGCGCCGCATACGCGAGGCGCGCGCGAACATCTGACGGTCATCACAGGGCAGCTGACAGTTGTCAGCGGTGGTATGTCGAGCGTACTAGATGCGGGCGATACAGCGCGATACGCCGCTGATGTCCCACACCGGATTTCTGCAAAAGACGGATCTGTGCGGGCCTTTTTGGTCGTACAAGACGCATAATTCCGGTATACCGGAAATATTCCGCTAAAGTGTAATTCCCCTATTTCGGATTTTAATCCGGTATGGTAGATATTGCGTCGAAAGGAATCATACCATGACGCAAGCCTATCTGGATCACATCACCGACACCCTGTCTCAGATCGAGGCAGATGGCATGATGAAGCGCGAACGGATGATCACCTCTGCGCAGGGTGGTCAGATCAAAGTGGGGCAACACGAGGTGATCAACCTGTGCGCCAACAACTACCTTGGTTTGGCAGATCACCCCGACCTGATCGCGGCGGCTAAACAGGCGATGGATCCGCGCGGCTATGGCATGGCCTCTGTGCGGTTCATTTGCGGGACCCAAGATCTGCACCGCACATTGGAACACAAGCTTGCCGAGTTCTTGGGAAAAGACGATTCCATCCTATTTGCGGCGTGCTTTGATGCGAATGGCGGATTGTTTGAACCCTTGCTTGGGCCCCAGGATGCGGTTGTGTCGGATGCATTAAATCATGCATCAATCATTGACGGTATTAGGCTCTGTAAAGCTAAAAGATACCGGTATGCTAATTCGGATATGGCCGATCTGGAAGGCCAATTGAAGTTGGCGCGGGAAGAAGGCGCGCGGTTTATCCTGATTGCCACGGACGGTGTCTTTAGCATGGATGGGTATCTGGCCAAGCTGCCCCAGATTAAAGCGCTAGCCCAGAAATACGACGCGATGCTGATGGTCGACGATTGCCATGCAACGGGTTTTATGGGCCCCAAAGGTGCTGGAACCCCGGCGCATTCTGGCGTCGACGTCGACATTTTGACCGGGACCTTGGGCAAAGCTTTGGGCGGGGCGATCGGTGGCTATATCGCAGGACCGCAGCCGGTGATTGATTTGTTGCGCCAGCGTGCGCGGCCTTATTTGTTCTCCAACTCTTTGCCGCCATCTATTGTCGCGGCGGGGATCAAAGCGTTGGAATTGGTTGAGCAAGGCGATGATCTGCGCGCGCAATTGTTTGAGAACACGCGATATTGGCGGGCAGGGCTGGGCAAATTGGGCTTTGACCTGCTTCCCGGTGAGCATCCGATTGTACCGGTGATGCTGGGCGAGGCGCGGTTGGCCCAAGATATGGCGGACCGGCTGTTTGATGAGGGTGTTTTTGTGTCTGGGTTCTTTTTCCCCGTTGTCCCGCGCGGGCAGGCGCGGATCCGTACGCAAATGAACGCGGCACTGACGCGGGATGATCTGGACCGGGCATTGCACGCGTTTGACGTCGCTGGTCGTGCGTGTGGGGTGATTGGCAAACATCCATAGATAGAGACTGTAAAGGACCTATTCGATGACCACTGAAATGAAAGCTCTGTCAAAGCTATATCCGCGCGAAGGACTGTGGATGACCCATGCATCGGTGCCCGAAATTGGGCCGGATGATGTGCTGATACGGGTTACAAAGACGGGCATTTGCGGCACGGATGTTCATATCTGGAATTGGGATGATTGGGCGGCGCAAACGGTTCCTGTGCCGTTGATCGTGGGTCATGAATTTGCCGGCGAAATCATTGAAATCGGCTCTAACGTGGCGGAATTGCACGTGGGGCAACGGTGCTCTGGTGAGGGGCATTTGATCGGAACGAAATCGCGGCAGTCGCGCGCAGGCAAGTTTCATCTTGATCCGGCCACCCGAGGCATCGGTGTGAACGAGCCGGGCGCCTTTGCGCAATATCTCAGGTTGCCTGCGTTCAACGTTGTCCCTTTGCCTGACGAGATTTCCGATGACATCGGGGCCATTCTTGACCCTTTAGGGAATGCGGTACACACCGCGTTGAGTTTTGATTTGGTGGGCGAGGACGTATTGATCACCGGGGCCGGGCCTATCGGGATTATGGCGGCAGCCGTGGCCCGGCACGTGGGCGCCCGGCATGTGGTGATCACCGATGTAAACCCAGACCGTCTGGCGCTGGCAACGCAGGTTGCGGATGTCGTGCCCGTCAATGTCGCCGAGACGGATTTGGCCCAAATAGTCTCTGATCTGAAGATGACGCAGGGATTTGATGTCGGGCTAGAGATGTCTGGAAATCAGCGTGCGTTGGATCAGATGGTCGAGGCCATGACGATGGGCGGACGTATCGCCATGTTAGGTATCCCACCGGGGAAAAGCCCGGTCGATTGGAGCCGCATCGTGTTCAAGGCGATCACGATTAAGGGCGTCTATGGCCGTGAAATCTTTGAGACCTGGTACAAGATGATCGCGATGTTGCAAAACGGGTTAGACGTCAGCCGTGTGATCACCCATCGCTTTGGCGTCGACGATTTCGAAGACGGGTTTGCCGCGATGCTGTCGGGCGGGTCTGGCAAGGTTGTGCTGGATTGGACGGGCTGACCTTTAAGGCGTCAGCGGAACCCGCCCCTGATCGGTCAACAGCCAACAGTCGCGACCTTCGAACACCGCAGCATGCATAGGCCGGAAATAACCTGCGCCACCATCAAGATTCACGCGATTGCCCGCGTGTTCGGGATGATCGAGCGCCGTATGGCCATGCACAATCAACGGGCCAAACGATTTTTTCTGGTCGAAAAACGGCTGTCGGATCCAGATCAGATCGTCTTCTATCTGTTTGTCCAACGCAACACCGGGCCGGATCCCGGCATGCACAAACACAAGTTCACCTTCTTGGTGCAGTGCCGGTAGTTCAGCCAAAAACGCGCGATGCGTGTCGGGAACGGCGGCGATGGCAGCGCGTTGGATAACGTCAAGTGGTGCGCCATCTTCGGCCTGCACACCGTAGGACGCCATGGTTTTATCCCCGCCTAGACGCGGGTTGAACCAGAAAAGATCGGGCCGGGTCGCGGGATCATGCACCAGTTGGTAGTCTAGAAACCGGCTAAGATATCTGTCGTGATTGCCCTTGAGTGTCACCCAATTGCGCCCGGCAGTTTGCGCATCGATCAACAGCTGCAATACACCGCGGCTGTCTGGTCCGCGATCAACATAGTCGCCTACGAAAACCACGCGCGCGTCTTTGCCGCCATCGGACTCGATCAGTGCGAGGACCCGCAGCAGATCGTCCAGTTGGCCGTGCACATCGCCGATTGCGTAGATGGGGTCTGTCATGCGTCTGCCTCGTATTTTGGGTTAACATTGGCATACGCGACGGGCGTTCTGGATGGAAGCCGCCATTTCGGGCGGCTTCCGGTGGTGTGGTTAAACGACGTCAAACGCCAATGGTTTGATTTGTGTGAACAAACCCAATTCGGCGAGTTGCGCGCGGGCCTCTGCGGGGACGGGTTCGTCCACGTACAAAAGCGCGATCGCCTCGCCACCCGCGGCGGCCCGTCCGAGCGTAAAGTTCGCGATATTCACGCCGTTTGCGCCCAACGTCTGGCCCAATGTCCCGATGATACCGGGGACGTCTTCGTTGGTCGTGTACAGCATATGCGTCCCGATTTCGGCGTCGATGTTGATGCCTTTGATCTGGATAAACCGCGGTTTTCCATCCGAAAACACCGTGCCCGCCACAGACCGTTCCCGTTTGGTGGTAACGACGGTGACCTTGATATAGCCGTCAAAAGCGCCTGATTTATCTTGGTTCGTGGTCGAAATCTTGATGCCGCGTTCCTTGGCGATCACCGGTGCCGACACCATGTTCACATCCGGGTTGGCCTTTTTCATGATGCCCGCCACAACGCTGCAGTTCAGCGCTTCGAGGTTCATATCGGCCACGACCCCGTCATACAGGATGTTGATCGCCTCGATGGGTTCGTCGGTCATTTGGCCGGTGAAGCTGCCCAAATGGTCGGCCAATTTGACCCATGGGCCCATGACTTGGGCCTCTTCGGCGGTCACGGATGGCATGTTCAGCGCGTTGGTCACCGCACCGGTCAGCAGATAGTCGGACATTTGCTCGGCCACCTGAAGGGCGACGTTTTCCTGCGCTTCGGTGGTCGCGGCACCCAAGTGCGGGGTACAGACGACGTTTGGCAGATTGAACAACGGGTTTTCGGTGGCGGGCTCTTGCGCGAAAACATCAAAGGCGGCACCAGCGACATGGCCCGATTTAAGAGCGTCGGCGAGGGCGGCTTCGTCCACCAGGCCACCACGCGCGCAGTTGATGATACGCACGCCCTTTTTGGTTTTCGCGAGCGCCTCGGCGCTGAGGATATTCGCGGTTTGATCAGTGAAGGGCACGTGCAAGGTGATGAAATCAGCGCGGGCCAAAAGCGTCTCTAAATCGGCCTTTTCGACACCCATTTTCTTGGCTTTCTCTTCGCCAAGAAAGGGATCATAGGCCACGACTTTCATCTTTAGGCCACGTGCGCGGTCACAGACGATACCGCCGATATTACCCGCGCCAATGACACCCAGTGTCTTGCCGGTCAGCTCCACACCCATGAATTTGGATTTTTCCCATTTGCCCGCGTGGGTAGAGGCCGACGCCTCGGGCACTTGGCGCGCAACGGCGAACATCATGGCAATAGCGTGTTCGGCGGTGGTGATCATGTTGCCAAAGGGTGTGTTCATCACGATCACACCTTTTTTCGACGCGGCTTCTTTGTCGATGTTGTCGGTGCCGATCCCGGCGCGACCGATCACCTTGAGATTGCTGGCCGCAGCAATGATCTTTTCGGTGACTTTGGTGGCTGACCGAATGGCCAGACCGTCATAGTTGCCGATGATCTCGGTGAGCTTTTCTTTGTCTTTGCCCACGTCGGGCTGGAAATCAACGTCGATGCCACGGTCGCGAAAAATCTGAACGGCGGCTTCCGAGAGTTTGTCGGAGATGAGAACTTTGGGGGCCATTTGTAGGTCCTTTGATATCAGAGGAAAACGGCAGCCCGCGCGCGCATGGTGCCCGTATTGGGGCAGGTCAGGGCGCGGGCCGCTTTTGCTTTATGCGGTAATTTCGGCTTCGAAGGCCCATGCAAGCCAAGGCAACATGGCGTCGATGTTCGATGTTTCGACGGTCGCACCACACCAGATCCGCAGACCCGCAGGGGCATCGCGATAAGCGCCAATGTCGAGTGCTACGTTTTCGTCGGCCAAGCGTTTTGCCACGGCTTTTGCAAAGGCCGCACCGTCTTGAATGCGGTCATCCGTGAACTTTAGGCACACCGATGTGTTTGACCGCGTCGCCGGGTCTGTCGCCAAGAAATCAACCCAATCATGTTGCTCGACAAAGGCAGATACAGAGGCGGTATTCGCATCGGCGCGTGCGATCAGACCGTTTAGGCCACCCACAGATTTGGCCCAATCCAGCGCCAGCAGATAGTCTTCGACACAGAGCATCGATGGGGTGTTGATCGTGGCACCGGTAAAGATACCTTCGATCAGTTTGCCACCTTTGGTCAGGCGAAAAATCTTGGGCAGGGGCCACGCGGGTGTGTAGCTTTCAAGCCGCTCAACCGCACGTGGCGACAGGATCAACATCCCATGCGCCGCCTCGCCGCCCAGCACTTTTTGCCAGCTGTAGGTCACGACATCCAGTTTGTCCCAAGGTAGATCCGCAGCAAACGCGGCGGATGTCGCATCGCACAATGTCAGGCCTTTGCGGTCTGCGGGGATGACATCGCCAGATGGCAACCGCACGCCGGATGTCGTGCCGTTCCAGGTAAAGCAGACGTCATTGTCATAGTTCAGCGCTGCCATATCGACGATTTCGCCGTAGTCCGCCGTGTGAACCGTGTGTTCGATTTTGAGCTGTTTGACCACGTCGGTCACCCAACCCGCGCCAAAGCTCTCCCAAGCGACCATTTCGGCAGGGCGTTCGCCAAGCAGTGACCACATCGCCATTTCAAACGCGCCAGTATCGGACGCCGGTACGATACCGATGCGGTACCCTTCTGGCACACCCAGAACGTCGCGCGTTGTCTCGATTGCCTCTAGCAATTTGGCCTTGCCGGGTGCCGCACGGTGTGACCGGCCAAGCGGCGCGCCAGCGAGTTTGTCGAGCTGAAATGTCGGGGGTTTGGCACAAGGGCCAGATGAAAAACGCGGATTCACCGGCCGCGTGACCGGTTGTTGTATAGCCATTGATGCTATCCTTCCAGATAAGCGCCCTTCGTTGGGGAAGGGTGTCCCACCGCCGGATATACGGAAAGTTGGTCAAGACAGCAACAGGTAAAGGCACTTGCTATGCTGGGAGATATAGCCGTGTGCAGAACGATTCAGGAACGCAGGCTTCCTATTGGCGCAAATCTGACACAAGCGGATCGGGCTTTGTTCCACAACACCGAGCCGCAGAATCGGGTGGCAGGCTTCACGCAATCAGCCTATTTCTGGCAGGTCAGGTGGTGTCATGAGTGGCATGGCGTTGATCTGGGCCGCGAATGTCAATGGCCTGTAACCCGCTGCCAAGATTGTGCTGATTCAACTGGCAGACTTCCACAATAAGGAAACCGGCCAATGTAACCCAAGCGCACAGCGGTTGGCGGACGAATGCGAGATGGGTCGCGCGACGTTGTTCAGGCACATGACGACATTGGAAGAATGCGGCCTTGTCACGCGCCATGCCCGTGCAGATGGCGACGGAGGGCGCGGATCTAACCAGTATGAATTGCACCTCGATATTACGCTTGATCCAAGTGCACGCTCGATGCGTAGGGGCAGCGGCCCCAATGGGGTTGAGTCTCAAAATGAGACGGGGGTAGCTGATGTCACCGGCCCATTTCTGGTTTGGCGCGTTGGCGGTGAAGTCACGATCCAGCAGGTTCGGCGCAATGTTGAACTTGTGATTGCTGTCTGTGGTGACCCTATGTTTGCGCGTTCGTACAACGGATATGCCGTTCTGACGCATCAATATGCCA
>NZ_JBDVLG010000064.1:0-12009 GCF_039970775.1 Roseobacter sp.
ATAGAGCCAAACTGAGTGACTGATGACTTCAGGCGGAAACCGGTGGCGCCTGTAGCTGATGGTTGGGGGCTGCATCGCCATCTGCTACGGCCAAATAGCGGCGCAATCAACCTCAGGGAAGTTAATGTGACAATACCCCTAGGGCGTCACGCCCCGGCTCATCAACTGGACACGGATATCAATATCCTCCTGACGTGCCCCCCGCGCCCGTGCGCAGACCCATCCCAAGGCCGCCAAAACCGCGTGGTGGGCAAGCCTGATGCGCGTTCGCGCCCCTTCGGCTCTGACACCTCAGCTGGCCCGGGGCGCAGAAAACCGCCGACCAGCCCCCGACAGATATGAATAATTCACTAACAAACTGGACAAACGCGGTCGGAATCGACTAACCTGGGGTTGTATTTAGACCAATGTCAATTTTTTCTGATTGGAGGCCACCATCTATTCCCTCCTGATAAATATGGGTTTTCGCCATAGCCTAGAACGCGAATTCTTACCCTTTGTCGTCGCGCTCATCATCGCGCAGATCTGGTTCAAGTGGGGCAGTTTCGCGCTGGAAATGGTCGGGTTTGTCGCCGTTTGGTTCGCGCTTGGCTTCGTTACCGACGTCATTCTACGCACGCTCAGACGGTAATAGTTTTCACCAGGACCATGGCCCTTGGGTCTTTTGCGGTCCGGTCACGACAACAAAATGAGATCGATCGCGCGGCTGCATGCCGCGCAACTGACCTGTTGAGACAGCCAGATCGGAGTGCGCCATGCGCGAACCACAATCGCCCGGCCGAGTTATTCGGCCCAGCCCGACCCTGAGCGACAGGCAAAGTCTTCAGGACAGGCTGTTGGCTGACGTGCAATCGGTCCTGACCCGTCCCGGGGCGCCCGCCGACATACGCGACCGTCTGGGTGATATCCTTGACGCTGGCGACAGTCTCGGCACCGACCGCCCCATCGGACCGGTGACGCCGGACCTGTCGGATCCCCTGCGTCGGCTCATCGCACCGGAAATCGTTCTGGAGGTTGCCGACCGATTTCCGGAACTGGATCTCGCAAAACCAAAGCCCGGAGCATTAAAACAGACAGCTGACCTGTTCCTGGGCACCCTGCGCGAAATCGCACCAGAGGCGCTTCCCACAAAACCATTGGCCGCGGGACTGGCCGGCGCGGCCCTGCCGTTGCCGGATAAACTGTCCGGTGCATTCGTGCGTCAGGCGGCGGCGGATGTCGCGGATGCCGCAGAGCGCGTTCTGTGGGACGACGGGGTCAATCAGTTGCTGGTCGAGATTGGCAGCATCAAAACCGAAACGGCCCCCCGACGCGTGACCTTGGCAATCCCCGTGACCTGCGACCAAATCCGCACGACGATGCGCATCCCCTTCGCCACCGGCGGAGAGGGGCGGGTCGCAGGTTTGGTGACCGCCGCCCCGGACAGACCGCTGGGCGACGCGCTGATTGCGCAGATCTGGGGGGACGCGTTGATCTCTTTGGCGCATAGTTCGCTTCTGGCCGTGGCGGATGCCTTGGCCGCCGCGTCCGGACGGGACGCGCGTAACGACCAATTGGTCCCCCGGGCCCTGCACGCAGAAAAGGGTGTGCTGCGCATTGAGACCGAGGCCCGCCAGCAGCTGAAGGGCGTGACGCGATGAACGCCTTTTCCGCGGATGAATTCGGCGATGTCGCCAACCTGCTCCGGGCGCTTGGTCTGGTTGATGAAACCGGAGAATTCGTAGGCAATTGGGTATCAGATCCCGGCAGCTACCTCAAAACGATCCTCTCCGATGACGGGCAGCGCGACGCCTTACTTGCCTTTGTCGCGGCCACTCGGGACGGGCAGCAAGAGACCGACAGCGCCGGCCGCGTCTGGATCGAGGTCTTCAGCGAGGCGATCGCGCTGGCGGGTACCGTGCGGTTTCACCTTGTGCTCGACGCGCAGCCCGCGGGCGAAGTTCGGCTGTATCTGGGCGTGAAGTTCGACGCCGGCGTACCCGAGACGCTTTGCCGCGCGGCGCTCTTGTTTCCGCTGTTTCGCGTTCCGAAACCCGGGCCTGACGAAGCGCTAGACTTTGATCTGATCGGCACGCCGGGCGGTGTTATCGAATTGAGCGCCGAGTTCATTTTGTCATCCAGCCCGCCAACAGCAGGCGAGGCCGCTCTGGCAGGTCTCGGGATTTTACTGTCGGTCCCGACAGACAGCAACGGGTCCCCTAACGTTGGTCTGTCACTGACCGGCCTGCAATTGCCCGGCGAAACGGCCTCACGGAATCTTGTTCTGTCGCTGCTGGATCCAGATGCTTTGGAAGACGCCGCGATTGAGCTTATTCTGGCGTTGTTGCAGGCGCAGCTTGGGGCGGCTGCAGGGGCCGCGCCGGAACTTGAGGCGCTTGCGCGGTTGCTTGGCCTATCCCAAGGGTCGGGCATCCCCGCCCTGCCACTTGAGGGTGTACTGAGTGACGGGCCTGAAGCGCTGAAAAGCTGGCTGGCCGAAGCACTCGGGAGCCCGGCTACGCGGACCGCCTGGCTCGGTGCCTTGGCGGATTTGCTGGGCAATGGCGCGGCGGCCACACCCTCCGGCGTCGCGCTGCCGCTGGGTGCTGGGCTGCCCAGTCTGGACATCAACCTCACCGCCCTGCCCGGCCCGTCGGGTTTGCCGATTGTGACCTTAGGTCTCGGCATCAGCTTTGCGGACGGCGCAGTGACAGCCAGCCTCGCAGCAGACCTGATGCGGATCGATCTGGGAACCGGCGCCGCCACCGCCCTGCCACAGCTCAAGGCCCAGATCCTCTTTGATATTGGCCTGTCTACACCGGATGTATCCGTCGATGCCTTGGCGCTGGGGCTGGCGCTTGATGCCGACAGGCGGCCGGTGATTGTGCTGCAATTGCGCGATGCGCAAATCTTCAGCTCGTCCTATGCAACATTGGATCTCACCGACCCCGAGGCCGTGGCCGCCGCCGGCGCACAGGCGGTGACCGACGCGTTGGATGCCGTTCTGGCCCAACTTGGCCCCGCCGCGACCCTGTTGTCTGTGGCGTTGGGATTGAGCGCGCCCCCTGGCGCCACGGGCAGCTATCCAACCGGTGACGTCATTGCGTTTCTCGGTGATCCCATTGGTACCCTGCGGGCCCATTGGCAAGCCGTCCTCGCCGATCACACCCCCGATATGCCCGCCGTTTTGGGCGTCCTGCGCGAGCTGATCACCGGGGCGGCAGGCGCTGTGCCGGGCGCGGGCACTGACCCGGACCCTTGGCTTTTGCCACTCGATGTCACCAGTGACCTTGCGATCGCCCTCTGGCAACCTGAAGCGGGGCGGTTATGCATCGGCACCCGGTTCCGATTCCGCGTGGACGATCTGGGCGAGCGGTGCACGGTGATCGAGACGCGGATGCGCGCCTGCCTCGTCACGCTGGATTTTGTCGCGCCAGCGGCCAGTTTCCTGGATCAGATCCAGCTGACAGCACTGGGTCGCGCCCGGGGCGGCGGGCCGCTGGTGCTGAGCGCAGACCAGCTGAGCCTGCAATGCGATCATCTGGGCCTACAGGCCACATGGTCGGCTACGACGCGGTTGCGGTTGGCGCTTGACGTGCCCAACCCGGTGATGTCGCTTGATGACATCCTGTTGCCGCTCGATATCCCGCCCATTCCCGCGCGATTTGAGGATCTGTTTGACAGCCTGACCGTCGCGCAATGGGAGGCGATCGAACGGATCGTGGCGCTCGTGGTCCGCGACGCCGGGCCCGGCTGGCTGCGCGATCTGATCGACGCCTTCCATTGGCTGCCCGATCCGCCAGCTCTGGGTCAGACATCCGCCCTGAGGCTGTCGCTTCAAGGCCTGATCGAGGATGCGCAGGCGGAACTGCGCGGCTGGATCGCACGATTGATCCGACTAGGTGGCGACACAGCAGGCGCCGGGCTACGCGTCACCCTGCAACCGCTTGCACGGCTCTTGTCCGGGCGGCCAGATATCGGATTGCATTTGACCGGCGCGGGAACCCTCAGTGATCCGCTACTGGTGTCCCTGGACGGCGCGGCCAATCGGCCACAACTGGCGCTTTGGCTGGATCCGGATGTCCCGCTGCCACCGCCGCAAACGTTGGCTTCATTGCCGCTCAGGCAGTGGCGGCCCGGCAGCGATGGGCTCTCAGCGGCCTCACTCTCTGCTGCGCTCTTCAGCGAATTTCCCGAAATTGATGGTTGGCTACCCGGCGGCCTGAATGCAGCCTATGTCACGTCGCAATTGATCGCAGCGCGCGACCTCTGGTCCGGGACCGACGGGCTGGTTGCACCGCCCGCCAGCATCCCCGCGGGCGTCACACTGCATCTTGTCGAAGACAGCGGATGCGCTGCGATTTTAGCCGCCCATGACGTTGCGACCTATCTGGGCACTGCGGCGCCGGATACGGTGATCGTGGTCTCGACCCTCAGCGAAACGGCCCAGATCCCAACGCTCACGCCTGCCGCAGACCGGGTTATCGATCTGCGCGAACCGGGGCGCGATCCGCTAAGCTATGCGCCGCTGGCCGATCTGCCCGGCGTGGTGCATGTACTGCTGGCCCCGCGCGGCGATGCCCAATTGCCAGCGGGTGATCCGGACGGTGTCGCAGGACAGGCCGCGCGGCTTGCCCACATCCTGGCCACCATCGCGGGGCGCGCGGGGGCCGTGGTCATGGCCGATGCCGCCGCCGGACATGCGGCCTGGCGCGCGCTGGACGGAATGGGGGACGGGCTCAACAAGCTGATCCTTGTGGGTACGCCGCTCACCGCATCAACCCTGCCTGTCCCAGCAAGCCCCGATGTCTCTGACATGCTGGCGCGACTGGCCGAACTCTTGCCTGACCCGGACCCAAGCGAGCCGGATGATGGGGCGCTGGATCTGGCCCGGCAATTGTTGGCCCCACGGGTCGGATGTGACGCGGTTTCCCTGATCGGCCTTGCGCTGCCTGCGGGCTGGAGCCCTTTGAAACGCGCCAGTCTCGAGGTGCATGCCGTGCATGGCACAATCGCAGCCCGGTCGATTGATCAGGCCCTGACCGCCATTTTTGCGGCCGGGCTGAGCCTGCGGGCACAATTCCGATCGGTCCAACGGATAGCGCAACACATCGAAGGCGCAGGGTTGGGGCTTTATCTACCCGTCACCACGCCTGCCACACCCGGTGCCCTGCGGGTGCGGGGACACATCCTGACAGAGCTGCTGGGGGCTGATCTTGACTTGGATCCAATCCCGCCAATCGCTGAACTTCGCGCCAACAAGCGCGTTGTGGGCCATCTGGATCTGCGCCGCGAGGGAGGCTGGCTGGTGGGAGGGTCCGAAGCGGCCCTTGCTCTGCGATCTGTCGAGATCCACGGCGGGTTTGCCATGGGCGCAGCAAGCGGGCCGTCTGACCGTTTTCAACTGACCCTTTTTGGCTTGCGGGTCGGGCCGCACGCCTTTCCGAGGCTCGAAATCGACGCAAGCCTGTCTGACAGCGATCTGGGCGTGAACGGGCGCGCCGCCCTAACGACCCCTGAAATTGCCCAAGTTTTGTCGATGCTTATGGTCGAGATCGAGGCCAGTGGCGACGCGATGATGGGACATTTGGCCGGCGTGCTCCGCGCCGCGGGCATTCTGGGCACGGGCGGCAGCTTTGATCCGCTGTCGCTATCCCGCTGGACGGACAACCCCGCCGCGCGCCTGACAGAAGTCCTGAACACACCTGCGCTCACCGCAGAGCTTAACACCGCCATCGCTGGCTTTCTGGGCGCGCAAACCGCGATCAACTTTGACGCCGCCGCGCGGACGCTCTCGGTCACACTCGAGGGTAGCACCGGCGAAGATATGCTCGCGGAATGGGCCCTGTCGGCGACGCTGTCATCATCGGGTCTGACGGCGGGCAATCTGCGGTTGGGGCGCGCCGCGGGTCTGAACCTCACGGCCACCCTCGCGCCGTCCTTTGCTGTCACCCTGACGTTCGACGCGCCCGTACCTGGTGTGCCTGCTGTCCTGCCGATCTGGCCCATGGGCGACGTCTCGGTGGTCCTGCCCAGCCTGCCACCGGTTCTTTTTGCCTATGTCTTGTCGCGATCCCTCGAAGCGCTGCGCCATGCGGACCCCAGCGCGCAGCCGGTGGTCGAGGCTGCCTTGGTTGCCATCGGTGTGCTCAACACCGCAGATCCCGAGGCGCGGGTCATCATCCCTGCCCAGGCCTTTGTCGATCCGGTGGGATGGCTGAGCGGATCGTCGGTTCTCGGCCAAAATGGGGCTGGCGGACCCAGTTTCCGCGCGGATCGGGTCATTGCCCTTATGGATGCGCTGCGCCCGCTGATCGGTGTTGCGGGCAGTTCGGGACATTGGGACATCCTGCCAGGCCTGTCTTTGGGCGCACGCAACGCCGCTGGTTTGGTGGTCGAAATTCAACTGGACGCGGCGGCCTTCCAACCGGGCAGTGACCTCGCCTTTGGCGGGACCTTCGGCCTGGGGTTCGGCAACGGGCTCTCGCCACGTCCCCAGATTTCCGCGCATATCGGGCTGGCAGGCGGTCCAGCGGGCACGCGCGCCGTGCATGTGGCGCTTGCGAGCGGTGACCTGCAGGTCTTTTTGCGCCCCGGCGCGGGCGGCGATATCGGGATCTACCCCAACACCGGCAGCTTGGCCGACTTGGGTGCTTTGGCGCAAGCGGCCCTGCCCGCCGCGCTGGATGCGATAGTGGATCACGGTGGCGCCATCGGCACGCTTCTTGCCGACATCGGCGATGCGTTGGATCTACGCAGCACGCCACCGAACCCCGCCTTTGACGGCGCTGCCATCAGCGCCTGGGCGTCTGATCCGGCTGCCGCGCTGGCCGCACGGTGGCCTCAACTGATCGCGAATGGATTGGGCCAACTGGGTCCCCTGCTGCCCGGAACGCTCGCGCAGACCAACGGCGCAGGGTTTATCGAAATCACGCTGAGCAATGTGCCAAACCCCGGCGATACGCTGGCGTTTCGTTTTGAGGCCACACCCGTGCGCCTGCGTCTGAGCGGGACCCTCACCGGCCTTCCGTTCGTGGAACAGCTGAGCATGGCCACAACGCTCAGCGATGTGGGTCTCGAGCGGCTCGAAACCACGCTCGGCCCCGGTGCGGTGCCTTTGGGGGGCGGCATTGTTCTGCGCCCGCTTGTGGGTCTTGATATCGGGCCCGATCTGGCCTCGGCGCGGGTCATCAGCACCGGTCTGGCGCTCTCGGACAACGCGGCAGACGCGCTCGCGGTGACCTACAGTATCGATAGCGAAAGCTTCAACCTCAGCTATGGCGGCGCGACCACACCCGCCGATATCGGCGCAGGGTTGATGCATCTGGCCATCGATCTGCTGGGGGCCTTCGTGGTCGATCTGCCCGCCGTCGATGAGGTGCTCAACATCGGCATCGGCACAGGCACCCTCCGCAGCGTGCTGACCAATGTGATCCTGACGCCCGCAGGGGGGCTTGATCCCGGGGTGTTTCAGGTCATCCCCCTGAATGGTCAGAATGCGCAGGCTCTGTTTGATGACAAGCTCGAACGTGTCTTTACCCTGATCGAAAATCTTGCAGCGGCTGGCCCAAGTGTCACCATCGATGGTGCCGTCGAAATTGGCCTTGGGCGCGCCGGCGATGATGGGCTGGGCACCACGGGCGGCATCCTTGGGCTCCGCATCGGCCTACCGCAGCGATTCACGCTGATTGATGGCGATATTTCACTCTGGATCGAAAACGACAACCGCTGGATCATCGACAGCCCCGGCGCAGGTCTCTTCATCGGGTTTCTGGATACCGGCACGCGGGATTTTGCACCGCTCTTGCGGGTGGATGGGTTGGGCCTGCGCATTGGACGATCCAATCGGCCGCTTCTTGATCAACCCATCAGTCTGGGGTCCATCGCCCTGCATGTGTTGGCGCAGGTCGGCGGGTCCGAGCTTTTGGGCGGCGCGCAGGTTCAGCTCGAAGGCATTGCCGTCGCGGTCGGTGGCGCATCAGGCGGCAACCCGGTGGCCCAGGGCATGCTGGCCGAAACCAACGATGGCGAAGCGGCCCTCGCGCCCGGCTTTAGCCCCGCCCTGTCGGTACAGACCCGCCCCGGCGGTGGCGTCGCATTCCGGTTCCGCGCGGGGGATGGCACCGGGCCTTGGTGGCTGCCGATCCGGCGCCAGTTTGGCCCGCTTTATGTCGATCAGATCGGGCTTGGGACCCAAGAGGAAAACGACCGTCTCAAGACGATTTCCCTGCTGTTTGACGGCAACGTCAAGATCGCGGGCCTGCAAGCCGCCGTCGACGATCTTGAGCTCCGCCACGATCTGACAGCGGGCGACGGGTTCTTTGATCCGGCTGCCTGGGATGTAGATCTGGCCGGCCTTGCGGTCTCGGCCGATCTGTCGGGCGTCACTTTGGCGGGCGCCTTACGTAAATTCACCGACCCGCCCCCACCGCAAACCCCGCAAACCTTTGAATACATTGGAATGTTGACCGCACGCTTTGCCACCTATGGCCTGTCGATCTATGGCGGCTATGCCCGTGCGCCCGATTTCAGCGCGTTTTTCGCCTTTGGCGCGGTGCTGGGGCCTTTTGGCGGTCCGCCTGCGTTTTTCCTGACCGGAATCGGCGGCGGCTTTGGCATCAACCGCGAGATCGTTCCCCCGACGGATCTGGGCCAATTCAACACCTTCCCGCTTTTGGCAGCCCTCGACCCGCAAGCCCCCGTGCCATCCGATCTGATGGAGTACCTCGAAGATGTGCGCGAGGTCTTCCCCCCTGCCAAGGATCAGTTCTGGTTCGCAGCCGGCATCAGCTTTACGTCTTTCGCATTGGTGGATGGCATCGCAGTCGTTGCGGTGGAATTCGGCGATGGGTTTGAGCTGACGATCTTTGGCCTTGCTCGCATGGCCCTGCCGCGCCCTGAAGTGGCGCTTTTGTCCATCGAATTGGGCCTGATCGCGCGGTTTTCCACCTCCGAAGGCGTGTTGTGGATACAGGCACAGCTCACCGATAATTCCTGGTTGTTCCACTCCTCCGCGCGGCTGACCGGCGGTTTCGCCTTTGTCAGCTGGTTTGATGGGCCCAACAAAGGCCAGTTCGTGCTGACCCTGGGCGGCTACCATCCAAATTTCAGCGCCAGCGGCTATCCGGTTGTGCCGCGTCTGGGTTGGAACTGGAGCCCGGTTTCAAATATCACCATTAAATCAGAGACCTATTATGCGCTGACCTCCGAGGCGATGATGGCGGGCGGTCTCTTTGAAGCGTCTGCCAAATTCGGCCCTGCTTATGCGCATCTGAGCTTTGGCGGCAATGCCATCGTCTATTTCGATCCGTTCAGCTATGAGGCGGATGCCCATGCGCGCGTCTCGGCGGGCATCCGGATCAAGACCTGGTTCGGAACCATCAAATTAAGCTTCACACTGGGCGCATCGATCGAGGTGTCAGGCCCAGAATTCAACGGCCGCGCCCGCGTCGAGGTGGGTCCGATCAGCGTGACCGTGCGCTTTGGCGGCGGCAAGATCCCTCCACCTCCTATCGGCTGGCCCGAATTTGCTGCCAAATACCTCGAACTTGAGAGCGGAACAGCGGCGCGCGTGGTGTCGTCGGTCGCCGGGCGCGGCGTGTTGGTCCCCGCCAGCGCAACCGGCGAAGAACCGGGCACGGCGGACGGCAGTGCCGACAAACCCTTTGATGTCTTGAGCGAATTCGAGCTATCGCTGACCACAACGGTGCCGATCACCCATATCAGGCCCGGCACACGCGCCGAGCAGGATGAAGCCGTCGCCACTCTGGGATTGTCTCCAATGCAACGGCCGCTGGAAAAGGCGCTGCTGAAACTGACGCTCAAGCGCAACGGCACTGGCTCGGAAGAGATCACAAACGCCGCCGAAGACCAGATTATCATGACGTCACGGCGCACGGGGTTCTTTCCCAAGGGCGTCTGGGGCGAAGCGCCGTCCTCGGATGATCGCAAAGTGCCCGGTGGAAGGGTCGTCCGCGCCACCGAGGGCGTTGATTTCGCCTTCCGCCCCTTGGCGCTGAACCCGATCCCGGATGCATCGACGGGCGGCATCGCATTCAATCAGGTCGAAGCCGGGCCCCGCAAACCACTGCCGTTGCGGCCTGTGGGCGCGCTGATCACCGGGCTCGTCGCTGAAGCCGGCAGCCAACGGGCATCGCTGGCAAGTTTCGGAGACACCCGCATGCCCGCGCTCACGGATCGCTGGCTGCGCACTCCCCAACGCGAGGTCACCGCCTTGCAAAACAGCGACCGTGTGCGGCGCACGCCCATGCGAGTGGGCCTGTTGTCAGAACGGATCGTGGCGGCTCAGGATCGCGGTAAGAAGGTGACCATCAAGCCGGGCTTCTTTGGCGTCGACAGGCTCGAATTCCAAGCGCCCCGCCTGCGCGGAATGATGAGCGTACCGGTCGACACTCTGCTCGAACAACCCCGCCGGACCAGTGTCGCGAGCTTTGCCGAAGAGCTCATCAACGTGCCCCGCCGTGCCCCGCCGCGACCGGGGGCCACCACGCCGCTCGCCCCGCTGATCCGGGCCGAAACCGGGGCACAGATCGCCAGCAAGACGCTCCAAGCCACGAATGCCGTCCCGGTGACCGCAACGTTGCATTCTAGCCTGGGCGCAGGGGCGGCGCGGGCGGGTGCCGCTGACCGTGTGACACTGCGCGGTGTCGCGGCAATGATGCGACAGCCGCAAAGCCGCACGGATGCCACAAAGGCGCGCGCGCTCGCCCCGGGTGAGATTGCCGTCTTCGACATCCCGGGACGCGACATGGCTGCACACTTCAAGGATGCGGGCGTCGTGACGCTTGAGGGCACCGCGCGGGTGTTTCTGATCGACGCCTATGGCAAGGTGCTGACCGATCTGCGCCCTGCGCCGAAAAAATTCACCCTGCCCAAACGGGCCGCGGCGGTGGTGATCATTGCAGGCGACAGCGGGCAAACCCCTGCCGAGATCCGCGGCTGGATGGCGGGCAGCCGTCTGGCCTATATCGGTCGGTCCCTGGGCCGCTGCGCGGGTGGGTTTATCCGCGCCGAGGGCGCTTCGCGCACCCGTGGTGGGCGGCGCGGCGGAGTGGGCTGGATGCGCGCCTCTGAGCTGACGGATCAGGCACCCCTGATCACCACGCGGTTCGATGGTCCGGCACAGTCGGTTGCGCTGTTGATCGACGGGATCATCACCGAGACCGAGCTCAGCCAAATGTCGTTGGCGTTCGAAGGCGGCGAGGCCGACAAGACCCAGCCCATCCTCGTGCCCTTCGACGGCAAGACCCTCGTGGTGAACACCGTACAGGAAGCAAAGGGTCCGCTTTCGGTCCATCTGGGCGGTCTGACGCCGGGGCGGTTTGATGGTGTGCTGGCCTCGGATCTTGATGCTGACCGACTGGTCACGCGGATCGTCAATGAAACGGTTCAGCCGGACCTTCGGATCGCGGCAACCAAGGGCACGGGCCCGGTGCGCTTTGCCTGGGTCAAGCCCGATGACGTTGAAATCCCCACCGAAGTGCTGGAAGAGAGATAGGATAACCTCATGGTCGAGCGTGGAAAATTCTTTCTGTACGATGCGTTCCTGCCCGCGCTGGACGCCGGGCGATATGAGCTGAAAGCCGAGGTTGATCTTTTTACAGACGACCCAAACACGGCCGATCCTGACGCGGACATCGCGCCGCATGTCACTCATATCAACGTGACAGCACCGCGCTTTAAACTGCCCCCTGATCAAGCCTTGCTGACGTTCCCCCCGGCCAACAGCGAAGGCGCCTATGCCAGCCGGTTGCCGCAGATCGTGCTCAAGCGCCGCACCCTGCCCTGGGACCGCGACGCGGGGTCGCTGGGGGCTGTGATCAACGACCAGACCGTGCGTGAGGAAACGCCCTGGCTGGCGCTGGTGGTGATCGCCGAGGGCGAAGGCACCATCGAGCACGACATCCCCGTGGCCGATTGCGTCAGCAGCGACGTGTCGCTGAAGGGGGATGCCGATACCGCGACCGCCACCCGCCTTTCGGTGCCACGCTCGACCGTGACGGCCGTGTT
>NZ_JBDVLG010000065.1:0-121699 GCF_039970775.1 Roseobacter sp.
ACGTCTGCGGTCCTTTCGCCAGCTTCCTGTTCTTTGATCATCGAAATGATCTGTTCGTCTGTGAATCGTGCCTTCATTTGTCCCTCCTTTTGTTGAGCGGACTCTACACAAATCTGGAGGAGTTTTAGGGGCGCAGGTCAATGTGATCAGCGTTCATGGGGGCGGACATACGGGCGTCTAATTCTTGGCATGCTTCGCGTCCGGTGTGGCGGTCACGGCAGCCGACACCATGCGGTCTGCGGAATTCTTGGCAAGGCCACCGATGGCATCAGCGGCAGTTTGATCACCCGGCGCGCCGCTGTCCAGGTCGGACTTCGTTTCGACGATGATCGCTGCCGCTTCTCCCTTTAGGTTTTGGGCAACTGCGTTGAACTTTTCTTTTTGGGCGCATCAGATCCTGAGCAGACGTAACAAGATCATCTTCTGTCTTTGACCAAGGTCTTGCACTGGCCAATGCAACGCCCGCAGCCATCGCCAACGTTCCGACAACAAAGGGGTGGCGCTCAAAGATATCTTGCAACGTGGTGTTTGAGGGCGCTCGGTGGCGTCCTTGGGTGTCGGGGGCCGTTTGCTGGGGGGATTTCATCTTTCAAAGAGGGGTCGGGTGCAGTTTCAAAAATTTTGACATCTTCGCCGCGCGTCTTTGTATTTGCGGCAATCAACCACGCGATCCATGCGGCAATCGTTGCAACTGGTAGCGGGTTCCGCTGTGCTTGTTTGAGGGCGGATTTCCCCATACCGTCGGCAAAACGCACTCCGGACGTTCCGACATATTGAGCGACCGTCCCAAGCGTAACAGACCCCTTGAGGTGTTTGATGTTCGCAGCAACGGCGGCACGTTTTTCTGCGATATCGCGATCAATCTTAGCGGACGTGCGTGTGTCACTGGTCATAATATGCAGCCTTTATTGGATTTGCATCGCGCCCAAGGTTTCGCACGGGTTGGGCAACATCGCGCAGCGCGTATTTGAGCAATATGCACGGTTTTGACCATCAAGAGGGCCAACACCAGCAGTCCAAGACCAACACCCAAGCCCGTTCAAACCGGTGCAACACCAGCCGCAACCAGTGCTGCAACAGATGTGGTTGCAAGCACGTCGCATGCCGATAACGCGAGAATTACCGCAACGACAACAAGGTCAATCGCCAAGACTAAACTGCCCAAACTTTTCTAAATTGCCGAATTCAGCGATGCGATTTTGGCTTGAAGCAATGCGGAAGTACTTTGCCAGTTCTTCCCGGTCGTGAATACGAACATCATCCCTGCGCCAACTTAGCAACTGGCGGGACTTTAAGATGTGGTGGTCTTGTTTATGTGAACACGCGATAGATCCAATGCATCGGCTATGCCTTTTGTTTAAACGGAAACCGCATGGTGTTGTGGTCCCCATTACCACTGGCCGTTGACCGCAGGTAGATCCACATAAACATCCACGCGACGGCCTGTACGGCTGTACGTAGTCCAACCGTTGTCAGGCGTTCGCCCAAAAACGTTCTTCGATGGCGGCAAGCCACGCAAGTTCAAACCCGCGTTCTGGGTCGGCTTGGATGAACGACCAAAGTTCGTTGAGATCAAAGACGCATAGGGTCATCTTTGTTGTGGCCTCGACCGAATGCCCCATTTCGGCCATCACGCCTAACTGCGATCCCAAAAAACCGTCAGGAAAGACGAAATTTATGACCTGTCGTTCGCCGTTCTCTGGGCGGCAATACCGCAGGGTCATGCCGTGTAGCGCGGTAAAAAGTTGCGGGCTGTTGGACCCTTCCATCAAAATGGGGGTGCCGGTGTCCACAACCAGTTCGCCGAACTTAAGTTTCTGCATGCCCGCGTCATCATCCGCATACATCGGCGCAGCGGGCAATGTTCGCATTGAGTGGTCAAGGAATGCTCTTTCTGACGATATTGCATCGTCTGCAACAGTCTGTGACGCGTCACAGACCTTAGACCGAATGCACCGCCGATCCTAACATAAATGACGTAGGGGCCGCCGAACTCTTAAAGTGAATGCGTTAGTCATATCATGGTTTGCATGCGTTTAAATCCGATATGTCACGCGCAGACTGTGCGCCGCCGTGCGGTCTGCTCATCACCACATAGCCGTCAGCGTTCTGCGCCGATGTGTCGTTATCTTTAAAGGAACGCGCATGAACCGGGACCATGCCGAAGGCACGTGGACAGACCTGTCAGGTCGCATCATCGTCATCGGAGCCTCCGCTGATCCTGTTGTTGAGAGGGTCATCTGTCATGTCGCCTATTTCGAACGCGGCCTGATTGACTGCCTTCAAAACGGGAATTGGTCTGAGGAATCTTGGAATGTGCCTATCTCTTGTCGGCAAACAAGGGGGGATCAAGATCGGCAATATCGACAATACCGTTGTTTCAGCAGCCCTAACGGTGCCCGTTGATATGGCCATAAGGGTAATTTGCATGTGCCAACAGGAAGGGCCCCAAAATGGCAAATGATATCAAAGCTCCGTCGCGGCGTCACGACGCTCACGATCATCTCAATGTTCGTCGTTGCGTATTTTGCCCGCGATCTGGTCTTGCCGGTGTTGCTTGGTTTCCTCATTGTTTTGACGCTTAGCCCGGTCAACCGTTCGTTGCAAAAGCTTGGGTTGCCATCGGGGGGGGTCGGCAACGCTTCTTATTGTTATGACGGACATTGGCATTGGGGCGGTGCTGTATTTTACCGGGGAAACCGCGCGAACATGGTCCGACGACGGGTCAAGAATAGCGCAACTCCTGCAATCGAAACTCATCGGCGTGACAGATGCCATCGAGGCTGTTCAGGATGCGTCAAGGCAGGTCGAAGAAACGACGGCCGCACCCGATGCAGTCCCCCAAACGATTGCCATACGGCAACTCGGACTGTTGAACGCCGCCGTCACAGTGGCCGCAAGCACCGCGACATCTATCGGTGTTGCCCTTGTTTTGGCGTTGTTCCTGTTGGCTTCAGGTGATCTATTTTATGTGAAGGTGGTTCAAGCCTTCCCCACAATGCGCGAGAAAAAACACGCTTTGACAACGATCTATGACATAGAACACGGCGTCTCGGGCTATCTATTGGTCATCACGCTTATCAACACAGGTTGGTCGCGCTGGCCCTGTGGCTGCTTGGCATTGAATACGCGTATATCTGGGGCATTGCGGCATTTCTGCTCGACTACCTTCCCATCATGGAGGGGGGCTTGTGGGCACGGCTCTTGCTGGTGTTCAAAGTGATTTGCGAGAATTTCCCAAGTCTGGAGATCGTTGGCAATTTTCTAGGTGAAGCAGACCAATCCGAAGCAAGCTAACCGTGCTCAAATTCTCTGACCTGTGCCCGCAAACCGCCAGAACGCCGGACAGGTACGCGCCCTTTCACGTTGAAAGGTTGGGATGACATCGACATCATTGGTGATACCTTACCGATATTCGAACAGCGGTTGCACCACCGCCCCGCCCCCTAAACCGGCCGTAACACACGAAGGAGCCCGACCATGACGCGCATGACCGCCAAAGACTTTGACCAAGAGCTGCTGGATTTATACGATTTTTACGCCCACGGCAAAATCACCAAACGCGAATTTTTGGACCGTGCCGGCAAATTTGCCGTCGGTGGGGTAACGGCTGCTGCACTTTTGTCTTTGCTAAGCCCCGATTACGCGATGGCCGAACAGGTGTCGTTCAACGACCCCGATATACACGCAGATTACATCATGTACCCGTCGCCCAACGGCACCGGCGATGTGCGCGGCTATTTGGTGCGCCCTGCAAACGTGGAGGGGCCGCTGCCCAGCGTGCTGGTCATTCACGAAAATCGCGGGTTGAACCCCTATGTCGAAGACGTCGCGCGCCGGTTGGCCAAAGCGGGTTTCATGGCGCTGGCCCCTGATGGGTTAACGTCGGTGGGGGGCTATCCGGGAAATGACGCAGACGGCCGCGAGTTGCAGCGCACGGTTGATCGCGTGGCCTTGATGAACGATTTCTTTGCGGGGTTCGAACACCTTTTGGCGCGCGACGATAGCACCGGCAAGGTGGGCGCTGTGGGCTTTTGTTACGGCGGTGGTGTGGTCAGCGCAATTGCTGTGGCCTACCCGGAATTGGCTGCGGGTGTTCCGTTTTATGGGCGGCAACCGGCCGCTGAAGATGTGCCCAATATTCAGGCGCCTTTGTTGGTTCAAATGGGAGAACTGGACGACCGCGTCAATGCAGGATGGCCCGCCTTTGAAGCCGCACTTCAGGCCAACGACAAGGTGTTTGAGGCGCATATTTATGACGGCGCGAACCACGGTTTCCACAATGACAGTACCCCGCGGTATGACGAAGCCATGGCCGATCTTGCGTGGGGTCGGACGTTGGCGTGGTTTAACACCTACCTAGCGTGACAGCACTATAGGTACGTGGGGCCCTGCGCACCATTGCGGGGGCCCTATGCCGCAAGATACGCATCCTTGATCTCGGGGTGCGCGGCAAGGTCTTGCAAGGTCCCATGATAGACCTGCACGCCACTTTCGATGATCACCACCAAATCGGCGACGGCTTGGGCGAAATGCAGGTTTTGTTCCGATAGCAACACCGTCAGCCCTTCGGATTTCAGTTGCTGGATGACCTTGACCATCTGTTCCACGATCACCGGGGCCACGCCTTCGCTGGGTTCATCCAGCAACACAAACGACGGGTTGCCCATCAAGGTGCGCGCGATGGTCAACATCTGCTGTTCCCCCCCCGACAGCGCCTTGCCCCGGTTGTTGCGCCGTTCAGCAAGGTTGGGGAAGAGATCAAACAACATGTCTTCGGTCCACGTCACGGCGCCGTCACGGGGCGGTTGTTTGCCCACCAACAGGTTTTCGGCCACGGTGAGGTCGGTGAAAATGCGCCGTTCCTCTGGCACATACCCCAACCCCAGTTTGGCGACCTTATGAGGCGGCAACCCCACCAACCCGTGCCCGGCAAAGGTGACCTTGCCATTGGTCGGGCGCACCAGTTGCATGATAGATTTCATCGTGGTGGTTTTGCCCGCACCGTTGCGCCCCAATAAGGCGACCACATTACCCTTGGGCGCGCGAAAACTCAGGTCGCGCAGTACGTGGGCTTTGCCGTAAAAACTGTTGACGGTGTCAACCTCAAGCATCTGCGGTCTCCTCTGCATCAAATAGGGTGCCGCCGCCCAGATACACCGCTTGTACCAAAGGGCTGTTACGGATTTCGGTGGCGTTGCCTTCGGCGATCAACTGGCCGCGGTTCAACACCATGATCCGGTGCGCGTGGGCAAAAACCACATCCATGTCATGTTCGGTGAACAGCACACTGACCTGTTGGTCGCGCACGATGTCGGCCGTCAGTTGCATCAATGCGACCCGTTCGGTGGGGGCCATGCCCGCGGTGGGTTCATCCATCAACAACAACACCGGGTCATGCGCCAGCGCGATGGCCAGTTCCATCCGTTTCAGATCGCCATAGGCCAAAACCGCGCAGTGGCGATCTGCCTGTTGGGCCATGCCGACGCGGTCCAACAACGCGTACGCTTCGTCCCGGTACATCCGGTGCGCGTATGGCGCAAACCGCAACAGCTGTTTGTGATGAGACAACAGCGCCATCTGCACGTTTTCGATCACCGTCATCGACGCGTAGGTCGCGGTGATCTGAAAGGTCCGCCCCACGCCTTTGCGCCAAATCTGCCGGGGGCGCAGGCCATTCACCCGTTCGCCCGACAGGTAAATATCACCCGAGGACGGCGGCAATTGCCCCATCAACATATTGAAACAGGTGCTTTTTCCCGCGCCATTGGGGCCGATCAACGCCAGCAATTCGCCCTTTTTCAGGTGGAACGACACGTCATCGACCGCTTTGATGCCGCCAAAGGACCGGCTGAGGCTTTTGGTTTCCAAAACGATGGTCATTGGGTGTCTCCCTTGCTGGTCAGGCCCAGACGACGGGCGGCGTTGCGCAGGGACCCCACAACCCCGTCGGGCGCCAAGATCACGATACCGATGATCAACAAGCCCATGACGAGACGCCAGTATTCAAACCGGATCAGGGTTTCTTCGATGCCCTTGAAGAACCCCGCACCAACAACGCCCCCCGCCAACGTTTTCACGCCGCCCAGAAACACCACGATCAGCGCATCGAAACTGCGCGCGATTTCCAGTTCATTGGGAAAGACGCTGCCTTTTGAGAACACAAAGAGCGCCCCCGCCAAGCCGCCCATCAACCCCGCAAACCCAAAGGCGATCAGTTGGATTTTGTGGGTGTCGATGCCGGTAGCCTCGGCTTGGCGTTGGCTGTCACGCGCGGCGCGCAGGGCGTATCCAAACGGTGAATGCGCGATATGGCGCAGCACAAGGATACCCCCAACGGCCATGCAAAGGGTGAAATAGAAATACGCAGTGGTGTCGTTCAGCCAATCTGACGGCCAGATATTGACCAACCCATCATCGCCCCCAGTGACATCGCCCCATTGGAAGACAAGGCTCCAGATCAGTTGGGCAAAGGCCAGTGTCAGCATGGCAAAGTAAACCCCCGTCAGCCGCAAACAGACCCACCCGATGGCCAGCGCACCCAGACCTGCACCAAGGGGGGCCAGCATAAACGCCAGTTCCATCGGGGTGTTGAGATGCGTGACCAGCAGTGCCGCGACATAGGCGCCACCACCGTAATAGGCCGCGTGTCCAAAGCTGACCAACCCGCCCAAGCCCAGCAGGAAATGCAGACTGGCGGCAAACAAACAAAAGATCAGGACATCGGTGGCCAGCACCTGCGAAAAGGACGTGCCATAGACGGGCAACAACGCCAGCACCGTAAGCCCCACGGCTATGATTGCACGGGTACGCGATGACGCGGGTTTGATAGGGTTTTCGGGCGCGCCCACCTGACCATGTTCGCCGGCGACCTCTTCGCGGCCAAAAATCCCGTAGGGGCGGATCATCAACACCACGATCATCACCATAAACATCAACACCAGCGTGGATTGCGGCAGGTAGGTCACGCCGAACACATTGAGCACCGAGATGATAATCGCCGCCAGATAGGCACCGGGCAGCGACCCCATGCCACCGATCACTACGACCACAAAGACCGGCGCGAGGATGTTGAAATCCATCAGCAAATCGGCCCCGCCCTTGGGCAATTGCAGCGCGCCACCCAGACCCGCAAGCGCCGAGCCAAGCGCAAAGACACCGGTGAACAACCATGCCTGATTGACCCCCAGCGCGCCGACCATTTCGCGGTCTTGGGTTGCGGCGCGCACCAACACGCCCAGCCGGGTGCGTGTGATCAGATACCACAGGCTCAGCGCCACAAAGGGCGTGATGACCAGCAGCACGATGTCATATTTCGGGATCGGTTCACCCATGATCCGAAACACCCCGCGCAGGCCGGGCGCGCGCGGGCCCAACAGGTCTTCGGGGCCCCAGATGATCAATGCGAGATCTTGGATCACAAGGATCACCCCAAAGGTCGCCACCAGTTGAAACAGTTCTGGCGCGCGGTAGATCGGCCGCAGCACCAGCATTTCGATGACCACACCGATGATGCCAACGGCCACACCCGCCAGCAGGATAGACCCCCAAAACCCAAGCCCACCGGGCAGCACCTGCATTAGAGAATACCCAATATAGGCCCCCAACATATACAGGCTGCCGTGGGCAAAATTCACAATACGCGTGACGCCAAAGATCAACGACAGGCCACAAGCAACCAAAAACAGTGAGCTTGCATTGGCAAGTCCCGTCAGGACCTGCGCGACAAAAAATTCCATAGTGGTGATCCGCAACGTAAAATGGGAGGGGCGTAACTGCAGGGCCCCCGGTGGTGTTCCGGGGGCTTGCACGTGTCGGCGTTGGGGTTAGTCGGCGGGCCGCAGGTCTTTGACCTCTTCGGGCGAGGGCAGGTAATCTGCGCCGTCTTTATACGCCCAATCGACAACAACACCGCCGCCGTCACGCAGTGCGGTTGTGCCCACATAGGCCCCCATGGTGGATTGGTTGTCTGCCGCGCGGTAGGTGATTTCGCCGACAGGTGTCGCGACTTGTAGGTCTTCGAACGCGGCGCGGATGGCTTCGGTTTCGGTGGATCCGGCCCGACCAATGGCGGCCGCGATGGATTGCACCGTCATGTAGCCGACCATCGACCCAAGGCGCGGGTAATCCTCAAAACGGGCCTGATAGTCGGCGACAAATGCACCGGCGGGGCCGTCTTTTAGATCGTACCAAGGGTAGCCGGTGACGGTCCAACCTTCGGGGGCCTCGTCACCCAGCGGGTCTAGGTATTCGGGTTCGCCCGACAGCAGGCCAAAGATCTGGCGGCCATCAAACAAACCCCGGTCGCCGCCCTCGCGGACGAATTTGGCCAGATCCGGCCCAAACGTCACATTGTAGATCGCGTCGGGCTTGGCGCGTTCAAGGGCCTGAACTTCGGCGCCTGCATCGATTTTGAACACACCGGGCCATTGTTCGGCGACAAATTCGGCCTCTGGCATCAGTTCCAACAGGCTAGATTTAAATGCGGCAACGGCGTCTTTGCCATAGGCGTAATTGGGGGCGATGGTCGCGAATGTCTGGGCGCCACTTTGGGCGGCGGCTTCGGCCAACATGGACGCCTGCATATGCGTCGAAGACCGCAGGCGGAAGGTGTATTTATTGCCCGCAGACCACACCAGACTGTCGGCCAAAGGTTCGGCGGCCAGATAGACATACCCCTTTTCGCCCGCAAAGGACGAAATCGCCAACCCCACGTTCGACAAGATCGACCCCGTTAGCATAACAGTGCCTTCGCGGGTCATCAGTTCTTCGGCGATCTTGATTGCTTCGCCGGGCTCGCCTTGGTCATCGCGAAAGATAAATTCCAACGGGCGGCCCAATACGCCGCCTTGGGCGTTGATCTGTTCCAACGCCAGTTCGATGCCCTGTTTGTATGGGCCAGCAAACGCCGCGAGCCGTTTGTAATGGTTGATTTCGCCAATCAAGATCGGGCCGTCTTGGGCTGATGCCGTCAACGGTGTCAGGGCAAGCGCGGCAGATGCCACCAACCCCTTGAGGAATGTATTTCTGTTCATGCGTCTTTCCCTTGCTGTGATAGAACTGACTGTTGTTCAGTCATGGTTTATAAAGCTGGAGTGCGTCGGATCCCCCAAATCCTCTGTGGCTTCTTCGGCGATCAGATCGCGGATGCGTTTGCGGTAAACGTTGGGCGCCTTGTCGATGGCAATGCGAATGGGTTTGCGGCGTTGGGGGTGTTGTTCGGCATCGTGTACGGCCTCTAGAATGGCCTTATCTTCGGCAAATGCCACCTTAAACATCGCATCCATTTGCGCCGATGCCTCTGCATCGCCCAGCGACGTGTTGCGCAGGTGCATCCAGTGATCAATGGTATAATCTTCGCGCACCGGCGTCACAAAGTGCAGCGCAAATATACGCACACCTGCATCGCGGTCATCTTCGGCACAGTCCTGCGCCACATCGATGCTGCCAAAATCAATCACGGCTGTGGATGGCATGTGCAAATGATAATAGTGCCAACGGTCCACATGGCCCGAAAACCCGCCAAACTTCTGGAAAAACCCAACAGGGGCAGCGTCCCTGATCCACCGCCACGCAGAAATCACATCGCCCGCCGTAGAGACATGCACCGGCACGTCCTCGCTTGCGGCGCTGCCAAGGGTTGTGGGGTGCACAAAACTAACATGCGCCGGATCAACAAGGTTTTCGGTGACGTTCAGGTAGTTGGCCTTGATATGCAGCGCCGCGCCTTGGTGGGCGTGCCAATTCAGGTCGTTGAATTCGGGCATGTCGAAAATCGCGCTGCTGTCGGCTAGGTCCGGGTCGCCCATCCAGATCCAGACGATGCCGTTGCGATCGTAGGCGGGGAACCGTTCGACATAGGCGCTTTTGGGGGTGTTGTCTTGGCCCGGTACACGCACGCAGCGCCCGTCGCTATCAAAGGTCATTCCGTGATAGCCGCATTGTATCGTGTCGCCGATCCGTTTGCCTTTGGACAGCGGCAGCAAGCGATGTGGGCACCGATCTTCAAGCGCGCGTATGTCGCCTGCGGACGTGCGAAATACCACCAAACGCTGGCCGGTTATTTCCAACGGCGTCAAGGTTTCGTCGAAATCCTTGGACCACCCCGCGACATACCAGCTGTTTTTAACGAACCCTGCCATATTGCCCTTGCGTAAAGACGTTTGAGGTATTTGAGATCAAAAATTCATTTGTTGTCAAATGAAAAACCATTTGCACGCAAACAATGTGCAGTTCTGCGGCTGTCTCTTAAATCTGTGCATCTTGACTAATCACAGGCTGGCACGTCGCAACGCAGAGCACAAGCGCGCGGCCGGTATGCGCGCGGGGGCAGGTCACTGTTGGCCGGTGGCGATGTTATCTAAGGCGGCACCGGGATCTGGCGAAACATAGGGTGGTTTTGATGGGAAAAACACTTGACGTAGGCGCTGTGTACTATTTGTATACAAATGAAATATTCCACAACGCATACCCGCGCGCGAGGCAGACATGACCAAACTAGTCGTAAGAAATATTGGGCAAATCCTCTCGGGGAAGCTCGAAGAGCCGATCTTTGATGGTGACTGCCTGATTGCGGTGGACGGCAAGATCACCGCGTGGGGTTATGAAAAAGATCTCGACTGCGAGGGCGCGACCACGGTGGTGGACGCAAAGGGCGTAACCCTTGCGCCGGGGCTGATCGACAGCCACATTCACCCGGTGATCGGCGATTACACGCCGCGCCAACAGCAACTAAACTGGATCGACAGCACGCTCCATGGCGGGGTCACCACGTTGATTTCTGCGGGTGAAGTCCACATGCCGGGGCGGCCCAAAGACATCATTGGTCTCAAGGCGATGGCGATCGCGTCCCAGCGGTGGTACGAAAATTTCCGGCCCTCGGGGGTTAAGGTACACGCAGGCGCGCCGGTGATCGAAAAAGGCATGGTCGAACAGGATTTCAAAGATCTCGCCGATGCGGGGGTGAAACTGTTGGGCGAGGTCGGTCTGGGCACGGTCAAAGACGGTACCACCGCAAAACAAATGGTGGGATGGGCGCGCAAATATGGCATGCAAAGCACCATCCACACGGGCGGGCCGTCCATTCCGGGGTCGGGGTTGATCGACGCGGATATGGTGATCGAAACCGGCACCGATGTGATTGGCCACATCAACGGCGGGCATTCGGCGCTGCCTGATGACCAAATCATATGTCTGTGCGAAAGCTGCCAAGCGGCGTTTGAGATCGTGCACAACGGCAATGAACGCGCGGCGGTCTTGGCGCTGAACACGGCACGCGAGTTGGGCAAGCTGGATCAGGTTATTCTGGGCACGGACGGGCCTGCGGGGTCGGGGGTGCAACCTTTGGGGATCTTGCGGATGGTTGCGATGCTGTCTGCGTTTGGCAACGTGCCGGCGGAACAGGCGTTTTGTTTTGGCAACGGCAACACCGCACGGCAACGCGAATTGGACACCGGCCTGATTGAGGTCGGCAAATGCGCCGATTTCGTGTTGATGGATCAGGCCCAACACGCGCCCGGCAATACGATGCTTGAATCGGTGTCTTTGGGGAATTTGCCCGGCGTCGGCATGACCATCATCGATGGGCAGGTCCGGTCTGGTCGGTCGCGCAACACCCCGCCCGCCGCGCGCATTCCAGAACAGGTGGTGTAGGGCCCCGCGTTACGCGATTTTAGCGAGCAGCCCCACAAGAGTGCGTTGTTCTCGGGCCGTGAGCGGGGCCAGCGTGTCTTGGGTGATCTGATGGCCAATGGTCTCTAGGGCGCCCACCATCGCGTGGCCTTTGTCGGTCAGGGAAATCACCGACCGACGTTTGTCGACCTGATCGGGCCGCGAGGCCACCAGCCCCTTGGATCGCAGCCGGTCCACAACCCCCTTCACCGTCGCCACATCCATCGCGGCCGTGCGCCCCAGATGGTTTTGCGACACATCGCCCAGTTCAGACAGCCGGATCAGCGTGCTGAACTGGGTGGGCGTCAGGTTATCGGGCGCGTGTTTCTGAAAGATCAGCCCATGGCGCTGGCTGGCCAGTCGCAGCATAAACCCAACCTGCTTTTCAAGGTCATAGCTTGCCCGGTTCGGCGGTTCTGTGGGCGCATTCATGCGGTGTATCACTTTGTGTTAGACCGCCCCTGTTTAACGGCACGGTGCGGGCCCGGCTAGCGCAAACCGTCTTGGCCTTGGGCGTCGTCATGCGTTAAACCGCCGACGCGGGGCAGGGGGCGACCGCTGTCGGTGACGGCCACGGCGACCATGATCTCGTTGGCGCGGGGGGCATCGTTGAGGCGCACTTCGATGCCGTCAAAATGGCTGCGCACGTAGGCCGCGTCTTTGTGGCCCAACGGCACGTCCAGCACCTGCCCGGGGCTGCCCATTTTCTTGGAGGACGCCACAAGTGCCGCCCCCTTTTCGACGGCGATGCGCAAAGGCGCGCCCAGCTTGGGGTGCAAAATAGCCGCGGCGTGTTCGAGTTCGCCGTTTTCGCCCACCATCGCCGATTTGCCATAGCTTTCGGCCTGCGCCGGGGTGATGCCCAAGGCTTGCACACATTTGTCGCCCAGCAGTGCGCCCAATTCTGCGCCGATGTCCATTAACACGGTCAGGTCCTCCTGATAGACGCCCGCAAACGGGTTTGCGATCACCGCGACCGCCACCGCTTTGCGGGTGGGGGGGGAAATCTCGTGGCCGATCTCGCGGTGGGTTTCTTCGATGTTGATCGCTATTTTTCGGATGTTCAGGGTCATCTGAGGCCGTCCTCTCCAATGATATCTGCGGCGTCCAACCCGCCCGCACGGTTGTGAATGCGCGCGCCGGTAGACATGACCAGCGCCAGCACCATTTCGTTGGCGCGCGGGGTGTCGTTGCTGCCGACCTCCATGGAATCAAAATGCGACCGCACATAAGAGGCATTGATATGCGTGATCGGCACGTCCAGCCGCCCGCCCACACCGGCAACCTTTTTGGTAGACGGCACAATGGCGTTGGAATCGGCCAACAGCTGGCGCATCGCATAGCCGCCGGGCGCATGCCACAGCGCGCCGTGCTCGATCTCTCCGGCTTCACCGATCATCGCACCTTTGCCGTAACCCTGGATCTGGCCGGCGCCGCCCAGCATGTCGATCAACCGCGCAGCCATCGACAGGCCCAACGGCTTGAGGTGCTCCATGAAACCTTGGATTTCGGGCTCGTACCGCCCGGCAAACGGGTTCTCTATCACCGCCAAAGCAGCCGCACGGCGCAGGGGTGTGTCGGGCTGCGGACCGCCTTCGTGAAAGATCTCTTCGACGGAATAGATCATTTTCCGCAGGATGACGTCAGGCATGTTCAGGGGTCCTTTGTGCTATAGAAAGCCGGGTGGCGCAGGTGGTATCGGCATGGCCTTGCAGGAACATCGCGGCCCCTGCAATCAGGTTTTTCCGCATGAAAAGATCGGCGCGCGCACGACCATGCGACACGGCGCGCGCGGTGTCGTCATCGGACAGCACACCGCACCCTACGACAACCGGCAACCCGCCCAGATCGCTGGTGTCGTCAATATCATGGGCGGGTCGGCGCGTAATGGCGGGGTGGCCGGGCAGATCAACGGCATTCGCGATCAGGGTGGCTGCGACATCGGCGCGTGCGGCGGTGGTGGCCAAAACGGTCACACTGTCTGCGACCCCAAGGCTCAGGCTGCGACCGTGCCGCCCGCTGGTGGCGATGCCGCGCGTGGGGGCATCATAGTGTAGCGTGATGCGGCCAAGGTCGGCGCCGTCATGCCCCGCCATCGCCAATGAAAACTGTTGGCCCTGCGTCAGGTGCACCGCAATGTCACCGCCATTATTCACGTAGGCGCGCGTGATATCTGCGGTGGTCATCGCGTGCAGAACGGTATCGGCAACACTGCCTGCCACGGCAGCCATGCGGGTCACAAACGCCAGTGTCGCAAAGGGCCGGGTGGCGTGGTCCATACGCTGGGCGATGGTGCCGGATGGGGTGGGGGTGTCGGCGGCCATCGGGCGTTTCAGGGCGCCGAGTTCGGGCATGATGTCGTGTAAAACGGTGGCAAACCGGGCCTGTGCCGCGTCAAACGCCGCGCGCCGGTCGCCATCGGCCCCGATGATCAGATCAATGGGGCCGTGTTGCAAATGCAGCCGGGTCCCGCAGGGCAATATGGTCGCCTGTGGCCCCATCAGGTGGCGCTATCCACAGGCCAGCGGTAGTGTGACTGCGACATTGGGTCGTGGCCCTGACCGTTTGGTTGCACGCGGCGCAGATCGGCAGTGTCGATGGTATCTACGGCTTGGATCGCGTCCATATGCCCGCCCAACGTACTGTAATCACTGACCCTTAGGGTAAATTCGATCGGGGCCACTAGCGCAGGCGTGGGCACATAGCCAAACGACCCCGTTGGCATGTCCAGCACATCGACCATCACCGTGATCCCACCGCCGGGCCAAACATAGGCCTGCGCACCGCCGCAAGACACATGCGTCAGGCTGTTTTTCACCGACCGCGTCAGGCGTACCGGGTTTTCTGTCACACCGGCGCGCAGACTGCCGCCCGCACCGCCCATAAACAGCACCGAACACACAGACGGCTCGCAGTTCTCGGCGATCAGATCAGCCGAGGCGCGCAGCACATCGGGCATTGCGGCGGGTTGGGGGTGCAGATCTGCGTCCAGCTCGAAATACGCGGATTGTTCGCCCGTGGTAGACACCATCAAGATCCGCATGCCGGGCTGTGAGACTTTGGGGTTAAAGGGCCCAAGGATCTTTAGCGGGTCATCAATGTCGGTGCCGCCCCAACCGGTGCCGGGTTCAGCCACCTGAAAATACCGCCCCGGCGTGGATCGCCGCCCAATGATCTTGATGCCCGTGGCGGGGATATCGAGTTCTTTGCCCGCTTGATGTTCCGACAGCACACCGGTGATGTGGTCATCAACCACCACCACGTCATCCACATGCCCCAACCACTGCGTGGCAAACATACCGATGGTCGCAGACCCACAGCCCACCCGCATCAGACGTTCGGCCGCATCATTGATGATAGGAGCCTTGCCCGCCTGAATGATCACTTCGGTGGTGTGGTCATCTTCGCCGATGGTGACGGTCACGGCCTCGCGGTTGCACAGGCGCAGCAGCGCGTCGCAGGTCACGCGGCCCTCTTTTTTGGACCCGCCGGTCAGGTGTTCGACCCCGCCCAGCGATAGCATTTTGGACCCGTATTCCGATGTCATCACGTGGCCGATGGGTTCGCCGCCCGCATAGACCACATCGCGTTCGTGCCCGATATGACGGTCCGTATCGATCTTTACCTTGACGCCGCAGTACGAAAAAATGCCCTCGGTAACGACGGTCACCATATCCACGCCATCCACGTCTTGGCTGACGATAAAGGGGGCGGGTTTATAGTCGGGGTAGGTGGTGCCCGCGCCCACGGCTGTCACAAACGGGCGGTCGCCTTTGATGATGTTGCCGTCCCATTCATCGGGGCTACCGTCCTTGAGAAAGGGCACCAGCGGCGCGCCTGCCGTCTCGATAATCGTCAGCGGGTCAAGCCGCACCAACGCGCCCGCGTGGTTGGCGTATCTGTCACAGGCGCCGGATTTGCCGTCTGCGATGAAACAGTTCACCGGGCAGGCGTCGCATCTGATTTTCTGGGGTTTGGTCATGTCGGTCATAGCGATTTGGCGTTGATTGCGCCGCGCACACGCGACGGCGTGGCGGGCACCTTGGTGATCCTGACACCGGTGGCATTGTGGATCGCGTTCAACAGGGCCGGGGCTGTGGGGATCAGCACATGCTCCCCCAATCCCTTTGCGCCGTAAGGTCCGTGGGCGTCGGGTTCTTCGACGATGATTGTTTCAATCGGGGGGATATCGCCAATTGTGGGGATCAGATAGTCGTGCAGGTTTTCCGTACGGCCCGGTATGTAGTCTTCCATCAGCGCCATACCCAGCCCTTGGGCAATGCCGCCGTGCACTTGGCCTTCGACCAGCATTGGGTTGATCGCCCGCCCCACATCATGCGCCGCGACAATCCTGACGGGGGTGACGGTGCCAAAGGCTGTATCGATCTCAACAACAGCCAGATGCGCCGCGTATCCGAATTGCGCATAAGGTGCGCCTTGCCCGTTTTCATCCAGCGGCCGGGTCGGCGGGTCGTAGGTCTCTTCGGCCCGAAACACGAACCCCTCGGCGTCCGCTGTCAGGTCCGCCAATGGCAGGCTGTGGGTGGCCGTCGCGTCCATCGCCTGAACAACACCGGGCCCGAACGTCAGAACCGCGTCGCTGCTGACATTGAGGTGGTTCAAAATGGCGGCGCGCAGGGCTTCGCCCGACAGCCGTGCGGCGTTGCCCGACACGTAAGTTTGGCGTGACGCAGATGTTTTGCCCGCATCTGGCGTTACGTCTGTATCTGGCCCCACCAAGATCAACGACTGCACGGACACCCCCAATGCGGTCGCGAAAATCTGCGAAATCACTGTGTTAGAGCCTTGTCCAATGTCCATCGCGCCCTGATGCAGCACTACCGACCCATCTGCGCGCACGCCCGATTTGATCGTCGAGGGGTTGGACATGGAGGTATTCCCGCAGCCGTACCACGCAGAGGCCACGCCGACGCCCCGTTTTAGGGTGGTGTTTTGCGCGTTAAATTGCGCGACTGCCGCGCGTTCGCTGTCCCACGCGGGTTGCAGGCTTTGCAGGCACGCACGGATGCCAACCCCTTGGGTAAACATCTGACCGCAGACCGTTGGTGTGTCGTTTTCAAGCGCGTTGAGGATGCGAAACTCGAGCGGATCTAGACCCAGCTTGGCGGCCAATTCATCAAACAGGCTTTCTTGGGCAATCGCCGATTGTGGCACGCCAAACCCGCGAAACGCGCCCGCGGGTGGGTTGTTGGTATGGATCCCTTTGGATTCCGCGCGGTAATCGGTGATCTTGTAGGGTCCCGATGCATGTACGGGCACCCGGTTGGCCACTGTCGGGCCCCAGCTGGCATAGGCGCCGGTGTCGAATGCACCAAAGAAATTAAACCCGCTGAGTTTGCCGTCTGCCGTCGCGCCAATTTTCAGATGAATGTCAGAGGGGTGCCGTTTGGTGGAACTTTGCATCGACTCGGTGCGGTTATAAGTCAGCCGCACAGGTTGGCCGGTTTTCAATGCGGCAAGCGCCAGATACGGCTGCACAGACAGATCCAGCTTTGACCCAAACCCGCCGCCAACAGCCGTTGGGACAATGCGGATTTGGCTGCGATCCATTGCAAGGATATCTTCGAGCGCGTCAAGATCCATGACCGGCGCCTGGGTGCAGGCGTGGACCTCCAGGCGGCCATCTACCACCTGCGCAAACCCGGCTTCGGGTTCGATATAGGCGTGTTCGACGAACCCGCTTTGGAAATGCCCCTCGACGGTAACGTCTGCCTTGGCCAGCGCGGTCTCGGCATCGCCGCAGGCGACAAATCCGCCGCACATGACATTGCCCGACCGCCCCGCATGCAACTGGTGCGCGTCACTGGCCTGTGCGGTGGTGATGTTGGTTGCGGCGGGCAGGACGGTCCACGTGACGGGGAACGTCGTGGGGTCAATGCGGCCAATGGCGGCGGGCGTGCCCACAATTGCCGCGACCGCCTCGCCGCGAAATCGGACATGCGTTTCGGCAAACACCGGCTGGTCGACAAAATCGGGGATCACGCCGAACATGTTTTTACCCGGAACATCTGCTGCCGTCAGCGCCAGCACCAGCCCGTCATGCGTGGCCACGAACCCATCCAGATCGCCCAGCTCGAACGTCGCGCGCGCGTGCGGCGACCGGATCACAACGACCTCTAGTGTGCCCGCCGGGGCCACGTCATCGCCAAACTTCTGGGTGCCAGATGTCTTGGGTGCTGCATCCAGATGCACAATGGCGTCACCCACCAAACCTGCGCCGTCGTGCGCCGTCGCAGGGGCGCCCATCACGGCGTCGATAATTTTGCGGTACCCGGTGCAACGGCACAACACGCCCCCCAACGCATCCTGCACCTGCTGTTCGGTGGGCGCGGCGGTTTTGCGCAGCAACGCAACGGCTGATACCATCATCCCCGGTGTGCAAACCCCGCATTGCGCAGCGCCCATTTGCGCAAATTGGTCTGCCAAAGACTGCGCCGTTTCATCGCCGCGGTATAGCCCCGCCAGTGTTTCAACCCGGCGCCCCGCGACTTGTTGTGTGGGCGTCAGGCACGCACAGACTGGCGCGCCATCGACCATGACCGTGCAGGCGCCGCAATCGCCCGCATTGCACCCGATCTTGACATCACGCGCGCCCAGATCTTCGCGCAACACCTGCGACAGCCGCGCCCCCGGTGCGGGATAGGTTTCGACGGACTGGCCATCCAGAACGAAGTGCGTGGCGTGAATGTCGGCGGTCTTATTCATGGCACATGGCTTTCTGAATTGCGCGGCGGCACTGTTCTGCGACCACGTCCAATCGGTAGGCGGCGCTGCCCCGCACATCGGTAATCGGGCTGAGCCCGGTTAGGTCTGCTGGCGTGATGGTGATGGTATCGGTGCGCTTGCCGATCAATGCGGTTTCGAGGGCGGGCAAGCGTGTTGCCACGGCCGAACACGCCCCCACGGCGACTTTGGCTTGGGTGATACGGCCCGCCACGTCGCAGTCAATAACGGCGGCGCACATGGTGATCGAGATCACCAGATACCGCCTGCTGCCGAGCTTTTCAAAAGCCGATCGCGTTGTTGTGGCGACCGGCGGAATGCAGATCGCGGTGACAAGCTCATCAGGCGCGCGGCTGGTTTTGCGGACACCTTGCAGGAATGCGTCCAGCGGCATTTGGCGCGTCCCACGTGCGGCGCTTTGCAGTTCGACCTGTGCATCTAGTGTCAACAGCGGCGGCACCCCGTCGGCCGCAGGGGAGGCGTTGCACAGGTTGCCCACCAACGTTCCTGCGTTCTGGATCTGAATGCTGCCAACCTCATGAGCGGCCTGTTTTAACCCATCAAAAGCGGCTGGCAGGGGGGCGTGCGCGATCTGGCTCCAGGTCACGGATGCGCCAATTCGGGTGCCCTCAGAGGTATGGGATATGTCAGAAAGCCCGGTGATCGCAGTGATATCAAGGTAATATTCTGGGTGCACGCCGGGTTTGGCCGACGGGTAGACATCGGTGCCACCCGCGATGATTTTGCCGCCATCGGCGGCCAATAAGTCCAACGCAGAGTCCAGCTCAACAGGGCGGTGATATGACACGGGCATTCCAGATTTATTGTTTGTATGCAAATGGTATTGCCGAGGTCGCGCAGTTGTCAATATTAATGTGGGGCGATTGCGGGCAGGGGTGCGTACGTGTCTGAATTTTTCAGCACCTGGCGCAATTTTGCCTGATATAACCTATGGTTGAATTATGGTGATTTGCCGTGGGGCGTTGCGGGGCACACGGGCAGGATATCGGTAAAATGCGAAGATGATTTACACCGCACGACGGCGGCGCCCACGCGCGTGTTAAGCCCCCGGTAAGGACTGGAGTTGTAAGCCAAGCTGTCAAGTGTGCGGTTCCGATGACGTTTGGGCCCATTTGCGTGCGCCTGCTGTAAAAGGATAATGTCGATGTCTAACGTGAGGCCTGCAAAGGCAAAGACCAACCCGCTCAATAGCTTGTTCATCAAATCGTTGCTGATGGTGGTGATCTGCGTTGTGGCGGTGGTGTCGACTGTTGTTTTTACGGGCAATAAAACCACCTCTGAATTGACATCACAGGCGCTGAGCGCGCGGGCTGGCGAAGTGACGGGCCTTTTGGCGATGCAAATGGGCGGTGCGATCAAGTTTGGCAACGAAAAGGGTATCGACCAGATCGTGAGCGGGGTGATGGCCTCTGCGGAACCTGACGCCGTCGGTGCAATGGTTTTAAGTGCTGCAGGTGTCACACTTTATAACAATGGCACAGACCAGTTCGATGCCGACGCAGCACTTGCACTGGCGCAGCAATCCATCGACGCGGGTGCGGCCGTCATATCGGCCGATGGTCTGTCCGTCGCCACGCCGTCTGTTTTTGGGGACGGTGATGCAATTTCAGGTGTGGTTGTCACCAGTTGGAGCGACGCCAGCCAGCACGCGCAGATGGCTGCTCTTCAGCAAACCGCGCTACTGGTCGGTTTGGGTGTTATGTTGGTTGCGGTAGCAATTGCGGGCTTTTTCTTGCGCAGCCAGATGTCGCAACCCATGGTTCGACTGACAGGCGCGATGAGCGATGTAGAGGACGCCAAATACGATATCGTGATTCCATTTACCCACCGTGGGGACGAAGTGGGTCAAATGGCGCGGCGGCTTGACCGGTTCCGCCAAGCGCTGTCGATTGCCAAAGCAGGAGAACGCGAGAGTGCGTTTAAAAGCGCGGCTTTTGTTGGTTCCACAGCACCAATGATGATGGTCGACGAACAGCTCAACGTGATTTTCATGAACCCCACGTGCGAAACGTTGCTTGGCAAAATTATGCCGGAATTGCGGGGCGTTTGGTCTGATCTGAAATCAGGCGACATTTTGGGCGCTGATCTTGGGCGCTTTAAAGAGCTTGAAAAGCATACATCAGAGATCCGCGCCAAAGGGTTGGACGTTTTGCCGGTGTCGCACCGCGCAAAAATTGGCGATGCTCTTATTGAGATAAACATGAACGCCGCCTTGAACGAGGCGGGCGATAAAATTGGCGCCGTGATCGAATGGGCCGATGCAACCGAAGCGGCCCGCAACGCAGCTCTTCTCGAGACAATTGATGACAGTCAGGTGCGTATTGAATTTGATGTTTCCGGCAATGTTATCGGGACCAACGAGAACTTGGTTGCGATGCTGGACGCCCAAGAGAGCATGATTTTGAAACAGTCGTTTACGAATGTCTTTCTACGGACAGCCGACAATGACATGGACACATCGAAACTGTCGGAGCGCGTCTTTAGTCATGATATGAACAGCGACGCGGTCTTTGGACGGTTTGTCGTCAATCGCATGTCAGACGGTAAGGCGCTGATTGTTGAAGGTAACTTTGCGTCTGTGCCATCCCCTGATGGTCGCCTGGATCGGGTTATTTTCCTTGGAACGGATGTGACTGAAAGCGCCGAAGCCGTGCAGCGTGCCGAGGATGAGCGCGCCCACGTGGCCGAACAACAGCAGCACGTCGTGGAGGCGTTGGGTGTTGGGTTGCAATCGCTATCGAAGGGCGATTTGGCCTGCGAGATATCTGGTAGCTTCCCAGGCGATTATGAAGAGCTGCGACAGAACTTCAACGCCGCCATTGATGCGCTGAAAGATGCGGTGGGATCGGTGATACAAAATGCAGATTCCATTCGCAGTGAGACCGGCGAAATTACCGCCGCAGCAGATGATTTGTCTCACCGGACGGAAAAACAAGCGGCGACTTTGGAAGAAACAGCGACCGCGCTAGACGAGCTCACAAGTTCTGTCAAATCCGCCGCTGAGGGTGCGGATGGCGCTTCTAGCATGTCCGTCGACGCGCAATCCAACGCAGAGAAAGGCGGTGATGTGGCGCGGAAAGCCGTTGATGCAATGAGTGGGATCAAAGCGTCTTCTCAAGAGATTGCAAAAATCACGAGCGTCATTGACGATATCGCCTTCCAAACAAACCTACTTGCGTTGAATGCTGGTGTGGAAGCTGCCAGAGCAGGCGAGGCGGGGCGTGGTTTCGCTGTTGTTGCGACGGAAGTGCGCGCGTTGGCATTGCGGTCGTCTGACGCGGCAAGTGAAATCAATGCGTTGATATCCAGCTCCAGTGCGCAGGTCGAGCAAGGAGTTGATCTTGTGGGGAAAACCGGAACGGCTCTGGCCGCGATTGTGACATCCGTGTCGGAAATTTCCAAGAAGGTGACGACGATTGCGACATCGGCGCGCGAGCAGTCCAGCGCGCTCAATGAAATCAACACAGCAGTAAATGAACTCGACCACGTTACCCAGCAAAATGCTGCAATGTTTGAAGAGACAACCGCCGCAAGCCATGCGTTGACGTCTGAGGCAGATGCGTTGGCAGCAGCGGTGGCGCGGTTCAAGCTGGGCGAGCCTGCGAATGTCGCGTCGCCTCAGGTGTCGCAGCCGGTTAAACCCACGATGAAAGCTTCGGCACCCGCTGTGCATGGCAATACGGCGCTAAAAGTTGATGCAGAAGAAGCCACAGAGGTAGATGTCGGTTGGGAAGAATTCTGACCCTAGATATTCGCAAGCTGACTGCGAGGTAGCTGCCGTTTGTAAAACGGTGGCGCCACCCTGCATCGGCAGCCTAATCTGAACGGATCCCTGAAAACCTTAACTGTAGCTCTGCGCAGGTTTCATCGGTGATTTTTGCAAAGAGAACCTCGGGCACATCGAAGCCATGCTCTGGCGCAAGCTTGTTCAGGAAATCCGGTAGGTCATCTGGCCATACCGCCTTTTCCACCCGCAGGCTGCTCAATATCCGCGCACTCGACTCTGGCATGAATGGGCTGGACAGCACGGCAAAGAGATGCGCCAGATTCAAACCAAAGCGCGTCTGCATTGCCGCCAAATCCGGGTCTTGTTTGATCGCCGTCCAAGGTGCCACGCTTTGTAAATACTCATTTCCGCAGGCCCAAATTGCCCGCAGCTCCTGCGCCGATTTTCGAACTTCCATCGTTTCCATATAAGTTTCATAGCGTGCAATGCGTGTTTTTAATTCGTCGATAGTGTCGGTTTCGATCTGCCCGTAATCCCCACCGCCCGGGACGGCTTCGCTAAATTTTGAGCGACAGAACTTGGTGATCCTGCTGACAAAATTTCCAAGCACATCCGCCAAATCCTTGTTGGCCGAGACCTGAAAGTTCTCCCATGTAAATTCCGAATCGCTGCTCTCAGGCGCGTGGCTCAACAACCACCAACGCCAATAATCAGCGGGCAAAATTTCCAATGCTTGATCCATGAAAACACCACGCCCCTGCGATGTTGAGAACTGCCCACCGTCATAGTTCAAATAATTAAACGATTTCAGGTGATCGACCATTTTCCACGGCTCGCCCGACCCCAACAGGGTCGCGGGAAAACTCAATGTGTGAAACGGAACATTGTCTTTGCCCATAAATTGGGTGTAGCGCACGTCGTCCGCACCCATGTCTGTGCGCCACCAACGCTGCCACGCGGCATCGTCAAATCCGCGGTCTTCGGCCCACTCGCTCGCACATGCGATGTATTCAATTGGCGCGTCAAACCAGACATAAAAAACCTTGCCCTCCATGCCCGGCCACTCCTGGTCACCTTGCCGCACCGGAATGCCCCAATCGAGGTCGCGTGTTATCCCGCGATCTCGCAAACCGTCCCCGTCGTGCAGCCATTTTTTGGCAATAGATGTTGTGAGAATAGGCCAGTCGGTTTTTGAACTGATCCAGCTGTCCAAGTCATCTTTGAGGGCGGATTGTTTGAGATAAAGATGTTTGGTGTCACGCACTTCCAGATCGGTAGACCCCGAGATAGCCGAACGTGGATCGACCAAATCGGTCGGTTCAAGCTGCTTTGTGCAGTTCTCGCATTGATCACCACGCGCCTTGTCGTATCCGCAGTTCGGGCAGGTTCCTTCGATATACCGGTCCGGTAAAAACCGGCCATCGGCGTTCGAATATACCTGCTTTTCGGGCACTTCGTAGATCAGCCCTGCATCCGCAAGGCGCCCTGCAAAATGTTGCGTTAGCCTGTGGTTTTGAGGGCTCGAAGAGCGGCCAAAATGGTCAAAAGACAGCCCAAACCCTTTTGCGATCTTGGCTTGCACGGCGTGCATTTCGGCGCAGTATTCGGCCACAGGTTTCCCTGCTTTGGCGGCGGCCAGTTCGGCGGGGGTGCCGTGTTCATCGGTGGCGCATAGAAACAGAACTTCGCTGCCACGGGCGCGTTGATAGCGCGCGAACAGATCCGCAGGCAGCTGGCTGCCCACCAAGTTTCCCAGATGCTTGATCCCGTTGATATAGGGAATCGCGGAAGTGATGAGGTGACGCGCCATGATATGCCTCTAAAATGGGACCGTGTTGGCCCCACTTACAGCAGGTTTTAGGCGAGGACCACGGTCAATTCTTGACGCAGGACACAGGCGTTCCCAAAACCTGCGGCGTCGTTGAAATATGGAACGCCTGCGAAACACACACACCGGCGGGTCTTGGTGCCGCCCGCTAGCGCTGTTGAATTTCGGCAGATATCTCGAGCCTTACCGCATCTGCGACCATGTTGGGGTAGCCGGACGCGCCGTAGGCAGACCGGCTGAGCAGACCGGTGAGCTGAATATTCAAAACCGATAAATCATCCGGCGCGGACCCGGTAGGTCGGGTTAATGTTGCATCCAGCGTGAGCGGCCGGGTGACCCCGCGCAACGTCAATGCGCCTTCGATGCGCGCGCCGTTTGATATTCGGCTATCGCGGCCCAGGGTGATGCGGGTGGAACGAAAGCGTACTGTGGGGTGGGTATCGGCATCCAGTACCGCGCGGCTGAGCAGCGCTTGGGTCGAAAATACGAACCCCGTTTGGGCGCGGCGGACGTCGGCAGATACATCTGCGCTTGAGCGGGTCAGATCTTGGGTGTTGACCCGAATATCGGCCTGCACAATCGGGACAGTGCCGGTTTGCGATGCGCCCGTCACGTCGAAAATAAACGCCACGCGCGCGTGATCGGGTGTCAAATCATAGTCACGCGCCGCGGCCAACCCGGCCGTTGCCCAGCCTGCCAAACCGGATGCGATCAACGAACGTCTGGAGAAGGAGATGGGCATGTGGCGGTTCCTATGTCGCGCGCTGTGTTTAAAATAGGGTGCGTTTTGCGGTTTCCAAGGCCGTTGGGATGGTATTAACAGCCGGTTAAGATTGATGATGTTTAGATCGGTCTGCGCACCTTAGCACAGCAAACAGACTTGCGGTCGCGGTTTGTCTGGGTAGGGTGATGCGACCCGCACATAAAGGACGACTGCGATGAAAATGAACAAGCTGGGACGCACGCAGATCGAAGTGACGGAGTTTTGTCTGGGGTCGATGACCTGGGGCACGCAAAACACCGTGGACGAGGCGCATGAGCAGATTGATTACGCGCTGGATGCAGGTATCAATTTCATCGATACTGCAGAAATGTACCCGGTTAACCCGATTGGCGCCGAAACAGTGGGCCGGACGGAACGTATCATCGGGTTGTGGTTTGACCGCGATATGCGCCGAGACGAGGTGGTCATTGCGACCAAACATTCTGGCGAGGGGCTAGAGATCGTACGCGAAGGCGCACCGATTTCATCCGATACCATCGCAGATGCGGTCGAAGGCTCGCTGCGACGTCTCAAGACCGATTATATCGATTTGTACCAGTTTCATTGGCCCAATCGCGGCAGCTATATGTTCCGTAAAAATTGGTCATTTGACCCGTCCAGCCAGCTGGTGGTCAATACAAAAGAGCACATGGAAGATGCGTTGGGGGCTTTGCAGGCGCAGGTCAAACGCGGCACAATTCGATCCTTTGGCCTTAGCAATGAAAGCGCGTGGGGCACAACCAAGTGGTTGGAGGCCGCCGAACGTGTTGGGGGGCCGCGCGTGGCGTCGGTTCAAAACGAATATTCGCTTTTGTGCCGGTTGTACGACACCGATATGGCCGAGGTAAGCGTGCAAGAAGACGTGTCATTGTTGGCGTATTCGCCACTGGCGGCGGGTTTGTTGACCGGTAAATACCAAAATAACGCAGTGCCGGGTGGCTCGCGCATGTCGCTGAACACAAACTTGGGCGGGCGGGCGACGGAACGGGCGTTTGCTGCGGTTGCGGCCTATCTGGACATCGCGCAAAGACACGGGCTTGACCCTGCGCAGATGGCGTTGGCGTGGTGCAAAACGCGGCCCTTTATGGGGTCTGTCATTTTTGGCGGCACCACGATGGACCATATAAAGACCAATATCGGCGCGATGGCGCTTGATCTGAGCGATGAGGTCGTCAAGGAAATAGACGCGGTTCATCGCAACCATCCGATGCCGTATTGACCTATATGCGGCCTGAATAGGGCTGTCATTTGGTCGGCGCGCGGGTCTGCGAATTTATCAAATTGACACCGGTTTGCGTCGGGTGTTGGGTGGCGTCAAAACGTGACCTCAACACAGATGCAAGGAAGACGCCGCATGCCGCTTACCATGACCAAAGAGGTCTTTATCACCTGCGCCGTTACCGGGTCGGGCAGCACGCAAGATCGCAGCCCCCATGTGCCGCGGTCGCCTGCGCAAATCGCCAAAAGCGCGATTGACGCGGCCAAAGCGGGCGCCGCGGTTGTGCATTGCCACGTGCGCGACCCACAGATCGGCGCGCCCAGCCGGTTGCCCGCGTATTACCGCGAAGTCACCGACCTGATCCGCGCGTCGGATGTCGATGTGGTGTTGAACCTGACCGCCGGTATGGGCGGTGACATGGTGTTTGGCGGCACCGAAGCCCCACTGCCGTTGCACGCGGGCACCGACATGGTTGGCGCAACAGAACGGGTGGCGCATGTGGCGGAATGCCGCCCCGAAATTTGTACCCTTGATTGTGGCACGATGAATTTCGCCGAAGCGGATTACGTCATGACAAACACCCCCGGCATGTTGCGCGCGATGGGTCGGATGATGACGGACCTGGGCGTAAAGCCCGAGATCGAAGCCTTTGACACGGGCCATCTTTGGTTTGCAAAACAACTGGTTGAAGAGGGCGTTCTGAACGCCCCGGCGCTTGTACAGCTGTGCATGGGGGTGCCATGGGGCGCGCCCAATGATCTCAACACCTTTATGGCGATGGTCAACAACGTACCGTCCGATTGGAACTTTTCGGCGTTTTCGTTGGGGCGTGATCAGATGGCATATGTGGCGGCCAGCGTTCTGGCGGGGGGGCATGTGCGGGTTGGTCTCGAAGATAATCTGTGGTTGGGCAAAGGCGAATTGGCGGAAAACTGGCAGTTGGTGGAACGTGCGCGTTTGATCATCGAAAACATGGGCGCGCGGGTGATGGGGCCTGCGGACGTGCGCGAAAAACTAGGGTTGATCAAACAAGCCCCGGTGTCATGAGACATGTCTTTTCGGCGGGTCGCCGGGTGCAATCGGCGATATGCGGCGCTGTTTTGGGGGTGGCGTCCTGTGCGCCGCCTATGGGCGTGGGGTTTCGCGACACATCCGTGCCGATCACTGCGACCACGCGGTTTACGCCGGATGCGTTTGCGGGTGTCTGGCATGTGGTGGCGCAATACCCCTCAGGCCTGTTTCCGGACTGCGCCGGGCAAACCTGGTTTGTTGATCCCAAGACGGCGGCCTTCACCGTGGCGTGCGATGGGGTGCCTGCCTACAGCGCCACGGCGCAGGTGGATCCACGCGGGGTCATTCAATTGCAAACGCCACCGCTCGGGCCGTCGACCAGAGGGTTATGGGTGATGTGGATGGACGAAGACGCGCAGACGGCCGTTGTCGGGACGCCGTCAGGCGAATTGGGCTGGATCATCAACCGATCTGCCGCGTTGCGCAGCGACCGCTTTGTGGCCGCGCGCGAGATTATGGCGTTCAACGGATATGACGTACAAAACCTAAAGGAGACAGGGCGATGAGCACAGCAGCGATTATTGGCGGCGGCGTAATCGGTGGTGGCTGGGCTGCCCGATTTTTGCTGAACGGGTGGGATGTACGGGTCTTTGACCCAGACCCAGAAGCCGCCCGCAAGATCGATGCGGTCTTGGCCAATGCGCGGCGCTCATTGCCGGGCCTGTTGGATGTGGCGCTGCCGGATGAGGGCAGGTTGACCTATCACGACACGATTGCACAGGCCGTCGATGGCGCCGATTGGATCCAGGAAAGCGTGCCCGAACGGTTGGGGATCAAACATCAAACGGTGTCTGACATTCAGGCGGCCTGCGCTGCGGATGCGATCATCGGGTCTTCGACGTCGGGGTTCAAACCGTCGCAATTGCAACAGGGGGCCGCGCGCCCGGGACAGATCATGGTGTGCCACCCGTTTAACCCGGTGTACCTGTTGCCGCTGGTTGAAGTCGTGGGGACCGAAGACACAGATGAGGCGCTGGTGGTGCATGCGATGTCGATGTTGCGCGGGCTTGGCATGTCGCCGTTGCGGTTACGCAAGGAAATCGACGCGCATCTGGCGGACCGGTTCTTAGAGGCGGTCTGGCGCGAGGCCTTGTGGTTGGTCAAAGACGGCGTCGCCACCACCGCCGAGATCGACGACGCGATACGGTATGGGTTTGGCATTCGTTGGGCGCAAATGGGACTGTTCGAAACCTACCGGGTGGCCGGCGGCGAGGCGGGTATGAAACATTTCATGGCGCAATTCGGTCCGGCGTTGAAATGGCCGTGGACCAAGCTGATGGATGTGCCAGACTTCACAGATGAACTGGTGGATCTGATCGCGGGGCAGTCTGACGATCAATCAGGGCATCTGTCCATCGCCCAGCTGGAACGCGCGCGTGATGGCAATCTGGTTGCGATGATGCGCGCGTTGAAGTCGCACAATTGGGGCGCTGGCGCGATTTTGGGCCAACACGAAGCAACCCTGCGCGCGGGCACAGAACTGGCGCAAACCGCCGCTGATGTGACCGACCCCGCAGCCCCTGTGTTGACCGTGCACCGGGCTGTGCCGTTGGATTGGACAGACTATAACGGGCATATGAACGAGGCCAAATACCTGCAGGCCTTTGGGGATGCGACGGATCGGTTCATGGAATTGATCGGCTGTGACGCGGCCTATATTGCATCGGGGGGCAGTTATTTCACCGCCGAGACGCATATCCGGCATATCGATGAAGCGCACGCAGGCGCGGTGATCGACGTGCGGACGCGGGTGTTAGGAGGGGGCGGCAAGAAGATGCACCTGTGGCACGAGATGCGCGAAGGCGACCGGCTGTTGGCGACGGGCGAGCATTTTCTATTGCATGTCAGCTTGGAGACGCGGCGCCCGTCAGACCCAAGTGCCCAGATCACTGCGGCCTTAACGCGGTTCGTAGAAGCGCAAGCGGATCAACCTGCCCCAGAGGGCGTGGGCCGTGCGGTGGGCGCGCCGCGGTAGGTGTGGGGTTAGTCTGCGCCGCGCAGCCGTAAAAAGAGGGAGTCTTCGTCGTTGTTTTTAAAAAACGGAACGCTGGTTGGGGGGCTGTCTGTTTTTATATGCGCGCCGATTTCTGCCAAAACGACCTCTGTTATGAAGGGCATATCAAAGCTGCGCGCCTGAGCGAGCGTCACCCACTGCAGGTGCGATAACTCGTCGCTTGCGTGGGTGAAATCATCAAGATCTCCTGCAAGCGCGCTTGCGTCGACTGTAAAGAAACGCGCGTCAAAGCGGCGCGGTCGGCCCGGCGGTGTTAGCGCGCGAAACACAAACCGCAAGGGGGCCGACGTTGGGACGCATCCTGTTGCTGCAAACTCTGCCCAATCGGTGGGCACGGCGCCAGGCCACGGGCCCGGAATGCCCAACGCAAGGCCGGTTTCTTCCCATAGCTCGCGGATGGCAGCGGCGGTCAACGCATGCGAGATATCAACCGCCGTGTCTGCTCGTAAACGGGTCTTGCAGGGCTCCGGTATTGGTGCGGCAAGCGGGGTCTGGCGATCGGTAGGGTCGACCGCACCGCCGGGAAAGACGAATTTATTGGGCATAAAGGCAGCGTTCGCACCGCGTTGGCCCATCAAAATGCGTGGCTCAATATGCCGGTCACGCACCACGATGACGGTCGCCGCATCGCGAATAGCGGTTTTATCCACGGAAGGATCGTCATACATAAAATGCGCCCGTGTGCTTGGGGCTGCGCAAAACGGCCTAGGACGACTGCCCAAACCCACCCATGCGGCGCGCCCATTGGTACCCGACAATAGCGCCTTTTAAGCGCGGTAACAGGTACAACGACAACCCAACGCACCCAATTGCAAAGATCGTGAACAACGTCAGCGGTTCGGGTCGCCACGCCACAAACACGATATGCAACAACGGCGCCATCAGGTGCCCGACGATCAGGATCGTCAGATAGGCAGGGCCATCATCAGCGCGGTGGTGATGCAGGTCTTCGCGGCACACTTGGCAGGTGTCGTTTACTTTGAGGTAGGATCTCAGCAAAGGCCCGCTGCCGCAGTTGGGGCATTTGCGTCGCCATCCCCGCAACATCGACTGTTTGGTGTTGCGGTCGTTTGTCTCTGACCCCGACACATCGGGTGCTTGGGTCAAGCCCGTAGGGCTTTGAGAGATGTCTGACATGGTGATTTCCTTTCGCGTGCCCCGTGATGCGCCTTAAATCTTAAGAAATAAAGGCACAGCAGCGTCACTGCGGCGCGATGTCGCGAAAAAATACGCAAAGTTTTTTCGACGGAGCGCCGAATGTGGTGCGTTGAAGATGTGTCCGGCCCGAGAAAGGGCGGCATGTGGAGACAACACTCAGGAGTACGAAGATGAAACATACACATTATATTGCACTGATCACCGCAGCAGCCATCGCCATTGCAGGGGGGGCTGCATTGGCCCGCGGTGAAGGCCCACGCGAACCTATCGAATTTGGCACGTTGGACCTGAACAGTGACGGCCAGATTACCCTTGAGGAAATGCATGCCCATGGTGCGGCGCGCATGGCGCGGGCAGACAGCAACGGTGATGGTTTTCTGACGCTCGACGAAGTACAGGCCGCCGAGGCCAAACGATCTGGGGCGCGCGCGGCAAAGATGTTTGAACATCGGGATGCGAACGCAGACGGCAAGCTTTCGCCAGACGAGATGCAAGGCTCTGAACGTGGCGATCGTCGGTTTAGCCGCGCCGACACTGATGGAAACGGCGCAATCAGTCAGGCGGAATTTGATGCGGCCGGCGCTAAAATGCGCCACGGTCAAAAACCACCTCGCCCGGTGGAATGAACCAAAACGACAATCCACGGTGGTGCGGCTTGATTGCCGCACCATTGCCTTTTATCGATGCACGGGATGGATATGCTGTCACACGTCGAGCAGACAGTTTCGGATGATGCCTTGTTGGCGCTCTTCGCGGAAGGGGCCTCTGGTGCTGCGCGGACCTTGACGGGGCGGTTGTTGCCGCGCGTCTATGCGCATGCGGTGCGCATGTTAGGAGACCCCACAGAGGCCGAAGATGCGGCACAAGAGGCCATGATGAAACTATGGCGCATTGCGCCGGACTGGCGGCCCGGAGAGGCGCAGGTCAGCACCTGGCTTTATCGGGTTACGGCGAACCTGTGCACCGACCGCTTGCGTAAAAGACGCGGTGTGCCGCTCGATGATATTGCGGAACCTGCGGACCCACAGCCCGGCGCGGTGCAACAAATACAGGATCAAACGCGCTATGATGCGTTGCAATCCGCGTTGAACCAATTGCCAGAACGGCAGCGACAGGCGGTAGTTTTGCGCCACATCGAAGGGTTGTCGAACCCCGAGATCGCGCACGCCATGGAGATCGGTCCGCGTGCGGTTGAAAGCCTGACCGCGCGAGGCAAAAGAGCACTAACTGATATATTGGCCGGACGGCGTGCAGATCTGGGGTACGAAGATGACACAGCACAAGAATGACACCGATCAACAGCGGGTGGATAGGTTGCTTCGCGCGGCGGCATCTGCCCCACCGGCGGTGCCCGACCATTTGATGGCGCGCGTGTTGGCAGATGCTCAAAGCGTGCAGATGCCACCACGTGCGGTCCCGCGCGTGTCGTTTCGGGCGCGATTGGCCGATCTTTTTGGCGGATGGCAGGGTATGGGCGGGTTAGCGACTGCCGCCTGCGCCGGGCTTTGGATCGGATGGAGCGCGCCTGCCGGTTTGCCTGACGCCGGGGGGCTGTTGTTGGGATACGAAAGTACCGATTTAACAAGCACAACGGCAGAATTGACCAGCTTTGGCTGGGACTTTGAGGAGGGCTGAGAGATGCAGCACACAGATAAACCACGGCCAGTGGCCTCGCGCCGGATCAAGATCATCTTGGGCGTTTCGTTGGCATTGAACCTTGCGGTTGGCGGTCTGGTGGCAGGGGCCGCCTTGCGCCATGGTGAGCGGGGGCCAGGTGGGCCGCGCGGGGCCGGGTTTGGCGCCTATGGTTTGCCATATATGATCGCGTTGCCGCCCGAAGATCGGCGCGCAGTCAGCGATGCTGTGCGGCAGGGGCGCGACGCAGGAGTGCCTGACCGCGCCGCACGCCGTGCGCTTTATCTTGATGTGGTGAGCGCGCTACGGGCCACACCGTTTGATGCGACGGCCCTTGCTGCGGCGTTGGGCAAACAAACAGCCACGACCCTCGAGGTGCAGAAATCTGCGCAGGAGGCGTGGCTTGGTGTGGTAACCGATATGTCGCCTGACGCGCGGGCCGCATATGCGCAAGCCGTCGAAGAGGTGTTGCGCCGAGGGCCCAAGCGCCGGGATTAACCGGCGCTTGTAAGGTATTCTGGGTTAGGCGGCAGGGCGGTTGAGATTGACCTGATTGCGCCCCTGCATTTTCGCCGCATACAGCGCTTTGTCCGCCGCATCGATCAACATATTCGCGTCTTGCGGGACACTGTTGCGCTGCGGGTTGCGCATACCGCCAATGGTCACGCCAATCGACACGGTGACCTTGATCTCTTCGTCCGATCCCGGCACGATAAACCCACGCCCGCCGATCTTGCGGCACAGGCGACTGGCCGCAACACGCGCCTCAGAGAGAGGAGTAGCGGGCATCACAATCAAGAACTCCTCACCACCTATTCGGGCAATCAAATCGACGCCGCGCAGATTGTCGCGCAGCCGTTGTGCGGTCTCGATCAAAACGGCATCACCCGATGCGTGACCGTATTGGTCGTTGATCTGTTTGAAGTGATCCAGATCGGCGACCATCACAGCAAAACTGCGCCCGGTAGCGGCGGAATGCTCGGCGACACGGGCCAAATGCGGCATCGCATAGCGGCGATTGTGTAGCCCCGTCAAAGGATCAGACACCGCAGCCTTCAACCCGGTGCGCACAGTGGCGCGCAGCTGGTCGGCAATGCGTTTGCGCCGCAGCATCGCTTTGACGCGCAATGTCAGTTCGGGCACATGAAACCCGTCTGTCATCAGGTCATCTGCACCAAGATCAAGCGCATAGGCACCCAAACCGGGGTCAGGCCGCGTTTGCAGCACGAGGATCCCCGCATGCCGCGTGATTGCCGTGGCGCGAATGGCCGCCAACAGACGCAATACGTCACTGGTGCTGGTGTCTTCTTCGGACAGGGTCAGAATAAACACATCCGGCACTTTGCCCGGCGACAGATCCCGCAATGCGGTTTCTGGTGTGGTAAAACTCAGAGTGGTGCGTAACTGGGTGCGCAATTGGTTGATCCAATTATGCGCGGTATGGGGGTCAGACCCCACCAGAACTGCACGCCCCGGAGGGCCAAAATCCATAGTGTCTTCCGCAAATCCCAAAGCTCGGGAGGTATCATCACGCATTTGCCATTCCGCCGCTGAGTTGTGGGCACGGATCAGGCTGCGGACCCGCGCCAGAAGAAGGGTATCGTCGATAGGTTTGAGCATGACATCTTGCACACCCGCCTCCAACGCTTTCAATCGGGTGTCGGCATGTGGCCGACAGCCAACCACCATCATCGGGATAGCACGTGTTTGCGGGCTGCGGTTCAGACGGCGGCACAGTTCTGCCGCGTCACAGTCCGGTAAGGCCATGGCCGATATGATTAGGTCAGGGTCGTGGCGTAACGCCGCGACACAGGCTTCATCGGCTGTCGAAGCTTGGATAACTTCGTAAAAAGCCGATGCGAGTTTTACCTTTAACACGATGCGATTTGTCGAAATCGCGTCAACAATGAGTATTTTTCCTTGCACGCCCGTGCGTCCTCTCAAGGGTTTATTCCTATTCGTCGACATTGCGCCGAATTTGGTTAACAAAGCGTTTCAAGTCTGATGCAATTTGTAGGCAATCGATAATGTATACGCAAGAAACTGCCGAAGTTCTGGGTTTAAAGGTGTTGGGGTGGCTAGCCGCAGACGAAGATTTGCTACCGGTTTTTCTGGGCGCCAGCGGGGCCAGCGAGACTGATCTGCGCGCAGGTGCCACGGACCCCGCGTTTTTGGGGTCGGTTTTGGACTTTGTCATGATGGATGATGCGTGGGTGGTCCGGGTGTGCGACGCGATCGGGGTGTCCTATGATACACCGATGTTGGCGCGTCAGGCGTTGCCGGGTGGGGAGCAGGTCAGTTGGACATGAGTAAAATCAAAGGCGTTCTTTTCGACAAAGACGGTACATTGTTCGATTTCTCCTCCACGTGGGAAACCTGGGCCGCGTCATTTTTAAACCGGATCACCGAGACACCTGCGCAGGCCGCCGCGTTGGGCGCACACATCGGCTTTGACCACGCCCGTCAGCGGTTTGCCCCCAATAGTATCGTGATTGCCGGAACACCGGATGATATCGCGACTGCGTTGTTGCCGGATCTGCCCGATCATTCGCGCGACAGCCTGTGCGATCTGCTGAACACCGAAGCACAACAAGCACCGCAAGCCGAAGTCTTGCCGTTGGGCCCGTATCTACGCGACTTGCGCGCGCGCGGCCTTGCGTTGGGGGTTGCCACCAATGACGCAGAGGCCCCGGCGCGAGTGCATCTGAATCGCGCGGGTGTGGTGGATCTGTTTGATTTCATTGCAGGGTTTGACAGCGGCTATGGCGGAAAACCCGCGCCCGGGCAGCTATTGGGCTTTGCCAAGGCAGTTGATCTTGAGCCGCAGCAGGTTGTTATGGTGGGCGACAGCACACATGATCTTTTCGCCGGGCGCACGGCGGGAATGCGGCGTGTGGGCGTTTTGACAGGCCTCGCCACACGCGATGACTTGGCGCCCTACGCAGATGTCGTTCTGGACGATATTTCGCAACTGCCTGAATGGATTGACGCGCAGGTCACCTAGACAGCGCAGACGTGGGCGCAAAACGCGCGCCTGTTTTGGTGCGTAATTCATGTGCAGCCAGCGCAATGTTTGGCGGCGCGCGCGCTGGATGTTGGTCAAAATATGCCCGCGTTTTGTATTTATTAACGCATGCGCTCCATGTTCGGCCTACGTTTGTGAGTGAGGCGATCATGCAAGGGTTGGTAAACCGGGCCATACAGCGCTTTGTTGTTGATAGTTATGGTGCATCAAAATGGGTGGTTGCGGCACGTCGCGCCAAGGTCGGCTTTGTCGACTTCGAACCTATGTTGAATTACGATGACGAGCTAACCGAACGCGTGTTGGACGCCGTCTGCGAGGTGCTTGACAGGTCTCGCAACGAACTGATGGAAGACATCGGGACGTATCTTGTGTCGCACCCAAATCTGGAGCCGTTGCGCCGGTTGTTGCGCTTTGGCGGCGTGGATTTCCTTGATTTTCTGCACTCTCTTGACGATTTGCCAGACCGGGCGCGGCTGGCCGTATCTGGCCTTGTGCTGCCACAGTTGGAATTACGCCAAGTTGATGCCCATGCGTATTGTCTAACCTGCGTCGGCAACATACCGGGCAGTGGACATTTGTTTATGGGCGTTTTGCGCGGCATGGCGGATGATTACGGCGCGCTGGTTTTTCTTGACTATAGAGGTCAGGCAGACGGAGTAGAAACGATCTCGGTTGCGTTGCTCGACACAGAATTTGCCGAAGGCCGCGGGTTTGAGTTGAGCGCACAAGTATCATGACCGAAACGCCTTCTTTTCATAAAATGCTGGATGTTTTGTGTCCAATGCACATGGTTTTGGACGAGACAGGCCAGGTCTGCTCGGCTGGACCAACGGCGCTTAAGCTCTTCGGAGACGGTGCGTTGATCGGCCAGGGTTTCTTGGATGTGTTTGAGATAAAACGACCGCACGAGGTGCGCACGCTGGACGCCTTGCGCGCAAAGGCCGGTGCGAAGTTGCATTTGCAGCTAAGAAGCGCCCCATTCCGTGAGGTAAAGGGGGTTTTGATAGACGGTCCGACCGCCGACCTGACAGTTATCGACCTGTCTTTTGGCATTTCTGTGGTTGATGCTGTGCGTGACTACGATCTGACAGCTGCGGATTTTGCTGTGACGGATTTGGCGGTTGAGCTGCTGTATCTCGTCGAAGCCAAATCTGCAGCGATGGACGCGTCTCAGCAACTGAACCAACGGTTGCAGGGCGCGCGGGTTGTCGCCGAAGAACAAGCGCTCACGGACGCATTGACGGGCCTTAAAAATCGCCGTGGCATGAACCAGATCCTCAGAGATCTCATCTCGCATGGTGAAAACTTTGCGCTGATGCAGTTGGATCTGGACCATTTCAAGGCAGTCAATGACACGACCGGTCACGCGGCGGGTGACTACGTCTTGCAGCAGGTTGCCCGCATCATGCTAAACGAAGTCCGGGGTCATGATATCGTCACACGGGCAGGCGGCGATGAATTTGTCCTTATTCTGCGCGATGTTGAAGAAGAAAGGATCATTGAGGGTATCGCATCGCGAATCATTGAGCGGTTGAGCGAGCCCTTGTTTTTCCAAGGCGAACGCTGTGATGTCTCAGGCAGTGCGGGGACAACATTGTCGGTAAATTACCCACTCCCATCACCCGACCAGCTCTTAAAAGATGCCGATGTGGCGCTTTATGTGTCGAAACATGAAGGACGCGGCCAGCATACGTTCTTCTCTGATCAATTGCGCGCCAAATGGCAGGCTGGCATCGAAAAACGAAATTTCGGAATGGTCCGAACCCCTTGATGCCTCTTGAACGCGCCGGGGAGAGGTAACATAGCGGCGAAACCTACAGGCGGCGTCGGCACTATTTCCAATATCGATACCTCGGGAAGGTCCCTCATCTAACACCGAGACTGGCATGAATAACACAACGGCTGCGATCTTTCCGCATGATAGGGTTCGTTTCGCGGTACAAATATAGTACAGATGCTGTGTGTGGGGGATGCAAAGGTAGAATTTCATGGTGCTTAGAACGTTTTTGGCATTCGACAACGAGAATTTCGTCGCGACCTCCAGCAGCAATGCGAGCCTCGTTGGGAATGCGATTATCAACAACTCCGACACACCCAACGGGACAGTTTTTCAATATACCGCAGGGAGCGCGCAGGTGGTGAGCCTTGATGATACCGGCGGAAACCCTGATGTGTTTGATGACGACCGCGTGAACCAGCACCGGATCGTTGATGGCAACGGATTGGTTGACGACGGCGCGCGGGTTGAGTCTGAATCGATCATTCAATTGCGCGAATTGGACGATAGCGGCAACCAAGTAGGGCCGATCATCACCCTGAATGTGTATTCCCAAGGGGGCGATTTCAGAGACATCTGGGGCTATTCGACCACCTCGGCGTTGGAAAACGGCACGTCCTACGTGAAGGTCAACGGCACTAACAATGGGTCATCGGCTTATAACACCTTTGTGCCGTGTTTTGCGCGAGGCACGTTGATTGACACGCCCACAGGCACCATCGCCGCACAAGACATTGAGGTTGGTCAGGTTTTGTGGACCAAAGCGGGCGGGCCGATGCCTGTGCGTTGGGTCGCGCACACCACGGTTGCAGGGCAGGGCGACTACGCCCCCGTGGTTTTTGACGCCGGTGTTTTAGGCAACGATCAGCCGTTGGTGGTGTCACAACAACATCGGATGTGGATCGAAAACGCCATGGCCGAAGTGTTGTTTGGCAAAGCCGAAGTGTTGGTGGCGGCCAAACATTTGGTGGGGATGCCCGGCGTGCGCATCGAAACGCGCGAGACTGTTCATTATACGCATTTCATGTTCGACAATCATCAGATTGTACGGTCAAATGGCGCGCTGAGCGAAAGTTTCTTTTATGCAGAACAATCCGCCTCGGCGCTGGAGCTCGCGCCGCGCGGTGAATTGCAGTCGATGTTTCCGTCGCTTGAGGCGGGGTATGATGCATTCGGGGCAACGGCCTCCATGACATTGAAGGCCAAAGAAGTTGCTGCGTTGCGGCCGTATTTGGCCGCGTGATCAGTCGTCGCAGGTGATGAGGCCAAGGCCGCGCAAATAGATCCCGACGCCGGTTTCCAACAGATCATCGGCAGGAAACGGTGATGCACGGCCCGGTGAGTTGCGCGCAAATAATTCCACTACGCCGTGGCTTAGCGCCCAGATATGGGCCGAAAACATCGACGCAGGTGGGCGTTTGTCGGCGGGTATATGTTGGCTCAGGTCGGCTGCGGCTTGTTCTAGCACGTCATTGGCGCGCGCGGCTGCGGCGGCCAAATCAGGGGTGCGGTTGATCGAAACACCGCTTTCGAACATCGCGATATAGTGGCCGGGGTACGTGCGCGCAAAGGCCAGATACGCGCGGCCAGTTGCGGAAAATGCAGCCAAAGCAGAGGGTTGTCCGCTGTCATAGGCGCGTTGCATTAAGTCTGCGAAGATCCCGTAGCCTTGCAGGGCAGCTTCCGCAATGAGGTCTTCGCGCCCTTCGAAATGGCGATACACGGCGGCGGGCGTGACGCCAGCCTTTTTGGCAGCCTCAGAAAGGGTAAAACCCATGGGTCCACGTACTTCGATCAGCAGCAAGGCTGCATCAATCAATGCTTGGCGCAGGTTGCCGTGGTGGTAGCCGCGTTTAGGCATCCCAGATATCCGGCCCACCACAGATAGATGTGTCGATCTGCCCGATGGCCCGCGCATCTTTGTTGTCATAATCTAAACCATGCAGCACGGTGCGGATCGCGTTGAGCCGTGCGCGGCGTTTGTCGTCCGAGCGCACAATCGTCCAGGGCGCTTGAGCGCTGTGGCTTTTTGCCAGCGTTTCGGAGATCGCCTGAGAATAAGCGTCCCAACGTTGCAGGCCTTTCACATCGATAGAGCTAAGCTTCCACTGTTTCAACGGATCGCTCTCGCGGCTCAGCAACCGGCGCAATTGTTCGGCACGTCCGACGTTCAGCCAGAATTTGAACAGATGCACACCGTCCTTGACCAACATGTCTTCAAACGGGGCCACTTGTTCAAAGAACAATGACCGTTCGGTGGGGCTGCAAAAGTTGAACACATGTTCGACCACACCGCGATTGTACCAACTGCGGTCAAAAAACACGAGTTCCCCTTCGGTGGGCAGATGCGCAGTATACCGTTGAAAGTACCATTGACCGGCCTCGGCCTCGGTGGGTTTGGACAGCGCGACGATCCGCGCGCCACGCGGGTTTAGATTGGCCCGAAATCGCGCGATAGTGCCGCCTTTGCCCGCACCGTCGCGCCCCTCAAAGACCAATGCCACACGCGCGCCACTGGTTTTTATCCAAGCCTGTAGCTTAACCAATTCGATCTGCAATGCGGCAAGGTCGGCTTCGTAAGACTTGCGCCCCAGCCGGTCGGTATGGGGATAGGTGGCCGATAGAATATCGCCCTTATGGGCATTGTTGATCGCATCACGTATATCGTTGGGGGCTTCGGTGTCAAAAAATCGGCTGATTGCACCATCAAAGGGCAGGTCCATGGGGGCCTCCGGGGCATAGGGTCTGGCACCCTGTATGGGATGTTACAGGGTTTAACGCAAACCCGCGCGTGCGGCGGCGCGGTCAATTGCGGCCGCAACGGCCTCTGGGGCGGTTTGGTGTGGCATATGCCCCACACCGTCCAGAACCGTCAGGGCGGCACCGGGAATTTGGCGCGCCAAAGGGGCGCTGTGGATCTCGAGCGGGACGATCACATCTGCGGTGCCATGCAAGATCTCGACCGGCAGAGACAGGGTTTGATACAGCGCAGACATATCGACGACATGGGGGCGCAACCCGTTGACCTGCTGGGCGTTGGCCCGAAAGGTCGACCGACGCAATGCGAGGTCTGTGCCGATGTGGTCAAGGTATCCGGCGGGTGTGATTTCGGGGGCAAAGACTCTTTTAACGGCGGTATGGAGGACGGTGTGCGGGGTAAATGCGGCGACCAGCGGCGGGATCAGCAGATTGCCAAGCGTTGTATCCATCAACCGGTACTGCAGATCTAACCCGCCGGGCCAGGGTTGAGAGGCCCCGGCCACCAGCACCAACGCCGCCGTGTCATCGGGGCGCGACAGGGCCCAGCCCAACGCCACGGCGCCGCCAAACGAATGCCCCAGAACAATCGGGTTGTTCACCCCCAATACATCGGTGGCGATTTGCAGCATTTGGGCCTGTTCCAGAGGCGATTCCGCGGCCCTGCTGAGCGGTTTTTGAAACCTGCGCGCAGCCCGGTCCGTATAGCCCATGCCCGGCCTGTCCAGCAGGACAACCCGGTAGCGGTCCTTTAGGCGATGCGCGAGATCAAAGGTAAATTCTCGCAGGCTACCCGACGCCCCATGGATCATCACCAAATCGGGGCCTGCCCCCATGACCTGCACGTGAATACGGCGGTCACCATCCGTGATAAATTGGCCCGAAGGGGGTGTGTTGTTGGTTATCCGGGTCTCGCGAAGGCTGGCAATAACGTGGGTCAGCGCGGCGAACACGACCCCCACAAGCAGCATGATCCCCATGATTTTAACAGCCAATCGCATCAATATCATAGGGCGTGTCTTGATATACCTCGGTCAGCCAGTTGCCATAGAGCAGATGCGCGTGACTGCGCCACCGATTGAGCGGTTGCCGCGTTGGGTCGTCTTTGGGATAGTAATGCGACGGGACGTTGATTGGCGTGCCAGAGGCCAAATCGCGGTCGTATTCGTGTTTCAGGGTGTCACTGTCATATTCGAAGTGGTTAAAAATATAGAGCGCCCGATGCGCGCGGTCTTGCACCAAGCCGGGCCCGGTTTTGGAGCTGCCCAATAATGTGGTCAGCCCATCGGCGGCATCTATTTCGTCTTGGCGCATCTCCGTCCAACGGGAGACGGGGATCACGCAGTCGTCTGAAAACCCACGCAAATAGGGCGATGCGGGTTCTAGGTTGCGGTGACGAAAGCAGCCAAACAGTTTGGCATCCAGCATGTGTTTTTTAACGCCGTGGAAATGGTTGATCATCGCCATGCCGCCCCAGCACACCCCAAAGGTCGACTGCACGTTGGTTTGGGTCCAATCCATCACCTCGCGCAGTTCGTCCCAATAGGTGACATCCTGAAACGGCATATGTTCGATCGGTGCGCCGGTGATGATTAGCCCGTCGAACTTTTCGGCTTTGACCTCTTGGAAGGGGCGGTAAAAGCTCTCCATGTGGGCGGCGGCGGTGTTTTTGGTCTGGTGTTCAGACATGCGGATCAAGGTCAGTTCGATCTGCAGGGGGGTCCCGCCGATCAGCCGGGCAAACTGGGTTTCCGTCTGGATTTTTTGCGGCATCAAGTTCAGCAACCCGATGCGCAGGGGCCGGATATCTTGGCGCGCGGCTGCGTCTTCGTCCAGAACCATGACGCCTTCGCGGGTCAGAACGTCATAGGCGGGCAGGGTTGCTGGTATCTTGATAGGCATGAACAAGGTCCGGTCTGTGATGAGATCAGTCAGATAGGGTGTCGGGTGTTGTCTCTCAAGGGGCACTGTATGCACAGATGGGTGAACGATCTTACAACCGATCGGCAATAAGCGCTTCGAAATCTTGCGGTGTCGACAAGGCCGACACTTCATCGGCCGTGACAGTCACCCCCCAACGGGCCATGGCTGCATACCGGGGCTGGCGGTGCGCCAGCGCGCGCGCATAGGTGAACCGCACAAAGGTATCTGGGTCAACATCGGCCTCTTGAACATTGTTTTCGCTTAGGTATTCCTGCCAGACGCGTAACAGAAATTCAGGCTGATAGGCCATGGGTTTGGGCGCGCGATCAAACCGGCGGATCAGTTCTTGGGTGTGTGCCTCGTCGCCTTTGATCCAGATCAGCAGGCAATGTTGGGCCAAATCGCGCAGCATCTCGTCTGTGTCATCTTTGGCATCCACCCATTCGCAGATCGACCCGCCAGTGTCACAAATGAAATTCGGGTAGCCATACAAGGCTTCGGCGCGCTGTGAAAAATGCGCGGTATCATAGAGCGCAGAGATCTCTGCCTGACGAAACTGTTCTTGGCGGCGGCTGTACTCGCCGATGGGCAAGCCGCCCTTGGCCGGGTCACCGGGTTTGCCCAAATACGTGGCCACAGGGGCCAGGTTGTCAAAGGTGATATTTGAGCCGATGTAGATGCTATCGCTCATCAACAGTTCACGCAAAAACGGAACCTTCATCGCCTCGGCCTTGGCGTTGTCGGCGATGTATTCGCCCATATACCGGGTGCCGATGCGGTAATCGATGGAATAGTGAAACCAATCACCGCTGGCGCGCAGCAGGTTCGACATATGGGTCTTGCCTAATCCCGACATGCCATAGACCAAAACGGATTTGCGCGGGGCGGCACGCCATTCGGCGGCAGATGAATAAAGCATGGGGTGCGTCCTGACGGCGATGATAGAATTCCGTCCTAGCGGCCCCCTGTCGGGGGGTCAATCAATCGGCGGGTGTTTTTGGCCCTTGCCGAAAGCCGCCCAAAGCCGCCCGTCCAGCACCGCAAGACCCAGCGCCAGAATGCCAAACCCCAAATACGCGTTCGGGCCGAGCGTTTCGTGCCGCACCAGCGCGCCCAATGTGATCGCGATTGGGGCGATCAACAGCGTGACCAGCAACAGGTTGCCGCTGCCTGCGCGGGCCAAGACGTAGTAATACAGAAGATAGGCCCCCGCAGTCGCGATGATCGAATAATAGCCAATCGCGAGGACTGTGGGCCCCGTGAGGTGCAGCTGCACGGGCCCATCAATGATGACGGCCAAGGGCAGGGTGATCGCCGTGGCCCCCGTGAGCATACCCGCGGCGGCCACCTGTGGCGGCAGGCCAGACAGGGTTTTGCGGCCCCAAACCCCCGCCAATGCGTATGCCATCGTGCCCGTCAGGATCGCCAATTGCGCCAATGACCGCAGATCAAAGCTGCGGAAGTTTTCCAGCCCGATGGCCGTGGCAACACCGGCAAACCCCAAGGCGACACCGATCATTTTGCGCGGGCTCAGACGTTCATCCGCGAAAAATAGCGCCGCCACCAAAACACCAAACACCGCCGTTGCCGCATTGAGGATCGATGTCAGACCGGTTTCCACATAAAGCTGCCCCCAAGCCATCAACCCAAAGGGGATGGCGTTGTTTAGCAGCCCCATGATCAAAAACGCGCGCCACCGGGCGAAATCGCGTGGGACGGGTAAGCCCATCGCCCACACCACCCCCCACAACACCAACATCGCCCAGAAGGTGCGATGCGCGATAGATGTCAGCGGTGGGATTTCGTCCAGCGCGATGCGGATAGACAGAAACGACGCGCCCCAAATAAATGCAAGCACGATAAGTGCGGCCCATGTTTTCGGCGAAAGGGTCATCTGTTGTGTCATATCGCGACCCTAGGCGCGCGCGCGCGGATGAGCCACCCGGATCATGCACGAAAGCCCCGTAGATAGTGGTCTACGGGGCTTTCGGGTTTGTTCGGAAATCTAGTATTTAGAAAGTGTAGCCGATCTTCATACCAAAGGCGATAGCGTCGTTGTTTTCAAATGATGCAGCAGCGGCGCCGCCCACGCCGGTTGTGGTGTCACCGATCCGGACGTAGCGGATTCCGGTGGTTACCTTCATGTTGCCTTGGGTGTAAATCGCGGCGAGGCCGACACTCCGCTGGCCATCTGAGGGCCCGAGATTGGTGAAAAGGTTGCCTTGGGTTTCCTCATAGCCAATAGAAGCGGCAACTGACCACGTGTTATTGATGCGACGACCCACACCTAGGGTGTAGGTGTAAACATCCTCGGCATAGCTCAATAGCGACGCGCCACCTGTCAGCGTGCTATAGTTTGTAGGCGTCAGTTCGAAATCTGACCAGTCGACCCAACGCATGCCACCAAACAGTAGAGTATCTTGGGCTATGCCCGTTTGAAATGCCAGGTTCACAGACTGAGGTGTTTCAAATTCGGTGACTGAAGAATTGGGGCCGCCAAGCGCGGCTGAATTCTCGGTTGTTTCATTCCTGTGGCTGACCTCTGAATTGTAGGTCAATGACACCCGCAAAGCGATATCGGGGCGTTCGTATGCAACCCCGGCAACATAGCCCAGCCCGAAATCGCCATCGGCGACCACAGTGTAGCCACCACTGAGTGAGGCTAGTCCTGCAAAAATAATTTCGGCGTCAGCGTCGACCCGTTGCAGACGTAAACCGCCATAGACGCTGACGCCGTTTTGCACATTATATTGCAACAAGCCCGTTAGTGCGACTGAGTTGAACTCGGCGCTGGAGCCAGCCGCGAAATACCCAGTACCCACTGGATAGCTCACATCAGCCAAGAACGGTTCATCGAGGATCAATGCGTAAGACCATCGGCCATTAATGTCTGCCTTGTAGGCCCCGGCGAATTGAAAGTAACTCGGTGATATATCGCCAGATCCTGTGCCGTTCGGAAATGCGGATATAGACCGCCCCGAAAGATCGGGGGACACTGCTGCAAAGCTGAATTCAATGTAGCGGCCGTCTTCAAACAGCACGTCCACTGGTTGTCCGGTTCTGTCCAGTGCGCCGGCGTCGACGCCCCCTGCCACCAGACACAGCGCGGCTGCGCTTTTTATAGAATGTTTCATATTATCTCCTCCCCAGAAGACGTCCCAGCCCATGTTAACCAATTTTCGGCGGGTTCCCGGAACTAAGCACGAATTCAGCTTGCGTCAATTAATGACGCAGGGGAAGCCATAGGTGTGACCTGACGTAAAATCAGGGTTTTTGGCGGGTTTCGGCCCAAATATTGAGGTAATTGCCCGCAAAAATGATCAAAGCGCCCAGAAACACCCAGATGTCGACGGTCTCGTTATACAGCACCATACCGATCACGGCGATGGTTGGCAGGCGGATGAAATCGATGGGTACCACGACCGTCGCAGGCGCAATGGCCAGTGCGTTGGTCATGCAGAAATGCGCCAGCAAACCGGCACATCCGATCATGAGAACATAGGGCAGGACGTCGGCGTTGGGCACCGCGATATCACCATCATAGCCCGCTAAAACCACGCCCATCACCAGCTGCATGGTGGTCAGGTAGAACAAGATGCAGGTGATGGTCTGCGTGCGCGTCAGCCGTTTGGTGAACATGATCGTCAACGCAAAGAAAATCGCCGAACAGGCCGCAGTTATAACGCCCGCGTTGAGCCCGGCCATATCGGGGCGCGCCACGATAAGGATGCCGACAAAGCCCACGATGGCGGCAACAGTCCGCACCAGCGTCAGCCGTTCCCCCAAGATCAGCGGGGACAGCACGATGACCCAGAGCGGCGAGGTGAATTCCAACGCGATGACCTGCGCCAGTGGGATCACGGTAACGGCGTAAAACCACAGGTTTTGGCCGGTGAAATGCGCCATGTTGCGTAGGGTATGTGCGGTCAGGTTAGCGCGGTTGATCTGCCGCCACGTCCCGAAAACCCCAGCCAACACCACCACGATGATCATACCGATTAGGCTGCGATACACCATGATTTCAAAGGTATCGAGCTGCGCAGACGCCTCGCGGCCAGCAACCGCCATAGTACAAAACGACACGATCGCGCCGCCCATCCAAAACGCGGCCTTGAGGGTAGATGACATGGGAAAACCTTGATGCTTGTGGGAGTGCGGATACGGCGACGGGCTGGCCTAGTCGGCCAATCCGGGTAGTCGCCATGGCCACTGCGCCATATGCATCATGTCGTTATTCCCATTCAATCGTGCCCGGAGGTTTGGACGTGATATCGTAAGTGACCCGGTTGATGCCGGGTATTTCGTTGATGATCCGCGTTGCGGTTTCGCCCAGAAACTCATGGGTAAAAGGGTAATAATCTGCGGTCATCCCGTCAACGGATGTCACGGCGCGCAACGCGCAGGCGTAATCATACGTGCGGCCATCGCCCATGACGCCCACGGTACGCACCGGCAGGATCGCCACGAACGCCTGCCAGATTTCATCATAAAGACCGTGCTTGCGGATCTGGTCGATATAGACGGCATCGGCCTCGCGCAGAATATCAAGCTTGGCGCGGGTGATCTCACCGGGGCAGCGGATCGCCAGACCGGGGCCGGGGAAGGGGTGACGCCCGATAAACGATGGCGGCAGCCCCAATTCACGGCCCAAGGCGCGGACCTCGTCCTTGAAAAGTTCGCGCAGGGGTTCGACCAGCTGCATGTTCATCCGGTCGGGCAGGCCGCCTACGTTGTGGTGCGATTTGATCGTCACCGACGGGCCACCACTAAACGAGACCGATTCGATCACATCCGGGTACAGCGTGCCTTGCGCCAGAAAATCCGCGCCACCGATCTCTTTGGCGTGCTTTTCAAAGACCTCGATGAACAGCCCACCGATGATTTTGCGTTTGGTTTCGGGGTCGGACACCCCGTCAAGCTTGCCTAAAAACAGCTCTGATTCGTCCGCATGGATCAGCGGCAGGTTGTAGTGTTCGCGGAACATGCCCACGACCTGTTCGCTTTCGTCTTTGCGCATCAAACCGTGATCGACATATACGCAGGTCAACTGATCGCCGATCGCTTCGTGGATCAACACCGCCGCAACAGAGCTATCAACCCCGCCCGACAACGCGCAGATGACCTTGCCATCGCCCACCTGATCGCGAATGCGCTGGATCGCCTCTTCGCGGTAGGCACCCATCGTCCAATCGCCGCTAAAGCCTGCCAAACGAACGAAATTCTCGTATAGTTTGGCGCCATTTGGCGTGTGGTGAACCTCGGGGTGGAACTGCACGGCGTAAAAATTACGGTCGGTATCAGCGGTGATCGCAAAGGGCGCGTTGGGCGAGGTCCCAAAGACCTCGAACCCCGGCGCGATGGCGCTGACGTGATCGCCGTGGCTCATCCAGACCTGCTCGCGGTCGGCTTCGAACCATCCCTGCAGCAAGGCCAGTTCGCGGTCTTCGGGCGTCACATAGGCGCGCCCGAATTCTGCCGTGCCGTGGCCGCGATCAACGGTGCCGCCAAGGCAATGCATCATCACCTGTTGGCCATAGCAAATGCCCAAGATCGGCACGCCCAGATCAAAAACCGTTTTGGGCGGCATCGGCGCGCCATCGGCAAACACCGAGGCCGGACCGCCTGATAAAATAACCGCCTTTGGGGCGAAGTCAGCGAGAAACGCGTCAGTCACCATCTGGAACGGGTGGATTTCACAATAGACGTTTAGCTCGCGCAGGCGGCGCGCAATAAGCTGCGTTACCTGGCTGCCAAAGTCTATAATAAGAAGGCGGTCGTGATCTGGTGTGTTCATAGGTGCTGATTAGGCCCGGCGGCGCCAAGTGGCAAGGGTGTGCAGAGGCTGCATCGGCCTGGCGGGGCAGATAATCGTATCACGGGTGCGCGTCATGTCGCTTTTTGCCCTGCAAGGCCGTTCTGGTGCGAACGCGACGCGGGGAATGCGCTAGCACCGGGCGCAGGCAAGTGACCGGGGGTATCGATATGGCCGAAGAAGCACAACGCAGACGGGGACGGGGCGGCGGCGGGGCAGCCCGGCGCGCAGCACGCAGCGCCGTATCGTTCGAGACTGCGCGATTTATTGAACGCAACATCCCCAATTTCGAAGTTCTGACAGAAGAAGCGTTGGAGATCATCGAGACCAACGCCGAAACGGTGCTCGAAGAGATTGGCGTCAATTTTGTCGAAAACCCCGCCGCATTGGCGCGTTGGCGCGCGGCAGGCGCCGATGTTGAGGGCGAACGCGTCCGCATCCCACGTGGGCTGGCCCGTCAATTGTGCAAAACCGCCCCCGCAACCTACACCCAACATGCACGCAACCCAGACCGGACGGTGCAGGTGGGCGGGAAATCCTTGGTGTTGGCGCCTGTCTATGGCCCGCCGTTTGTGCGCGATGCCACTGCGGGGCGTCGGTACGCCACGATGGAAGATTTCCGCAAGTTCGTGAAGCTGGGGTATATGTCCAAGTGGTTGCACCATTCGGGCGGTACCGTGTGCGAACCCACCGATCTGCCGGTAAACAAGCGCCATTTGGACATGCTGCATGCGCATATGACGCTTAGCGACAAACCGTTTATGGGGTCGGTGACCGAACCCAGCCGCGCACAGGATTCGGTTGAAATGTGCGAGGTTTTGTTTGGCAAAGAGTTCGTGCAGCAAAACACGGTCATGACGTCGTTGATTAACATCAATTCGCCCATGACATTTGATGATGTGATGATGGGGTCGCTTGAGGTTTACGCGCGCAACAATCAGGCCTGTATTATATCGCCGTTTATTGTCGGTGGTGCCATGGCGCCAGTGTCGGTTGCGGGCACGTTGACGCAAGTGATGGCGGAATGTCTGGCGGGCATTGCCTACAGTCAGTTGATCCGCGCGGGGGCGCCGGTGGTGATGGGCGCGTTCGTCACATCGATTGATATGAATTCGGGCGCACCGACCTTTGGCACCCCCGAAGCCGCGCATATCACTTATGGCGCGGGCCAATTGGCGCGGCGCATGGGGTTGCCGTACCGGTCTGCCGGGTCGTTTTGCGGGTCGAAACTGCCCGATGCACAGGCCGCCTACGAGACATCAAACAGTCTGAATATGGGGCTGCTGTCTGGGGTGAATTTCATGCTGCACTCTTGCGGGTGGCTCGAAGGGGGGCTGGTGTCTTCGTTCGAGAAATTCGTCATGGATGCCGACCAGCTGGGCACCTTGCACCATTTGGCGCAGGGGGTGTCGATGGACGAAAGCGCCCAAGCCTTGGATGCCATCCGCGAGGTTGGCCCCGGCGGGCACTACCTTGGGTGCGCACACACCCAAGAGCATTTCAAAACCGCCTTCTGGAAGTCCGACCTTCTCGATTACAAACCCTTCGAGACCTGGGAAGACGAAGGCGCGCGTGACACCCAAGCCCTTGCCAGCCTGCGTGTCGAGAAAATGCTCGGTGACTACCAGCAACCGCCGCTTGATCCGGCGATAGACGAGGCACTTACGGACTTTATCGTGCGCAAGAAAGCGCAGGAACCTGATAGCTTTATGTAACCTCTATGCCGTTTGCGAGGCCCGTAATACGCGGGCTTCGCCCAGCATCGCGATCAATACATCCACATGGCGGATCAGACTATAGCTGGTATCGCCTCCTGTGCGCTGGCCGTTCAGCTCTGCTTCGATCTCGATCAGCTTGAACAGGGCTGCACCATGCCGGGGCAACACACCATACCCCAAAAGACGTGGCAGATGCACCGACCGACGGTAATCTTCCGCACCGATACGCGCGGCACGCATCAACAGTTGAGGGCGGCGGATGGCGTGCAGCATTGAAAGCAGATCTTGCATGGTATCTTCCTTTGTACGTTCGTTCCCCGTGAGCTTGGTGCCCAGCTGAGACAAACCTACACGCCAAATGGCCGCGTTGCGCTGTTGCACGGTGGCACGCTCGGACAGGTTAGGGAGTTGTTAAGACTCTGATGTCGTGCAAGATTTCTCACCCGGCCGTCGTGCAGGCTGCGATTTCGACACCGATCGCCCCACGCCGCCCTGAGCTGTTGCGCCCAGCGAGCTTCGTCCGTTCGGATGGGTAAATACTGTTTATAATTTAGCTAGAATAATTCTCAAATCAGAAATTGTTAACGAACGGGTAACTAAATCATCTTTAGGTTGTGGTAATTATTCTAAACACAACCAAGGTACGTCATGTCACTGGATCTCATCTCATGAAAGAGCTGGAAATGTTGCCGACACACGCATGTAACCCACCACAGGCTGGATTGCCCGACTGGGTACCCGCCGCGGCGCAGGTTTATTTGGCGCATACCGAAGCAGGGCTTCCAATTCGTGCACTTGCGCGGGCTGCCGGATGCCATGCCTCGACAATTTTGCGCCAAATCAGACGGGTGGAGACCCGGCGCGATGATCCATTGGTTGACGCCGCCCTCAAAACCTTGGGTGCGGCCCATTTTGTTCCTCGTTCCGATACTGGCAAAGACAACCAGAAGGACGTATCTCTTATGAGCTTCCAGGACCGTATCACTGCACCCGATGTGGATGCAGACACCCCTCCCAACGAAACAACATTGATGGCCGAAGGCGCGCGCATTTTGCGCAGATTATGCGAAACTGGCGCTGTTTTGGCCGTCGCGGCTGAGATGGAAAAGGCCGTGATCGTGCGCGACGGCGTCGGCGGGCAGGCCACGCGGACGGGGGTTGTGTCGCGCCAAATCGCCGAAGCGATGGCTTTGAAAGAGTGGATTACAGCCCAAACCACCGGCAAAATCACGCGTTATACCATCACCGCAACGGGGCGGGCGGCGTTGGAAAATATGCTGGATGATGCAGGCGTCACGACGGCGGGCGGTTTTGCCGAAGCGCAAAGCGATTTTGCCGGGCAACACCGCACGTGGGGTGAAAAAACCTTGCCCGATGTTGATACCGGTCGTCCGCGACGGATGCGGTACAATCTGGCTGAAAGCCCGCTGACGGCATTGGCGCGGCGGCGCGACAAAAACGGCGAAACCTTTCTGACGGATGATCTGGTGACCGTCGGCGAACGCCTGCGCGAGGATTTTGAGTTGGCCCAAATGGGCCCGAGCGTTGCGCAAAATTGGGACCGGTTTCTGACATCCGGTGCAAGCGGTGGCTTTGCGCCCGACAGCGGTGTGGGCGATGGCCCGTCGCGTGCGCGCAAACGGGTGGCTGATGCGCTGGCAGATCTGGGGCCGGGGTTGTCGGATGTGGCGCTGCGCTGCTGCTGCTACCTTGAGGGCCTTGAAACCGCCGAGAAAAAGCTCGGCTGGTCGGCGCGGTCGGGCAAGATCGTCCTGCGAATCGCGCTTATGCGGTTGAAACGTCACTATGATGAAACCATCGGGCCGGGCGGGCCGCTCATCGGGTAACATGCTGGCGCGCATTTATATTTTTTGAGGGGATCGTTCTTGGAACGGTCCCTTTTTTCATGCGTGTCAGGCGCACATCAGTCATGCGTTTTGAGGGGTTCGGCCCGGTTGAACCTTACCCGCGACTTCGTTTACAAAGAGGGAACGGCGGGTGTCTGACACATCTGCAGCTGCAGGAGTATGGTTCATGGCCCCCCGCGACCTGAAAATCCCCGAACAACGCCACCCCGAAAAGGCACGGCGCCCAGACAACCCGCAGCCCAAAAAGCCTGCGTGGATTCGCGTAAAAGCCCCCGGCGGACAAGGGTACGCCGAAACCGCACGCATCATGCGGGACAATAAATTGGTCACCGTGTGCGAAGAAGCCGGCTGCCCAAACGTGGGCGAATGTTGGAGCCAAGGCCACGCGACCATGATGATCATGGGCGAGGTCTGCACCCGCGCGTGCAGTTTTTGCAACATCGCCACCGGGAAACCGCCCGAAGCACTCGATGCATTCGAGCCGGGTCGGGTTGCGCATGCGGTGGAAAAGCTGGGTTTGAACCATGTGGTGATAACCTCGGTGGACCGCGACGATGTCGAGGACGGCGGGGCGGATCATTTCGCCCAGACGATTCGCGCGGTTCGGCACCGCAGCCCAAACACCACAATCGAGATCCTGACACCGGATTTCATCAAATGTACCCCCGAAGCGCTAGAAGTGGTCGTCGAGGCGCGCCCCGATGTGTTCAACCACAACCTTGAAACTGTGCCGGGGCTTTACCCCGAGGTGCGGCCGGGTGCGCGGTATTTCCATTCCCTGCGGTTGTTGCAACGGGTCAAAGAGCTCGACCCGTCGATGTTCACCAAATCAGGCATTATGGTTGGTTTGGGCGAAGACAAACAATCGGTGATCCAAGTGATGGAAGACATGCGTGCAGCCGATATCGATTTTCTGACCATCGGGCAGTATCTGCAGCCCACGCCCAAACACCACCGCGTGGACCGTTTTGTGCACCCTGATGAATTCGCCGCCTATGAAAAATCAGCCTATGGCAAAGGGTTTTTGATGGTCTCGGCCACACCGTTGACGCGCTCATCCTACCATGCAGGGGATGATTTTGCCCAGTTACGCACCGCGCGCAATCGCAAGCTTGGGATTGCCTGAACGACTGTTACGTAACGTCATTGGGGGAAAGTCACTGCGCCATTCCCGTGACACGCGCCGCATCGGGTCTGTATAGCCCACGCTAGCGATAACATTTCTCTAGGGCTGGCGATATGACGGATACTCATTGGGCAATTTTGGCACTCCGCGACATAAATGCGGCGCTCGACAGCGCGCGTTATGATGTCGCGTCCCATCATATTAACGATGCTATTTTTGCGATCATCGCGCGGGATACTCAAGACACATCTGGGCCGTCGCGCGCGCCCGGTGCGGCCACGTTGAACTAAGAATCCGGGGAATCGGTAAATCGCACTTTGCCGATATAGGGCAGGTTGCGATTGCGTTGCGCAAAATCGATGCCGTACCCCACAACAAATTCATCTGGGATTTCAAAGCCTGTCCAGTCGGCCTTGAAATCAATCTCGCGGCGGCTTGGTTTGTCCAGCAGTGCGATGGATTTCAAGCGCGCGGGATGGCGGCTTTGCAGCAGATGGGTGACGTGGTTCAGCGTGTGGCCAGTATCGACGATATCTTCGACAACCAGCACGTCGCGCCCTTCGATGGCGCCGCGTAAGTCCTTGAGGATGCGCACTTCTCGGCTACTTTCCATCCCGTCACCATAGCTGGACGCCTCTAGGAAGTCGACCTCGATGGGCAGATCCAACTCACGGACCAAATCCGCGATGAACACAAAACTGCCCCGCAGCAACCCGACAACGACCAGTTTATTGGTGTCGTTGAATTCACTGCAAATGTCGCGGCACAAGGCCTCTATGCGGGCGGCGATCGATTTGGCCGAAATCAGTTCATCTATGACATAAGGACGCGCGGACATGGGTTAGACCTTGATCTTGGGCAGTGGAAACAGCACATGGGTGGCTAACCTTCACAAGCTGACAAATCAATGCCCACGCACGCCGAAACCCGCACGCTTCCGTATAACGCCCGACAAATGTATGATCTCGTGGCTGATGTGGGCCGTTACCCACAGTTTTTGCCGTGGTGCTCAGCGGCGCGCGTCAAATCCGTGACCCCGCAGGGCAATACGCAGGTGATGGAGGCGGATCTGATCGTCAGTTTCAAGGTGTTCCGTGAACGGTTCACCAGCCGCGTGGTGTTGACAGAAGCCGACCTTAAGCTGGATACAGAATACCTAGATGGCCCGTTTAAGTATATGAAATCAAACTGGGAATTTCGAGATGTGGACGGCGGGTGCGAGGTTCAGTTTTTCGTAGATTTCGCATTTAAAAACATGATTCTTGAACGCTTGATTGGCGTGGTGTTCAACGAGGCCATGCAGCGCATTGTGCGCGCCTTTGAAGCCCGTGCCGAGGCGTTGTACGGCCAAGGCTAAAGCTGCGCCAACACCAATTGCAACGCATGATCACACGCCGCAGCGCGCACCTGCGAGCGGCCCAATGCGCCAAATTCGACCGTTTGCGTGGCCACACCGTTGGGGCCGCTGATGCCAAAACACACACGCCCCTCGGGTTTATGGTCGGACCCGCCGGGCCCCGCGATGCCGGTCACTGACACCGCGATATCGGCCCGTGCATGCGCGCGCGCGCCCTGCGCCATTTCGGCTGCGACCTCTTGGGACACCGCGCCATGTGCCGCAAGCGTGCGGGCGCTGACCCCAAGCATATCTTCTTTGGCCGCGTTGGAATAGGTCACGAACCCGCGCTCTATCACAGCAGATGCGCCTGCGACGTCGGTGAGCGCGGCGGTGATCATGCCGCCGGTGCAGCTTTCTGCGGCGGTGACAGTTTTGCCAGCGGTTTTAGCCGCCGCGATAACCTGCGCGGCAAGGCTCACATCAACACCCCATGCGCGAAACCGGCCAGCAGCATCACACCTGCGGCGGCAAAAATACCCGCAATGACATCATCCAACATCACCCCCATGGCATCGCCGCGCCTGTCCGCCCAGCCAACAGGCCCCGGTTTTGTGATATCAAACAACCGAAACAGCGCAAATGCCGCGACCCACCCCGGCCACATCACCAAAATATCCAACCCCATCGACCACGCGGCATAAGACAAGGGCATCAGCGCAATCCATTGGCCCACGACCTCGTCCACCACAATTTCCGATGGGTCGTGATCGTCGCTGCCGTGGGTCATAACGCGCGTGGCCCAAAGCCCGGCGACAAACGCCACGATTGCCCCCAGAACCAGCAACGGAAACCCACCCAATACATGCAAAAGCCACCCCCATGGCAACGCCACCAGCGACCCCCATGTGCCGGGTGCCGGGCGAATGTAGCCGACGCCAAAAACCGTGCCGGTGATCTGTGCGATGCGCGTCATGGCTTGACCAACGTGGCGGTTGCGATGCATGCGATCCCTTCGCCGCGCCCGGTAAAGCCCAGCTTTTCGGATGTTGTGGCCTTGACGGACACCCGGTCAACCGTCAGCCCCATGATCTGCCCGACGCGCGCGCGCATGGGGTCTGCGTGAGGGCCGATTTTGGGGTGTTCGCAGATCAGGGTGCAATCGACGTTGCCAATTTCAAACCCCATGTCGCCTGCAAGCGCCACCGCATGGCGCAAAAAGACGTCGCTTGCCATGCCCTTCCATTGCGGGTCACTGGGGGGGAAATGCTGCCCAATATCGCCCTGTGCCAAGGCGCCATAAATCGCGTCGGTGATCGTGTGCAGCGCCACGTCCGCGTCAGAATGGCCCACAAGGCCCTGATTGTGCGGGATTTTCACACCACATAGGATGACGTGATCGCCCGCGCCAAACGCGTGCACGTCAAATCCATTGCCCAGCCTAATGTCCATGTTGGTCCTTTAATATGCGCTCTGCGCGGGCGAAATCCGCCGGCAGGGTGATTTTCAGATTGTCTTCGCTGCCGGGGGTGATGGCAACCGGCACATCCGCGCGGCGCATCAGTTCGACGTCGTCATCGGCACCGTCGGGGTGGGCGCGGTGTGCGGCAAGGATATCGGCCAAACGAAACCCTTGCGGGGTTTGCGCCCGGTAGAGCCCGGCGCGCGAAACCGCACCCGCGACATGCCCGTCCGCGCCGCGCCATAGCGCATCAACCACCGCAACCGCAGGGGCCGCTGCGGGCCCATCGTGCAACGCAGCGATAACCCCATCGATAACAGCACGAGACACGCATGGCCGGGCGGCATCGTGGATCAACACGTGATCAATCGTGTCATCCAAGGCCTCTAGCCCGGCGCGCACCGATGCGCTGCGGGTGGCGCCGCCTGCAACTGCATGGGCGTGCGGGTTTTTTGGCCAGATATCTGACGCAAGATCATCAGGGTGCAAAACCAACACCAGCCCGTCGATACTTGGGTGGTCCGAAAAGGCGCGCATGGCAAAATAGGCGCTGCTGTGACCGGCCAGCGGGCGCCATTGTTTGGCCAACCCACCCCCGGCGCGGGTGCCGCGACCGGCCGCTACGATCAGCGCTGCGATTTTCATAGGGGCATCACAATATACATAGGTCGGTATTTAGGGGGTCGGGGCGGTGTAGGCAATTGGTCCTGTAAAATGCCTAAAAAATGTGCATAGTGACCGGATGCGCCCTAGATCAGCCCCTTAGAACATTGAGGAAACACACCGCAATTGATAGACGCTCAGGAAATGCACAAGGATTAAGCACTTATAATGCCCGCCGCCTTTCCCTTTGATCTGAGCCCGCCGGTGCTGTTAGCGCCGATGGCCGGAATCACGGATCTGCCGTTTCGGACGCTGGTGGCGTCGTTTGGGGCGGGGCTTGTGGTGTCTGAAATGGTGGCGAGCCATGATATGCTCAACGCGCGCCCGGGCAGTCGTGAAAAAGCCGAATTGGGCTTGGGGCATGTTGGTACAGCGGTGCAATTGGCCGGGCGCGAAGCCGCCCCCATGGCCGAAGCCGCGCGTATGGTCGAAGGGCAGGGCGCGCAGGTCATTGATATCAACATGGGGTGCCCGGCCAAAAAGGTAACGCAGGGGTATTCTGGCTCGGCGCTGATGCGCACGCCCGATCATGCGTTGACGCTGATCGAGGCGGTGGTGAACGCGGTGAAGATCCCCGTGACGTTGAAAACCCGCCTTGGGTGGGATGATGCCAGCCTCAACGCCGCGCATATCGCCCAACGGGCCGAAGCTGCAGGCATCAGGCTCATCACGATCCACGGCCGCACGCGGTGCCAGTTTTACAAGGGCCGCGCCGATTGGGCCGCCATTCGTGCGGTAAAGGATGCGGTCGATATTCCGGTGATCGCAAACGGTGACATTATAGATAGTGCTGCCGCGCGCACCGCTTTGGCGCAATCGCACGCCGATGGGATCATGGTAGGGCGCGGGGCGCAGGGCAAACCCTGGCTGTTGGCGCGCATTGCGCATGATCTGTTTGGCACGCCTGCGCCGCAGGTTCCGCAAAGGGCAGGGTTTGCGCAGATGGTCGCGCAGCACTACGAGGCAATGATCGCGTTTTACGGTGAAACGTTGGGCCTGCGGGTCGCACGCAAACATTTAGGATGGTACATGGACACCTGCGAAACACCGCAAGATCTGCGCCGTGCGGTGCTGACAGCCGCGTCAGTGGCCGACACGCTGCGCCTTATTCTCGAGGCCTGCCACGCGCCAGAACGGGTGGCAGCGTGACGTCGGACCGCGCGATTTGGGCCAGCTTGCCCGTGCCGACATTGGTCATCGGGCCTGATGACGGTATCGTTGATATCAATTCCGCCGCCGAAGGGTTTTTGAACGTGTCGTCCAAGTCGGTGCGGGGCATGCCGGTGTGGGATCAGATCGCGGTGAATGACCCATTGGAGACCGCGTTTGAGCGCGCCCGTGACAGTGGCACGCCGCTGTTTGTCAATGACGTGGATGTGGGCAGCGGCGCGCGCGCGCCCATGCAATCTGACCTACAGGTTGCGCCGTTGATCGGCGAACCCGGCCATATGATCTTGATGATCTCGCCGCGTGAATTGGCGGGCCGTATGACCCAGAACCATACGGTGAAATCGGCTGCCAAATCTGCGATCGGCATGGCCGAAATGCTGGCCCATGAAATCAAAAACCCATTGGCGGGCATCACCGGGGCCGCGCAGTTGCTCAGCATGAACCTTGGCGCGGAAGACCTTGAATTGACTGATCTTATCGTCGAAGAAAGCCGCCGTATCGTGAAACTTCTCGGGCAGGTGGAACAGTTCGGCAACCTGTCGATGCCAGATCTGCAACCGGTGAATGTGCACGACGTTCTGGACCGGGCGCGGCGGTCTGCGTTGTTGGGGTTTGGCGCGCATATGCGGATTGTCGAAGACTACGACCCGTCGTTGCCCTTGGCCTTTGGGGACCCTGACCAGCTGTTGCAGGTGGTGCTGAACCTGCTGAAAAACGCCGCCGAAGCTGCGGGAAAAGCCGGGGGCACCATTCGGTTGCACAGCTATTATGAACATTCCTTCCGTCTGCGCCGCGCGGATGGGTCGGGCCAATCGCTGCCCCTGCAGGTCGAGATCATCGACGACGGTCCGGGCCTGCCTGACGCGATCAAGGATGACGTCTTTGACCCGTTTGTATCGGGCCGCGACAACGGCACCGGGTTGGGTCTGGCGTTGGTGAGCAAGATCGTTTCTGACCACAATGGCTGGATTTCGGTCACATCGGTGCCGGGTAAAACTGTATTTCGTATTTCACTGCCGCGTGCGCCCAAGCCCACGCCGCAGGTTTAACAGGAGAGTTGAGAGATGGATGGTACTGTACTGGTTGCCGACGACGATAGGACAATTCGCACCGTTCTGACGCAGGCGCTCACACGGGCGGGCTGTAAGGTGCACGCCACGTCCAGCCTGACGACGCTCATGCGTTGGGTGGGCGAAGGCAAGGGCGATGTTGTGATCTCGGATGTGATGATGCCCGATGGCAATGGGTTGGAAATGCTGCCCAAAATATCGGCGGATCGGCCGGGGCTGCCGGTCATCGTGATTTCGGCGCAAAACACCATCATGACGGCGATCAAAGCGGCCGAGGCCGAAGCCTATGATTACTTGCCCAAACCCTTTGACCTGCCGGATCTGATGAAACGCACGGCTCGCGCCCTAGAGGCCCGTCCGCAAGGCAGCCGCGCGCTGGAAGACGCCGAAGCGCGCCCTGATGAACTGCCATTGGTGGGCCGGACCGCTGTGATGCAGGCGCTTTACCGGGTTGTTGCGCGGGTGATGAACACCGACCTGCCAGTATTGATCTGGGGAGAATCGGGCACCGGAAAATCCCTGATTGCACGCGCGATCCATGACTTTTCAGACCGGCGCAACCTGCCGTTTATCACGGCCTCATCGGAAGATCTGCAAGATCTCGAAGGGCCTGCGCGGCTGCTGGCGCGTGTCAAAGGGGGCACATTGCTGGTCGAAGAGGTCGCGGATCTTCCTGCCGACCTTCAGGCCCGTCTGGTTCATATGATGGACACGCCCGGTGATTACGCGCCCCGGTTTTTGGCCACCAGCCAAAGCGATTTGAACGCCGATATGGAAGGCGGGAAAATGCGCAAGGATCTCTACTATCGCCTCAGTGGAGCGACGTTGAAGGTGCCCGCGCTGCGCGAACGTGTCGATGATATCCCCGTCCTTGCTGAGCATTTCCTGACCAAAGCAGAGGCAGGCGGGGCCGCACCCCGTGAATTATCGCCCGAAGCCAACGACATTTTCCGGAACTATTCGTGGCCGGGCAACGTGCGCCAATTGGAAAACGCGATCCGACGTCTTGGGTTGACCAGCCGTGCGGCTGAAATCGCTGGCAACGAGGTTGAGCAAGTCTTGGGCGCACAGCCGGATCTTGAGCCGATGCGCGCTGCGGGCAATACTGAAAAGTTGGGCGCGTCTGTCGAACGCCACCTGCGACGATATTTTGATTTGCACGGCAATATGTTGCCACCCGCGGGGCTTTATGGGCGGATTTTGCGCGAAGTCGAAGCGCCAATGATCGAAATTGCCCTCGAAGCGACAGGTGGAAATCAAGCGAAATGCGCTGATTTACTGGGGATTAACCGGAATACGTTGCGAAAAAAGATCACCGACCTCGATATAGAGGTGACACGGCGTCGCAAATTGATGTAAAACTGCCACATAATGCGTGGCCGTTCAGGAACACTCCTGCTCAGGACCACCAGATAGAGCGGTTCGGCGTGCAAAGCGCCACATCATAAGTGAGGGCATCGGGTGATACCCCGTGTAGAAAGGTCACTGTGGCTTCGGTTTGGGCATTTGCGTCGTATTCGGCGCGTGCGCAACTTTGCCACGCTGGGTCTGGTGGTGCTGGGGCCAATCTTGGCCCTGTCCACTTATCTTGTGCTTGGGCCGCTGGGGCAGACGGGCAACACGCTTGGGCTGCGGCTGATCCTACTGGCCGATCTTGTCTATATTCTGGTGGTTGCGGCGCTGGTTCTTGCGCAGGTCGGGCGGTTGATTGCGGCGCGGCGGGCCAAATCGGCGGGGTCGCGATTGCACCTACGGCTGACCGGTGTGTTTGCGTTGATGGCGCTGATCCCCACGGTGACAGTCGCGATCTTTGCGGGTTTGACCGTAAATGTCGGGCTGGAAGGGTGGTTTTCTGACCGAGTGCGCGAGGTTGTTGGCAGTTCTCTTGCGGCGGCCGAGGCCTACGAAGAAGAACAGCGGATCGATCTGGCGGCGGATGCATTGGCGCTGGCGCGCAGTTTGGATGACGCGCGGCGTGCCAATATAAATGTGTCCGACAGCGAGCTTTTGGGCGAACGTCAGCGGCTGATCCAGCGCGGTTTGCGCGAGGCGTATCTTATTGACGGAACAGGGCAAATTCGCGCGCGCGGTGACCGATCTTACCTGTTTGACTTTGAACGCCCCAGCCAGGCCAAAATACAAGAGGCTGACACCAGCGATGTGGTCGTCATCGAGGATTGGGACAACAACGAGTTCCGGGCGATGGTGCGGTTGTCGTCTTTCGTGGACCGGTTCTTATACGTCAGCCGCGAGGTCGACGGCGAGATCCTGTCGTTGTTGGATGAAACGCAAGAAACTGTCCGACTTTACCAGCAATTGGAAAGCGAACGCGGGCGGCTGTTGTTCGATTTTGTCCTGCTATATCTGGCCTTTGCAGTCATCTTGATATTGGCCGCTATCTGGTTGGGGCTGTGGTTTGCCGAACGGTTGTCAGTGCCTGTCGGCCGGTTAACAGGGGCGGCGCAACAGGTCGGTGCCGGTGATCTTCAGGTTCAGGTGCGCGAAGAAGACGGCGATGATGAAATCGCCATGTTAGGTCGATATTTCAACCAGATGACGCGGCAACTTAAAGCGCAACGTCAGACGTTGGTGGAAAACACTGAACAGATTGAACGCAGACGGCGGCTGTTTGATTCAGTGCTAAGCTCGGTGACCTCGGGCGTCGTTGGGTTGGATCCGCGTGGGCGGGTGACATTTGTGAACCGCGCCGCCGGAGGGTTGTTGGACTGGCGTAGCGGTCAGGAATTCATGGCCTTGACGGTCGTGATGCCTGAATTTGGCCCCATGTTCGAGGCGATGGTAAAATCGCGCAACGAAGTCGCGCAGGCCGAGATCAAAGTGACCCGCAAAGGCCGGTTGGAAAACCTGTTGGTGCGCATGGCCACGCGGCGGGCCCAAGACGGCGCGCTGGAGGGATACGTTGTGTCCTTTGACGATGTCACGGATTTGGTCAGCGCCCAGAGAATGGCCGCGTGGGGAGACGTCGCGCGCCGTATCGCCCATGAAATCAAGAACCCGCTGACGCCTATTCAACTGTCGGCGGAACGTATCAAACGTAAATTTGCGCCCAAGGTCGGCGATGACAGCGACTCTTTGGAACAGATGACAGACGTGATCGTGCGGCAGACAAATGATCTGCGGCGCATCGTTGATGAGTTCTCGAAGTTTGCGCGTATGCCAGAACCCAACCGAAAGCCGATAAAGCTGAACGATCTCGTTGATGATGCTGTGTTTTTACAACAAAGCGGACAGCCCGATGTTAAAATTTACGCGCAGATGCCAAACATGGAGGTGACGGCCGATCTGGATGCGACGATGATTAGTCAAGCGTTAACAAACTTGATCAAAAACGCCGGGGAAGCCATTGAAACATTGCAGAAAAAGGGCGCGCCAGACGGGCATGTGCCACGCATTGAGGTGGTCTTGAAAACGAATGACCACAAGGCGCGGATCACCATCGCCGACAATGGGATTGGCCTGCCGGAAGACCGTGCGCGGCTCTTTGAACCCTACGTAACAACGCGCAGTGAGGGCACCGGCCTAGGCCTGCCCATCGTAAAGAAAATCATGGAAGAACATGGCGGTAGCCTGACCCTTGAAGACGCGCCGTGCTTTGACGGCCAAACCCAAATTGGTGCCATGGCGGTGATTACACTGCCCTGTACACCCAACGCCACGACCCCACCTGACGCACAAGAAGGACTTTGACCCATGAGCGACATTCTCATCGTAGATGACGAACGCGACATCCGAGAGCTTATCTCGGATATCTTGCAAGACGAGGGCTATGCGACCCGGCGTGCGGGCAATTCTGACGATGCGATGGCCGCGATCAACGCGGATGCGCCGGCGCTGATTGTGTTGGATATATGGCTCAAGGACAGCCAGATGGACGGGATCGATATTCTTAAGACGGTCAAGCGTGACAATCCCGATGTGCCGGTGGTGATTATTTCGGGCCATGGCAACATCGAAATTGCGGTCGCTGCGATCAAGCAGGGCGCGTATGATTTCATCGAAAAACCCTTTAACATTGACCAGCTTTTGGTGGTGATCCGCCGGGCCATGGAAACGTCGCGGTTGCGCCGCGAAAACCAAAGCCTGCGCCGCCGTGATGTGACCAAATCCGAGATGATCGGCGGGTCTGCGGCCTTCCGCACGTTGGTGGGGCAGCTGGACAAGGTGACAAAATCCAACGGGCGGGTGATGCTGACGGGCCCTGCCGGGTCGGGCAAAGAGGTTGCCGCGCGCTATATTCACGCCAATTCGAACCGGGCCTCTGCGCCTTTCGTGACGGTGAATTGCGCAGGCGTCGCACCGGAACGCATGGAAGAGGTCTTGTTTGGCCGTGAGACACCGGAGCGCGGTGTGGAGCTGGGCCTTCTCGAAGAAGCGCACGGTGGTGTGATCTATTTCGACGAGGTTGCGGACATGCCTATGGGCACGCAATCCAAGATCCTGCGGGTGTTGGTTGACCAACAATTCCAACGGGTTGGCGGGACAGACAAGGTGCGCGTAGATCTGCGGGTGATCTCATCAACCAACCATGATCTGGAACAGGCCACCGTGGTGGGCACGTTCCGCGAAGAACTCTTTCACCGTCTGAATGTCGTGCCGATCGCGGTGCCATCGCTGGAAGAACGCCGCGAAGATATACCCGCGTTGGTGGATCATTTCGTCACCGAAATGAACGCGACGCAAGGGCTGGCTGTGCGCAAACTTAGCGACGACGCCGAGGCGTTGATGCAGACGATGATCTGGCCGGGCAATGTGCGGCAACTCAAAAACCTCGTAGAGCGGGTGTTGATTTTGGGCGAGGGCAACGGCCCCATCGAGGCCCGCGAGCTGCCTGGCGTCGAAGACAACAGCACCGACGAAGGCCGTGTGGTGTTGTCGGGCGCGCTGGCGACGCTTGCGCTGCGCGAGGCCCGCGAGGCGTTTGAACGCGAATACCTGCTGACACAGATCAATCGTTTCGGTGGGAATATCTCGCGGACAGCGACCTTTGTGGGCATGGAACGGTCTGCGCTGCACCGCAAGCTAAAGTCACTGGGTGTTGTGACGTCGGCCAAGTCGGGCGCGCGGATCGCACATGTGGACGAAGAGGTCGAAACCATTGATGCGGCGGAATAAACCGCATTTGGGGCACGACGGGTCTAGGGCTGGGTTCACCCCGCCTGATCCACGATTTGCCAGCCGCCGTCGCGGTATTTGATGGCGCAGCTGCGGTCTGACAGCCGCGGCAATACGGCGGTGTTGGCTTTGGGGGCTGCGCGGGCCACCCCACCGGGGCAGTTGGGCAGGGTCACCGGGGCATAACCCTGCGCCGTCATGCAGCTCTGTGTGACTTGGTCGCGCAGGTCGGCGTTTACGTCGACGCTGTAACGGATGCCGGGTTCGAAAAACCCACCTCGAGTGTGGCAGACACCATCTGCGTTGCAGTGACGCCGCGCGGGGACATAGATGGGCGGGTCCTGCCTTATTTGTGTGTTCACAGGCACTTGCGCCAATGCATCCACCTGACACGTGAGCAAATCCGCGTTCATACGCGCGACCTCGGCGCCTTCACGGTGGTAGATCGATAGGGGCGCGCAGGCCATCAAACCGGCCAAGGCCGCGCCGCATATTCCGTAAGATCGCAACAGTTTCATGCGCGCACAGTGCCAGCCCACGCCGAAAAGGACAATTGAATTGACCCACCAGATGCCATCTGCCATGCAGAGGCTCGCGAAACCGGATCGAAGGACCTCAGGCGCATGAAAGTGATTATCTGTGGCGCGGGGCAGGTCGGTTGGCAAATTGCGCGCCACCTGTCGGGGGAACGCAACGACGTCACCGTTGTAGACAGCAACCCTGATTTGGTCCGCCGGGCCACGGACACATTAGATGTTCAGGGCATTGCGGGCTTTGCAAGCTACCCGGATGTCTTGGAGCGGGCCGGCGCGCGCGACGCCGAAATGGTGATCGCGGCGACCTATTCCGACGAGGTCAATATGGTGACCTGTCAGGTCGCCCATTCGGTCTTTGGGATCAACCGCAAGATCGCCCGCCTGCGCAGTAAATCCTACCTTGATGCGATCTATTCTGATCTCTACCGGCGCGACCACATGCCCATTGATGTGGTGATCAGCCCCGAAAAAGAAGTGGCGGCGGCGGCCCTGCAACGGCTATCTGCCCCAGCGGCCTTTGACACAGAGGTCTTTATGACCGGGCAGGCGCATTTGATGGGGATCACCATCGACGACGCGTGCCCGGTGGTGAACACCCCCTTGCGCCAACTTACGGATCTGTTCTCGACGTTGCGGGCGACGGTGGTGGGGGTGCGGCGTGACAAGACCCTGTTTGCGCCCAACGCGGGGGATCAGCTGTTTGCGGGGGATGAATGCTATGTGTTCACCCATGTCGATGACATCCCACGCACATTAGAGATTTTTGGCAAAACGGTCGCCAAACAGGAACGTTTGGTGATTGTGGGTGGCGGCAACGTCGGCCTTGCGGTGGCGCAGGCGTTGGAAGGCAGCACCAAACGGGTGCGCGCCAAGGTGATCGAGAAAAACCGTATGTGTGCGGAAAAAGCAGCCGAAGCCTTGGAACGCACGATCGTGCTGAACGGCGATGGGTTAGATGCCGCGCTGCTGGCCGAAGCGGGAATTTCGCGGGCCGATGCCATGCTGGCGATCACCGATGACGACAAAACCAACATGCTGGCCTGTGTGCGTGCCAAGGCCGAAGGGTGCCCCTATACAATCGCGCTGATCAATGACCCGACCTTGGTGCCGCTGATGGCGCCTTTGGGGATCGACGCCTATATCAACCCGCGCTCCACGACTGTCAGTTCGATCTTGCGCCATATCCGCCACGGGCGGGTGCGGGCGGTTTATTCTATCGGCGACGCCGAGGCCGAAGTGATCGAGGCAGAGGTCATGTCGACCTCGCCGCTTGCGGGCAAACGCATCAACGAGATCGATTTTCCCGAAGGCGTGCTGGTGGGGGCCGTGCGCAAGGGCAATGACGTGATCCGCCCGTTGGGCAAGACCCGCATCGACGAGGGCGATGTCATTGCGATCTTTGCACTGGCCGAAGATGTCCCAGAGGTGGAGCGGCTGATGCAGGTCTCCATCGACTTTTTCTGACCGATGGGCCGGATGCCATATACCAAAAAGCGCCGCAGCGCGCTGGATCAACTGATCGATCTGCCGTTGTTTTTGCTGATCTTTGGGGTGGCGTCGGTGTCGATGTTGATCCCGGCGGTGCATGGCGGCGCGGCGCGTAATATCGACAGCGCGCGGATGTTTTTCTACTGCGCACTTCTGGGCCTGACGCTGTTTTCGCTGATCGCCATCGCGATGGCAGGGCGGCAACCGCGTTATGGCGGATTGGGGTCACTGATGTCGCTGTTTTCGACCTTTGTGTTCCTGCCGGTGTTTCTTGCGGTCCCGCTTTATGAGGGGCTCGGCACGACGACATTTATCAACGCCTACATGGAAATGGTCAGTTCGGTGACCACCACTGGGGCCACGGTATTTCAAGACCCGGCACGGCTCGATACCACGCTGCACCTGTGGCGCGCGATGGTCGGTTGGATGGGCGGCGCGGTGATGTGGATCGCCGCATCGGCGATCCTGGCGCCGCTGAACCTGGGCGGGTTTGAGGTGACGGCGCAGGCCGAACCGGGTCAGGTTGACGCGCGTACCAGCCTGATCGGGCGGGCCGATCCGCGGCATCGGTTGTTGCGTGTTACGGGTGCGCTGCTGCCGATCTATGTCGGGCTGACGTTGCTGTTGTGGGTGCTTTTGATCATCAGCGGCGATGTGTCGCTGGTGGCGCTGTGCCATGCCATGTCGATTATGGCCACATCGGGCATATCTCCGGTGGGGGGCGTCGAATTTAGCGGGTCAGGGATCACTGGCGAGGCGTTAGGCCTGTTGTTCATGTTCTTTGCGCTGTCGCGGTTGACGTTTTCGTCCGACACGATCACCGCGACCCAAGGCGGGTTGCGCACCGACCCTGAGTTCCGATTGGGCATCGCACTCGTCATCGCTGTGCCAGCGATTTTGTTCGTGCGCCACTGGTTGGGCGCATTGGATGTGGCGGCAGAAAACAACATGTTAGAGGCCGCACACGCGTTGTGGGGTTCTGTTTTCACGGTCATGTCGTTTCTGACGACCACAGGGTTCGTCAGCGAGCATTGGGGGCAAACGCAGGCGTGGTCGGGGCTGCAGACGCCCGGGCTGATCCTGATGGGGCTTGCATTGATGGGCGGCGGTGTCGCCACGACGGCGGGCGGCGTTAAGTTACTGCGTGTGTTTGCGCTATATCTCAATGGGTTGCGAGAACTTGAACGTCTGGTGCATCCGTCGTCGGTCAGCCGCGCGGGGCGGGATGCACGGCGGTTGCAAAGCAACGGGGCGTTCATTGCGTGGATCTTCTTTATGCTCTTTGCGCTGACCTTGGCCTTGCTGACCATGATGTTGGCGCTGCTGGGGGTTTCGTTTGAGGACGCCTTGGTGTTGAGCGTCGCGGGCCTGTCCACGACGGGGCCGCTGACGTCAATTGCGACGGACGCACCGATTATGCTGGGGGAACTCAGCGCCCCTGCGAAGGCGGTATTTTGCGCAGCAATGGTGTTAGGGCGGCTTGAAACCTTGGCCATTATCGCATTATTTACCCCCGACTTGTGGCGTTCCTAGCCGGAATTGCACCTTTAGGTCCGTAACGGACTGTTTTTTGGGGTGGAATCTCCTGAACGGGCGCTTCATAGTTAAGACATGAGGGGCCAGCCCGATCTGCGGGCTGTGACAAGAACAAAGGCGAGTGCTAAAATGGCGTCGGACAGACAGAACCTTCAGGATGCGTTCCTGAACCATGTTCGCAAGACAAAAGTTCCTGTGACGATCTTCCTGATCAACGGTGTGAAGCTGCAAGGCGTCATCACCTGGTTTGACAATTTTTGTGTGCTGCTGCGTCGGGATGGTCAATCCCAACTGGTCTATAAGCACGCGATTTCTACGATCATGCCGAGCCAACCGATCAGCTTATATGAGGGCGAAGACGCTTCTTGAGCAAACCGCCATTTCAAGTCGAGAATGATGCCGCGTCACGGGTTACCCGCGCGTGGGTTTTGCATCCCGACATAAAATCAGATCCGAACCGCCGTCTTGCCGACCATGGGTTGGCCGAGGCCATATCACTTGCGCGGGCATTGCCCGAGCTTGAGGTCGTGGGCGGTGATATCGTGCCGCTCAAAACCGTGCGTGCAGGTATGCTGTTCGGCACCGGCAAGATCGACGAACTCCACGATGCGCTGGAAGAGCGCGATATCGAATTGGTGCTGGTCGACGGCCCTGTCAGCCCCGTACAGCAACGCAACCTGGAAAAAGCCTGGGGGGTCAAAGTGCTGGATCGCACCGGGCTTATCCTAGAGATCTTTAGCGATCGTGCCGCCACCCGCGAAGGTGTTTTGCAGGTTGAAATGGCAGCCCTTAGCTACCAACGCACACGTTTGGTGCGCGCCTGGACCCACCTTGAACGTCAACGCGGTGGTTTGGGGTTTGTGGGCGGTCCGGGGGAAACCCAGATTGAAGCGGACCGTCGTGCCATTGACGAACAGCTCGTGCGGTTGCGGCGCCAGTTGGACAAGGTGGTGAAAACACGTGCGCTTCACCGTGCGGCGCGTGCCAAGGTACCTTATCCGATTGTCGCGCTTGTGGGCTATACCAACGCGGGTAAATCGACGTTGTTTAACCGGCTGACGGGTGCGGATGTGATGGCCAAAGATATGCTCTTTGCCACGCTCGATCCAACGATGCGGCGCGTGCAATTGCCTGACGGCCCCGAGGTGATCCTATCTGACACGGTGGGGTTTATCTCTGATCTGCCGACCGAACTGGTCGCGTCCTTTCGCGCTACGCTCGAAGAGGTTTTGGCCGCTGATGTGATCTGCCATGTGCGCGATATTTCGCACCCCGAAACCGAAGAGCAATCCGAAGATGTGCGCGAAATCATGGCGTCGCTTGGGGTGCCCGAGGACCGGCCCAGCTATGAGATTTGGAACAAGCTGGATCTGATGTCAGAGGAGGCCGCCGACGCCATGCGCGCGCGCGCCGACAGAGACGACAACGTCTTTGCGATCTCGGCGCTTACCGGCGAAGGGATCGATGCCCTGCTGGGCGCGGTCACCGGCGAAATCCAAGGAACCAAGCGCGAAACCCGCCTGCATCTGACGTTTTCGGAAGGCAAGAAACGGGCGTGGCTGTTTGATCAGGATCTGGTCACCACAGAGACGCAAACCGAAGATGGGTTCGACATTGTCGTGCGTTGGACGGCGCAACAAGAAGGCCGCTACGTACGTCTGTAGCCAGTTCTAAAGCCCCGTGTAGCTGGCATACCGCCACGCGCCGGGTGCCAGCGCATTTAGCTGCCATTCGCCGATTTGCACCCGGATCAACCGCAGACACGGCAGCCCCACATGCGCGGTCATCCGGCGCACCTGCCGGTTGCGGCCTTCGCGAATGGTGATCTTGAGCCACGCATCCGGCACCGACTTGCGAAACCGCACAGGCGGGTCGCGCGGCCACAATGGGTCTGGCGCATCAATGGCGCTGATCTGTGCGGGTTTGGTGGGCCCGTCTTTTAGGTCAACCCCGGCGCGCAGCCGGGCCAGTGCGGTCTCATCCGGGGTGCCTTCGACCTGCACCAGATAGGTTTTGGCCATTTTATGTTTGGGGTTCGCGATGCGCGCTTGCAGGCCACCGTCATCGGTCAGCACCATCAACCCTTCGCTGTCTTTGTCCAGACGTCCGGCAGGGTACACACCCGGCACATCAATGTACTGCGACAACGTTGGGCGCGGGGACCCTTCGGTGCCTTTGTCGGTGAACTGTGACAGCACACCAAACGGCTTGTGGAATAACACGACATTGCCCATCCCCTTACCTTTCTGGGCGCAACAACGTCACACCTGCCGACGCCGCGCGCGCCAAGCCTTCGTCCAGCGACATGGGGATGTATTCGCCCCGCCGCCACAGCTGTGCCAGATCGTCATAGTGCCGCGATAGAAAATGGCCCGATTGGCCCGTCGATGTAATAAAGACCGAACTGTCGGGGTCGGCAAAATCATAGACCCCGCGGTAGGCCGCCCCGTGTGAGTTCTCAAACGGGTTGGGTCCGGTGCCTTTGGTGACGCCGCGCTGCAACGTATTGTCACCGCCGTTGGTGGATTGGCGGATGTTCACGAAAAACCGCAACAACGGCACCTCACCCAGAACAGGGTGGTCGTGGGTGGCCTGATGCGCATCGCCCCAGCGCAGGGTTTCCAGCGCAGGGCCCCAGGTTTCTTCGATCCACAGCAGGGCGTCATCCAGCGCGAGACGCGCCATATCGGCGCAGGTTTCGACCGGGGCAGATTGGATCACGTCGCACCACACTGCAGCCCCGTCGACATTGCGAAACGCACGTTCGATAAACAAGGGCTCCACGTGGGTCAGTTCGCTTGCCAGTGGGCCCAGTTCATCGCGCACCATCCGCGCCTGCAAACGGCGCAACCACGTGGCGTAGATCAGAGGCTCTGGCATGTGTTCGTTCATTTCGCCCGACCAATCGGCCAGCAGCGCCAGTGCGCGTTGGCGTTGCCGTAGGGGCGTGCCTTCGGCGGCGGCCTCACCGGTAAACCACAGCTCTGCGCCGATCAGTGGTAGCAGCGACCGGGCGGTAAAACTAACCGTGTCGAGCTGCGCCTCGATAAAGCTGTCACGGGTGTGGACTTCGCGCGCCTGCATCAGCCGTTGCCAGCGTTGGATGCGTTGCGTGTCGCCCCAATCAAAGGACACGTGATTGGGAAAGGGGCGGTCTACGGTTTTGTTGTTGGTGTTGCCAAGGATCCCACCATTGGGCGCGATGAATTCGGGGTTTGACCGATATGGCAGCCGCCCCTGCCACCGGTTGGCGGCGATCCACCCCGGACTGGGTAGCCGCCCTTGGCTTTGGTGGTTGGCGTCGCGCCGCGGCATCGCACCGATCAGTTTCATCGCGATACCTTTGCGATCGACCAACGTGAGGTTCATCGCGGGCGCAAGGAACCCAGCAGCGCTTGCGATGCCTTCACGGATGGATTTGGCCTCCATCAGCTTGAGGGCTGCCATCATTGAGGTGTCATTTGGGCTGAGGACCGTCCAGGCCACAGAGGCCACATGGCCCGGCGGCGTGATGCTGGCCAAATTGTAATGGCTGCCCGGCAAAACGGGGCCATTGTCTGTCCAGCGCAGGGTAATGGTGATGGGGGCCGCGTCCTTGATCTGGATGATCGACGACCGGGTCTGGAACGGTTTGAACCCCTGCGGCGTGCGGTATTCTTCGGGGTTGGCGGGGTTGAGTTCTTCTATGTAGGCGTCTTGGTCGTCCAAATAGGCGTAGGTCAAACCCCACCCCAAATCGTCACTGCGGCCACTTAAAACCAACGGCATACCGGGGATGGTGGCGCCGATCACGCCGCCCGATTGCAGGTTCAGCCGCGCCAGATACCATACGGCGGGGGCGGTGAATTTCAGATGTGGGTCATTGGCCAGCAATGTCCCCCCAGACGCAGATCGCGTGGGGGCTGCGGCCCATGCATTGGATGCGCCCGCCAGATTGCGCCGGTTAAAGGGCGACAGCGGGTGGTCGGACATGGGCGTTGTTTCGGCAAAACGCGACACGCCCGGCACCAAGCTGGCGTATTCGGGCAGGGCCGCGACACCGGCGCCCGGCGCGTCAGGCAAGATATCACGTAGGCGCGCGGGGTCGGGCAGGGCCAGTGACATGCGCGCACGCAGCACTTCGGTATCGAGCTGTCCGGCCAGTTGCAGCCCCATCAATTTGATAATCGCCAACGAATCGGCAGGCCGCCAGGCAGACACCGGCGCATTGAACAAAAACATCTCGGGGGCACCACGGCCCAACGCACGGTCGTTGATCTCGTCCAGCCGGGCGTTTACGCCGGTGGCATAGGCGCGCAGCACTTGCATGGTGTGGGGGTCCTGCGCCTCAACGGACGCAACGGCGCGGGTGTATAAATCAAGCCGCCGCATCAGGGTATCGATGGTCACGGTGGCTTGGCCAAACACCTCTGACAGGCGCCCCTGTGCCGTCCGGCGCAGCATGGTCATTTGCCACAGCCTGTCCTGCGCGTGCGCATAGCCCAGTGCATAAAACGCGTCTTGGTCGTTTTGCGCAAAGATATGCGGCACGTTGGCGTTGTCGCGTATGATCTCGACCTCGTCGGTCAGATACGGCAGCGTTAACGTTTTGTCGTAGGTCGGCAGGGATCGCGAGGCCAGATAATAGACCATGCCAATCCCCAGCACGACCAAAACCACCGCTGTGGCCGTCAGCCGCATTAACCATTTAAAGATCAACGCCATGCATGCCTCTTGTCTAATCGGGGTCGATTTGTTGACCCTAGCGCCCTGACTGTTAGGTAGGTCAGGAGTGTAAAGCAACACGTAATAAGGGAAGGATAATCACATGGCCAAACTGGCTTTTCTAGGACTGGGCGTAATGGGGGCCCCAATGGCGGGGCATTTGCAAAAAGCTGGCCATCATGTGACTGTCTACAACCGCACCGTGTCAAAGGCCGAAGACTGGGCCAGTGCGCATGGTGGTGCCATGGCCAAGACCCCGCGCGAGGCCGCGCAGGATGCCGATTTTGTGATGTCTTGCGTTGGCAACGATGATGACCTGCGGTCTGTGTGTTTGGGCGACGACGGTGCCTTTGCGGGGATGCGGTCGGGCGCGGTGTTTGTTGACCACACAACCGTGTCGGCCGCTGTGACGCGTGAATTATACGCGGCGGCGAATGACAGCCAGGTCAGCTTTGTCGATGCGCCGATCTCGGGCGGGCAGGCGGGTGCGGAAAACGCCGCCCTGTCGATCATGTGTGGTGGCGACGAAGGTGCCTACAACCGCGCGCTGCCCATCATGGAGATCTATTCCAAGATTTGCCGCCGGCTAGGCGACAGTGGCGCAGGTCAAATGACCAAGATGTGCAATCAGATCGCCATTGCCGGGTTGGTTCAGGGCCTCAGCGAAGCGTTGCATTTTGCCGATAAGGCGGGCCTGGACGGGCGCGCGGTCGTTGAAGTCATCAGCCAAGGCGCTGCGGGCAGTTGGCAGATGAACAACCGGTTTGAAACCATGCTGGATGACAAATTCGATCATGGCTTTGCCACGGATTGGATGCGCAAGGATCTGGGGATCTGCCTGTCGACCGCAGATGAAACCGGGGCCAGCCTGCCGGTCACGGCGCTGGTTGATCAGTTCTATAAAGATGTGCAGAAAATGGGGGGTGGCCGCTGGGACACCTCTAGCCTGTTCAAACGGTTGCAGGCTCTCTGAGACGCAATCGGAAAGCCCCGCAGCGTTGCGGGGCTTTTGCGATCAGGGAATGATGCGGCTGTATTTGGTGCCTTGCAGCGTGGCCCCGATCAACAGACCTGCACGCCCGAACACCGCCGCCTGAACCGGCGACAATGCCGTTGTGCTGTCGGCTTTGAGGCCATCGCCCTGATCGGAAATGACGTATTCCACATCGCCACCCAAGGCCCAACCGGGCGACCGGCGGAAATCTGTCAGCGCCTCTTGCGTCAGGAAAAACAACACATGTGCGTATTGCTGGGCACCGATCTGCAACCCGCCCGTCAGCTGTGTGGTGGAATAATAGTCCACGGTCGCATCGTTGACCCGCAACGCGCCGCGCCCATATGCACCGCCAAAGCCAAAGCCTGCCTTGGTCACCAGTGGCATCACCAAAATACCGTTGGATTTCGCGGCCACATTCACCGTCGTGGGGTAGCGTCTGTACATCTCGGCCAGGGTGGCATCGACGCGCGCGTCAATTTGGCTTGCGCCGCTTGAACCGATGCCGTTGCCACAGGCCGCCGTCACCGACGCGCCAGCCAAAGCACCTAGGGTAAAGCCCCGGCGCGTAATCGAGATAGGTTTCATGGTATCCGCCTGTAAAATGTTGCTCAGATGTCGGTTTTCCCGACTTATGCGCGAACATACGCCGATCAACAGGCCGTGTCACCCCAAAGCTGGGTGACTGCGCGGCTTACCGCTGTGCGTTTAAAATCCGCGCGGCAGCCGGGGCAAAATAGGTTAAAATTCCGTCACAACCCGCACGTTTGAACGCCATCAGGCTTTCGATCATGGCGGCGTCTCCGTCGATCCACCCGTGGCCTGCAGCGGCCTGTATCATGCTGTATTCGCCCGAGACCTGATAGGCATAGGTCGGCGCGCCAAACCCGTCTTTGACCCTGCGGCAAATATCCAGATAGGGCAGGCCCGGCTTGACCATGACCATATCGGCCCCCTCGCGCAGGTCGCGTTCAATCAGGCGCAAGGCTTCGTCGGAATTGCCCGGGTCCATTTGGTAGGTTTTCTTGTCCCCCGTCAGCGCCCCTGACGCGCCCACCGCGTCCCGGAACGGCCCATAAAACGCCGATGCGTATTTGGCCGCATAACTTAGGATCATCACGTTTTGATGGCCTGCGGTCTCTAGCGCGCTGCGCATCGCGCCAATGCGGCCATCCATCATATCAGACGGGCCAATGATATCTGCGCCCGCGTCGGCCTGCGCCAAGGTCATCTTGACCAACGCCTCGACGGTGGCGTCATTGATGATCTCGCCGTCCACAACAAAGCCGTCGTGACCGTTGATGTTATAGGTGTCCAGCGCCACATCCGTCATCACGGCGATCTCGGGCACCGCCTTTTTGATCGCCCGGATCGCGCGGTTGGCATGGTTGTTGGGGTCCCAGGCCCCGGCGCAATCTTCGGTGCGCTCTTCGAGACCGGTGTAGGGGAAAATACAGATCGCGGGGATGCCCAGATCCGCGGCTTCGCGCGCGGCCTCAACGATCTTGTCGACGGACCGGCGAAACACCCCCGGCATCGAGGGAATAGGCTCTTCGATCCCTTCACCCGCCCGCACAAACACCGGCCAAATGATATCGGAGACCTCAAGGTTGTTTTGCCGGGTCAATGCCCGGATCGCGGGGCTTTGACGGGCGCGGCGAAAACGGGTCGCAGGAAAGGAGCTTTGGGTGGGGCGCATGCAGATCTGTCCGGTTTTTGTGACACACCCTGAGTGGCACGAATTTTTAACCCTGCCAAGGGTATGAATTACCGCCCCATATCGCTAAGAGGGGGAAAACAACCAGCAAAAGCCAGCCCTTTGAGTTTTTATCAGAACGTCTTTGAATTGATTGATCTGCGGTCGTTTTCGAACCTGTGGTTCTGGATCGCGCTGGCGGTGTTGTGGTCGACGGCCAGCCATTGGGTGCTGGGTGTGCCCTATGATATGGTGGTGCGCGCGCGCCGATACGGGGGCCAATCGACGCAAGACCTTGAGGATATAGCCCGTATCAACATCAACCGGTTGTTGTTTATTGGGCAGGTGTCGGGGCTGTGGTTGCTGGGGCTTGGGTGTTTTTTGCTGACGTCACTGGCGGTTTTGGGGGTCTTTTACGGTGTGGAATTGGCGCAGGCGCTTTTCCTGCTGGGGCTGCCCATGTCGATCGTGTGGCTGCTGTCGCTGTCTACGGCGCGGCTGATCTACCTCGAATCCGCGACCGGTGAAGCCCTGTGCAGCAGGCTCACACGGCATCGGCTTTATGTGCAGATTATCGGGGTGATCTCGATCTTTGTAACCGCGCTGTGGGGGATGTACCAAAACCTCGCGGTTGGGCCATTGGCGGGTTGACACCCACCGCAGGAGCGCCAATTGAAACACCCTATGGCAGATCCATCGCATATCACCGTGTCTGGCGTCCCCGAAGGGTTTGACGCGCGCTTTTTACGTGACGAACTGGCAAAATCCGGCGCGCCCATTGTACATGTGGCGCGCGATGACAAACGCATGGCCGCGATGCAGTCCGCGTTGCGGTTTTTTGCCCCTGATATCCCTGTGTTCTCATTTCCCGGTTGGGACTGTCTGCCCTATGATAGGGTGTCGCCCAATGCCGATATTTCGGCGCAACGGATGGCAACATTGGCGGGTCTGGTGCATGAGATGCCAGACCAATTCATTTTACTGACCACGTTGAACGCAGCGACCCAACGCGTGCCCGCCCGCGCGACGCTGCGCGGGGCTGCGTTTACCGCCCGCGTGGGCGACCGCGTCGATGAGGCCGCATTGCGCGGGTTTTTGGTGCGTATGGGGTTTGTGCAAAGCCCCACCGTCACGGAACCCGGCGATTACGCCATTCGCGGCGGCATCATGGATATTTACCCGCCCGGCGACTTGGGGCCTGTGCGGCTGGATTTCTTTGGTGATGTGCTGGACGGGGCGCGCCGGTTTGATGCGGCGACCCAACGCACCACCGAAAAGCTGGATCAGGTGGATCTGGCGCCCGTCTCTGAGGTGATCTTGGACGAGGCTGCCGTCACGCGGTTTCGCCAGAACTACCGGATCGAGTTTGGCGCGGCTGGTACCGATGATCCGCTCTATGAAGCGATCAGTGCCGGGCGCAAACACCAAAGCGCCGAACATTGGTTGCCGTTTTTCCACGACACACTCGAGACCCTGTTTGACTATCTGCCCGGCGCCGCGATTACCTTGGACGATCAGGTCACGCCCAGCCGTTTGGCGCGGTGGGATAGCATTGCAGACCAGTATGAAACCCGCAGGTTGGCGATGGCGAACCGGTCCAAAATGGACAGCGTGTACAAACCCAGCCCGCCGCATGCGTTGTATCTGGATGATGCCGCGTGGGTCGCGGCCACGGCGGACCGGCGGGTGTTGCAACTGGCGGCGTTACCACAGGCCACCGGGTTGGGCGTGATTGATGCGGGTGCGCGGTTGGGGCGGAATTTTGCACCGGAACGACAGCAGGAATCGCTAAGCCTTTTTGGGGCCTTGGCGGACCACATTAAGGGAAAGCTGACAGATGGGCCTGTCCTAATCGCCAGCTATTCGGAAGGCGCGCGCGAACGGCTGACCGGTCTGATCGAAGACGAGGGCCTATCCGAAGTCATCCCCATTCCGAACGCCACGCGCATCGGTAAAACGGGGCTGCATCTGGCGGTGTGGGCGCTTGAGCACGGGTTTGAAGCCCCCGGTCTGACGGTGATTTCTGAACAAGACGTGCTGGGTGACAGGCTGATCCGCGCCACCAAACGCAAACGCCGCGCCGAGAATTTCCTGACGGAAACCCAATCCCTCAGCCCCGGTAATCTGATCGTGCACGTCGATCACGGGATCGGGCGGTATATGGGCCTAGAGGTGGTCACCGCTGCGGGGGCTGCCCATGAATGTATCTTGCTGGAATATGCGGAAAGATCAAAGCTTTACCTGCCCGTTGAAAACATCGAACTGCTGTCAAAATACGGCCATGACGAAGGCCTGCTAGACCGGTTGGGCGGTGGGGCATGGCAGGCCAAAAAGGCCCGCCTCAAAGAACGCATCCGCGAGATGGCGGACAAACTGATCCGGATCGCTGCGGAACGTGCGCTGCGCAAGGCGCCGGTTCTGGACCCGCCCCCCGGCGCGTGGGATGCGTTTTCCGCGCGGTTCCCCTATCAGGAAACCGACGACCAGCTAAGCGCCATCGAACAGGTGATCGGGGATCTGACGTCGGGCAACCCGATGGACCGGTTGGTGTGTGGCGATGTGGGCTTTGGCAAGACCGAAGTCGCCATGCGCGCGGCCTTTGTCGCCGCGATGTCAGGCACGCAGGTGGCGGTGATTGCACCGACGACATTGCTGGCCCGACAGCACTATAAATCATTCGCAGAACGGTTCCGGGGGTTCCCGATTGAAGTGCGTCAGCTCAGCCGCTTTGTGACCACAAAAGAGGCCAACGCCACCCGTGATGGCATGTCGCGCGGGACCGTGGATATCGTGATTGGTACGCATGCGTTGCTGGCCAAAGGCGTGCGGTTTCAGAACCTTGGCCTACTGGTGATCGACGAAGAACAGCATTTTGGCGTGACCCACAAAGAACGTCTGAAACAGATGCGCAGTGACATTCACGTGCTGACCCTGACCGCCACGCCGATCCCACGGACGCTGCAACTGAGCCTGACGGGCGTGCGCGATCTGAGCATCATCGGCACGCCGCCCGTCGACCGTTTGGCGATCCGCACTTATGTCAGCGAATTTGACACCGTCACCCTGCGCGAGGCGCTGTTGCGCGAACATTACCGCGGCGGGCAGTCGTTTTATGTGGTGCCGCGCATCTCGGACTTGCCGGAAATCGAAGAGTTCCTCAAAGATCACCTGCCCGAATTGACCTATGTTGTGGCGCACGGCCAGATGGCCGCAGGCGAGCTTGATGACAGGATGAACGCGTTTTACGACGGTAAATTCGATATTCTACTGGCCACCACAATTGTTGAATCCGGGTTGGATATTCCGACGGCCAATACGATGATTGTGCACCGGTCCGATATGTTTGGTCTGGCGCAACTGTACCAAATTCGCGGTCGGGTGGGGCGGTCTAAAACGCGCGCCTACGCCTATCTGACGACCAAACCGCGCGCCAAACTGACCGATGCGGCGCAAAAACGTCTGCGCGTCTTATCGAGCCTTGATACGCTGGGAGCTGGGTTTACTTTGGCCAGCCAAGATCTGGACATTCGCGGCGCGGGCAACCTGCTGGGCGAAGAACAATCAGGCCAAATGCGCGATGTGGGCTTTGAGCTCTATCAATCCATGCTCGAAGAGGCGATTGCCAAGATCCGCAGCGGCGAGATGGAAGGCCTATCGGAGGCAGATGACCAATGGGCGCCGCAGATCAATCTGGGTGTGCCGGTGTTGATCCCCGAAAAATATGTGCCTGATCTGGACGTGCGTTTGGGCCTGTACCGACGGCTAAGCAGCCTGACCACCAAGGTGGAACTCGAAGGGTTCGCGGCGGAATTGATCGACCGGTTTGGCAAGCTCCCACGGGAGGTTAACACATTGATGTTGGTCGTGCGGATCAAGGCGATGTGCAAAAAGGCCGGCATTGCCAAGCTGGACGGGGGCCCCAAGGGGGCGACGATCCAGTTCCATAATGACAAGTTCGCCTCGCCGCAGGGGCTGGTGGAATTCATCCAAGATCAACGTGGATTGGCCAAGGTCAAAGACAACAAGATCGTGGTGCGCCGCGATTGGAAGGCCGATACCGATAAGATCAAGGGCGCCTTTGCCATTGCTCGCGATCTGGCAGAAAAGGTCGTTGCCGCGAAGAAAGCCAAACGCGCCAAGGCGGGCTGATCATTCAGCCGGTTGGCGCGCCTCGACCCGGCCCATTTGACGCATCACGATAAACGCCAATGTCGCCATAAGCAGAACGGCCCCAACCAGCGGCCGCAACGTGCCATCAAACAGCAACCCAATCGGCGAGGCAATCGCAGCGCCCAGCACGGTCGACACCGCGCCAATGACGCTGGCGGCCATGCCCGCGATATGCCCCATAGGTTCCATCGCGATGGCGTTCAGGTTGCCGATGGTCAGCCCCGCCTGAAAGAACACATAGGCCTGCCAGACCGCAAAGATCGCAAAGGCGCTGGACCCAAAGATGGCATTTTGCGTCAAAACCAGCAGCGACAGCACAAATTGGATCCCCAGTGCGGTTGTGATCAGCCGCCGCATCCCCAACCGCCCAACCAGCACCGCATTGAGGAAACTCGCGATCGCCGACACCAGCGCGATGCCACCAAACCACAGGTGAAACGTGTCTTGCTTGTCAAAGATCTGTTCGTACACCGGCTGGATCAGCATCAACAACGTGAACAACATCGCCATGCACAGCGTTTGCGCGATGATGGACAGCCGCACGATAGGGTGCTCGAACATCTCACGGATGGCCGCCACCATCAGGTGTGGCCGCAACGGGCGTCTGTTTTCGCGGGCAAGCGTTTCGGGCAGCCGCAGCCCCAGCCACAAAACCGAGATTACCGAAAACACGATGAACGCCAAAAAGATGCCGCGCCAGCCCGACGACAAGATAATCATATGCCCCAAGGTGGGCGCAAAGCCGGGGACCAGCGTAAAGATCATCATGACAATCGACACGATCTTGGCCATGTCGCGGCCGGAATAAAGATCGCGGATCAGCGCAATGGATACCACCCGCGGCCCTGCGGCCCCGATGCCCTGAACAACCCGCGCCGCCAAGACGATTTCGAAGGTAGAGCTGGCCCAAGCCACGGCAGAGGCTGCGATATAGATTGCGGCACCGCTGATCATGACCGTCTTGCGACCAAAGGCATCCGACAGCGGCCCGGTGAAAAACGTGCCGATCCCCATGCCCAGAACAAACGCCGTCATGATCAAGGGCGCACGGGTGGGGATGTCGGGTGTTAATTCCCGCGCGATATCGGGCATGGCAGGCAACATCGCATCAATGGAAAATGCGATGGTTGCAAACATCATCGCCATCAGGGCAATGAATTCGGCACGCGCCATGGCGGGCTTGGGTGAACTGGACGGCATGATGTGATCTCCCACGGGTCGCATCGCAATTCACGCGCGGTCACCGTTGTGGCGCACCTTAGCGCCGACTGTCAGATAACGTCAAAGGGGAGATGCGATTTATTTGCGGTGACGCGTGAGATTCCGCATTTTATTCAGCGCCTTGCCTTTTAATGACGCGCGGCCTCACCTGCCACAGCCGGTGGTGCATTTTACGGGGGCCGCACATGTCTGCAGCGCCCCATTTTGTAGCCGGCGGTGGTGCTAGGCGTCGGCGGTCAGTTCTGCGATCACCTTTGTCCAGAGTTCGGGCGGTTGCGCACCGGGGACTGCGTGTTTGCCTGCCACAATGAATGTCGGGACAGAGCTAACGCCCATCGACCGGCTGTGTGCGTCGCGGCCGCTGATGTCTTTGGTGTCCGCGTCTGATTTTAGCAATTTGCGCACGACGGCGGCGTCCATTTCGATGGCATCCGCGATGTCGGCCAGCACGTCGTGGTCTCCAATGTCGCGGGTCTCAACGAAATACGCCTGAAACAGCGCAGCGACGGCGGCCGTTTGGCGCCCTTCGATCCCCGCCCAATGGATCAGACGGTGTGCATCCAGAGTGTTGGGCGTGCGTTTCATGCCTTCGAAGTCAATCTTTAGACCGGCGGCTTGGGCGTGTTCGACCACCGGTGCATAGGCGCGTACGGCACCGTCTTTGCCGCCAAATTTACCCTCAAGATAGGCGCGTCGGTCCATGCCATCGCGCGGCATGTCGGGGTTCAATTGAAACGGGTGCCATTCAATCTGAAATGGGTGGCCGGGGTGGTCGGCAAGCGCTTTGTCCAGATGCGCCTTGCCGATATAGCACCAAGGGCAGATCGGATCAGACATGATGTCGAGCTTGATAGGGTCGGTCATTTATGGGCCTCGAATGGGGCGCACCGGGTGCGCCAGATATTGTGCCATACGGCAGATGAATGTCTCGACGCGGCGTGAGGGCATGCGTCAGCTTATATCAGACATAGGTGCCCGGGTCGTGCGCGTCCAGTAGAGGAGACCCGCAATATTTCGCGGCCCTGCATCTGGCGCCCGTATGCGGCATGTTTGGCTCTGCGGCACGGGCGGCTGGTCCGTTGCAAGCCCGCGCGGTTGTGCCTATAAATCCGCCATGACCAACACAGACCCCAGAACGCTCATTAAAATCGCCCATGACGGTGCCACAAAAGAACAGGGCGTGCCTGTTGATCTGGGGCAGCGGGTGCGGGAACTGCGCAAGGCGCGCGCCTGGACGTTAGAGCAAGCCGCAACGCAGGCTGGGCTTGCACGGTCAACGTTGAGCAAAATCGAAAACGGCCAGATGTCACCGACCTATGACGCGTTGAAAAAGCTGGCTGTGGGGCTTGAGATCTCGATCCCTCAATTGTTTACGCCACCGCGTGCGGGGCAGGTAAACGGCCGCATGGCGGTCACAAAGGCCGGGCAGGGCGCGCAACAGGCCACCGTGACCTACGAGCACGAGCTGCTGTCAGAAACGCTCACGAAAAAGCAGATGTTGCCCTATCGCACCCGGATCAGGGCGCGCACCATGGACGAATTCGACGGCTGGGTGCGTCATGACGGCGAAGAATTCCTGTATGTGTTGACAGGGGTCGTGCGGCTTTACACGGAATTCTACGAACCCGTTGAAATGCGGCGTGGCGACAGTGCCTATTACGACGGCGCGATGGGCCATAACGTGGTGTCGCAAAGCGCCGAAGACGCCACCGTTTTGTGGGTGACGTCTCTGGTTGGTCCCTGATTGGTCTCAAGGACTTAGGACGGGTCGAACCACCACATCTGCGGCATATATTCGGGCCCATCCCCATAGATCGGCAAGGTTTCGGGGAATTTCATCTGCGACAGATGTGCGATGCGCCCGTTGGTGAACTGCCAAAAAGGCACCACATAGCGGCCGGCTGTCAGTACCCTGTCTAATGCGCGCACGGCCACGTTGAACTCTTGCGCGCTGGTGGCGGCCAACATCGCATCAATCATACCGTCCACTGCCGGTGACGCGGCCCCCATCAAATTGCGCGACCCCGGTTGTGATGCCGCATCTGACCCCCAGTAGAAGCGTTGTTCGTTGCCCGGCGACAGTGACACCGCCCGCCGGAAAAGGGTCATGTCAAAGTCAAACGCGCCCTCGCGTTCGGTGAATTGCGCGCTGTCGGTGGTTTCCAACCGGACAGATACGCCCAGACGCTCCAGGGCGCGCATGTAAAGGTCCGCGATCGCCAGGGTTTCGCTGCTGTTTTGGGGCAACAGAATGGTGAACTGCAACGGCGTGCCGTTTGCGTTTTTCATCACCCCATCTTGCGGGGTCCAGCCGGCCTGTTCGAGCAGGGTCATCGCGGCGCGGATGCCTTTGCGGTTGCGCAGCGATCCATCGCTGACCGGCAGGCTGTATCCATCAAGCGTGCCGGGCAGCAGATCCGCCGCATAGGGTTGCAACAGGGCCGTCACTTGTGGGTCCGCCCGGCCGGGATGCATCGCGAGGCCAGAATTCGAGAAATACGACGTGATACGCGGCTGCGCGCCCCCCGTCAGCGTGTCGTTGATATATTCAAAGTTGAACGCTTGGATCATCGCCTCGCGGACGCGCCAGTCATCAAAGGGTGGCGTGCGGGTGTTCATCACAAACCCCGTCATGCCAGATGGTTTTTGGTGCGGCAGCTCTGATTTCACCATCTCGCCACGGGTCACCGCCGGAAAATCATACTGGGTGTGCCATTTTTCGGCATTGAATTCGCGCAGTGCCGAAATATCACCGGCTTTCAGCGCCTCAAACATCACCGAGGCATCGCCATAAAAATCGAGCTTTACCGTGTCAAAGTTAAACGTGCCGCGCCGCAATGGCAGGTTGTTGCCCCAATAGTCGGGATTGCGGGACAGCTCAACAAACCGCCCAGCCTCGTAGTCGGACACCACATAAGGGCCCGTGCCCATGGGGATATCTGCCAGCGGCGCATTGGCAAAATCACGCCCCTCCCATTGAGCGCGGCTTAGAATAGGGCGCATCCCGGCCAGCAACGCCAATTCGCGGTTGTCGGTGTTGAAATCGATCCGCACGGACCGCGGCCCTGTTTGGGTGATGCTGTCGATCTGTTGCGCCAGCCCCAGATACCTCGGGTGCCCGTCGCGGCCCAATATATCGTAGCTAAAGATCACATCGTCGACGGTCACGGGGGTTCCATCCGCAAAACGCGCGTTTGGCCGGAGGGTAAAAGACACCCAAGACCTGTCGTCCGGCACCTCGACCGATTCGGCCAGCAGACCGTAAAGCGTAAAGGGTTCGTCCCAAGACCGGCCCATCAGGCTTTCATGGGTGAAAAACCGCAACTGCCACGGCACGGTGCCTTTGCGCACAAATGGGTTGAGGCTGTCAAAGCCGCCGGTGTTGCCAAGCGTAATCGCGCCGCCTTTGGGCGCATTCGCGTTCGCGTAGGGCAGTGACACAAAATCAGGTGGAAGAGCAGGGGCACCATACATAGATATCCCGTGTGCGGGCTCTGCAGCGCTGATTTGGGCCGATAGAATCGCTGTGCCAATGGCCGCCGCCCGCCAAACCGGACGCAAAAAAACTGCACGCATTTTTCAGACTATTCCCTTCGGCCCTTGTTTTCTTGGGGTGAAGACTAGCTGGGAATTTCCACCTTATCAAACTTTTAGCTTGGCGCGCGGCGTGAGATTGCTTATACCTAACCTACTGCTCGATAGGTTTCTTGCCTGTATGAAACCTGCCTCAATAACTTAACGCCTGCTTCGTGCAGGCGTTTTTTTTTGGCTGTTCCAAATTGTGTGTCGGACGCATCGAAATGTGATGGCACGAACCGGCCATTGCGAGGAAAAGACGTTTCCTTTGCACACGCAGCACGGCATGATGTGTGCAATGCAGCATAGACGTTGCGATAGAGAGGCAGTTTTATGGCGTATGAAATTTCGCTGGCGGGCAAGACCGCCGTCATCACGGGTTCGAATTCGGGCATTGGGCTGGGCGTCGCGTGGGAATTGGCGCGGGCGGGCGCAGATGTGGTGCTGAATTCATTCACCGATTCGGATGAAGATCACGCCTTGGCCCAAAGCATGGCCGACGAAACCGGCCAAACCGTGCGTTATATTCAGGCTGACATGTCCAAGGGCGATCAATGTCGCCGTCTGATCACAGATGCGGGCAAATGCGATATTCTGGTGAACAACGCAGGCATTCAACACGTAGCACCCATCCCTGAATTTCCGGCTGAAAAATGGGATGCGATTATCGCGATCAACCTCAGCTCGGCGTTTCATACGACGGCTGTTGCCTTGCCGATGATGCGCGCGGCGGGGTGGGGTCGGGTGATCAATATCGCCTCGGCGCATGGGCTGACCGCGTCGCCCTATAAATCGGCCTATATCGCGGCCAAGCACGGGGTTGTTGGCCTGACCAAAACCACCGCGCTTGAAACCGCAAAAGAACCCATCACCGCCAATGCGATTTGCCCGGGGTATGTTTTGACGCCCATCGTTGAAAAGCAGATCCCCGACACGATGAAAGAATATGATATGACCCGCGAAGAGGTCATCGAGAACGTGATGCTTAAACGGCAACCCTCCAAGGAATTCGCAACCGTCGAACAAATGGGCGGCACCGCGACCTTCTTGTGTTCGGACGCGGCGGCGCAAATCACCGGCACCACGCTGAGCGTCGATGGCGGCTGGACGGCGCTCTGACCCCCCAAAAAGGACGTAAAATGGCAGTGAAACGGATCAATCTGGCCCTGCAAGGTGGCGGCGCACATGGGGCGTTCACCTGGGGCGTGCTAGACCGGCTTTTGTCCGAAGATGACCTACATATTTCGGCGATTTCGGGCACATCTGCGGGCACGCTAAATGGGGCAGCCCTCAAGGCCGGCATGATCGAGGGCGGCCGTCAGGGCGCGCGCGACCGGTTGGATTGGCTGTGGGCCGAGGTCGGCGCGCGGCCTGACCTGAACATACCCGCGTGGATGTCGCCGTTTTCATTGTCAAACGTCAGCCAAGCGTTGGAATATTCTTGGCCGGTCATGGCCGCGGATGCGTGGTCACGGGCGGTGTCGCCCTATGCCTACGGGCCGTTTTACCGCAACCCGCTGCGCGATATTGTCGAGCAGTTCGATTTTGGTGCGGTCAATGACCAAGGCGACAAGGGCCCGTGTTTGTTCATCTGTGCAACCCGCGTGCGCAACGGCAAGGTGCGCGTGTTTAAAGACAGCGAGATCAGCACCGATGCGATCCTTGCGTCGGCCTGTTTGCCTACGATTTTTCAGGCGGTGGAAATCGAAGACGCCGAAACCGGTATGACCGAAGCATTTTGGGATGGTGGCTATACCGGTAACCCCGCGCTGTTTCCGTTGTTTAAACCAGCGTTGCCGGATGACATCGTGGTGATCAATATCAACCCGTTGGAACGCACCGAATTGCCACGCAGCGCGCAGGCCATTCAGAACCGGATCAACGAGATTAGCTTTAATTCGTCACTGTTGCGCGAATTGCGCGCGATTGAATTTGTGCAAAGGTTGTTGACCCAAGGCACCCTGTCGACGGATCAGAAAAACCGGGTGCTTGTTCATATGATCGCCGATGATGCGCTGATGAACGAGCTGTCAGTGGCGACAAAACTGGTGCCCACGGCCTACACATTGGCGCGGCTCAAAGAGGCGGGGCAAAAGGCGGCGGATGAGTTTCTAACGCACCACAAAAAGGACCTGAACGTCCGTAGTTCTGTCGATTTGGTCGAGATGTTTCAGTAAATTCAGGTCTCTTCGGGGGTGTTGGGGTCTTTATCGTTGGGATAGACCAGCCCCGCAGAGATCACCAATTTTGCCGAATCTTCGACCGACATGTCCAATTCGATCACGTCATCGGCCGGGAAAAACAGCAAAAACCCCGATGTGGGGTTGGGTGTGGTTGGCACGAAAATGCTGAGCATGGGTTGCCCGTCGTTGCCGCGTGCCGCGACTTCGCCCTTGGTGGTGGTCGAGATGAACCCAATCGCCCAAATGCCCTTGCGCGGGTATTCGATCAGGCAGGCTTTTTCAAACGACCGATCTGATTGCGCAAATACCGTCTCGGAGATCTGTTTGATCCCCGAATAGATGGTGCGCACGACGGGGGTGCGTTCGACCAGGGTTTCGCCAAAGCGAATCAGCGAGCGTCCGATCAGCCCCTTGGCCATCCACCCAACAAGCACAGTGAACAGCAAAAATATCACTACCCCGATGCCGCGGATGTTGATCTGGATTTCAGGGTCAAGCCCCAGCCAGTCTTGCAGCACCCGGTCGGGCTGGTAGGACCCCGGCACCAGCGGCAGCACAAACCCATCGATCCACCCGACCACGGACCAGATCAACCAGAGGGTCAATCCAACGGGGGCAATCACCACCAACCCGGTTAAAAACGACGCACGTAACCACGACACGATGCTGCGGCGCGGGAGGTGTGGTTCGGGATCAAACGGGGTGTTCATGTGACGTTTCTCTGACTGACGCCCCCTGTAGGTAGGGGCAATGACGCGTGCGCACAATGGAGCAGCCCAAACCTTTTGTTAACTTCCCGTATCGCGGGTGAGGCTGTTCAATTCACTGGCAATTTGCGCGGCCAATCTGGCGTTGTTGCGCACCAATGCGATGTTTGCGGTCAGAGACCGCCCGTTGGTCAATTCAAAGATCCGTTGCAGCAGGTAGGGCGTGACGGCTTTGCCCCGGATCCCATGTGCGTCTGCATCAGATTGGGCCTGTGCAATGATGGGCGCCAATTCAGCGGCGGGGATCTCATCTTGTGCGGGGATCGGATTGGCCACCAGTTGCCCACCCGGAAGCCCCATTTCGCCGCGCATGTGGTGCGCGCGCGCAATCGCATCAGCTGTATCCAGACGCAGCGGCGCCTTCAGCGGGGAGGTCGCGCTCCAGAATGCCGGGAAGCTATCTTGGCCCACGGTGATCACCGGCACACCTTGGGTTTCGAGCACCTCTAGGGTTTTATCGACGTCGAGAATGGCCTTGGCCCCTGCGGCCACCACCGTGACCGGGGTCTGCGCCAATTCCATCAGATCGGCAGAGATATCAAAGCTGTTTTCCGCGCCGCGATGCACCCCGCCAATGCCGCCCGTGGCAAAGACCGCGATCCCCGCCAGATTGGCTGCGATCATGGTCGCGGCAACTGTGGTGGCCCCGGTGCCGCCGGTGGCGATGCAGGCGGCGATGTCTGCGCGCGACAGTTTTGCCACCGATTTGGCCTGCGCCAGCGTTTCCAGTCGTGCGTCATCGAGCCCGATATGCAAGGTGCCATCCATCACCGCGATAGTCGCAGGCGTGGCCCCGGCGGCGCGCACGTCGTTTTCAACCTGACGCGCCACCTCCAGGTTCTGCGGGTAGGGCATGCCGTGGGTGATAATCGTGCTTTCTAACGCGACGACGGGTTTGCCAGCGGCTTGTGCTGCGGCAACCTCGGCGGACCGCAAAAGGGGCAGGGTGGTCATTGAACAGTCTCTCCTGAAACATATGTGGCGGCGGCTTGGAGCGCGCGGCGCAAGGCGTCTTCGGGGGTGGCCCCCTGTGCGTCGGCGGCAATATGCGCCGCCATGAAGGTATCTCCGGCGCCTGTCACCCGTGTGACAAGAACCTGTGGTGGCGTTTGTGTCAGCATCCCGTCCGGGCGGCCTTCGGTGGCATCGGCGCCGCCATCGGTGACCAACACGCGGGCAGCCCCACGCGCCAGCAACCCGGCGGCGGCATCGCGCGATGTATCAAAACGGCACTGGCACAGCAGGCCAGCCTCTTCGAGGTTCACATACAGCGTCCCCCGTGCGGCCTGTACAAACGGCGCAAGACGTTCTGCCTTGCCGGGGGACGCAGGTGCCACGCGCAAATCGGCCTGCGCCAACACCGGGCTGGTCGCAATCTGCGTCAACAACGCCAAGGTCAGATTTCCATCCAACGCCACGCGCCCGGCAAAGGGGGCCTGCGCCGTCGCCAGACGCCCGTCCGTCAAAGGCGCCAAAATCTTGGACCCGGCCGCCTCAAGGGAATGGGCATCGGCAATCGCCGCGATCAGACCATTCGCGCCCTCGACGGCCATGTACACATCTGTTGGCAGATCGTCAGACCGATACACCGTGTCGGTGATCATCCCACGGGCGATGCAGGCCGCTATCAACGCGTCGCCTTCGGCATCGCGCCCGATGGTGGTCAGCAACGCGGGCGTCATCCCAAAGCGCGCCAACGTCATCGCGATGTTCATCGCAACACCGCCGGGGATGCGGGTGATGCGCCCCGACACGTCTGATCCGTGCCGCATGACACTGGGCGACCGCCCGATGACATCCCACAAAACCGAACCAATGCATAAAATATCAGGCGTAACAGTCATGCGCATCTTGTGGCCGGGATCGCGGCTAGGTTCAAGTCAGTCTTGCACCGGAACCGAAAACGTCAACGCAGCCCACAGGGTTTCCCATACAGGTGCGGTGTCAGATGTGCCTGCATCGGGGCTGGGGCGCAAAACGACCGCATCAAACAGATAGGTATGGCCCGGCGTCACGGGCACCGTGGCGTGGCCTTCGGGGTCCGTATGGGTCAGGCGGATGGTGACCGTGTCATCGGGTGCGCGGTCAAACACCTCTATCTGGGCGTCGGCGCGCGGGGTGCCTTGGTACAAAACCTGCACCCGCATCTGGCCCTGAAAATCATCGGCATAAGGATTGCTGAGTGCGACAAATTCTGTGGCCAACCCAAAGGCACGGTCGTTCCCGGCACCCGACCCTACAGCCACCAACGATTTTGCATGGCGGGTATAGCGTTCGCGAAAATTCTGTTGCGGCCAACCTGCGGCGATATGGTCGGCAGCGGCGGTTTTGAAATCTTTATGGGCGGCAAAGGCCAGAAATTTGTCCCAGTCTTTGTAGGTCAGCCGCGCAGGCGTTGTTTCGTGCAGCACCACCAGCAGGCCGTCTTGGTCTGGGGCGGTTGTATGTAGGGCAGGTGTGTCGCCCGCGCGCCCCGCGACATGGTCAACCCGGTCGCCCTGAACCGTCTCGAACCGGGTGAATTGGTGGTCAAACCACGCCAATGCGATCCCGTCGAAATTTTGCCCATTGCGCAGGTCGGCCACAACGGGGGCACCCCTATCGACTTGATATTTCTGCGGATCAATCCAAAACTCATGGCTAAGGGCGGGCTGAGCCGCTAGCAATAGACCAACCAACACACACCGCGAGATCTTCATGATACCATCCCTGTCACACATCCTTGCCAAGCTGTTTCTTTTCATCGCTTTGTCAACTGCTGGTCTGTTCGGCATGCGGGCCACCGCGCATGAATTGGTGCCCACGATCGCCGATTTGACCGTCTACGACAAGGCGACGGTTGTGTTGGAATTGCGCATCAACCTCGAAGCGTTTCTGGCGGGCATTGATCTGGATGCGGTTGAAAACACCAATGATGACGATGCGGGGGACGCCTACACGACCCTGCGCGCGCTGCCTGCCGATGATTTGGCCGCCCTATTGCCCGGTTTGATCGCCAGATGGAACGCATTGCCGCTGGCCGTGGTCGACAGTCCGCTAGATTTCACCCAAGCGGCGCTTGATATCCCGCAAGACGTAGGCGCAGACCTGCCGCGTATCTCGACGTTGATGCTGCGCGCGCCGCTGCCCGACGGTGGCACGGCGATCACCCTCAACTGGCCGGCTGGGTCCGGGGCGTTGGTCGTGCGTCAACAAGGCGTCGACGCGCCCTATACGGGGTTCCTAAATGGCGGCGACCAAAGCGGCCCGATCAATCTGCGCGGCGGCGGGACGGCGACACCATGGCAGGCCTTTGCCAGCTATATCCCTGTTGGGTTTGACCATATTCTGCCCAAAGGGTTGGATCACATCCTGTTTGTGCTGGGGTTGTTTTTCCTCAGCACCCGGTTGCGGCCCCTCGTCTGGCAGGTCAGCGCGTTTACATTGGCGCACACCGTCACGTTGGCCTTGGGGGCATTGGGGTGGGTCACCGTGCCCGGCAGTATCGTGGAGCCGCTGATCGCGGCATCTATCGTTTATGTCGCGGTGGAAAATATCTTTACGTCTGGGTTAAACCCGTGGCGCCCCGTGGTGATTTTTGGGTTTGGGTTGCTGCACGGGCTGGGGTTTGCGTCCGTTCTGGGCGAATTTGGCCTGCCCGAGGGGCAGTTTATCCCGGCGTTGATCGGGTTCAACATCGGTGTTGAATTGGGCCAGCTGACGGTGATCGCTATCGCGTTTTTAGGGGTGGGGTGGTGCGCACGCAGAGCGTGGTACCGCGCGCGGATCGCGGTACCAGCGTCATGTGTTATCGCCGCTGTGGGGGCGTATTGGTGCGTCGAACGGGTGTTTTTCTAACGTTTCAGGACATCGCCGCGATCAGCGCGCCCAAGGCCGCCGTGGGGTCATCCGCCTGCCAAATCTCTTCACCGATGCCAAAGAAATCGGTGAAGGGCGCCAGTTTGGTGATCATCGCCGCATCCAGCGCGCCTTCGGCAACCACGGGCACTTCGATCACCTGCGACCACCACTCAAACAGCTCTTGCTCAACAAAACTGCCGTCGCCCAATTGTGTCGCTTGGACCGGGCCAAAACTGACGTAATCAGCACCGGCTTCGCCCGCAGACATACCATCGTGGCGCGACGTGGCACAAAAACTGCCCACAATCGCATCATCGCCCAAGGCTTTGCGCGTTTCACGCACCGATTTGGCCGCATCCGTCAGATGCACCCCATCCAAGCCCAACCGTTCTGACAACACCATATGATCGGTTAAAACCAAGGCCACATCACGTGCATGGGTCACCTCGCGCAGGGCATCGGCCGCGCGCGACAGACGGTCTTCGTCGCGGGTGGCCAGATCAAGCCGCACACAGGCAATCGGATGCGTGTCCAAAACCGACGCAAGCACATCAGGAAAACGGCTCAGCTCAACCTCGGGCGGGGTGATCAGGTAGAGTTGCGGGTGTTCGGGGGCGTCCATGGGTCGTCCTTTGGTGGTCGTTTCACGGTGTCCCTACCCGATGTGATCGGGAATGAAAACTTCTATGCGACCCCCTGCGAGACTTGCGAGCCCGCATCTGGCACCGTATGAGCCGCCTATGACCCAAACCGACCACACCCCACCCAGCCCCGCCTTTGTCCTTGTGCGCCCGCAAATGGGCGAAAACATCGGCGCCGCCGCCCGCGCCATGTGGAACTTTGGGCTCGACCGGATGCGGCTTGTCGCGCCCCGTGATGGGTGGCCCAACCCCAACGCGGTGGCCATGGCCAGTGGCGCGGGGCGGTTGCTGGACAATGCCCAACTGAGCTCGGATTTGCCCGGTGCCATCGCTGATAGCACCTTTGTGTTTGCCACCACGGCGCGGTCACGCGATCTGACGAAACCGGTGTTTAGCCCACAAGAGGCGATGCGCCATGCCGCGCGCACCATCGCGGATGGGGGCCGGGTGTCGGTGCTGTTTGGTCCCGAACGCGCGGGGCTGGAAAACGACGATATCTCCCGTGCCAATGCGATCATTTCGGTGCCGGTGAACCCAGCCTTTGCGTCGTTGAACCTGGCGCAATGTGTGTTGTTGGTGGGCTACGAATGGATGCGCGCCACCGGTGATGTCACCCCCGAAACCACCGAGATGGCAGGCACTGATTGGGCCGAAGGCGTCGAGGTGGAACATCTGGCCAAGCACTACGAAGACCGGCTGGAGGACGCGGGGTTTTTCTTTCCCGAGCACAAGGCCGCATCGATGCGCACAAACCTGCGCAATATGTGGAGCCGCATGCCCCTGACCCGTGCAGACGTGCAAATGATGCACGGGGTGTTGCGGCAAATCGTCCGTTGGAAAACACGCGACGACGAGACGCGCTAGACGTGCTGGACGCGCGCGCGCGATGGTTTTAGACATGCAGCGCAAGATCACAGCAAGGACACCCGCATGAGCCGCAAACGCAAGCTCTTTGAAGAGGTCGGCAGCGCCGAAGCCATCCGCCCCGTGGCCCAGCCCGGCGCGATTGATCAAGGCCATACTGGCGCGCGCGGGGCGATCCGTCTGTGGCTGATGATATTGTTTGCATTGGTGTTTCTGATGATCGCCGTGGGCGGTTTGACACGTCTGACCGACAGCGGGCTTAGCATCACAGAATGGCGCCCGTTCACCGGGGCGATGCCCCCCACGACCACGGCAGAATGGGAAAGCGAATTTGCCAAGTACCGCGCAATTGATGAATTCGTGATCCAGAACCAGTGGATGGATCTGGATGACTTCAAGGTGATCTACTGGTGGGAATGGGGGCACAGACAATTGGGGCGGGTGATCGGCTTGGTCTGGGCGCTTGGGTTTAGCTGGTTCGCAGTGCGCCGCCAAATCCCCACCGGCTGGACCCCCAAATTGGTGCTGTTGGGCGCGCTAGGCGGGGCCCAAGGTGCTATCGGTTGGTGGATGGTGGCCTCTGGTGTTACCCAAGGCGAGGGCATGACCGATGTGGCCAGCTACCGTTTGGCGACGCATTTGGGGCTGGCCTTTGTGATCTTGGGCGTCATCACGTGGTACGTCCTGCATTTGGGGCGCAGCGCGCGTGACCTGATGCAGGCGCGCCGCGCCAAAGAGGCCAAACCATGGGGCCTGTCCACCGGGCTGATGCATTTCGCGTTTCTGCAAATCCTGATCGGCGCGCTTGTCGCGGGGATAGACGCCGGTCGCAGCTATACCGATTGGCCCTTGATGGGCGGGCAGGTGTTCCCCGCCAGCGCCTTTGCGCTTGACCCCATCTGGCGGAACTTTTTCGAAAGCCCCGGATTGGTGCAATTTATCCACCGGGTCACGGGCTATCTGCTGGCGGCTTTTGCCGTGGTGGTGTGGCTGCGCGGCCGGAAATCGGCCCATGGGACAACGCGGTTTGCCTTTAACGCAGTGATGGCCGCGGTAGCCCTGCAAATTGTCATCGGTATTAGCACGGTCGTTTATGGCGCACCGGTGCATATCGCCTTGGTGCACCAATTGATGGCCGTGATCCTGTGGGTGCTGATATTACGCGCCCGTTTCCTAAGCGGCTACCCCGTTGCAACATCCCTGAGAGGACCCACCACATGACCGCCTATGATGATCTGATGGCCTACACCCGCGAAACAGAAGCTTTGGCGCAGATTTCGGGACGTTTGGGGTGGGATCAGGAAACCATGATGCCGCGCGGGGCCACTGCGCAACGGGGCGAAGAAAGCGCGGCCATCGCCAGTGTTTTGCATGCTCGGCGCACCGACGCGCGTGTTGGGGCGTGGATAGACGCGCTTGCGGGCACCCAATTGTACGACACTGCGGCCGCCCAATTGCGGCATATTTCACGCAGCTATACGCGCAACAGCAAAGTGCCTGCCGCGTTGGCAGCCAAGATTGCACGGGTCACATCCGAGGCGCAAGGCGTTTGGGCGCAGGCGCGCAGTGATGAAAACGTGGCGGCTTTTGCGCCTGCGTTGGAAGAAATCATCGCGTTGCGCCGGGAAGAGGCCGCAGCTTTGTCAGAGGGGGGCGATCTTTATGATGCGCTGTTGTCTGACTACGAACCTGGCACGACTGGTGCAGAGCTTGAAGCGATGTTCGGGGCGCTGCGTCCAGAGCTTGCAAACCTGCGTGCCGCAATCCGCGAGGCCGAAGCGCCCGCAAAATTGACCGGACATTTTGACGAAGACGCGCAGATGGCATTGACCCGCAAGCTGGCGGAGACCTTTGGCTATGACATGAACCATGGGCGGATCGATAAGGCCGTGCATCCGTTCAGTTCTGGGTCTGGGTTGGATGTGCGGATCACAACGCGCACGAACCCGACGGATCCATTCAACTGTTTTTATTCTACAATCCACGAAGTCGGCCATGCGACCTACGAACAGAATATCCATTCTGACTATCTGCTGACCCCGCTTGGGGGCGGCGTGTCGATGGGTGTGCACGAAAGCCAAAGCCGGATTTACGAAAACCAGATCGGGCGCAGCCGGGCGTTTACAGGGTGGCTGTTTGGGCAGATGCGGGATGCGTTTGGTGATTTTGGCATTGCGGATGAAGACAGTTTTTACGCCTGCGTGAACCGGGTGTCTGACGGGTTCATCCGGACCGAAGCGGATGAACTGCAATATAACCTTCATGTTTTATTGCGCTTTGACCTAGAGCGTGCGTTGATTGGCGGTGATCTGTCTGTTGCTGATTTAGAAGCCGCCTGGAACGATCGTTTCGCAGCTGATTTCGGGTACGCCGTTGATAAACCATCGCATGGGGTGTTGCAGGATGTGCACTGGTCGGTCGGGTTGTTTGGGTATTTCCCTACGTATACCTTGGGCAATGTGTATGCAGGATGTTTGAACGAGGCTATGCGAGGGGCGCTGCCCGGCCTGGATAATCAGCTGGCACAGGGCGATACATCCGCTGCGACCGGTTGGCTGCGAGATCATGTGCAGACACATGGTGGGCTATATGAACCCTCGGAGGTGATCGCGAACGCCAGCGGCGTAACTCCGACCGAAGCGCCATTGTTGACATATCTGACGAAGAAATTCGCTGCACTTTACAAGTTGTAGGACTATTAACATGGTCCAGTGTGCTACATGACCTTAGGGCACACTGGACGCCATATTTTTGTTCTGCGATTACGCGTAGAAATCTACAGTAGGTTGGCTGCTATCATAACCGTTTTCGGTCAATGTAGCGGCCAATATGTCTGCGAAACTTTCTTCTATTTCTGACGCTTCGTAGCTTTCTGTCGCTTCTTGGATCAATGACAGCACGGCCTCGTCTACGCCGGAAGAAGAACCTGATTGCCCGTCCGGGCGACCTGGTCCGCCCGGACCACCGCCGGGCCCGCCTGGTCCGCCACCAGAAATGCCGGCCTGTTCAGCTAATTCACGCGCGTCGATGCCTGCTTCAGACAAGGCCTTAGCCAAACCCGCACTGGGCGCAATGCCCAATTCTTTGATCGTAGAGACGAGTGCCTTGGCATCGTCATCAGACAGGTTCTCAGTATCATACTCGGTCAAGGCTTTGGTGAGTTTGGTGCTTTGTTCTTCGGTTAGAATGCTTGACTGTGTCGTCCGTTGGAACATGCTGGCAGTCGATATGGATGAAATCATTCGTAACTGATACCTTCTACTGTGAGCCAGCGCGCCCAATCTGGTGCGCTGCATTTCGACACTTTAGAAGCGTTTTCCAAAAACCAGATTAAGGAATAAAACACACATAAAAAACGATTTATCTTCCACCCTTACGTTTGTATCAGGTTTTTGATGAAATTGCGCAAGGACGGCGTGTTATAGTAGTGCCATGCGCTCGGCGCGTTCTGAATCTGGATATGGTCGGTAAAGGGCAAATTCCGACGTCGCAATCAGGTCGTTGACCGCCCGGTGCATCTGAGCAACCTCATCATCATGCGTGCCCGTCAGGCGAAATGCTTGCTCCAGCTGGCCCAACCCATCGACTTCGATCTCTAGCATAAAGTCGCGGTAACAATCGGCGGCCAAGTTTAGCTTGCGACGCAACAACCGCCAGTTTCCAATGACACCGGCGGATTGTAAGTGCCCCATCCAATCATCCAAGGCCTTTGCAAAAAGCAGCGCTTTGGCGTCGTTTTTTAGCGTTATCATGCAGCAATACAAATTCATCTGGGGCCTCATTCATCAGATCACACCAGTGTGCGGCTAAATCCTTGAAGCATAGTTAAGATTCGAACAAATTGCCGGGATCAAACTCACACCATTGCCGCGCGTGGTCCAAGGTTTCCTTGAAACCCATGGGCGAAAACACCCCATAGGTCCATGTTTCCCCTAAAGCGACGCGGTCCAAGGCAACGGTTACCGTGTCTGTCGCACCCAGAATCGCCTGTGCCATTTCCGGCACGAACCCCGGTGTCAGATCTGCCGCATAGCCAACGGCGCTATCGCCCAACATCATTTCATCGCCGAGCCAAACAGTGGCGCCGTCAATCTCAAGCAGGATTATATCATCGGCATCCCATGGTGCCTGAGTGTCGCCCGGCCATGGCGCATATTCGTACCGAAAACCTGCGTTTAGCCCCTGAACCCCAAAGCTGAAGATCAATGCGCCGGACGTGTCGCGGGCCGCGCGTTGGGTGTAGATAAAACACTGGTTCCCGATCTTCGCCGCCGCCCAATCACCGCTTTGAAATTGGGTGGCTGCGGATGCCGTGGCCCAGAGGGACAGTATGAGAACTAACAATGTCTTTAGGGTCATATCAGGCTCCGTCATCTGCGATGCGACAGAGCCTGATCTACAGGATGGTTTTTAACATTTCCTGACCCCCGCCAAAGCGGGAGGGGGTTATTCTTCGGTGTCTTCTGCGTCTTCACCTTGGTCTGCGATCCAAGCGACGCTGACGACTTCTTCGCCTTTGCCCGTGTTAAACACCCGGACCCCACCGGCCGACCGCGACCTAAACGAGATACCATCAACTGGCACGCGGATCGATTGACCCTTGGAGGTGGCCAGCATGATCTGGTCGTCCATTTCCACCGGGAAACTGGCAACCAAAGCGCCGCCGCGCATGGCTTTGTCCATCGCCTGAACGCCCATGCCACCACGCCCACGTACCGGGTAATCATGGCTCGAACTTAGCTTGCCAGCGCCTTGCGACGTCAGGGTCAGGATCAGGTTTTCGGCCGCCGACATTTCGGCATAGCGATCCGGGCTGATGGTGGCATTGGCATCTGTGTCTTCTTCATCGGCCACAACGCTTTCGGCATCATCGGCCAACCCGGCCATCGCACGGCGCATTTTCAGATAGGCGGCGCGTTCGTCCGATGTCGCATCAAAATGCCGGATGATCGACATAGACACGACCTTATCCGACCCGGTCAGTTTGACACCGCGCACGCCCACAGAACTGCGCGAATTGAACACACGCACATCCGTTGACGGGAAGCGGATCGCCCGGCCAGAGGCGGTCACCAACATCACATCTTCGTCGGGCGATGCGATGCGCGCGTTGATCAGCGTGGTTTGGGCGTGTTCGTCTTCGAACTTCATGGCGATTTTACCGTTGGATTTCACATTGGTGAAATCTGACAGAGCGTTGCGCCGCACCGTGCCTGCCGACGTGGCAAAGACGATCTGTAGTTCTGACCAGTCGTCTTCCTCACGGTCAATCGGCAAGATAGCAGCGATCGAGACACCCGGCGGGATCGGCAGGATATTGACGATCGCCTTGCCTTTGGCCGTACGACCCCCTTGGGGCAAACGCCATGTTTTCAGCTTGTACGCCATGCCATCGGTCGTAAAGAACAACAGCTGCGTATGGGTATTGGCCACGAACAGGGTGGTGACCACGTCTTCTTCTTTGGTCTGCATCCCCGACACACCCTTGCCACCGCGGCGTTGGCTGCGGAAATCGGCCAGAGGCGTGCGTTTGATATAACCGCCCGATGTGACGGTCACGACCATGTCTTCGCGCGCGATAAGATCTTCGTCCTCCATATCGCCCGACCAATCGACGATCTCGGTGCGGCGCGGTACGGCAAATTGGTCGCGCACTTCGCGCAGTTCGTTGGCGATGATCCCCATGATCCTATCGCGCGAGCCTAGAATTTCGAGGTATTCCTTGATCTTACCAGCCAGTTCTTCGAGCTCGTCGGTGACCTCTTTGACCCCGATCTGCGTCAACCGTTGCAAGCGCAATTCAAGGATCGCACGCGCCTGCGTTTCTGACAGGTTATAGGTGTCATCGTCATTGGCGGTGTGGGTCGGGTCGTCGATCAGCGCGATATAGGGCAAAATATCCGTCGCAGGCCAACGGCGCGTCATCAATTTGCTACGCGCCTCGGCGGCATCCGCAGACGCCCGAATGGTCGCGACGATTTCATCAATGTTGGTGACGGCCACGGCCAGACCACACAGGATATGGCTGCGTTCACGGGCCTTGCGCAACAAAAACGCGGTGCGGCGCGCGACAACGTCTTCGCGGAAATCAATGAAGTACGTCAGGAACTTGCGCAGCGTCAGCTGTTCCGGCCGACCGCCATTCAGCGCCAACATGTTACAGCCAAAATACGTCTGCATCGGGGTAAACCGGAACAGTTGGTTCAACACCACCTCGGCCGTTGCATCACGCTTGAGCTCGACCACCACGCGCACGCCATTGCGGTCAGATTCGTCTTGAACGTGGGCGATGCCCTCGATCTTTTTCTCGCGGACCTGTTCGGCGATCTTTTCGATCATCGAGGCCTTGTTGACCTGATAGGGGATTTCATCCACGACGATAGCCCAGCGATCCTTGCGGATCTCTTCGACACGGGTCTTGGCACGGATAATCACGCTGCCACGCCCCTCAAGGTAGGCTTTGCGCGCGCCGGTCCGGCCCAGCATAATGCCACCGGTCGGGAAATCTGGCCCGGGCACATAGTCGATCAACTGCTCGGACGTCAGGTCGGGTTCTTCGATCAGCGCCAGCGTCGCATCGATAACTTCGCCCAGATTGTGCGGCGGAATGTTTGTGGCCATCCCAACCGCAATACCGCCCGCACCGTTGACCAGCATATTGGGGAACCGAGCGGGAAGCACAGTAGGTTCTTTTTGTTTGCCGTCGTAGTTGTCTTGAAAATCAACGGTGTCTTTGTCGATATCGCTCAGCAAAAACGCGGCGGGCTTGTCCATGCGGACTTCGGTATAGCGCATCGCGGCGGGGTTATCGCCGTCCATAGACCCGAAATTGCCCTGACCATCGAGCAGCGGCAGCGACATCGAAAAATCCTGCGCCATCCGCACCAAGGCGTCATAAATCGCGCTGTCACCGTGGGGATGATACTGCCCCATCACGTCGCCCACAGGACGCGCCGATTTGCGGTAGGATTTGTCGTGGCTGTTGCCCGTTTCATGCATCGCAAACAGGATCCGCCGGTGCACGGGTTTTAACCCGTCGCGCAGGTCGGGGATCGCCCGGCTGACAATAACCGACATCGCGTAATCAAGATACGACGTGCGCATTTCATGTTCGATGCTGACCGATGGCCCGTCATAAACGGGACGCTCTGGCGTCATTTCATCATCGTTCTCAGGAGGTTGTGGTGTATCGCTCACGTGGACTGCCCAATTGTTCCGCAGGGTCTATATATTGTGGATTAATCCTAGCAGAGGGTGCATATCAGGTGCAATCCCTCAGTTCCGGTCAGGTTGGCAGCCGTCGCCCTTGAGTGACAACACATTGTTTTCATTGAAAAGTAATTTGATCGTGGCAGCATCGGTTTAGAAACAACGATTGAGGTCACACATGTCGAGATCTGAAACCGAATTGATGCTCAAGGGCTATGGGTTCACCACGGCCGAATTTTTCTACCACATGCCGGACCATCTGCATGTGTTGAACACCTTCGTCTGGCAGGAATATGACATCGCGCCGGACCATCCTCGATTGTTCGAATTCGTTGAGTTCTGGCAATCTGAAATCGAAGGGCCGTTGCATTCGGTGCGTTTCACACACCGCAAGATGATCGGCGCGGGGGAATGGCGCAATGTCACGGGGGAATTTACGTTGCATTAAACCCTGCGGGAGCGGCGGCCCTTTTAAGGGGGTTACACGATCAATGTTGGAGCCAATGTTCCGCAAATTCGCAAGGCGCGCCAGACGTTTAGCCGGGCCCACCCAGGCCGCAGGCAAGGATCAATGCGGCGCGCAGGGGGCGGGCATCTGATAGCCGTGTTAGCGTTTGAACATCGCGACCGCAGCGTCTAGTCTGTTGATACCTTGTCTCTTTTCATGGAACGCTATGCAGCTGGTCTTTCACACAGGCGCCCACTTTACCGAACAAGACCGCTTGATGCGGTGCCTTTTGAAAAACAAAGAGGCGTTCGGCCAGCAAGGCATCGCGGTGCCGGGGCCGGGCAAATACCGCACATTGTTGAACCAAACCGTAGATGCAATGACTGTGGACGCGCCCGCAAGCGATGCGCGTGAAATTCTGCTGGATGCGATCCTCGACGAGGAAACCGCCCACCGTGTTATTTTGTCGAACAGCCGTTTTTTGGGGGCGCCGCGGTTCGCTATCGATAGGGGGGTGATTTACCCCAACGCTGGGCAGCGCGTGGCGCGGTTGGCGCATCTGTTTCTTGCGGATGATATTGAATTATTTATGGCCGTGAAAAACCCCGCCAGTTTCATGCCTGCGGTTTACCAACGGTCACCAAAAAACGGGTTGGCCGAATTCACTGATGGGGTCGATCCGCACCGAATTTATTGGTCCGATACGGTCACGCGGATTCTTGACGCCGCTCCGGGTGTAAAAATCACGATTTGGTGCAGCGAAGACGCGCCGTTGATCTGGTCGCAGGTGTTGCGCGAAATGGGTGGGGTGGGGCCTGCGGACGACATCGAAGGCAGTTATGACCTGCTAGAGGACATCATGGCCAAAGAAGGCATGACCCGGTTCCGCGCGTTTCTTGAAAAACACCCCAACATGACCGAGCTGCAAAAACGCCGCGCTATTGTCGCCTTTCTAGAGGCCTTCGCCATCCCCGAAGAGATCGAAGAGGAGCTGGATATGCCCGGCTGGACAACCGATACGGTCGACGCGCTGACAGAGATCTACGACGATGACATTGCCGCCATGGAACGCATGCCCGGCGTGCGGGTGATCACCCCCTGACACGCCACGGCTCTGGTTTCACAACATAACAGCCTGACCCGTCGCGGCGGATTTTTGCGCGGCCATGCCCATTTGAACGGCCCACAGACCGTCCTCAAAACTGACGTCGGGCAGGGCGCGTTGCCCACGCACGACCTCTAGAAACCGCTGATGTTGATAAAAGGTCGACCCATTGTGGTCACCTGCCGCCAGCAGATCCGGGTCCACCGGGATCAGGCGCGTTTCGGGGCGTTTGGGACTGCGGGGGCTGATTTCCAACATCGGCGTGGGCGCATCGCCCAGATCGCCGGGCCAAAACCGCGTGGGGCCGGGCACAAACGCCTCGATCTTGCCAGCCGCCCCCATGGCCGCGATGGTTTCTTGATACCGCGCACCCTCGGCGAACATGCACAGTTCCAGCATCGCGCGCGCGCCGCCTTCGAAATCGACGATGACATACCCATTGTCGAGGATATCTGGCGTTTTACCGTCGTAGATTTCATCCAGATGGTTCACCGACTGCGCCGCACTCGCCATCACACGCAGCGGGCGAGTGCCAATCATCACCCGCATCAGGTCAAAGAAGTGACAGCATTTTTCGACAAACGTGCCGCCAGTCTGGTGGTTAAAGCGGTTCCAATCCCCGACCTTGGTCAAAAACGGAAACCGGTGTTCGCGGATGGTCAACATCTTGATCCCGCCGGTCACGGCTTGCGCGTCGTTCAGCAACGCCGCAATGGGCGGCATATAACGGTATTCCATGGCCACCCAGATCGGCGCGGGGGAGGTGGCCGCGACAGCTTGCAACGCCGGAATATCGGCGGGGTCGGTCAACAGCGGCTTTTCCATCAACACGGGCAACGGGCGTTTGGCCGCGATCTGGCGCAGCTGTGCGGCGTGGCAATGATTGGGGCTGGTCACCACCAGACAGTCGATCTGCGGGTCATCCAGCAACGCATCAATGCTATCGGCAAAAGTGACATCGCCCACGATCTGGGCCGCGGCGGCGCGCATGTCTGCATCCGGTTCGTAGATGGTGGTCACGGCTGTGTTGGGCAAAAGAGCGATGTTTTTCAGGTGCTCTTGCCCCATCATACCGCACCCAATCATGCCGTAGCGCGTCGTTTCTGTCATGGGGTGTCCTTATTTTAACCGTTGTACGTAGATGGATTTGGTCGTATCGAACCAAGTGCGTGAAAATTCAATAGGGATCGGCCCGGCGGACCAACTGAAGCGTTCGATATAACCGCAGGGCGTGCCGGGTTTGCCAAACGGTGCAGGCGTCCAGTCGGGCAGGGCGCTGATGCCCACGCGGTCTTCGGCGCGGGTGATCCAGAATCCCAAGACCTCCAGATAGGTCTGATACAGGGAATCGCCCAGCATATCGGCACCCAACGTGCCCGCGCTGGCATCCAACCAGATCTCTTCGACCGCAATTGCTATATCATTGAGGTACCGCAATCGACGTATGCGCGTGGCGCGCACGCTGGCCCCAAAGGCGGGCAGATCATCGGGTTTGGCGCATAGACCAATGGTGATCACATCGGCCGTTGGCAGGCCGCCCCCTTCGGGCAGTTCCAGCCGGAACATGGCATAAAGCCCCGCAGCTTTGCCCGGTTTGCGCACGTAATTGCCCGACCCTTGCACCCGTTCCAGCAACCCTTTTTGTTCCAGATTGGCCAACGCCTTGCGCAGCGTACCGATGGATGTGCCCAAGGTCGCGGCCATCTGACGTTCGGGGGGCAGGCGTTCGCCGTCGAGCAACCGCCCTGTATCTATATCGCGGATCAAAAGCTCGCTGAGTTGAATGTATTTGGGCAAATCTGCGCGGCGGGAATAGGGCATTATAAATATCTCAAATTGATATACTATTGATCTACATTTTTCCCAGTGCTATTCAAGGGTCAAATGCCCCTGATCCCAAAAGGACGCCCATGACCGTTGTGCCCGTCACCTCTGCCGATCTGAATGCGGCCGAAGTCTCTTGGTTTTCCGCGCTGTGCTCGGATGACTATCAGTTTTTGGGGGTACCAGATGGAGGGTTGCGCTCGAGCTGGGCGCATTGTTCAAATATCGTGAAAACCGCCGAAGCGCAGGGGTTTCGCAACATTCTGTGCCCGTCATCCTATCAGGTGGGCCAAGACACGCTGAGCTTTGTGGCCGGCTGCGCGCCAATCACCGACAAGATCAACCTGCTGGCCGCGGTGCGCTGCGGCGAGATGCAGCCCATCATGTTGGCACGCACGATTGCCACGCTGGATCACATGCTCGAAGGGCGGTTGACGGTCAATATCATCAGTTCGGATTTTCCGGGCGAAAAGGCCGACAGCACCTACCGCTATCAACGCTCGCGCGAGGTGGTTGAGATCTTGAAACAGGCGTGGACCCAAGATGAGATCAACTACGCAGGTGAGGTCTACAATTTCAGCGGGCTGACGACGGACCCGGTGCGGCCCTATCAAACAGGCGGGCCGCTGCTGTATTTCGGTGGCTATTCACCCGCCGCGCTGGATTTGTGCGCCGAGCATTGCGATGTGTATCTGATGTGGCCCGAACCCAAGGATCAATTGGCCGCGCGCATGCAGGCCGTGAACACATTGGCCGCCGAAAAGGGTCGCACCCTGGATTATGGCCTGCGGGTGCATATGATTGTGCGCGACACCGAAGCCGAGGCCAAAGAATACGCCGATTATATCGTGTCCAAGCTGGACGATGACCATGGCCGCAAGATCCGGGAACGGGCGTTGGATGCCACGTCTTTGGGGGTGTCGCATCAGGCCAAGAACCGCGATATCGCCGATGAATTCGGATATGTCGAACCACATCTGTGGACGGGCGTTGGCCGGGCGCGGTCTGGGTGTGGTGCGGCCTTGGTCGGGTCTGCTGATCAGGTGCTATCGGAAATTGAAGCCTATCAGAAAATGGGCATCCGGGCGTTTATCTTTTCGGGGTATCCGCATATTGATGAGGCTGAATATTTTGGACGCTTGGTTATGCCTCATCTGAATACATGCTCGTTGCCGCAGGCCTACGGCCGTGTGCCCGCAACGCCCCCCCTCACACCCCTTGCCGCAGGAGACCGTCGTTGATGGACCGCGTTGCCCTTTCCGATACTATTGACTTTAGCCGCATCGTGTATGGCATGTGGCGGCTGGCCGATGATGCCAATACATCGCCCGCTCATGTGCGCGCCAAGATCGACGCCTGCCTTGCGCAGGGCATCACAACGATGGATCAGGCCGATATCTACGGGGGGTATGCCGCCGAAGAGGTGCTGGGTTCGGCGCTCAAGGAAAATCCCGGTCTGCGCGACCAGCTCGAGATTGTGACCAAATGCGATATCGTGGCACCCATCGGCAAATATGCGGACCGCCGGGTGAAACACTATGACACCTCGGCGGCGCATCTGCAGGCCAGTGTCGAGGCATCGTTGACCCATATGGGCATCGAACAGATCGACGTGCTGTTGATCCACCGCCCGGATCCGATGATGAACGCGGCCGAAACCGGCGGCGCACTGGATGCGTTGATCGACAGTGGCAAGATCAAGGCGGCGGGGGTGTCGAATTTCCGCCCTTGGGATTGGGATTTGTTACAATCGGGCATGACCCACAAGCTGGTGACCAACCAGATCGAAATCAGCCTCGCCGCGCGCGACGGCCTGATCAACGGCGATCTGGCGCATCTGCAACAGCACCGCATCGCGCCCATGGCGTGGTCTCCATTGGGGGGCGGCAGCCTGATGACCGACACCAGCGCTGTGGCCACCAAGATGGACGCGATTGCATCGGCACAGGGGGTTGACCGCGCGGCAGTGGCAGTTGCGTGGCTATTGGCGCATCCGGCAGGGATATTGCCGGTGATGGGCACCAATACCTTGGCCCGGATCGCCACATTCAGCGATGCCTTCAAGGTCGACATGGACCGGCAAATCTGGTTTGAGCTCTATGAGGCCGCAAACGGCCAAGAGGTGCCATAATGGCAGATGGATCGCATCAGATGCCACAGTTGCACAGCTTTACCCCCGGCACAGACACCCAACGCCAGTTTCGCGATGCGATGGGTCGGTTTGCGACCGGCGTCACCGTGATCACCGCGCAAACGCCCACCGGGCCCATCGGCATGACGGCGAATTCCTTTTCGAGCGTCTCTATGGACCCGCCGTTGGTGTTGTGGTGCCCGGCGAAATCATCCAGCCGCTATGCGCATTTTGTCGCCGCGCCACATTTTGCCATCCACGTGATGGGCGCCGAACACGAAGACATCGCCGTTGGGTTTGCCAAATTAGCGCAGGCCTTTGATGGGCTGGATGTGACGCAAAACGCGCAAGGCGTGCCCTTGTTGGGCGATTGTTTGGCGCGGTTCGAATGCACAACACACGCTATTCACGACGCGGGCGATCATTCGATTGTTCTGGGTCATGTCGGATCAGCCGCCTTCCGGGAGGGGGAGGCACTGATTTTCTGTCAAGGTCGCTTTAGACAAATTGACAACCGCGCGTAAAACGCGAACCAATGAAGCATGCGGGGAAAACCTGCATGAGGTGACCCGGTAAACCCGGGCACAAGGGAGGAGGCTCCGGCATGAGGGCATTGCTGGCGGTGATGACACCGCTTCGGCTGGTCAATGAGGCTGCGCTGACCATTGGGCGTGCCATCGGCATTGTGGCGGTGGCGTTGATGGTGTCGGCTATTCTGGTGCAGGTGTTTTACCGCTATGCGCTGAACAACGCGTTGCCCTGGCCCGACGAAGCCGCACGATTTTGCATGCTGTGGATGACGGGGCTGATGGCGCCGACGGCGTTTCGGCGCGGCGGGTTTGTATCCATCGACACGGTGGTGCGGCTGCTGCCCAAAGCGGTGGGCGCGGTGGTGTCATTGATATTGCTGTGCATGAGCCTGCTGGTGCTGATCGTCGCCCTGCGCATTGGATGGTCCGAGGTCACCGGGTTCGCGGGGCGCTTTGCCACCGCGTCGTTGTATCTGCCCACCGATCTTAGCTTTGAAACCTGGTACCGAGTGCCACGCAGTTGGATGATGGCATCGTTGTTGGTGGGGGTCGCTATGTTGATTTCCGTGAATGTCGAACTGATTTTGCGCGCGATTGTGGGGCTGATGGGCGGCCAAGATCGCCTGCCAGCCATCGCGCTCGAAGATCAAGTGGGGGCTGAATAATGTTGGTTTGGTTCCTCCCGCTGTTCTTGGTGTTCTTGATGATCGGCCTGCCGGTGATCTTTGGCCTGCTGGCCGCCCCCGGTCTTTTGCTGTTTTTCAATGGGCAGGAAAAAGACATCACGTTGCTTTACCGGAACGTTTACAATGGGATGGATAGCTTTCCCCTGATGGCGATCCCGTTTTTCATGCTTGCGGGTGAATTGATGAACCGCGGCGGTATCACCATGCGTCTGGTCGAATTTTCGCAAGCGATGATGGGTCATTTTCGCGGTGGGTTGGCGCATGTGAATATCCTCAGCTCGATGCTCTTTGCGGGGCTATCGGGGTCTGCGGTGGCGGATACATCTGCGTTGGGGTCGATGTTGATCCCCGCGATGGAAAAACAAGGCTACAGCCGTAAATTTGCCGCCGCCATTACGGCTGCCAGCTCGGTTATCGGGCCGATCATCCCACCTTCGGGCATCATGATCATCTATGCCTACGTCATGGGCGAAAGCGTCGCGGCGTTGTTTTTGGCGGGCATCGTGCCCGGCGTGATGGTGGGGCTGGGCCTGATGTTTATGGTCAAGCTGCAAGCCGACAAATACGATTTCCCCGTCGCCACGAAAAAACACACCTGGGGCGAACGCGGGCAGGCCAGCCTCAAGGCGTTTTTCCCGCTGTTGACCCCGGTGATCATCTTGGGCGGCATCCTCGCGGGCGTCTTCACCCCGACCGAAGCAGCAGCCGTGGCCGTGGCCTATGCGCTGTTCATTGGGCTGTTCGTGATGCGCACCCTGCGTCTTCGCGATTTGCCCGATGTCATGGGCCGCGCGGGGCTGACGTCTGCGGTGGTGTTGTTGCTGGTGGGGGCTGCGATGGCGTTCAAAACCGTGGTCAGCCTGAGCCACGCGCCCGAAGCCATGGCGGATTTTGTGCTGTCGCTGACATCCAACCCGCTGGTGTTACTGCTGCTGATCAACCTGCTGCTGTTCATCGTGGGGATGTTTCTGGATGCGGGGCCTGCGATTATTATCTTGGGGCCGATCTTGGGGCCTATTTTCGTCGAACTCGGCGTTGATCCCATCCACTTTGCCATCATCATGAGCGTCAACCTGACGGTGGGTCTGGCAACGCCGCCTATGGGGTTGGTGCTGTTTGTGGCCTCGTCGGTATCGGGCGAACGCGTCGAGGCGATTTCCAAGGCGATTTTACCGTTTCTTGCCGTCGAGGTGGTTGTGATTTTCCTGATCACCTACATCCCGGCGATTTCTATGACGATCCCGCGTTTGACGGGGTTCGCGAACTAACACCACACATCAAATGGGAGGACACTTGATGATCAAAACGACCCTGAAAACCCTGACCGTCGCAGCCGTGCTGGCGGGCAGCGCAATGGCAGCTATGGCGCAGGACTACACCCTGCGGGCCACGGCCAATTCCAACGAAAACGACGAAGACTACGACGGTCTGGTCGTGTTCAAAAACTACGTCGAGGCGGCCTCGAATGGCGCCATCGCAGTCGAGCTGTTTATCGGCACGCAGCTGTGTGGCAACGGGGCGGAATGCCTGCAAGGTGTGGCCGACGGCACGATCGACATCTACGTGTCTACGTCTGGGGGCGCGTCTGGTATTTTCCCTTACGTTCAGGTGCTTGACCTACCGTACCTAATGGCCGACGACCGCATTGCAGAAACGGTTCTGTCGGGCGATTTCACCCGCAAAATGCGTGACATGGCGTTGGAAGATTCAGGCGACAGCATCCGGTTGATGACCATCGGCAACACTGGTGGCTGGCGCAACTTTGCCAACACAAAACGCCGCGTGACTGAGCCCTCCGACATGGAAGGCCTCAAGATCCGCACCGTGGTCGCCGACCTGCCACAAGAGCTGGTGAAATCGCTGGGGGCCGCGCCAACGCCGATCCCGTGGCCGGAACTGTTCACGTCCTTCCAGACCGGCGTTGTTGAAGGGTCCAAGAACGGTATCACCGACATTATGGGCATGAAATTCCCCGATGCGGGTCTGAAATACGTCACGCTGGACGGTCACGCTTACATGGGCGCGCTGTGGTGGATGAACAACGAACAATTCACAGGCATGCCCGAAAATATGCGCCGCGTGGTGGTGGATGGGTTCTATGCGCTGCAACAAGCGACATTCGCCTCGCCCAAACGTAAATCTATCGCGGCCTATGAACAGTTTGTGGCTGAAGGCGGCGATCTTTACGTGCCCACGCCCGACCAGAAAGCGGCGTTCAAAGACGGCGCGGCACCGGTGTTCGACTGGTTTAAGGCCAATGTCGGGCGCGGCGAGGAAATCTTTGACGCGCTGTCCACCGCTGTCACCGAGGCCGAAGCCGAGATCAACGCCGCCCGCGCCGCAGATCTGAATTAAGAGCACAGGGCAGAGCGGGTGGCGTTGCAGCCGCTCTGCCCTTGTTGTGTTAGTTGGAATATTTCACCGCGGTTCCAGAGACTGTTCTACATCCCCAACTCAGCGCGCAAACCCCAACGTTAGAGATACGTTTGTTAATGACCGCATCGGCACCCAGTTCTGCGCCTTCGATCCGTAGTTTTAATTCACCATCTGCGACTGTCGGTGTTTTGCCGAAAATGGTGGCTTTGCCAATGGATTTTTCGATCGCGGCGATCTGTGTAAAATTGCCATCATTTATGGTGTCGGCCGATGTTAGAACGATCTGATCGGTTGGTGTTACCTTCGAGATTTCGTCTGCCTGATCTGCAAGTCTTGCAGGGGATGTCATGACATCTGCACATCCAGACAAGGCGAGAGCCACCGTTAGAAAACCAATATAGCGCATGTAAAATTACCTCTTTGCTTACAAGGCGATCTTGAACAACATTAGGCTTTGAATGCAACGATATTTAAGATGAAACCGTGGAATTTGACAGCCATGATCAACAATGAAACGCTACCGAAACGGGTACATCCAAACCTTGTAGTCCGCGACCAAAACATGCGCCTTTTCGATCTCATCCCCCGTCATTTTTTTGACCACCTCTTCGAGGCTGATCGCGGCGTCGGGGTCACCGCCGATGGCCGACAGCGTATACCACATATAGGCACGCACCAGATCGGGGGCAGGCATGCCGCGCCCGACCTCATAGTACCACCCCACACCCGATTGCGCGCCCGGATGCCCCTTCATCGCCGACCGCAGGTACCAATCAAAGGCGCGGATATCATCGCGCGGCACACCCAGACCCATGGCATACATCACCCCGATCAGCTCTTCTGCATCGGCATTTCCAGACCGCGCCGCAGGCCACAGGGCGTCATAGGCGGCCTCAAACTGGCCGTCTTCCATCAGGTCGCGTGCCTGTTCAATTTCGGCAAAGGCCGGCGCTGCCAGCAGGGCCGCAACAAGGCATATTACGCGCATGGGGTCGTTCTTTCGTGTTGGGCGGCGGTGGCCAGCGCGGGTGATTTGCCGCGCGCCTTGACCGCCGATGATTTCCTGACCTTCGATTGGGATCAGGCCGCATTGGGCCAGTCCTTGTTCTACGATCAAATCCTGTCGGGCAACCAGAATATATCTTGTGCGCATTGCCACCACCCTGATTTTGGCACCGGCGATGGGCTGTCGTTGGGCATTGGCGAAGGCGGGCAGGGGCTGGGCCCCAACCGCACGCCGGGGGTGGGGGTTTCACGCATCGCCAAACGCATCCCGCGGAATGCGCCGGGGCTGTGGAACCTTGGCGCCCGCGATGTGCATGTGATGTTCCATGATGGGCGGCTCAGCCGGTCTGATCTGTTTGGCAACGGGTTCAATTCCCCCGCCGAAGAATGGCTGCCGCAGGGGTTAAATTCGCTGCTGGCGGCGCAGGCGTTGTTCCCGCTGGTGGCGCAGTTTGAAATGGCGGGAAACCCCGGCGAAAACGAGGTGATCGGCGCGGTGCATGACCGCATCGACAACGCCTGGCCGATCATCGCCAAACGGGTGCGCTTGGACCCAACATACGGCCCGCAGTTTGTCGCAGCCTTTGACCATATCGCCACGCCTGATCAAGTCACTATCGTGGATATCGCCAATGCGCTGGCGGCGTTTATGGCGGTCGAATGGCGCAGCATCGACAGCCCCTTTGACGCGTATCTGGCAGGCAACAAACAGGCGCTGACCGCATCACAACACGCAGGCATGGTGTTGTTTTATGGCAGCGCCGGGTGCAGCGCCTGCCATTCCGGCCCGTTGATGTCGGATCAGACATTCCACGCGCTGGGGGTGCCCGCGTTTGGGCCGGGGCGCACGCGCATGTTTGACCCCTACGCGCGTGATGTGGGCCGGATGGGCGACAGCAACCGGTTGGCGGATGCCTATGCCTTTCGCACGCCGATGTTGCGCAATGTCGCGCTGACGGCCCCCTACGGGCACAACGGCGCGTTTCCCACGCTGGATGGCATCGTGCGGCACCATCTGACACCGCTCGCCTCGCGGGGCGCGTGGCGCCGGGCGGATGCCAATTTGCCCAAGGTTCAGTGGCTGGAACCGGTTGATTTCATCATTCAATCTGACCCGCGCGAAATGGCGCGACAGGCGCGCGTGGTGCCCGGCGATGGCCCTGATATGACCGATGATCAGATCGCGCAGATCGTCGCCTTTTTGCACAGCCTTACGGGGCAGGGCGTCGCGACGCCGCCCTTTGGCGTGCCGGCAGATTTCACACCCTGACGGCTACCGCGCCAGCGCCTTGGCCAGCGCATGATACGAGGCCTTTGGCGTGCGGTCCAACGTGTCAAAATCCACGTGGATCAACCCAAAGCGTTTTTCATACCCCAGCGCCCATTCATAATTGTCGAGCAGCGACCAAAACGTATAGCCCGCCACTGGCACACCATCTTTGATGGCCCGTCGCGCGGCACCGACATGGGCGTTTAGGTAATCAATACGCGCCTGATCGGGGACGCCGATCTGATCGGGGTGCGCCATGCCGTTTTCGGTCACGTACAGGGGCAGGCCTTTGGTGTAGTTTTCATGCACCCAACCTAGGAAATGGTGCAGGCCGTCGGGGTAGATCTCCCACCCCATTTGCGTCTTGGGCAGGGGGCCTGCGACCTCTGTGTGCGCGGGCCAAGCACCATCGGTGGGCGCGATACGTTTGCAGGTGTAATAGTTCAAACCGCACCAATCCAAAGGCTGGCCGATCAGGGCAAAATCATTCTCCCACCCTTTGGGCATATGAGGCGCGAGCCCCTGCATAACGTCTTGGGGGTAGGCACCATGGAACAGCCCGCCTAGGAAAAACCGGTTGTAGTGCCCGTCATATAATTGTGCAGCGACGGCGGCTTGGGGCGTGTCATCGGCTGGATGCGCGTATTCAAAATTGCACACAGCGCCGAGGTTTTTCACCCCCAACGCGCGCATCGCCTGAATGGCGCGCCCATGGCCCGTCAGCACGTGATGCATGGCGTGTGCGGCGGCACGAATGTCGCGCAGACCGGGTGCGTGATGGCCCATGAAATGCGACAACCACGCAACGCACCACGGCTCGTTGATGGGGGCCGCGCTAAACACACGGTCCCCGATCCGTTCCATGATGACGGTGGCATAATCGGCCAACCAATGCGAGATATCAGGGTTGCGCCACCCCCCCAGATCGGCCAGCGCCACGGGCAATTCCCAATGATATAGGGTGACCATCGGGTTCAGGCCGCGCGCCAACATGCCGTCAACCAGACGGTCATAAAAATCGAGCCCCTCTTGGTTGGGCGTGCCGCGTCCGTCGGGCAGCACCCGCGCCCAGCTGGTGGAAAACCGATACGCATCCAGCCCCATGGCCTGCATCAGATCAAGGTCTTCTTCCCAACGGTGGTAGTGGTCGCAGGCGATATCACCGTGCTCGGCGCGCACCACATTGCCGGGGGTCGCGGCAAATGTATCCCAATGGGTTTTGCCCGCGCCACCAAAGCTGTGACCTTCGATTTGGTAGCTTGATGTGGCTGCCGCAAACTGAAAGCCTTCGGGGAAGTCGGATCGGGTAAAGTCCATGTGAGGTCCTTTGGGGTGGTTGCACCATATGCGGGTAATAATACGGCCTATGTCAGGTGTGTGTCGGGCGCCAAAATCACGCGCCGCATCAGAAAATACAAGGGGGTGAAGCGCCGTATCGCCATGACGGGACGTTGCGTAGAAACCCGCGGCGCGAGTTGACACAAATAGTGTCATACGCCACGCTTTGATGATCGGAGGAAGGGGCCGTAGTGATTCTGAGCCCCTTGTAATCAATAAAGTACGTGCCAAACTGGGCGCCCCACGGGAGGACTTCATGACGATAGGATTTTACGCAAGTGTTGGTGCGCTGGCGCTGATCGCGGGCATGGCCCATGCCGATGAACCGCAGCCTTTTGCCATAGGCGAAGGTGCGTTTCATTGGGACAGCTACGCAGCCTTTGCCGACGCCTATGATTTGACCGGTCAAACCGTGGAGATCACCGGCCCGTGGACGGGCGATGAAAAGGCAAAAGTCGATGCGGCGTTTTCCTATTTCACCAGTGCGACAGGGGCGCAGGTAAACTATTCAGGTTCTGACAGCTTTGAGCAGGATATCGTGATTTCGGCGCGGTCCGGGTCGGCGCCCAACTTGGCGGTGTTTCCACAACCGGGGCTGGCCGCCGACATGGCGAGCCAAGGATATCTGACCCCATTGCCCGACGGAACCGCCGACTGGGTGCGCGATAATTTCGCAGCCGGGCAGTCGTGGGTTGATCTGGCGACATACCCAGATCAGTCCGGCACAGACCAGATTTACGGCATATTCTACCGTGTCGATGTGAAATCACTGGTGTGGTATTCGCCCGAAGCCTTTGACGAGGCCGGGTATGACACCCCCGAAACGATGGAAGACCTCAAGACATTAACAGATACCATCGCCGCCGATGGTGGCACGCCGTGGTGCATCGGGCTGGGGTCTGGCGCGGCAACCGGGTGGCCTGCAACCGATTGGGTTGAAGACATGATGCTGCGGACCCAAACACCCGCAGATTATGACGCTTGGGTCACCAACGAGATGAAGTTCGACGACCCAAAAGTTATCGCCGCCATCGAGGAATTTGGCGCGTTTGCCCGCAACGACACCTATGTTGACGGCGGCACATCGGCTGTGGCCAACACCGATTTTCGCGATAGCCCGACGGGCCTGTTTGCGATCCCGCCCAAATGCTACATGCACCGGCAGGCGTCTTTTATCCCGGCGTTTTTCCCAGAAGGCACCGCAATAGGCGATGACGCGGATTTCTTTTATTTCCCCGCCTACGCCAGCAAAGATTTGGGCAAGCCGGTCTTGGGCGCAGGCACGTTTTTGGCCATCACAAATCCGTCCGAGGCGACATTTGCGTTTATGGAGTTCCTGAAAACGCCAATTGCGCATGAATTATGGATGGCGCAGGGGGGCTTTTTGACCGCCCACACCGGGGTGAACCTTGACGTCTACGCCGATGAAAGCCTCAAGGCGCAGGGCGATATTTTGCTGAACGCGACGACCTTCCGCTTTGATGCCTCTGACCTGATGCCCGGTGAAATCGGCGCAGGTGCGTTTTGGACAGGCATGGTAGATTACACCACCGGTGTGAGCGCAAAAGAGGTCGCACAGACCATTCAAAAACGCTGGGACAGCATTCAGTAACCCGTTGAACATCGGCCCGGTTTGCGCCGGGCCACGTTCTGTGTGCGCGCAGGTTGGAAGGGAATGTAATGTCACCGCTGCTTCAGGGGATCGTGACGGTATGTGTCGGGGTTGGCGGGTGCGTGGGGTATTTCGTCCTGTCCAACCTGATCCTTGATAAGGTCATATTTCCGCCGCGCGCCGCCAACCCTGGCCGCAACATCAGCCGGGCCAATATGGTGCGGCCGTGGTTGTTTGTGTTCCCGGCTATGGCGGCCTTGGGGCTGTATCTGGTGTATCCGGTGGTGGGGTCGTTCTGGCGGTCACTGCACAACCGGTCGGGCGACACATTCATCGGGCTGGACAATTACACGACCATGTTCGCCGATGACGGGTTTCAGGTGGCGTTTTTCAACAACATGCTATGGGTGCTGATTGTGCCCGCCGCGGCGACGTTCTTTGGCCTGCTAGTGGCGCAACTGACAGACAGGTTGCGTTGGGGGAACATTGCGAAATCGCTGATCTTTATGCCAATGGCGATCTCTTTCGTGGGGGCGTCGCTGATCTGGAAATTCGTTTACGCCAACAACGCCGACATTGGGTTGATCAACGCGGTCCGCGACTTTTTCGGCGCGTCTGACCCGTTGGATGTGCTGCAACTTCGGTTTTGGAACAACTTTTTCCTGATGGCCATTCTGGTTTGGATCCAGACGGGCTTTGCCATGGTGATCCTGTCGGCGGCGCTGCGCGGTATCCCCGAAGAAACCATAGAGGCCGCGATCATCGATGGCGCCAACCCGCTTCAGGTGTTTTTCAAAATCAAAGTTCCGCAGATCATGGGTACTATCGTGGTGGTCTGGACAACGATCACGATCCTTGTGCTCAAGGTGTTTGACATCGTCTACACGATGACGGGCGGCAATTTCGGCACCGATGTTCTGCCCAGCTATATGATGTCGTTCATGTTTCGCGACGATGGGCGCGCGACAGCGGTGGCCTTTGTGATCATGATGGTGGTGCTGCCGGTGATGATCTGGAACATCCGCCAAGCCCGCGCAGAGATGCGGCCATGACCAATATCGCGGGCACAAAATCGGCGCTCGGCTGGGCCGTGAACTTATCGGTGATCTTTCTGGTGGTGCTGTGGTTGATCCCGACGGTGGGGTTGCTGGTGTCGTCCTTCCGGGACCGCGACCAAATTTCTGCGTCGGGGTGGTGGCTATCGCCCTTCGCCGTGGAGCAGAATTTTCAGGCCAAAATTCCCGCTGCGGATGTCCGGCAAGAGGGTGATTTATCTGTAATTGAAGGCAATATCTTTGCCGGTGGCACGGGCACAGTCATCCGCTTTGGCGGTGCGCGGTCCAACCCCACGGTATCGGCTGCGGGCGACACCGCCGAGCTGACCCGCGACCGCCGGTTGACGGTGCAGGCCAATGGCGATTTTGTCTATCAATCGCCCGCGCAGATCAAACGTGACCCAAGCGTCTATTATTCCACCGCCACACCACCTGATTTTTCGTTGGATAACTACCGCATGATCTTGGTGTCCAACGGCATGGATGTCGCGTTTATCAACACGTTGACCGTCACAATCCCCGCGACGATCATCCCTATCCTGATCGCGGCTTTTGCGGCCTACGCGCTGGCGTGGATGGATTTTGCCGGGCGTGGGCTGCTGATCGCTATGGTGGTGGGGCTGTTGGTGGTGCCGTTGCAATTGGCACTGGTGCCGTTGCTACAGTTCCACAACAAAATCGGCATTGGTCAGAGCTTTCTTGGCATTTGGATGGCACACACCGGGTTTGGGCTGCCGTTGGCGATCTACCTGCTGCGCAATTATATGGTCGGGCTGCCGCGTGATATCATCGAATCTGCCAAGGTCGACGGGGCTACCGATTTTCAGGTCTTCACCAAAATCGTGCTGCCGCTGAGCTTTCCAGCACTGGCGTCTTTTGCCATTTTCCAATTCCTATGGACCTGGAACGACCTGCTGGTGGCCAAGGTATTTTTGCCCTCAAACGCAGAATCTTGGGTAATGACCGTCAAGATCGCTGATGATCTTTTAGGCTCCCGTGGGGGGGATTGGGGCATTTTGGCCTCTGCGGCCTTTATCTCTATCGCGGTGCCGCTCATCGTCTTTTTCACATTGCAACGATATCTGGTGCGCGGCTTGCTGGCCGGCTCCGTCAAATAAGAAAGCCAAACGCGTATGACCAAGATGGACCACCATCTGCACCCAACCGACGCCGAAAAAGACTGGTGGCGCGGCGCTGTGATCTACCAGATTTACCCACGCAGTTTTCAAGACAGCAACAGCGACGGTATCGGCGATCTGATCGGGATCTCGCAACGCATGGGGTATATCGCATCACTTGGGGTCGATGCGATCTGGATTTCGCCGTTCTTTACCTCGCCGATGAAGGATTTCGGCTATGACGTCAGTGACTATTGCGACGTTGACCCGATGTTCGGCACCTTGGCGGATTTCGACGTGGTGGTCGAGGCCGCCCATCAATACGGCCTGAAGGTGATGATCGATCTGGTGCTAAGCCACACCTCTGACCAACACCCGTGGTTCCAAGACAGCCAGTCAGACCGCACCAACCGCAAGGCCGACTGGTACGTCTGGTCCGACCCAAAACCCGACGGCACACCACCCAACAACTGGCTGTCGATCTTTGGGGGGTCGGCGTGGCAGTGGCATCCGGGGCGCGAACAATACTACCTGCACAACTTTTTGGTCGAACAACCCGACCTGAATTTCCACAATGATGATGTGCAAAACGCGATCTTGTCCACCACCCGGTTCTGGCTAGATCGTGGGGTTGATGGGTTTAGGCTGGATACGATCAATTTTTACTATGCTGACAAACAGTTACGCGACAATCCTGCGCTGCCACCGGAACGGCGTAACGCCAATATTGCGCCTTCTGTGAACCCCTATAACCACCAAGAACACCTGTATTCTAAGAACCAACCCGAAAACCTGGGGTTTTTGAAAAGGTTCCGCGCGCTGTTGGATGAATACCCCGCGGCCACCTGTGTGGGCGAGGTGGGCGATGCCCAGCGTGGGTTGGAATTGCTGGGCGAATATACCAGCGGCTCTGATATGGCGCATATGTGCTACGCCTTTGAGTTTCTGGCCAAAACTAAACTGGACGCGACGCGCGTGGCGCAGGTGTTTGACGAATTGGGGCGGGTGGCGCGCGATGGCTGGCCGTGTTGGGCGTTTTCCAACCACGACGTGGTGCGGCATGCCTCGCGGTGGGATCTGCCGCCCCAAGCGCAACGTTTGTTTGCCACTTTGATCATGTGTTTGCGTGGCTCGGTTTGCATCTATCAGGGCGAAGAGCTGGGCCTACCCGAGGCAGACGTCGCATTCGAAGACCTGCAAGACCCTTACGGCAAGCAGTTCTGGCCCGAATTCAAGGGCCGCGACGGATGCCGCACCCCAATGGTGTGGGAGGCCACAGACCAAAACGGCGGGTTTACGGATGGGTTTCCGTGGCTGCCGGTCAGCCATGACCATCTCAACCGGTCGGTGGCCGTGCAAGAGGACGAGCCCGGCGCGATCTTGCACCACTACCGCCACGCGATCGCGTTTCGCAAGGCACACCCGGCGCTGACCAAAGGCGATCATGGTGGTGTTTTTGCCTACGGGGATATCTTGCAATTCACCCGCACCTTTGGGGACGAGACGTTGTTTTGCGCCTTTAATCTGTCGGATACGCCGTCGTTGCACGGCATGCCACCGGGTGACTGGGTGACCATCGGGCATGAACTGGGCGGTGCGACCCCGTCACCTGATTTCAAGCTGCATCTGGGGCCTTGGCAGGTCTGCATCGCGATGAAACAGGACTAACCGACGTCTTGGGAGGGACAAGGGCATGGCCAATCTAAAGCTGACGGATGTGGGGAAATCCTATGGCGGGGCGGTTGAGGTTCTCAAGGGTATCGACCTGGATATCGAAACCGGCGAGCTGATCGTGTTTGTGGGCCCGTCGGGGTGCGGAAAATCAACCCTGCTGCGCATGATCGCGGGGTTGGAAAAGATCTCCGCAGGGGAATTGTTGATTGATGGCGCGCCTATGAACGACGTGCCGCCGGCACAGCGTGGCATCGCGATGGTGTTCCAATCTTATGCGCTCTATCCGCATATGACGGTGCGCGACAACATGGCGTTCGCGCTAAAATTGACCAAAAAGCCCGCAGCCGAGATTGACGCCGCCGTGACACGCGCCGCGCAGGTGCTACAGCTGGATGACTATCTGGACCGCCTGCCCAAGGCGCTGTCGGGTGGGCAACGGCAACGTGTGGCGATCGGGCGGGCAATTGTGCGCGACCCAAAGGTCTATCTGTTTGACGAACCGCTGTCGAATTTAGACGCATCCTTGCGCGTGGCCACCCGCATTGAGATCGCGCAGCTCAAAGAAAGCATGCCCAATTCGACGATGATATATGTCACCCATGATCAGGTTGAGGCCATGACATTGGCCAGCCGGATCGTAGTGCTGGCCAACAAGGGAATCGCGCAGGTGGGCACGCCGTTGGACCTATATGAGCGGCCCGAAAACGAATTCGTGGCGCAATTTATCGGTTCGCCTGCGATGAACCTATTGGCGGGGGAAGTCGTCGAAACCGGGCCCGTCACGACGGTTTTTTGCACCAATGGTAGCGGCATATTGCAATCGAACGTGCCCACCCAACCGCAAGATTTGGGCAGTAAGGTCAATGTCGGTATCCGCCCCGAAGACATGATCACCACCGACGGTGAGAACTACGCGTTCAAGGACACGGTCACGATCGTCGAAGCCTTGGGCGAGGTGACGCAACTTTATTTCGCAGGGCAGGGCGCGTCCCCCACGGTGATCGCCAAACTACCCGGAATTCATACAAATTTGCGAGGGCAGACCTTGAAGTTGACGGCAGATCCGGCCAAAGTTCACTTGTTTTCAAACGAAAAGTCACTTTTGTACCGAGATTGATCAACGCATTTAAACGCAGTTTGGCCGCCCCGAAGTCTGGGGCAGATACCGTGCCACCCCGGCATTTCGCGGGCGTGGTTTTGGCCAAATGCAGTATTTTACATATGATCCTTGGCGCTATTCGAAAGACCGGCGTTGGGGATGAAAGGACGTTATTTTGGGTGTGAGCGACGGCGCTATTTTAATTCTGCTGTGTTTTTTGCAATTCAAACACATGCTGGCCGACTACTTTTTTCAGACAAGATTTATGCTTGAGGGACGCGGGGCGCGCTATTTGCACGCGGGGACGTTTGTGCATGCCGGGGTGCATGCCGCGGGGTCCTTTGCCGCCTTTAGCCTGATAGGCGTGCCCCCAAGGCTGACGGTGCCGTTGGTGCTGGCAGAATGGGCGGTGCATTTCCATATTGACTGGCTCAAGGGGCGCTACACGATTGCGCGGTCCTTGACGCCTGTGGATGCGGGGTTTTGGCGCCTGTCGGGGTTTGACCAGGCACTGCATCATCTGACGTATCTGGGGATGATCTGGGTTTGGGTGCATAGGTAAACCGGCCTGCAACGTCCGCGGTCGCTGCCCTGCGCGGGTCATGATCGTTCGGGCGAATCGCCATACCTTGCGGGTTGAAACCGGGTAAGTTAACGCTGCACCCTCACGGCTCACCAAGCATTTTCAACTGCTTTGGTAAGATGTCAGGGTGGTATCAGGATTTAAAAAAGGGACCTGACACCACACCGCACCGAGATTTTCAGATACTTTTATTTAAATTCAATTTTGAAGGACACCGGGAGTGCCGCTCAATCATGAGGTACACAACGACGACCCCGATGAGGTCATAACACTGTGGGCGGATGCCTTTGGCGCTATTGTGGTGCCTGACAGCGGGCTGCTGTTCAACGGTGGTTTCTTCCGGGTGGGTCCCGACCTTTATATCGTGGACAATGGCACCGCGAAATTTCGGGTGCCTGCGTATTTTAACGCGCCTCAAAACGCGGATCTGCGCGCGCCGCATGGTGCCGTCATGCGCGGTGATCTGGTTGATCGGTTGGCAGGGCCTACGGCCTCTGGGCCACGCCGACATACAGGCAAACCCGAGGCCGCCATTGGTCGCGTTACACGCGCTCAAAGCGGTGCGGTTGTGCAACGCGTTGATGGCACGGTGCTGTTGTTGGAGGCCGGGTGCCCCATTTACCCGGCTGATTTGATCACGACACAAACCAGGGGCGTGTCGCTTGGCTGCGTTGATGGTACGGTCTTGACCCTGTCTGGCGCATCACGGCTGATCGTCGATCAGCTGCGCTATCACCCGCCATCGCAGACCAATACCGGCGTGTTTAGCCTGATCCAAGGCAGTGTGGTTCTGACTGCCGGTCAGGTCGCCAAAACGGGCGAGATACAGGTCAACACACCCGCGTCAAAGGTGATCATTGCGGGTACGGCGGCGGTGGCGCAGGTGGCCAGTCACGATGGTATCGACAGGACCGAAATGTCATTAACGCCTGATGCCCAAGAGGGTGCGGGGCGCGCAGAAGTCCATCATCTGACCGGTACCGCACTGGCCGCCATTACGCAGCCGGGCACGACATGGGTGGCGTCTGGTGCGACGGGCGAGGTTCGTCAATTGCTGGGCGATATGGTCGGCCCCGTCAATCATATAACGCACGCAGATCCAGCAGAACCACCGCCGCCTGTGATCCGAGCGAGCGCCCCGGAAGATGCTGGTATTTCAGTTGAAAAAGCGACCGTAACCCACGGGAAAAAAGCTGTTATATCTGCCGCGACGGCCCCATCACATAGCCCTGCGTCCGTGCCCCACGAAAGGCCATTCAACTATGTACCAGACCCCGATTGCAACAGCACCGACAGCGTTACCTTCGTTGCCACATCCACCGATAGCCGGGTGATGGCGGGAACGGCCTTTGTTCACTTAACGGCGCCTGCTGTTGGTGATGCACCCACCCGTGGGCAGCAGCAGACCGCAACGGTCACAGGCTGGGTTCGGTCTGGGGTGCGGCGGTGCCTTCGGTGGGCATGGCCGTCTTGCGGGCAATCGCCTCATTAAATTGGTACTGTTGTTCATCGGCCCAGGCGTGCACGGAATATTTCCGCACCACGCGGCGCAACTCTGTCATGCGGTCGCGGCGTTCCTTTTCGGGCATTTCGAGGGCCTGAACAATCGCCTGATCCATCGACCGGTGAGAAAACGGGTTTGTGATCACCGCCGAATTCAGCTCAACCGCAGCCCCTGCGAATTCGGACAAAACCAAGACGCCATCGCCATCTGTGCGGGCCGATAGATATTCCTTGCACACAAGGTTCATCCCATCCACCAACGGCGTGATCCATGCCACATCTGCGGCGCGGTAATATTTGATCAGATCATCAAACGGGATCGCCCGCGAGATCAATGCAATGGGTTGCCACGCCAAGGTGCCAAAGCGGCCATTGATGCGGCCTGCGGTCTCTTCGATGCCGGTTTGCGTGCGCGCATAGGCCGACATATTGCGGTCGGCGCTGACGGAAACATGCATCAGTTTGACCTTGCCGCGCAGGTCGGGGTTGTCTGTTAGGACGCGTTCAAAGCTCTCCATCTGGTCGACGCCGCCTTTGGTGTAATCGGTGCGGCCCACCGACAGGATCAGCTGGCAGTCGCTCAATGCGGCGCGAATATCACGGGCGTCGGCATCGACCTGTGGATCAGCCGAGCGCCCCTCGATATAGTCGACCGCAACGCCAACGCTGGCCGCGCTGACCGCCACCTCGCGGCCCTCAAACGACAACAGCGTCGGCGTTGAGCGTTCGCTCAGCGCGGTGCCGTCCGAGACCAGCCCCGCATCGACGGCCTCGCGTTTGACGACATCCAGATCAAACAAGCTTTGCGCCACAGAGACAAAATTAGCGGCATACCGCGGAATGTGAAACCCGACGATATCGCAATCCAGCAGGCTTTTCACGATCTCGCGCCGCCACGGCAAAACGTTGAACATATCGGCAGCCGGAAAGGGCGTGTGGTGAAAAAACGAAATCGTCACGTCGGACCGCAACTGCCGCAAATACCCCGGCACCAGCCACAGGTTGTAGTCGTGTATCCAAACGCGCGCGCCATGAGCGGCCTCGCGCGCGGCGGCTTCGGCAAAGGCCCAATTGACCTCTCGGAAGGTGGGCCAATCGACGGGATCGTAGTTAAATTTCTCTTTAAAACTGTGTAAGATTGGCCAAAAGGCTTCTTTGGACGACACGTGGTAGAAACTGCTGACCTGCTCTTTGGTCAAGGGCAAGCGTGACACCGAATATGCACCATGGGCGTCGTTGATTTCGACAACCTTATCGAACCCCGGATCGGTCGGATCATCGGCCAGTTTCCATGCGATCCAGGCGGCGCGTTCGGCTGTTCCGAAAAAGCTTTTGAGTGTGGGGACAATACCGTTGGGGCTTTTGTTTTCGCGAAATTCGATTTTGCCATTTTTCTCCACCTCTTCATAGGGTTGACGGTGGTAGACGATCACGAGATCGGAAGGCATGTGTTAGACCCTTTCCGGGGTTGGGTGCAGGTTGAAATGCGAAATGGCCTCAAAGATACCGGCGGTGCCAATGCCCGTTGCCCGGTAGATCTGCGGCGTGTCGGGCAGGGCGTTCAGCAAGGGCTGCTCTGACCCACCAACCGCCACGGCAGGGGTGCCTGCCACCAACATCGACAGATCATTCAGCGTGTCACCGGCGGCCAACACCTGCGCTTGCGCAACGCCGGTATGGTCCAAAAACCGTAGCAACGACGGGCCTTTGCTGACGCCTTTGGGCAAAACATCCAGATACCGGTTGTCCGAAATCAGCACGTCAAACCCCATCGCTTCGATCTGGGCGGTTATCGCGGGGTCATAGGAGGCCGGGTCATAGTGATAGCTGACACGATAGCGAAATTCAGTGGCCTGCAGCGTCAGGCCCGCAGCCCCGTCAAGCGCCGCCCGCACCGCGCCGCCCGCATCGCCCCAGCGCGTCGCGATGAGCTGTTCTAAGGTGTCGATGGGCGCAATCGTGCGGTCGGGGGCCACTTGGGCGATGGTCGTGCCGACATCGCCGATCACGTAGTCGGGCCAAGGGACATCGCCGCTGCCGCACAGTTGGTGGATAAATTCGGGGTCGCGGCCGCTGACAAACACAAGGCCGACGGTTGCGCGATGGGTTTCGACCCAGTCGTATAGGGCCCGGCGGTCAGCGCGGGTTCCGCCAAGGAATGTCCCGTCAAGATCGGTGGCCAGCACAAAGTGTTTGTCGGAAATCGGGGGCATTAGGGGGTCTCGCC
>NZ_JBDVLG010000066.1:0-22516 GCF_039970775.1 Roseobacter sp.
GATGGCATCGCCTTCTTCGTCGCCCGTGATCGCCAGAATAATCGCCCCATCGGGCGGGGTCGATTGCACAAAATCGATAGCGGCGGCGGCAAAGGCGGCGACGCCTGATTTCATATCGGTTGACCCGCGCCCATAGAGCACGCCATCTTTGATCTCGGCGCCAAAGGGCGGCATGCGCCAGGCGTTGGCATCGCCGATAGGCACGACATCTGTATGACCGTTGAACCCAAAGGTGCGCGCATGCCCCCGGTCGCCCCACCGTGCAAACAGATTGCGAATGCCACCGCGATCTGCCCAGCTGCAGGCAAACCCGGCCGCGCCAAGCAGGCCATGCAGGATATCCAACGCACCCTCATCCGCAGGCGTGACAGATGGACAGCGGACCAGATCGGCGGTCAATGCAACAGGATCGGTACCAGACATGGAATGCTCCTTTTGGGGGGGTTAGTCGGCGTCGAGCGCGGGGTGATCGCCGTAGAATGGCTCCATCTGGGCGATGATCACCGCGTTTTCATCGAGCGCACGCTGCATAAGGCCGCGTTCTTGGTCGTCAATATCGTGACCTTCGGCCAGCCGTTCATCCAACGTGCCATAGCCGGTGACATCCAGCGGTGCGGTATCGGCTTGTTTCAACACGGCTACGGTTTCGCGCACGGCTTCGGCCTCGTCGATGCCGCTGGCAAATATCACCAGCCCCGCACCTGTCGCCTTGCTGGGCAATCCATCACCATCCTTACGGCCGATCTGAACAACCAATGTGTAGACCTGTTGCCGCGATGTTTTCTTTTTCTCTGACATGCTATGCTTGTTAGGGCTTGGCGAAAGGCACCACAACGGCTTTTTCAACCAGTTGGTCAGGGGTCCATGTGGAATAAGGCGCCCATTCTAGCCCCATTTCGTAAAGATGGCGCACACCGGCCATGATGATCCCGCGCGCATCGGATGTCATGCGCCGGTAGTCGGGGCCTAATTCTTCCCACCGAAATGCCATGCGGCCTCGGGCATCACGTGTGACCAGCGCGTCGAGCAACATCAACGCGGTGCAATGCACAAAGCCCGGATGTGTGGGATCAAGCGAGACAAGTTCGACGACCTCGCCGGGAAACCAGCCGCCATAGTCCGACACGACGCAACTGCCCGTCAGGCAATTTTCCAGCGCCTTTCGATGCACCAAGCGGGTGTCTTTTGGCCCGGCGCGGCAGACTTGGTCGCGCATGTCGTCTGACATGGACCGCGCCACGACCTTTAGAACGCGCAGCAGGTCTTTGCCGTCGTAGGTGTGCAGATCGCGGCCTTCTGGCAGGGTTTCGAGATTTACCCGGCGGGTGGCATGGGCCCAGCGGAACCCATTCATGACTGCGGCGCGGATAGGCGATGGCGCATCCCGGTAGTGTTTTTGAAACGCGTCCCAGTTCCAAAAGAGATCGTCGCGCCCGGCGCCCCCCTGCAAACGGTCAGCCAGCAACAAAGCGGTGGCCGTCATGAAACCATCGGTGCATTTGTCGGGCAAGGCGGCAACCAGCAACAGATCTGCGTGAATACCGTCGCAGTCGGCGACAGACAGGACGCATTTTTGGTCAAAAATAATCCGCCGCAACAGTTGCTTTTTGCCGGGATCTAAACGGCCGGCAAGCGCGTTATAGCCGAGGGACACTGCGGATTGCAGGTCTGCCACGACTTGAAGGGTCTGGAATGATATTGGAACGGAGGCATGACGCATGGGTCGTGCGTACGCCGCTAAGCGGACCGGATTATATCCGATCCTTGGCCTTTACGGGGCATTGCTGGGGCAAGAGTGCCCCAGGTCTTAAGCAAGGGTTTAGTCGCGCAGCAATTCGTTAATGGATGTCTTGGACCGCGTCTGTGCGTCGACCTTCTTGACGATCACGGCGCAGTAAAGGTTCACACCGTTTTTCGATGGCATCGACCCGGACACAACAACCGATCCCGCAGGGACCTCGCCATAGGTGACTTCGCCGGTTTCGCGATCCACGATTTTGGTGGATTGGCCGATGAACACACCCATGCCCAAAACAGACCCTTCGCGCACGATGCAGCCTTCGACGACTTCGGACCGCGCACCGACGAAACAATTGTCTTCGATGATCGTTGGGCCTGCCTGCATCGGTTCCAAAACGCCGCCAATGCCGACGCCCCCGGACAGGTGCACGTTTTTGCCGATCTGCGCGCAGGATCCAACCGTTGCCCATGTGTCAACCATGGTGCCTTCGTCCACATAGGCGCCCAAATTCACGAAGGATGGCATCAAAATGACGCCCGGCGCGATAAACGCGGATTTGCGCACGATGCAGTTGGGAACAGCGCGGAACCCGGCGGTTTTCCATTGGTCGTCCCCCCAACCGACGAATTTGCTGTCGACCTTGTCCCACCAGCCGCTGCCTTGTGGGCCGCCTGATTGGGTTTCCATGTCCTTGATGCGGAACCCCAACAGCACGGCTTTTTTGGCCCACTGGTTCACATGCCAATCGCCGCTGGCCTGTTTTTCGGCCACGCGCAGGGTGCCACCGTCGAGCGCGGCAAGCGTGTCTTCGATGGCATCGCGCGTTTCGCCGGTTGTGGCTGGCGTGATGGTATCGCGCGCATCCCATGCGGCTTCGATGGCGGTTTCAAGCTGAGCGTTCGACATCTGGGTCCCCCAAGGAAAGATTAATCTCCTGCGCCTATACAAGCGCTGTGCCACAGGCGCAATCCATCTGCGCGCGGGCCATTGCATCTTGGGGTGCAACGTGGCCCCCTATGGCAAACAAGCGACCGGAGTGATTTTGATGACCAAACCCCGCCACCCGCTGCGCGACGCGCATACGGACCGTGATGCCGTTCAGGATATTCCTGACACGCCCCAAACACGCGCAGCCGCCTACCGTCTCGCCTTTGCTGACGAGGATTTTCTGTGCCGTGATGAATTGCGGCCCGTGCGGTTGCAGTTGGAACTGCTCAAACCCGAGATGATGCTAGATGCGCACGACATCGCCAGCACGATTGTGTTGTTTGGTGGCGCGCGCATTCCCAGCCCGGCCAACAAGGACAGCGCGCGCACGAAAACGCTGGCGGATCTGTCGCATTTCTACGACGAAGCCCGCGAGTTTGCGCGGTTGATGACGTTGAAAAGCCTTGAGAGCGACGGGCGCGAGAACGTGGTGGTCACCGGTGGTGGCCCCGGCGTGATGGAGGCCGGAAACCGTGGGGCCCAAGACGCGGGCGGCCATTCTATCGGGCTCAATATCGTGCTGCCGCATGAACAAGCGCCGAATGAATACGTCACACCAGAGCTGTGTTTTAACTTTCACTATTTCGCCATCCGCAAGATGCATTTCCTGATGCGCGCCAAGGCGATCTGTGTGTTTCCGGGCGGGTTTGGCACGCTGGACGAACTGTTCGAGACACTGACGTTGATCCAGACAGGCCGCATGCAGCCGGTGCCTGTGTTGTTATTTGGGCGCGCGTTCTGGGACGGTATCGTCAATTGGGACGTGCTGGCAGACGCGGGTACGATCTCGGACGAAGACCTTGACCTGTTTCGGTTCGTCGACAGCGCGGCCGAGGCGATGCATGTGATCGACCATTGGCAGGATCTGCCCGCCCGCGATAGCCTGCCGGGGCGCAGTTAGCTTTCCCGGAAGGCGCGTGCGAAATAGTCGGCCAATGGCTTGATCAAATAGGCCAATGGCGACCGGTCGCCTGTCTTGATGTAGGTTTCCACGGGCATGCCGGGTATTAACACCGTGCCTTCGGCCAATTTATCGATCTCGCCTTCGTTGAGTTCGATTTCAGTGCGGTAATAGCTTTGGCCGGTGGCGTCGTCTTCGAAGGCATCGGCCGAGATTTGCACCACGTTGCCGTATAGTTCCGGCGTCGTGCGTTGATCCAGCGCGGACAGGCGCAGGGTCACATCTTGGCCCGCGACCAGCTGGTCAATGTGGATCAGATCAACCCGCGCCGCGATCACCAGCGGGCGGTCTTGCGGCACCAAAAACATCACGGGTTCTGCCGCCCGGATCACAGACCGGGGCGTGCGCACCTGCATGTCGTAGACGATACCGGATACGGGCGCGCGAATGTTCAAACGGTCGATTTCTTCGCGCAGCGCGTTGCGTTCTTCCATCAGCTCAAGTTCGCGGGCGCGCATGTCACGCAGCTGGGTTATGGCGTCTTCGCGGGTGCCGGTTGCCAGTTTGAGACGCTCGATATCGATCTCGGTGATGCGCCCTTCGGCCTGCGCGCGCGAGGCGGCAAGTTCGCCCAATTGGCCGTTCAACCGTGCGAATTCCCGTTGCAGGCTGAGCACAGTGCCTGCCTGCGTTAATTGTCGCTCCAAGAGCGATTTCTGATTGGTCAGTTCTATTTCGATCAGCGCAAGCTGTTCGGAAAGTGACGTTTCTTGCGCCTCTATTCCTATGATTTGACTGCGAATTTGACCCGACCGTTTGGATAGTTGGTCGATCTCTTGCGCGATCGAGATGCGACGGGCGTTGAACAGGTTACGCTGCCCTTCAACGAGCTCTTGTACATCATCGTCAGCGCCCGATGCCGTGAGGACTTCGGTGTCAAATGTGATGGCCTCGTCATCATCGCGTTCGGCTTCTAGACGCCCCCGCCGGGCCATGATCTCGAAAATCTGGTCTTCGATAATGACCAACCGTGATCCAAGTTGCGCCCCGTCCAGCCGCAACAGCAGGTCGCCTGCGCCAACTGTATCGCCTTCATCCACCAGAATTTCGGCAACTGTGCCGCCGGTTTCATGCTGTACAATCTGGCGATTACGGTCGACTTCGAACCGCCCGGATGACACCACAGCCCCGGAAATTTGCGTCATGACGGACCAAGCGCCAAACCCGCCGACCAAGACCAAAAGGCCCAAAAAGCCCAAAACCAGAGGCTTGCGCGCAGACCATTGCGTGGGATCAGTCATGTGACGCCTCCTTTATTGGTGGGTGCTTTTTTGATTTGTTCATGGTTTTTGACCATACTGGCCAAGACCTCGTCTTTGGATCCAAAGGCCGCGCGGGTGCCGTTCTCGAGGACAAGCAACATGTCACATTCCTGAATAGCTGCGGGCCGGTGGGCCATAATCAAAACGGAACGCCCGTCTTTCTTTAGGGCGCGGATGGCGGCGTTAAGGGCCATGCTGCCTTCGTTGTCGAGGTTCGAGTTTGGCTCGTCTAGCACCACCAAAACCGGATCGCGATAAAGCGCGCGGGCCAGGCCGATCCGTTGCATTTGACCGCCCGAAAGGCGCGATTGGCCTGTTGCGACATCGGTGTCATAGCCTTTGGGTAAGTCCAAAATCATTTGATGCGCCGCTGCTTTTTTGGCCGCAATGACGACCTTTTCAGAATCTGGTGTTGATTCCAGACGGGCGATATTTTCCGCGATCGTGCCATCAAAAAGCTGAACCCTTTGGGGTAAATACCCAATGTGCTGGCCCAGAATATGCGGCGCGTATTGATCTAATGTCGCCCCGTCCAGCCGGATCGACCCGGCGGTGGGGGCCCAAACACCGGTCAACGCCCGTGCCAGAGTGGATTTGCCTGCGCCCGACGGTCCGATAACGCCGATGGCCTGCCCTGGTTTAACATCAAAGGTCAGAGATTTCAGGGATGCTTGACGTTCGCCCGGTGGGACGATGCTAAGCAGTTTGACCCCCAGATTGGCCTTTGGCGCCGGAAGCGGTGTTTTTTCTTTTTCTTCGGGGACCGCGCCCAATAGTTCGCCCAAATTGTCCCAGCCTTTGAAGGCCCGTTGTACCAAAGGCCATTGGTTCAGCGCCAGTTCGACCGGGGCGAGCGCCCGACCCAGCAAGATAGACCCTGCAATCATCGCGCCTGCGGTCATCTCATTTTGCAGCACCAACCACGCGCCGATCCCCAACATCGCCGATTGCAGCAGCAACCGCAGCGTTTTGGTCATGGATGAAAACAACCCTGTTACATCCGTGGCTTGTACCTGCCGCCCCAATGATTGACCACGGGCCGATTGCCACCGTGTAAAGGCCGCATCGCGCATACCCATGGCTTGTACCATCTCAGATTCATTGCGGATTTGGTCGGCCATCAGTGTGGCCACATGCCCCGCGTGTGTCGCGCCTGCTTGGGGTTCGCGAGAGAGCAATTGGTTGGCCAGTGCGATCAAGATCAGCACCACCGCACCGCCAACGGCAAAATACCCCAGTAGGGGGTGGAACAAAAAGATGCCGGCAAAGAAAACAGGTGTCCATGGCATATCAAAGGCGGCCATCAAAACCGGAGACGTCATAAGCCGTTGAACGGCTTCCAGATCGGCGAGGCCGGTTTGGGTTTTGAGATCAGGTGCGACCGCCGATTTGCGCACGACCGCATCAAATACACGGCGGTCCAGGTCGTCTTGGAACCGCGCACCGACACGGGCCATGATGCGCCCACGCGTAAAGTCGAGTAAACCCATGATTGCATACATAAAAATGACGATCATCGAGAGGGCAACAAGGGTTTCCTGCGACCCCGAGCCAAGCACCCGGTCATAGACCTGAAGCATGTAGAGTGGCCCAGTTAACATCAATAGGTTGGCAAACAGGCTGAATAAGGCAACGGCCCAATACAACGAACGGCTGCGTTTGCGCACACGGCGGAGTTCTTGGCGGCCGATTTTCGCATACGAGGTCTGCATCATATATGTCCGTCCGTGGTGGGGTTTGGTCTGGGGGCGCATGTGAATATCAGATGCTGCCGCTCGCCGTGAGGCGGGTTCGGGTGGTGCAGGGGCAACGGCGGCCTGTCCAAAGTCATTGTTTGTAAAATCAATGGAGGTCCAAGCTGTCAATTTACACTTTGAGTTAGGCTATAGATCATAGCCTTGCCCCGCAACAAGAGAGGCTCTTGTTCGTGCGCATTCATCTGCCGGTGAAGATGGGCGTGTGTGGCGTTAGGTTACGCGGCTTTTGGTTTTGTAGGCGGGTTTGTCCCAGAGGTTATCATTGATGACCTGGGCTAGAATATCCACCGCGGCGGTGACATCAGAGGCATCCAGATACAGCGGCGTAAAGCCGAACCGCATTACATTTGGGGCGCGGAAGTCGCCAATAACGCCGCGGTCGATCAGGGCTTGCATGGCCGCGTACCCGTGTTCGAATGAAAATGAAACCTGCGACCCACGGGTCGCCCCATCGCGCGGGCTGATCAAGGTCAGATCTGGGCAGCGGGCTTCTACCTCGGTGATGAACTGCTCGGACAAGGCCAAAGATGCCGTGCGAATGTCGTACATTTCTACGCCGTCCCAGACCTGCATTGCGTGTTCCAATGCGGTCATTTGCAAGACCGGTGGCGTACCAACGCGCATCCGTTCAATTGATGGTGCGGGGGTGTAGGAGAGATCAAAGGCAAAGGGGGCTTGATGGCCCAACCATCCGGACAGCGCGGGTTCGATGTGTTCTGTCAGGTCTGGTCGGACGTAGATAAATGCGGGGGCGCCGGGCCCGCCATTGAGGTATTTATAGGTGCAGCCCACTGCAAATTCGCACCTTGCCTGGGTCAGGTTAACTTCGACAGCGCCGGCGCTATGTGCCAAATCCCAGATCATCACGGCACCGGCATTTTGCGCACGGCGGGTGATGTCGTGCATGTCGTGTTTGCGGCCTGTGCGGTAGTCGACCTCGGTTAGCATTACGGCTGCGATGTCTTCGGTGATCGCGGCGCTGGCGTCTTGGGGGGCGACGGTGCGCAGGGTGTATCCGGCGTCTTTTAGGCGGATCAGGCCTTCAGCCATGTACAAGTCGGTTGGGAAATTCCCGGTATCGGATAGGATGACTTTGCGGTCGGGGCGCATGGCAAGCGCGGCAGAAAGCGCCTGAAATACCTTGATTGACAAGGTGTCGCCCATGACGACACTGCCGTGCGGGGCGCCGATCAAACGCGCCACCATATTGCCGACGCGTGTGGGTTGATCCATCCAACCACAGGTGTTCCAGCCTTTGATCAGCGCCTGACCCCATTCGGCTGTGACGGCGTGCTGCAGTTTTTCTGCGACACCTTTGGGCAGGGGGCCTAGCGAATTTCCATCCAGATAGATCACGCCATCGGGTAGGTCGAACAGGTGTTTTTTGGGCAAACTCATCATAGGTCTCCTCGCAGATGCCACAGCTCCGGGAAGAGTTCCACTTCAAGCATGCGCCGTAAATACGTCACGCCACTGGTCCCACCTGTCCCGCGTTTGAACCCGATGATCCGTTCGACGGTGGTGACGTGATTAAAGCGCCAACGGCGAAAATAATCTTCAAGATCAACTAGCTTTTCTGCCAGTTCATAAAGGGTCCAATGTGATTGCGGATCGTTATAGACCGTTGTCCATGCCTCTATGACCGCTTGCTGGGGGGCATGGGGGCTGTCCATACGGAACACATCTGTGTTGAATTGCATCCCAAGCGCATCTTGGAGCAACCGCAACGCTACGTGGTATAAGGAGGGTTGGGACAGCTCAAACTGTAACATTTTGTGGAGTTCAGTGCGGTGTTCGTGCACCTTCATCATCGCCGGATTACGGTTGCCCAACATGAATTCGATCAACCGATATTGGTGCGACTGGAACCCAGAGGATTTGCCGAGGTCTTCGCGAAATGTGGTGTAGTCGCTGGGCGTCATTGTGCGCAATACGTCCCAGGCATTGTTCAGTTGCTCGAAAATGCGCGCGACACGGGACAGCATTTTGAAGGCTTCTTGGGTCTTGCCGACCAACATCAGATTTCGAGCCGAATTTAGTTCGTGTAGGGCGAGCCGCATCCATAGTTCGGACGTTTGGTGTTGGACAATGAACAGCATTTCGTCATGGGCATTCGACAGCGGTGTAGCGGACGCCAGCAGACCATCCATGCCGAGATAATCACTATAACTCATGTTTTTCGAGAATGACATTTCTGCGCCATCTTTTGCGGGATTGTAGGCATCGGTCATGCGCTGGATTTCCTGTTTCGCGTCAGAGCTATTTTGCGGATGACTAAGGTCGTATGGGCCCATTGGTTGCATTTCAAGTTAAAGTTCTGAGTTTGAAGTGCTTGGCTGGGGCTTGGGATTTTACCTCTCACAGACAAATCTCGGTGCCTGCGACATATTGGGCACGGTCACAGGAAGGCCAAAACCTGAACAAAAGTATCCTAAAATAGAGGACTTAATAGGGAGTAGCTCATGTGGTGCCAGATGGCGCAGGCCTGTGGCGGGCTTTATTGCCGCACGTCGACCAATGGACGGTTGCGAAGATAGTCGTGCAAGGCTGGCTCTGCTTCGCAGGGTGCAAGGAAAAATTAAAAATAACTACGAACAAGACTGCCTGCTATCAAACTCCACCCGTCTGCGAGAACAAAAAACGCGAGCTTGAATGGGAGTGATACGATGACAGGAGGCACCATCATCATCCCCATCGACATCAAAACAGCGGCAACCACGAGGTCAATAATCAAAAAAGGTAGAAATACCAGGAAACCGATTTGAAAGGCACGGGAAACTTCGGAGAGTAAGAAGCTTGGGATGAGTATGGACAATGATGCGTCTGGGGTCGGCGTTTCTGAGATCGTATCCGGTCTCAATTCGGCCATTGCGTAGAATGTTTCAGGGTCTAGCCGGCTTGCCATGAAGACCCGGAAAGGTTCCAGCGTGCGGATAACTGCTGTTTCAATATCTATTGCTTCGTTATTGAGTGGGATGATCCCATTTCTCCACGCTTCTGTAAAAACAGGCTCCATGATGAAATAGGTTAGAAAGAGCGCTAGGCTGACAATTAGCATGTTGGGTGGCGATTGCTGCAAGCCGATAGCTTGCCTCAAAATTGACAAAACGGTCACCAGAAAGGGAAAACAGGTCACCATGATCGCCAGCCCTGGCGCCAAGCTCAAGACCGTGATCAACGCGAAAAGCTGGATGGTTCTTGCGCTAACAGATTCCCCGTCACCCAACGAAAATGACAAACCTTGCGCTGCTGCTGGCATCGCCATCAGAAAAGTCGCAACTATTAGGTAAGTAGCAAGGTGCAGCTTATTCATGTGACGTTAGTGGCCTGTCTGTAGATCTATGACTTCGGTCAGGCGAACAACCAGTTGACCGCTGGCAGCATCATCTTTTTCTTCGAGCATGCCACGCGCGATGAGCCGGTCGCCAACGTACAATTCAACTGGGTCATCAACCGTCTTGTCCAATGGCAGCACGGCGTTCTCCCCCAGAGCGACTAAATCTCGAATAAGAGGGCGTGCTTTACCAACGCAGACGCTGACTTCAATGGGGACCGACGTGAATGGATTGCTCGTCTCTGATGTTGCGCTGCGGGCGCCGGTTGCATCATCCATTTTTATTCTCCTGCTCTGCTTCATAGAAAAAAGCGGTAATTGCGTCGCTGACGCCAGTTAAGATTGTTTGCATATCGATACTGCGTTCTTCTGTGCCAATTCGGACAAACGCCTGCCCATCGGCTAGCGTTTGGTCGCCGACTATCTCAAAGGGAGCTTTAATTTTGTCTTCTGCCAAGTGCTGGACCGTTTCGATATTTGAAGGCGCGACAACAAGTTCGATAGGTTGGTTCGGATGTTCACGCAGAAGGTCAAATACCTGATCGACAATTTGAGGGCCAAGTGTGTCATGCGCCACTGCAGGGAGTAACTTATCGACGATTTCGACCATGATTGGCTTCATCGAAAGCGTCAATTTTGAGAGCGCCTCCTGATAGGTGAAGGACATATCCTGCAAGTTTTGCCCGAACTCGGCACTTACTTTTGTGACAGAATCGCTCTGGGCTTTTACGGCGTCGTCCCAACCAGCTTGATAACCTTTTTCAAAGGCTTCTAACTGTTGATCTTCGGAGGCCGCAACGCTGGTGCTATCTTCTTCAATAGTGGGTTCAGGCGCCTTTTCCCCACCGAAGTTGCGATACCGGTGCGACAGAGACATCAAGCATTTTCCTCTTTATCTTCCAGCCAGCTTCTCAGGATTTCGACGGTTTCTTCTTGCCGTTCGCCGATCATGGACCGAAGACGATCAACGGGATCGTCTGACATTGCGCCACCCATCATCAACTCGGGCAGTTCTCCGCCCTGATCATCACCAAAGCTGGATATCATTGGAAGGTCAGGAAGCTCGAGATCGTCCAAACCAAAGCTCCCGTCGAGCTCTGCGCTGTCAGCCGAAGCCGCGTCAGCGGGTGGAAGCGCAGGGATACCTTCCTCGAGCGGTAGGGGTGTCTTGCTCAAAAGCGGACGCACCACAAACAGGCCAAGAATCAAGGTGACGACGGCCAGGACGGCCATTTGTATCGCAGACATGATGTCCAGATGCATGCCGTCAAAGAACGATGCACCCACCGTTGTGCCTTGTGGAGACACGCTCTGCAACGCCATCGATTTGATCGTAATGATGTCACCGCGCGTTTCGTCAAAACCGACGGCCGAGGCTACAAGATCTCGCAGCGCTTCAAGCTCGGCTGCGTCGCGGGGTGTAAGTTCCTGCTCGCCGGTTTCCGTTGGTGTAACGGTGTCATTGACAAGAACTGCGACGGTCAAACGTTTGATAGCACCGGGTACACGAACAATCTCCCGCTCGGTTTCGGATACTTCATAGTTAACCCGTTCGCGCGTTTCGCTGTTCTGGGATGAGGAGTTTTCGCCATTCCCGCCTTCCTCATCCGGGAGGTTGGATGCCACGGTGACGTTTCCGCCTCCAGCTTCGTTTGATGAATTGCTGCGTTCTTCGGTGTCGGTGCTTATCGCGACTCGGCTTTGTGGATCGAACGTGCGCTCTCGAATCGCTTCACTTTCGGTGACTGTATCGACGCTGACCTCTACGATGGCGTTTCCAAACCCGACCCGTGCTTCGAGGAGGCGTTGTACTTTATCCCGTATGGTTTGGGCTTTGTCATCTGACCCTGCTGGCGCTGCATCGTCTGCGGTGCCGATCAACGCTCCGTTTGCGTCGATCACAGCGACATCCTCCGAGGCCAATCCGGCGACGGCGGACGATACAAGGAATCGGACAGCCTTCGCTTGCTGTGTCGTGATGGCTGCCCCTGCGGGCGTGATCGATACGGATGCTTTTGGCGTCACGCCGCGCTGGAATGGGTTGGAACCCGTGCTGGCGATATGAACGCGTGCCATTGTGATGTGAGGGCTGGATACGATGGTCCGAGCCAACTCCCCTTCTTTTGCACGCCAATAGGCGGCGTCAAACATTTGGGATGTCGTGCCAAAGCCTGACAAAGAATCAAGAAGTTCGTACCCGCGATTCGAATTTGCTGGTAATCCTTCGCTGGCTAAGGTCATCCGAAGCTGATCACGATCATTGGATGCGACGAAAATGGCGCCTCCGCGAACCTCAAATGCCGCGCCGCGTTGTTCTAGGGCGCGGACGACATCACCGGCTGCGCCATTTTCGAGCCCTGAATAAAGCAAGGTCATTGAAGGGGCGGAGGCCATGCGGGACATAGCAAGTATCCCGAAAAACATAGCCACCGTCGCGACGATCACAATAATCTGGCGTCGTAAATCCAGTCCGGTCCAAGCGTTCAATAGTTGCTGCACAGTCGCCTCCGTCAAGCCGAACGTTCTGTTCAGCGCTGGCAACAGCAATGAACGATCTGGCTTAACAATCGGTTAGTGCAATCGCGTCTATAACGATTTTCGTAACCAAAAATGGGATCACCATGACAGATGCAGCCGTCGTTGAGGACGAGATTGAACCAAAATCGTCGAAATTGCCTTTAATTCTTGGGCTTGTCTTCCTGCTGGTCGGCGGGGGTGGCGGTTTTTTCGCAGCCTGGAGCGGTCTTATTTTAGGGGGCGAATCGGAAGTGGTGGAAGTTGAGGCGCCGAAAGAAGAAGGCGCGCCTGAAGTTGTTTTTGTTCCGCTTGACCCTATTACTGTATCGTTACCGCAAAGTAGCGCTCAGGATCATTTGATATTTCGAGCTCACCTTGAAGTAGGCGCACAGCATGTGTCTGACGTCGAAGCGGTCCTGCCGAGGGTGATTGACGTCCTGAACGGCTACCTCAGGGCTATCGATGCGCAGGATATTACCAATCCGTCAGCGCTTACACGGCTGCGTGCGCAAATGCTTAGACGGGTGCAGGTGGTGACCAGCCCTGAGCAGGTTAAAGATCTTCTGATTATGGAATTTGTACTAAACTAAGGAGGGTGATATGGAACTCATCGCGGACGTTTTATTGGCTGCAGGCGCGCTTGGTGCAGGCCTTTATTGCTTGGTGCTTGGACGCCGGCTGAATAGATTCAACGACCTTGAAAAAGGTGTTGGTGGTGCGGTCGCTGTCCTTTCGGCACAAGTCGACGACCTCACCAAAACGTTGGCAGCTGCGCAATCTACAGCAGCGACTTCTGCCAATACATTGACGGATTTGACAACACGTGCAGAAGACATGTCACGCAAACTCGAGCTTCAGATGGCGTCGTTACATGATTTACCCGAACCTGCGCATGTCTCGAATGGTGCAACGGTTGGTCAATCTGCTGGTGAGCCGATGTTCGTACGTCACAGAAACACTGAGACACACCAATGAAGAAATTCGCATTTCTAACTGGTCGCAGTGGTCGTGGTTCCATACTCTTGATTTCAGGGCTTTTGGTTGGGTCTGCAGTCTTGAGAATCGCCATTGGTGCCGGTCAAGCTGTCGCCACTGAGAACCCGACTGCGATGATTGAACCGACAGAGCCTTTGACGGCCCAGGTCGCGCAACCCGCACCTGAGGAAGGTCGGGAGCAATTATCCAAAATGTTGAAGTCTTTTCAGGAACGTGAAGCGCGTCTTGCAAAAAAAGAAAATGAAATCGACATGCGGATGAAAGCTCTATCGGTTGCGGATCAAGAAATTGAACGGCGCCTTGCGAACCTAAAAGATGCCGAAGATACGCTTCGCGGCCTTATGGCATTGGCAAATACTGCGGCAGAGGATGATTTGGTTCGTCTCACAGCAGTTTACGAAAATATGAAACCAAAAGACGCATCGGCTTTGTTCGAGCAGATGGAACCCGGTTTCGCAGCTGGTTTTCTTGGTCGTATGCGTGCTGATGCTGCGGCTGGCATTTTGTCGGGGTTGTCGCCGCAAGTTGCCTATTCCATCAGCGTTATTCTAGCAGGCCGCAACGCAGACATTCCGGAAGGCTAGCTATGCTGAGGCTTTCTTAACTTCCTTCTGCGATAACAAATACAAGTAGTCATTGGGGTTTGAAATGGTTGGTATCATTGGCATAGTTGTCATTTTCGTCATGGTTTTTGGCGGGTATCTTGCTGCTGGTGGCAAGATGGGCATCATCTTCAAAGCACTGCCTTTTGAAATGATGATGATTTGTGGGGCCGCGGTGGGTGCCTTTTTGATCAGCAACGATGGCGCTGCGATTAAGCAAACTGCGCGCGATATGGGCAAAATTTTTAAAGGACCAAAGTGGGCGCATGAGGATTATAAAGACCTACTGTGTTTACTTTTCGAACTCATACGACTTGCGCGCCAAAACCCCGTGGCGATTGAAGAACACATAGAAGCGCCTGATGACTCTTCAATTTTCTCAAAGTACCCGAAAATCCTAAAGGATCGCGAAGCTATTGCGTTGATTTGTGACACAATGCGATCGGCTTCAATGAATTATGACGACCCACATCAGGTGGAAGAAGTGTTGGAAAAGCGTATGGAGGCCAATATGCATCACGCTATGCATTCTAGCCATGCATTGCAGACGATTGCCGATGGGCTTCCAGCGTTAGGGATTGTTGCGGCTGTACTTGGCATCATCAAAACAATGGGCTCAATTGATCAACCACCTGAGGTACTGGGTAAATTAATTGGTGGTGCATTAGTCGGAACTTTCCTTGGAGTATTTTTAGCTTACGGGTTCGTGGGGCCTTTTGCCGAAAAAGTGAAAACAATAACTGAGGAAGATGGCCACTTTTATCAACTCATTCGTGAAGTTCTTGTCGCAAACCTGCATGCACATGCCACGAACATATGCATCGAAGTCGGGCGGCAAAACACACCATCTCACTGCCGGCCAAGCTTCTCCGAACTCGAGGATGCTCTGAAGTCTGTGAAGCAGGGTGCTGCATGATTAGGGCGTTGATGCTATCGAGCGCTTTTGCATTTATAGCGGCAGTGGACGCGATTGCTCAGCCAATCACCGTACGTGCAGGAGACCATGAGGGCTTTACGCGAGTTGTAATGCAGCTCCCTAGCGGCGCGGAGTGGCGCGTAGAGGAGGAATTTGGTTTAAAAAAGATATTCATTTCGAACCATGAAGATGGTTTCAACATAAGTAGAATGTTCAACGTTATTTCACGAGAAATTATCTCGAATGCAACTGGCTTTCGGTCCAGGTTGGATCTGGGTGTAACTTGTGATTGTTCCATCAATACATTTGTTGCGCGCAATAACTATCTGGTGGTGGATATCTTCGACGGGCCTGACTTGCCAAGCGCACCCGTGGAGCAAGCGGCGCGCTTTATTTCAGCGCGACCTGCATCTAGTTTTAACTTTGGAGATCTCTTGTGGGCTGATGTCGATGGTGTAACTGATGAGCTATATAGCGGTGAAAATTCTCAAACAGATGATTTGAATGAGGCTGATAATAACTCCCCTTCTTCATCCGTGGTTGAGCGAGAGTTGGTGGAAAAGACAAGGCAACAGCTTGTCTTGGATTTGGGTCGTGCCGCTTCTCGGGGCATTCTCGAGCCTGCAGTGCCAAACATAGCCAAAAGAACCGATATTGATGCTGTTCAGCCGCCTCTACCTGCGCAAGCTACGTCAGAAAAAGACACAGTACCTATTATCGCTGGCGACGGAAATATCCGCATCACGACAAGTCGTACTAAACCTTTGCTACCAGGAACTGTCGACTTGATGATGTCTGGTGCAGTTTGTGCCGGGTCTGAGCAAGTTTCGGTGTCTAGTTGGGGTCGCGATGAGCCGCTATCCGTTCAGCTGGGAGATCTCCGATCTCAACTTTTCTCCGACATTGATGGTTTAAATTTAAATGTAGCAAAAGAGCTCGCACAGCTTTATATTCATTTCGGTTATGGTGCAGAGGCAAAGCAAGTACTTTTAATGGCAGACGAGTTGGTCGCACGAAACCCTGCGCTTCTGGATATCTCGGATATTTTAGAATACGGGTACACGCGAAACCCCCGATTTGTTCACCGATTTCTAGATTGCGACTCTGAACTTGCTCTGTGGAGTGCGATGGCGGCGCAAAGATTGCCGCCGGATCAGGTGGTGAATGAAAATGCGGCACTGCGTGCGCTGGCAAATCTCCCTGACAATTTAAAATTGATTTTGGCGCCTGCTCTAAGTCGAAGATTCGCTGACGCAGGGCATCTAGAATCTGCTGCGATTGCCTTGAGAAATGTCGATTTTAAACAAAACAATGCTGTTGCAAACGTAGCTCTTGCCGAGGCTGAAATCGAAAAACAACTGGGCAGCATAGAAAATGCTCAGGATCGACTAGAGAACGTGCTCCAAGATAACGTAGCAGAGACTCCGGAGGCGATAATCGCATACGTTGAGACGCAGCTGTCAAAGGCCCAGAAAATCCCACCGGACATATCGTTGCTGGTAGAAACATACGCTTTCGAAAGACGTGAAGGGCCCCTTGCGCGTGATCTTTTGAGGTCTCATGTTATAGCCTCGTCGTATTCGGATCAATTTTCTAAAGCATTCGATGCTCTTGGAGACAAGCGGGTCATCAATGACCCTGTATTTTTGATGCAGCTACAGTCAATTGTTTTCTCTGCGCTAGGTACCGAAGCTGATGATATTAGCTTTCTTGAAGGTTACTTCTCACATCATCCAGAAAACAGCTTAGAAATTGACCCAAAAGCGATTGAAATCGTTGCTTCCCGGTTGCTCAAGTTGGGGTTTCCCGAGGAATCTATTGAGTTGATTTCAGGCGATACCGCGCCTGATGATATTAGTCTTCCTCATGCTTTGATTTACGCTGAAGCATTGCTAAATGTGTCGCGGCCCAACGATGCGTTGCTCGTTTTAAGTAGTATGAAGGGCGAGAATGTAAAACGGCTTCGAGGATTGGCTTTACTTCAACTGGGAGAAAATGAGACTGCGTTTGATATCTTTAAGTCTGAAGAAGCGAGAGAAGAGACCATTAGATCTGCGTGGTTATCGAATGATTGGGTGGATCTGCTTCCTCTAAATACACCCGTTCTTGGGCAGGCAATTTCCCTTGTTGGAGAGCCTATTGATAGGGTGGAGAACGAGATTGGGATGCTGCAGTTTCTAGATACTGCGATCCAAGAAAGTTCCGAGGCAAGAGCGGCTCTGGGAAGTATATTAAGTGGTGTAACTGTCGTTCCCTAACAAAGTGTTAGGCTGCTAAAATGAGATAAGTTATCTGATAATTTACCAAGGGTGTGGATATGTTAGAGTCGTGAAATGTATTAAAATGGGGATCTAAAATTGTACTTATTTTTGCCGTTTCTTTTGATCCTTACATTCAAATATTGTGCCATTTTACTCTGGGTCAATAGTAGGCGAAATGCGAAAAATTGGTGTGTTTTGGCGGTTTTAAATTTATGATTAATTGTTTTGAAAGCCTTGGCGATGGGGTTCTTTACGTGGTTCGGTTCTGAATTTAGTGCTCTTAAGTTATTTTCCACCAATATAGCCTTTTTTGTTCAATTTTTAATTTCACGCAAAGTGGCGAGATTGGGTAACAAAATTGAATTATTTGAGAGAATTTTGATTAGTCTGCTAAATAGGTGGTTCGAATGTCCGCGGAGGTATTTTCTTTTGCTAAGGTCAGAAATGAAGCGTGCGGAGGATTTAGGTGGTGAATGTCGTCACTTTGCACCGCAACGAAAATTGCGCGTGAAGCGTTTGATGGAGATTTTATTGAAAATTAACAAAGTAGGCTTGAGTAGTTTAGTTCTCGTTAGATTTGGAGAAATATGACGTGCAAAACTTTACTGTGAAAGCCTTGTTCAATCCGACAATCATGTTGGCGGTTGCGTTGATGGCGGTGATAGTCATGATGATTTTACCGATGCCTGCGTGGGTATTGGACGTCGGCTTGGCTGCCTCTTTCGCGTTGGCTATTTTGATCTTCACTGTCACGCTATTTATCGAACGACCTCTTGATTTTTCGGCATTCCCGACAATTCTTCTTGCTTCTTTGATGTTGCGGTTATCGCTTAATGTTTCGTCCACAAAATTGATTATTGGCCAAGGGCATACAGGCACCGATGCCGCCGGCGATGTCATCGAGGGGTTTGCCCAATTTGTTATGGGAGGGAGCGTATTTCTCGGACTTGTAGTTTTCTGCGTATTATTGATCGTTAACTTTATGGTTATCACTAAAGGTGCGACGCGGATGGCAGAGGTTGGTGCGCGATTTGCGCTGGATGGAATGCCAGGCAAGCAAATGGCCATCGACAGCGATATGGCTGCTGGGGCAATCACTCATTCCGAAGCGCGAGAGCGGCGTGAAAGAGAACAGCAAGAGACGACTTTCTTTGGATCGCTCGACGGTGCGTCAAAGTTTGTAAAAGGCGACGCTGTTGCGGGGCTACTTATCACTCTTCTCAACTTGGTTGCTGGTTTGGTTATGGGGATCGCCGTGCACGGCATGCCTCTCGGCCAAGCGTTTGAAACATAAGCTATTTTGACCGTCGGGGATGGTTTGGTTTCCCAAATTCCAGCGGTTGTTATTTCTATCGCTTCGGCCCTTTTGTTGGCACGGGGCGGTGCACAAGGCTCAACCGATCTGGCAGTGTTTGCCCAGTTGGGTAAGCACCCGGCGGCGATAGGTACTGTTGCTGGATTGATGGTTCTTTTTGCGCTGTTCCCGGGCTTGCCTTTTGCGCCATTCATTGCCGGTGGTGCCATGTTGGGCGTGGCGGCGTATCGGTTGCAACGCAAGGCAAAGTCCCAAACCACCGGGACTGACCTGGAGAAGGTTGAAGCCGAGTTGCCAAAAGAGAAGCCGCTTGGGGATATCCTCGAGCTTGACGACATCCATGTCGAGTTCGCACCGGATCTCGTAAATATGGTGCTGGATCCTGGCACCGGCTTGGATGCGCGTATTTCCAACATGCGGACCCATGTTGCTTCTGTGTATGGATTAATTTTGCCAGAGGTGAGGCTCACAGATAACGCGGCCATTGCACCCGGGACGTACGTTTTGCGAATCCAGGGTGTGGAGCAAGCAAGTGCAGAACTTAGTCCGGACCGGATACTGGCGCTTATCCCTGAAAATGCGACAGAAGTCCCCAGTGGGAATGACACTACTGAACCGGTCTACGGGGCGCCGGCACGATGGATTAGCGCTCGAGATCAAGAACAAGCTTCATTGGACGGCTTAACGTTGGTGACACCCGCTGAAATTTTGGCCACCCATTTACTGGAGACTGTAAAGCGGAACTTTAGCCGGTTGTTGTCGTTAAAATCTCTCAGACGTCTACTGCAGGAAATGGTAAATGTTTCTGACCCGATGCGGGCAGAAGCGAATAGAAAATTGCTCGATGAGATGATTCCAGACAAAGTGCCGGTTGATATGCTGCACGCTGTGCTGCGTCTGTTGCTTGATGAGCAAGTTTCCATACGAAATTTGCCGCTAATTCTGGAGGCAATCTCAGAAGCACGCGGGCAAAATACGCAACCAGAAGCGATCTGCGAACATGTAAGGCAACGACTTGGTTTCCAGCTCATAGCCGATATGAAGCGCGATGATGGGACCTTGCCGCTTATTCAGCTGGCTCCTGAATGGGAAGACACGTTTGCGACCTATCAAGTCGAAGCGGACAGAGGCCTCGATATCGCGCTGCCGCCGGATATTTTCAATCAATTGGCAGAGAATGTCTCAGAGAAACTGCAATCTGTGAGCGAGACTGGTATCAATGCCGCTATTGTCACAAATACACGTCGGAGACGCTTCCTTAGAACTGTGATGCGTGCGAAGGGCATCAATAATCCAGTCCTGTCCTTTGAGGAAATTGGGCTGGACGCGCGACCGTCTCTCGTTGGTGTTGTTGCCGCATGATGGCATTGGCCGAATTACTGCCTCTACTAGATGACCCCCTTTGGCATGGGTTTGTTGTTTTTGTAAGAGTTGCGGCGATCGCTTCGATGTTGCCTGCTTTTGGCGAGCAATCGGTGCCTGCGCGCATCAAGCTCGTTTTGGCGCTGGCCTTCATGTTGATTGTAGCTCCCGCAATAGCGCCGATACCGCTTTCGGAAACATTGGGAGATATGGCGTTCTTGGTCGTGACCGAAGTGCTGTCTGGGCTCGCGTTGGGGATTGGTATTCGTTTGTTTGTGTTAGCTTTGCAAACGGCCGGTACAATAGCAGCGAATGCAACATCGCTTTCTCAAGTGTTTGGGGGGTCTGGCGTCGATCCGATGCCAGCTATGGGGTACATTCTTATCGTAGGTGGTTTGGCGTTGGCTGTGATGACAGGGTTGCATGTAAAGGCAGCCGAATTGATCATCCTGTCGTATGACTTTATGCCAATGGGACACTTTACTGCAGCGACCGTTCTGTCCGACTGGGGTGTCTCACAAGTGGCTAGGGCATTCACGCTCGCGTTTACGCTGGCGGGGCCGTTCATTATCCTATCGGTCCTCTATAATGTCGCGTTGGGCGTCATCAATAAAGCAATGCCGCAGTTGATGGTCGCCTTCGTCGGTGCGCCCGTTATCACCGCAGGCGGGTTATTTTTGCTGTTGATGTCTGCGCCGCTCATTTTGTCGATCTGGGTGCGCGCGATGGACGGTTTCCTGGCAAATCCATTTGGTCCTGTCCCGTGAGCGACGACACAGAGCAGAGTGACAAGACCTATGAGGCCACGCCTCAAAAGTTGCTGGATGCACGTAAGAAAGGTGAATTCGCCCGATCAACAGAGATCCTGACGGCTTGTGCCTATGCGGGGTTGTTGCTGGCATTCATCGCTGCAGGGGGTGGTGGCCTGATTGAGTTGGGTACCACAATGATGGTCCTGATCGATCAATCCGCGCAATTGGCCCCGCTTTTTTTCAACGGGGCGGCTGCCGCGCCAACACAAGGCATTATGCGCAGCGTTGGCAGCGGTCTGTTGCCGATTTTTGCTCTGCCTGCCCTCGCCGTGCTGGGTTGCCTTTTTGCCACTAAGGGCATTGTGTTTGCGCCGACAAAGATCGCACCAAAGCTGAACAAGATCTCGGTCATTTCAAACGCAAAGAACAAATTCGGGCGAAAGGGCCTGTTTCAGTTTGCCGTCAGTTTTACGAAGCTGTTGATCTATTCGGGTTGCTTGGCGCTTTTTATCAATATCCATCTGGATGACATGGTCGCAGTGCTTCAAACGAATCCGCGCATCGTTATCGCGCTGCTGGCAGAGATCGTTTTGTCGTTCCTGCTGGTGGCGGTGATCATCTCTAGCGTCATAGGTGGTATCGATTTCCTATGGCAGTACTTTGAGCACCTGCGCAAAAACATGATGTCGCGAAAAGAAATCACCGACGAGACCAAGAACAACGAAGGCGACCCGCACATGAAGCAAGAGCGCCGTCAACGCGCTCAGGCCATCGCGGGCGCGCAGATGATGGCCGACGTACCGAAGGCGGACGTCATTATTGTGAACCCGACACATTACGCGGTTGCATTGAAGTGGGAACGGAAACCGGGGCAGGCACCTATATGCGTAGCTAAGGGTGTCGATGAGGTTGCGCATCGTATCCGCGAGCTTGCGCATGAGAACAGTATCCCAATCCACAGCGACCCGCCTACGGCGCGCGCCCTTCACGCCACAACTGAAATTGGAGACCAGATTGCTCCGGATCACTTTAAGGCAGTGGCTGCTGCGATACGTTTTGCCGAAACGATGCGCCGGCGTGCTAAAGGGAGTGTATTGTGAAGTTAGAAGATGTCCGCACACTCCACACTTTGGCTGATGCCAAGTATCAAGCACGGCAGCAGCGCTTTCAAAAGTTGTTGGCCAGAGAAAATGTCGTGCGCGCCGAGCTCGTCAAGCTTGGCGAGCGTGAAGCGGCCGCAAATGCGACGAACGACCCAAACATGAGAGCAATCGGCGCCGACGTGATTTGGAAGTCGTGGCTTGGGCGTGCGCGGGTGTCGTTGAATATGAAGCTGGCCCTTATAATGGCTGAGAAAGAGCAGCACCTGAGGCAGGTGCGTGAAGCATACGGCAAGGTTCTTGCGAGTGAAGCGCTCGTCAACCAGCTGTCGGTCGAGCGTCTGGACAAGAAGCGAAAGCACAGCCTCATGCAGGCAATCGACATGGCGCTGTTTACCGTGCCCGAGGGCGATACCAAGTGACAACCCTGTTGAGGCGCGCCTAAGCGCGGTCTTGGCGATCACCACCATAAAATCATCAAATCCCTGAACGGCGATCACGGTACATCCTACATTCCCGAATCTTATTGTATGTTTTGAGTCGGCATTTTGTTTGTGTGTGAGTGTTGTTTTGCGAGTCTTTGGATTGTTTAGGGTGTTTGGTGATTTGGACCGCAAGATGTGGTGTTTTGTTGTGGTGTGGTTCCGTAGGGT
>NZ_JBDVLG010000067.1:0-4839 GCF_039970775.1 Roseobacter sp.
ATACCCACCTTCTCGGGACATTGCTGCGCAATACCCTGCCAGACAAAGGATCGTCAGCTGCTTGCTATCGTCTCAGCCCACTGCTCAGTGCTATACGTACCGCATCTTGGCGAAATTCGCCCGCCCGTTTCAGTCCCATAGTCCATCTCCTTTGTTGCAGTGAATGCTATCAAAAGAGCGGCATCAAACCCCGACAGATCCAATGTGCCGCGCAAAGAAGCCCGACACAACATTGCTTCTGATAAACGTGCCAATACAAAATATGCGTTACAAAGTAGGAACCATCCACACAGGATGCTGTCGAGAGGGCATGAACAACTCCGAATACCCGTTCAGATCGTCGGTCAACGCATCAAAGACGGGCCGCAGTTCATAGGCGGCTTTCCAGATATGGCTCTGCCCGTTCAAGGCTGGCTTGATCCACTCGATCAAACTCAAGGCACCCTTCACCCCATTCTGCGGGGGTCGACCGGTCCAGATCGACCCCTTGGCGGCCGTAAATCTGAGCCTGACGATACAGGGGCAGTTGATCCGCATGTGTCAATCATGCCAAACTGCAAACCTGCTAGGATTTCCTTATCGACGCCAAGCCGGCGATTTGGAGACAACGCGACTTCGACGCGACCGGGCAACGCGGCTTCGATCTCTGTCTTAAACGCACGGGCGGCGATTTCATAAGGGTTGGTCGGGCTCGCCGCAGTCAACCGCAACAGCTGCGGCCGCAAGTCACTTTGTGAATGTCCCAATGTTGTTTCGTCTCAGAAAACACTGTGTTTGTCGTGCACAACAACTTCTCGCAGCACCACAAGAAACGATTACTCTAGATGTCTTCGCACGTGGCTGTTTTTACGGAGGCCCCGCGGCGGCATGGGGCATCGATAAACCATATAATACTGCACCGGCAATGATCATCTGTGGATTATCACACATGGCCAAATTGGCATGGTCGGTTCCGCGAGAGCACATATTCTACCACGTGTTCGAGATGAGGGTGCGGTGATGTATGGCCGAAGAGTTGGTTGGCGGACGCCAGTTTGATCAGTGCTCATGTCCAACAGAAAAACTCTAGCAAACCGAGTGACTGGACAAGCCAATGGACGGCGCAAAGTAAAAGCCCGGCTTTGTTCGCGCATTCGACGAATTGTCTGATCGACACCGATCACAGTATCACTGTGGATGTGGACGACCGTGTGTCACATACATAAACACAAAAAAGGGCGCATCACTGCGCCCTCTTTCGTAAAATATGATCGGTGGATCAGCCTTTAGCAGCTTTGGCCACTTCTGCGGCGAAATCTTCTTTGACCACTTCGATGCCTTCGCCCACTTCCAAACGCACGAAACCACTGATAGTAGCGCCCGCTTCTTTTGCCGCATCGCCAACCGTCAGGTCAGGATTAACAACAAAAGACTGGTTCAAAAGCGTAACTTCGGACATGTATTTTTTCATACGTCCGACGATCATCTTTTCGATCACGGCCTCAGGCTTGCCGCTTTCGCGGGCAATATCCATCTGCACTTGCTTTTCTTTTTCGACAACGGCCGCGTCCAGATCGTCTTCGGACAAAGACGCGGGGTTTACGGCGGCAATGTGCATCGCAACCTGTTTGCCAAACGCTTCGTCGCCGCCGGTCAAGGCAACCAAAACGCCGATTTTACCCATACCAGGTGCGGCGGCGTTGTGCACGTAAGACACAACCGTGTCGCCATCAATCGTGGACAGACGGCGCACCGACATGTTCTCGCCGATGGTCGCGATTTTGTCGGTCACGACGGTCGCAACGGATTTGCCGCCCATGTCAGCTGCGTTCAACGCATCGACGTCAGATACCGTCAACGCAACGCCCGCGATACCAGAGACCATCTCTTGGAACTCGGCGTTTTTGCCGACAAAATCGGTTTCCGAGTTCACTTCGACCGCCACACCGTGACCGCCGTTGACCTTAACAGCCACCAAACCTTCGGCCGCCGTACGGCCCGATTTTTTGGCTGCTTTTGCAAGACCTTTGGTGCGAAGCCAATCCAAGGCCGCTTCCATGTCGCCCGCAGTTTCGGTCAGCGCTTTTTTCGCGTCCATCATGCCTGCGCCCGTACTGTCGCGCAGTTCTTTGACCATAGATGCTGTAATCGCCATCTGAGGTTCTCCTTTTGGAAACTGAGTAAGTGGGGGCAGGTCGCCCTGCCCCATATATCCGGCTTAGGCCTGCGCTTCAGCAGCTGGTGCGTCTTCGGCAACAGCTTCTTCTACAGGCGCTTCTTCCATCGCACCGATGTCAACGCCAGCCGCACCCAGTTGTGCAGACATGCCGTCGAGAGCTGCGCGCGCTGCCAGATCGCAATACAGCGAAATCGCACGGGCCGCATCGTCGTTGCCAGGGATGATATAATCAATGCCATCTGGTGGGCAGTTGGTGTCAACCACAGCCACAACCGGAATGCCCAGCTTGTTGGCTTCGGCGATGGCCAATGCTTCTTTTTTCACGTCGATGACGAAAATCAGATCAGGGCGACCGCCCATTTCACGGATACCACCCAAGGAGGCTTCGAGCTTGCCTTGGTCACGTTCCATGCCCAGACGCTCTTTCTTGGTGAGGCCTTCGAACCCGTTCTCGGACTGCTCGTCAATCGCCTTGAGACGGTTGATCGACTGCGACACGGTCTGCCAGTTGGTCAGCGTGCCACCCAGCCAGCGGTGGTTCATGTAGTACTGCGCGCATTTCTCTGCGGCGTCTGCGATGGGCTGTTGAGCCTGACGCTTGGTGCCGACGAAAAGAATGCTGCCGCCTTTGGCGACGGTGTCACGGATCGCTTGCAGCGCCGAGTCCAACATTGGGACAGTCTGCGTCAGATCCATGATGTGGATGCCATTGCGCGCGCCGTAAATGAACGGACCCATACGTGGGTTCCAACGCTGCGTTTGGTGGCCGAAGTGTACGCCTGCTTCAAGCAGTTGGCGCATGGAGAACTCTGGAAGAGCCATGTTAGTCTACCTTTCCGGTTTTATCCTCGGCGGGGGCATGACGCTGAACATAAAGTCCAGAAAGCCAACCGGCGGACCGACAAAGATGTCTCCCCTGTGCAGCCCAACCCCGCCTGCGGGTTTCAGTGCCCGCGCTTTAGCCCAACCGCGCTCGGATCACAAGAGGCCAATTTCACACCTATGTCTCTGCAAGACCCTTGCCACAAAGGTGCTGCCTTGTCAGCGCGACCAATCCCATTTTAATATCCCCCCCAACGGCCCCAGAGAGCGCCGAATGATCCAACGAACGAAGACCGGGAGTACACATGACGTTTTTCTTCAAATCGGCCGCCGTGGCGGCGGCCTTTCTTTTGCCTGCTGTGGGCTTTGCCAACCCTGTTGCGCTGCAACCCGCAGACCCGCAACCCAATGCCAGCGCCCTGACGCCGGGGCTTGCGGTGACCTACGCGTTTCCGGGCGATGTGCGCACAGTCAAGGACGCGCGCAATGCGCTCAAACGCAAACCGGTCGCTGGCACGCCGTTGGTGGGGCTGTCCTATGACGACACCAACGAGGGGGATCCCGTTTTAACGGCGGGCAAAGCCACCAAAGTCGCGGCGGCGATCACCGGCTATATCAAATTTGACGCCGCTGGCACGTATGTGCTCGATTTCCTCAACAACGACGGGTTTGAAATCACCATTGGTGGCCAGATTGTCGGCGATTACGACGAAGTCCACGCATGCGGCTATGCCGGCGAAATCGAAGTGGACGTGCCCAAGGCCGGGTATTACCCGCTGGACGCCACGTATTTTCAGCGCAAAGGCACGGCATGTCTGATGATGGAATGGGGCCCAGATAGCGACAGTCTGGATTTCGTCCCCGATTCAGCGTTCTTTCACTGACACACGCGGGCCGGGTGCGTGCGCCCTGCCCGCCTGCACGACCCCCTCGCGGACCCGCGCCTCGCAGGCGGCGGCCAGCGCCTTGCGGTTGTCAAACGCCGCAACCTTGAGCGGCGGATGATAAATCACCTGTACCCGACCACGCCGCGTATTGGCCAACGTCGCCAACAAATGGCTGCCAAAATCCATATCCCCCCACCAACCGTACACTCTGGGATCTGCGTGCGCCGGGGCGTGATACACCACTGTTACGGGCTGTACCTCTAGGGTCTCGCGCAGACCCTCTGCGAAAAACGCCGCAAATAACGTGGTCTTGAAGGGCAACACCCGGCCGCCATCGCTGCTGGTGCCTTCGGGGAAAAACAACAACCGGTGCCCGGCTCTGAGCCGGGTGCGAAACACCGCAGCTTGTGCGGCGGCCTGCGTGCGGGTGCGTCTTATGAAAACGGTTCCCGTGGCGCGCGCCAGCCATCCTATTCCCGGCCACCCGGCCACTTCGGATTTGGATACAAAATACACCCGTTTGGACGCATTTAGCACAAAGATATCCAGCCAGCTGGAATGGTTTGCCACAGCCGCCCCCTGCCCGTTTAACGGCGTGCCCTGCACCGCCAATCGCAGCCCAATAATCCACAGCGCGACACGGCACACAAATACGGTGATAAAAGGCGTGACCGGGCGCGCCAACCCGCACAAAGGCCGTTCAACCAAACGCACCGCCAGCAAAACCGCCAACCCGCCAAACACCAAAATCGCCAGCGGTATGGCCCGCAGCACGACACAAACACCCCCCCAAAACGTCAGACGTCGGCGCGGCGGCGGGTCATTCCCAAACCACGTATCGCTCATGCGCTGCGATCGCGGTACAGCCGCGCCTGCTGGTCATTCATACGTGCCGTGTCCAGAACCAAACACACATCGGTGGTGTTAAACGCATGATCCACATAGGCGCCCCGACCCACGTACCCCCCCAGC